>CASDWJ010000018.1 GCA_949284695.1 uncultured Christensenella sp. | reverse complement strand
TGGATAACGGAATTGATTTCCGCCATCGTCTCGTGTGTGCTGTTTTGGTTTTGTTTTGCTAAGAGGTCGCTGAGCAATATTAAGCAAAATATGAAATCTTCCTGACAACCGTTAGCAAAATTGATACATAATACAGAGTTTGTCATATCGTCGTACACACTACCTAAAGAAATTTTGAAAACTGTCCATAAAGTTATGTGACAGTATTGTAAACCAACACTCACGACCCCGTCGACTTGTAGCGGCTGAGTCCGAATGCGAAAAACGCGTAGCACGGCAGTATGAAAACTATGCAGATAAGCGGCAGGAACGCATACCATACGTTGTCCGAACGTCCGATGAGGTACATGAACGGGTAATACTGGAACAGCGCAACGGGTATCACGTATGTGAAAAACGAGAGCACTCCTTTGCCGTATATGGACAGCGGATATTTGCCGTACTCGCGCGTGCCGTCGGTCAGCACGTTCATGAACTCGAGCCCCTCTATCGTGAAGAAACTTATCCCCGCGTAGAGTATGAACAGCGCAGAATAGACCGCCATGCCTCCGATCACCATCGTCAAGAGGGTCATCACCTTGCCGAACGTCCAGACGACCCCGCAGGTGGGCACGGCAATGCAGAGCATTATCACCGCCTGCAAAAACCTTCCCACTCTCGAGAACTCGATCGTCGACGTCAGCACCTGCAGGATAACGCTCCTCGGGCGCAGGAGTATCCTGTCGAGCGAGCCGCTCCTTATAAGTTTGGGGAAGGTGTCGAAGCCTCTGAAGAAGCACTCTGCGAGCGAAAACGCGAGCAGTACCGCCGAAAAGCATATCAGCACTTCGGCAAACGAAAACCCGTTGACTTCGTTGAAGCGGTCGAACATGAAATAGACCCCGAAGAACGCGGAGAACGAGACGAGAAACTGCCCTGCCACAGTCATGAAGAAGGACGCTTTGTATTGCATCTGCGACTTGACGATTATCGCAACGAACTTGAAATACAGTCTCATATCAGCCTCCCTGCACCACGACTTTTTTCATCGCGTGCCCGATAAGAAGTCTGCCCGCCACAATGATCACGACGAGCCATACCGCCTGCAAGGCTACCGCAATCGCCGCTTCCGCGCCGCCCGTATAGCCGACGTAGATCAGAAAGGGCGTGTTCTGGATAGAGGCGAAAGGAAGGGCGTTGAACACCTTCTGCACAGCCTCGGGAAAGAACGGGATAGGTATCACCGCGCCCGACAGAAATTCTGTCAGCGTGATCGACAACATCTTGATGCCCTGCGCCGAAACGGTATAGAAAGCCGAGATATAAATTATAAGCGAAATCGACACCTGCACCAAAAATCCGAGTATCATCGAGACGAGAAAGAGCGCAGCGTTGAGCCAGCCCGCAGGCAGGGTCATTCTGAACGGCGCGGGCAAAAATGCCGTGACGATAAGTATCGGCATACACCTGAGAACGGTATTGGAGAGCCTGGTCGCCGCGTTCCTCGCGAACCACATATTATAGGTGTCGCACGGGCGGCACAGCTCGTAGGCAACGTTGCCCGAGACCACGCTGTCAAAGATATCCTGCTCGAAAAGCCACGGCATGAACAGCGCGAGAAACGCCTGCTGAAGCCACAGATATGTCACGAGCTGAGAAAACTCCATCGGGAAAGCGTCGGGGTTGCTCTCGTAAAACGCCTTGTACATCAGCACGGACAAGAATCCCCACGCGAACTGCGTGACGATCCCCGCGAGCGCCGCCGCGCGGTACTGAAGCCCTGCGACGAACCTTATCCTGAAAAACGAGAGGTATTGCTTCATATCCTGAATTCCTTATAGAGCGCGACGACCATCTCGTCCACCGTCGTGCCCTCGACGGAGACGTCCTTGATCTCGACCGCGCCCGATATCGCCGCTATCGCGTCCGAGACCGATATTTCGGAGCTGTCGAGGACTATCTCGGCATGGCCGCCGATGTCTTTGGTTACGGTCAGCCTGTCGATCGCGGGCAACTTGTCCCCGACGTACGCTATCGTCAGCGTCTTTTTGCCGCTGTTCCTCGACTTGAGTTCGTCGAGCGACCCGTCGAGAAGTATACGCCCTTTGCCGATCAGGATTATCCTCTCTGTCAGCGCTTCTATGTCCTGCATATCGTGAGTGGTGAGTATGACCGTGGTCTTGTTTTCTCTGTTGATCGTCTTGATAAATTCTCTGACCGCGATCTTGGACACCGCGTCGAGGCCGATCGTCGGCTCGTCGAGAAAGAGTACTTTGGGACTGTGCAGGAGCGAAGCCGCGATCTCGCACCTCATTCTCTGCCCGAGCGAGAGCTGGCGCACGGGCGTCCTGACTATCTCGCCGATGTCGAGAAGCTCGACAAGTTCCCCGTAATTCTTTTTGTACTGCGCGTCGGGCACTCTGTAAACGTCTTTGAGAAGCTCGAAGCTGTCTATGACGGGCACGTCCCACCAGAGCTGCGATCTCTGCCCGAAAACGACGCCGATATCGCGCACGTGCTCCTTTCTCTGCTTCCAGGGGACGCGGCCGTTTATCACGCACTCGCCGCTGTCGGGAGACATAATGCCGCTCATTATCTTTATCGTACTGCTCTTGCCCGCGCCGTTGGGTCCGATATAGCCGACCATCTCGCCGTCTCCTATCGTGAACGACACGTCCTTGAGCGCTTCCACGTACGAATACTCCTTTCTGAACAGCGCCCTGACCGCCTCTTTGAATCCTGCGTTGCGCTTGGCGACCCTGAAGGTCTTGTTGATGTTTTTGAGTTCTATCATCCGTCTCTCCCATTTGCGGCACAACCGCGTTTTTCCGTATTGCAGGCAATATACCGTTCGCTTTCCGTCGCCTCTGAAGTCAGTCCCTGGGCAGGATTTTCATTACCCTCAAATCCTCGTCCGGAGCGACAAACGGATCGTATACGTACGCTTCGGTATCCTTGTACCCGTCGTACGAGGTCATCGAATCAAGTACCTTTATCCTCGGCTTGTCTCCGAGCGGATCTACAAGAGCAAATACGATGATGCCGTCTCCGTCGGGTCCGCAAAGCGGATACGGGAGCAGCAGTGCGATGCGTACGCTGAAAATCACGCAACCGTTGCCTTTCATATTGAAAAATTCGTCGTCGACCTGCTTCTGTATGTTGACCAGCACGGGATGCTCCCCGTTGTCGTCTGTTTCCCTGTCGTTTGTACACGGTACTATCTCGTACGGTCCCGGCGACACGTACTTCCAGATGATTTCTTTATTGTCGCCCGTGCCGCATACTATCGCTATCGTATTGCTGAAACCTGATGCCGATTCCTCGCTGACAAAATAAAAATCGTGTCTGTCGTTGGAGTAAAACGGCGAACACGTTTTTTTGAAAACATCTTCAGGAAGCTCGTTCAGCAACAATTCCATCATCTTTTCTTCGTCCTGCGGAACGGACATTGCATGGAAAATACCTATCTTGATCTCCCACCCCAGCGGAATCTTCACGTCTTCGAGATAAACGGGAATTATACGTTTGTTATAATTCAGCGCCATAGTCAACTCGTTGTTTACGTTGACGGATCTTATCGATTCTGAACTGATAAACAACATAACGCAATTTGCATTGACGAGATGCTCCGCTATGTTTTCCGCCCAGTCGTCTCCCACATGATTTCCTTCGTCATACCATACGTAGCACAACTTTTTCTGGAAGTTGTTGATGCACTTTTTAACGATCTCTCTGTCTTTGTGCGAATATGACACAAAGAGATATGGCTCTTTGCCTTCGTAAGGTTTCATAACCGCGCCTCCTTTCAGACATAAACCACGCTCGGTCACAGACGTGTCCGTACTCCGACTTTTGCGAAGCCGATATAAATTATAACATATACGTACTAAAATGTAAAGATAACTAACAATTATTTTTCATTTTTTTCACGACGGAAGCGGTCTTGCGGCTTTTCACTTAAGCGGACGATGCGCGTCTGCGCTCCGCTCACCGCGGGAATGCGACCATAAAATAGCCGTTAACCTACACGGGTAAATAAATTTTGTCTTATGGGAACCGACTTGGAATAGCGAGAATACGCCGCCGCGCACGAGAGCGCCGCCACGACGATACACAGTGCGAGATGAATATAATACGAGTGTGCCCTGAAGCCCGCGAAGCCGAAAGATATGCCGAAAAACGGCGCGGCGAAGAACCATAGCGTTTCGCCTTTCGTGACGTACTCCGCCATGAAGCCGACGGCAACGGCGACCCCTGCCGCCAAAACGGACAAGGCGGTGCCGACCAAAACGCGCCCTTTGCCCGCGAGCGACGCGGAGAGCGCGCCGACAAAATAACATGCCGCCCCGAGCGCGACAGAGGCGAGGAACTGCGCGAAAAAGAGTTCGTGTATACTGCCGAAAGCGACGTATGCGCCGCTGACCGTATAAAACCACCTGACCGTACCCGTTGACGCGAAGATACCGCGAAGCATAGAAAGCGCCGCAATCCATACGCCGAGCGCTGTCCAGTCGAAAGCCGCCGAGCAGAAAAACAGCTCTTTTCTCGAACAATCGCAGAGGTGCATGGTCTTTGCCGCTCTGCCCCCGCAAAGCGACGATATCCTGTTGAGACCGCTCGCGAAGCAGACGAGCGCGAAGCCGAGCGCGAGTACGGGGAATGCGTTGAGCGCGCCTCTTGCGGCGGACTCTCCCTCGCTTTTTGCGCCGGACATATACAAATCAAAGTCTGACGTGTCTTCGGATATAAACATATATTGTTCTTCGCGCGTGCCTTGGCTGATATATTCGGTCAGAAGCGATATCTCAGCGAGGAGCGCCTCCTCTCTGCCCTCGTAATCGAGGACGGGACCGTCTGCGAGAGAGGGATCTCTCAGCACGTCGAGTTCTCTCTGCGTCTCTGCGAGTTTGCTCTCGTAATATGCGGTATCCTTTGCGGGATCGGCGATGTTTGAAGAAAAATGCGAGGCGACATACAGGATGCCGAGCAGGACGATCAACGTCGCAAAAGCGTAAAGAAAAACGTTGAGCGGAGTGGCGAAAAGTCTGCCCTCGCACGAAAATATCCCCCTGACGCGCCCCTTCACAGCGGTTTCCTCACATACGTCGCGTACGACACGCCGTAACACGCCGCCGCAAGAACGACGTGCATTGCGAGAGAGATCGCATAAGCCGTCGTCACACCGTCTTTAAACGACGTGACCGTAAGCCCGAGGAAGGGCACGAAATACCAGATGGTAGGACTGACGTTGTCGGGCGCGAACACGTTCATCGCGAAAAACAGCCCGAGCGTACATACCGTGACTGCGACGAGCGGCACGGCGAGACCGACTGCCGTATCCCCCGAAAGCGAGATCGCAATGCTGACGAGCGCGGATGCAAGAAGTCCGACGGCGAATATCCCCGCCACCTGCGCCGCCCATTGGACCGGCGCGGACACGCTGTACACTTCGACTGCGATATGATCTTCCGACATAAAGCGCACTTCGGGCGAGACAGCCGCGCAGACAAGCGTTATCAGCGCAAAAAGCGCGGGCACGGCGAGAGACGTGAGCACCGCCGCCGAGTTTTTACCCAGCCACAGCGAAGAACGCGACCGCCCCGTCAGAAATTCCGTCCTGTGCACGCCGCTTTTTATGCCGGGGAAAAACCATACCGAGAGGATTATCGCGGCGATCGCGGCGGTCATTCCCCCGAAAAGGAAATACACCTGCATCCAATACGCGCCGCCGTCCGACGAGCTCTCGAGATAATAGTCGTTGCTTCCCGTTCTCGTAGCGAGATAATATTGCGTCTTTGACAACGACATCATCAGGTCGTGACGTTCCGCGTCGGTCAGATCGGGGTTTTCGAGCGCGGTCTCTGTCACGGTTTTTTGATACGTCAGGCTGTCTTCGTCGAATTCCGACCCGAGCGGGCTCCTGCCCATACGCGATATCATCACCGCGGTCGCGATCAGAAATACGACTGCCACTGCGGCGATGAGGATATAAATAAGTCTGCTCTTGCCGAAGCGCAAAAAGGACGTGCAAAAGACCTTTTTCATCTGACGTCACCGCTCGACGAGACCGTCGAAAGAAATTCTTTTTCGAGATCGACCAAGGAAAGATCGTCGAAATACGCCTTTATCACGCCGCCGTCGAGTATCGCGGCGCAGTCGCAGACGTTTTTGAGTTCCGCGATTATATGTCCCGACACGAGCACGGTACAACCCGCGCCCGCCATTGCCTTTATCACGTCCTCGAACAGCTTGACGCTGACGGGATCCACTCCGGAAAACGGCTCGTCGAGTATGAGCACGCGCGGTTTTTTGAGGAGCGCGAACGCAAAATAAAGGCGTTGCTTCATGCCTTGAGAATAATCCTTATACTTTTTAGTCGCATTGTCGGCGATACCTGCGACGCGAAGCACCTCCGCCACTCGCGCGGGCGGCACGTCGTCGCACAGCTTTCTCATAAGTTCGAGGTTGTCGTAGCCGCTGAGTCCGCCGTAAAACGCGGGCGCTTCTATCATCGCGCCGACACCTTGCGGCGCGTCTCCCGGTCTCATCGTCCTGCCGTCGACGGACACACTGCCGCCGTCGGGGATCACGAGCCCGCAAATTATCTTCATCAGAGTGCTCTTGCCCTCGCCGTTAAGTCCGAGGAGCCCGCATATCCTGCCGTCGCCGACGGTGAGATCGACGCCTTTGAGCACTTCTTTGGCTCCGAACGATTTTTTTATCCCGCTTGTCTCAAGCATAAACTTCCCCCGCATTGTGTTGATTTTATTTTAGCATAAAACGCCGACCGTTGCAATACCGTACCGTTTTTAGTCCGTCGGCGCGGCTCCGACATATCCGTACAAAGAAAACGGACGCGGCTAACCGCGTCCGTAACCGTTATTCAGCCGTCAACAGCCGTTGAATGCGCTCGCCTTATCCTTGAGTTGCGGGAGGGAGCAATTTGACGATATAGTGCGTGTCGCCGCACAAAATGCTGACGTACATATCGACGTAATCCGACGGCAATTCAAACAAGTAGAAATACACCCCGTTATTGTTGCCCACACTTATATCTGCGGCGGATACAAGTCCTCCGTCTTTGATCATCACCAACGAATCGCTTGTCATCTTAACTTCAGTTCCTTCGCCTACGGTGATTCCCGCTCCGCTGAGGATATCGTTGACGTAGTAATTGACGTGTACCTCGAGCGCTTGCGGCAAAGTATAAGTCACGTGCTCTACTTTCCAGTCGGTCACCGCGAATTTGTCGTCGTTGTTTTCATAGGTCACCTGCGCTTTGCCGCCGACTTTGATCTTGATTCCGGGGATCTCCTCTCCTTCCTCCAACTCGTAGCCGTCGGGCAGGATCATCGACAAATCGACATCGGCGTCCGCTTCCAGCGAAGTGAGTTTGTTGTCCTTGTCGAAATTGAATTTCAGATTCGCTTTCAGAGTGTTTGCGCTATAGCTTGCAATCCCTATCACGACATCGACAAGCTCGAATGTATCGGAAAGGTCTACAAGCGTAACGCTGTCGGTTTCGCCGTACAAAGCCGCCGTCAGTTTCGCGTTGAGGCCCGCGCCGGTAAGAGCGGGTATCGTCTCTCCCGTAGTCTCATCGGTCGCCGCGGGCGAAATTATCGACAGTATCGTATCGACGCCGAGCATGTCGAATGCCGATCTTTCGAGAGTATCGTAAAGCGTCTCGCCTTCTCTGGGATTGACCGAGACCGACGTGCCCTCGGGCAGCACCGATTCAAGCAGAGGATTGAGCGCGTCGGCGATCTGCTGAGTAGTAAGTCCGCTCGCCGTCTGGATCCTGTTCATCACGCTCTTGAGAGAGAAGATGATGCCGTTTTCGCCGAGTATCTTCTCGAGTTCCTTGACGAAATTGTTGATAGTCAGGCAGTCGCCTTCTGCGGGGAAAAGCCTGTTGATCACGTCGGTGACGAACGCCTTGTCCTTCTTGATGAGCGCGTTGACGAAATCTCCGAGCGGCTTCGTCATGTTGTCTCTCACCGTATTCGCGATCTCGTTGAACGTGTCGCCCGCGTCGATATTCAGTTCAAGCACGCGGTTGCCGTTCTCATCCGCCTCGTTCTCACCTTTTGCCAGAACCGCCGCTTCCGAGAGAAGATTCTTGGCGACTTCTATGATCTTATCGTCGGTAGTCCAGCCCCAGTCTTTGAGGAATTCCGCCTTGGAAACCATATAGTCGACAACTCCCTGCAGAGTATTGGCTTTTTTGACTTCTCTCGTTTCTGTCAATCTTTTTCCGCCTTCGGAATCTATCAACGCTGCCGCCTTTTCCCAGTCGGTTACCGCCGTCTGAAGCAGATAGTCGTCTTTTACGTCGGGAGTCGTCTCGTATGCCGAAAATGACTCGTACCCCACACCGTTGACGATGGTCTGCCTGACTTCGCGGGTGTACGAATAGAGGTAACCGCCGACGTAGACGATCTCGGAGTAGACAGCGGTCGCTTCGACGTACGCTACGTTCGTGTCCTTGTCTACACATTCTGCTTTCGTCAGTATCTGCAACATAAGAGACATATCGTATCCGTTGTCGCTCCTGCGCAGATAAAGCTCTACAGGACCCTCGAAGCTCATTATTTCACCGGCAAAGTTCAACGTCAGATTCATATCTTTCAACGACAAGTGAACGTCTTCCTCGCCGAAAAGTTCGCCGATCGTGTCTGCAATCAACTCAGAATTGTCGACCACCGTGGACACAGGCTCCTCCGGGGTCGGAGTTTTGCCTCCCGTCTGAGTGTTGTCCTTTTCTTCGTTCTTGTCACAGCCGATAAACGTAAACAGCATTACGAAAACCATAACAAGTACGAAAATAAAAGTGATTTTCTTTTTCATACTACACCTCCGTTTTTGTTGCGACGGATACACTCTTGTTTCCCGTCCTTATCTTCAGCGCATCGACAGCGCTTGCCTTATCACCTGCCGCAAACAGCGGTATGATCCCGATATCTGCCGCGATCGCCCTGATTATAATTGCAACTTCTTAAATTGAACGATTGTTCTATAATTATATTTTACTACACATAAAACCTTTCGTCAATCCGTATTTTTTGCCGCGCTCCGTCAGCCGTGCCGATCGCGCTCTCCGTCTTTTTCCGCCCGACAGTAGAAATCCGCTTTTTTTGCCCTCAAAACAAATATCATCTGTGCTCGCCCATCCGTTCCTGCGCGCTTCCTGCGGCTTTTGCGTACCTGTCCGAGGCAAAATATTCTCCGATAAAATTTATACGGATTTTACATAAAACCATGGACAATATGCATTACCCTGTATTATTATATTTATGCGGCAAGGTACCGCAAAGGAGAAAAAATGGGAGCAACTTATTCCGATAAAGATTTCACCGTTTCGGGCGGAGTTCTGACAAAATATCACGGCGCTTCGGCAACCGTAGCGATACCGCAGGACGTCACCGCGATAGGAGACAACGCGTTCAGCGGAAACACGGCGATCGTCAGCGTAACGATCCCCGAAGGCGTCACATCGATAAGCGATTTCGCTTTCGCCAATTGCAAATCGTTGCAAACGGTCAGTTTGCCGCGCAGTCTTCGCCATATAGGCAAGCAGGCGTTCACATTCTGCGCTATCTGCGAGATCGCGTTGCCCGAAGGGATAACCGCCCTTGCCGAAGGCACGTTCAGCGGCTGTTTTTCTTTGACCAGGCTGTCGCTCCCGAGTACGCTGAAGTCGGTCGGCGCATATGCTTTTCCTCCGTGCATAGCCGAATTTATCCTTTATGACGGCATAACGAATTTTAACGCAGCGAATTGCAGGACGTCGCCGAAAAAGGTCGTGCTTTACGGCAAAAACTGCGTACCTTCCGATTATCTGCAAAAGCTGATGATGGACTTCTCTCCCGAGTCGGTAGTGGAAGTGCATGAAGATCAGAGAACTTATTCATACCGCCCGTGCGATTTCAATATAATCGGCAAAACATTGTACAAATATAACGGCAAATCCACAAGGGTCGTCGTACCCGATTATATAGAAAATATAGGTCCGTATTCTTTTCACAGCCTACCGGTGGTATCCGTCTCTTTGCCTGTAACGATAAAAAGTATAGGCGATGGCGCTTTTTATGAATGCAGACGTCTTGAAAACGTAAATATCGCGGGCAGTCTGACGACGATCGGGGAACACGCATTCGATCAATGTGACAGCCTGAAAGAGATATCTTTGCACGGAAACTCTCTCAAAATAGGAACACATGCTTTTCAAGAATGCCCCAACCTGAAAAAGCTCACGCTGTCGGGCACCATATCCGAGATAGGCGCATTTGCGTTTTACAAATGTTCTGTCCTCGAAAACATTGAGATCACAGGCAGAGTGGACTCCGTATCGGATTATGTTTTTGCTGATTGCCAACGAATATCGAGCATAGCTTTCCCCGAAGGTATTATGACGATAGGAAAAGGTGCGTTCAGCGGATGCGTACGTCTGATCGATTTAATTCTCCCCGACAGCGTGCTACGCATCGGAGAGTATGCGTTCAGCAACTGCATTTCTCTGACTTCGGCGCGTATACCTCTCGGGGTCACCTCTCTCCCTCATCAAGTTTTCAGCGGATGCGAAAGCCTGACAAGCGTTATCCTGCACGACAACATCTCTGCGATAGACCGGTATGCCTTCCTGAATTGCACGCAGCTCGACCTCGATATCCCCGACACAATGCTGATAGTAGGCAGAATATATCTCGAAGGGTTCAGAAGCCTGATCGTTCCCGCCCGTCTCAAAGACAAGATAGCTTTCAGCGGAAAGGTAACCGTAAAACCCTGAATAAAGCAACAAAGCCGAAGCGGCGCGACCATACAGACGCGCCGCTTTTTATTGTATGACGTTAAATTGTATATAAATTGTCAGTCGTGTCCGCGCACGGCGGCGGCTTTCTCGTGCCGCGCGTTGCACCGCCCGACGATTTTATTCCTCTGCCTGCACAGAGACGTCCTTCGCGACAGCGGCTTTCTCGCTCTTTCCCGACCTTATTCTGCGTACCAGAGCGACCGTCCATACGGTGCCGAGAGCCGCGAACGCGACGTCGGTCGCTATTGCGATTACGAGACAGGGCACGAACGGAATATAAAGATAGCCGAGGAACGCGTTGACGCAATTCACGACCGCCACCGCCGCCATAGCCGCGGCGACCTTGGGCGCGATCGCTTCCTTTCTCAAGACTTCAAATACGAGCACGGTGATAATTACTATGCTGAACAGTATCCCGTAAATAAAATTGTTGCACACCGACAGGATTGCCGACTTCAGCCCGTCCCCGACGAACTGATCGGGATACCTTTCAAGTCGCGACAGTATCAGCGGCGCACCCATCGCCACCGACGTGACGACGAACAACGCGATCTGCGCGACCGTCATCAAAGAAAACGCCGTCTTCCTGATGATAGCTTCTCTCTTTTCCACAGTGAGCACCTCACGAAGCAATGCCCCAGTATACGTAAAAGTTTTAAACAGACTTGTGTTTATTTATAAACTCAGAAATGCAACTTTCAACGCTGGCATAATTGCCTTTTTCATATTCGTATTTCCATTCGTTTTTTATGTCGAAAAATTCCGCGTCCCTGTCTTTCGCCATCTTTGAACCTTTCGGCCTGAGAATGCAGATATCCTTACCTTGTTGCTTCATTATTCCCATTTCGTAAACGACGTTGGGATTGATGATCAATTTATTATTCCTGTCCGAATCAAACAATGCGATACCGAACTTGCACATATACATCTTCAACCAATACGCGATATCGGGACCTGCTTTTTGACACAGGTCTGTGTAATTTTTATCGTCTGCCCTTATACACCTGCAGTCATATTGCTTGCATGTATTTTTTATTGTCTCGTAATACTCGTTGTATCTCTCGTCAAAAGGCATGATCATGAACATGCTTTTTCTGAAAGTTTCGACGTCGGATTTCAATGCTTGCTGCAGGTGCCCTTTATAAGGTACGATACGGTCGGGCAAGTAGTACTTTTCATGGTCTGTTACCACAAACATTCTTTCGTTCTTATCGCTGATCCTGCTGATCAACTGCTTTAACTGTTGCAGTAGAATATCTCTCGGGTTTGTTCCGTCAATTTCACTTTTGTATATCAATACGTCTTCAAAATTGATCCTTTCTCTTCCCTCCCGATCATTGATAAAATCATCAAACAGCTTTTTGCTCTTCCTTTTTGTGATCTCATCCATGCCGCTGATATAATGATCGTCAGTGTATATGAATACTGGCACTACTGCCAACTGTCCGTTCTTTTCATAACGCTTAATTATGTCCATCATGCATCTGTGGCTTCTGACTATCAAAAATCCATAGTCGTATCCACTTTCGCACGCATCGTCTATCTCTTGGGTATCTATACAGTTTATTTCTTCGTTATCATGTTTCTCTAATCTTGGATAGTAATAGCAAAAATATCTGCACGTTTTATATCTGTTCGACGGATCTGCTTCGCTATAAGTCTGCATATACTCTTCAGCCGTATTTTTATCAATACGTTTCATATCCGAAGGAAGCTTATCTTTTTCTTTAGTCGTGAGCTTTTTTATTAAACACCATCTATATAAACCCTCGTCGTTTAATATGTCACACAAAGCTTTCTTCGCAGCGCCGTATGCTCCGTCAACCAAAAAAAGTACTTTCATTTATCCCTCCTTTGCATAAAAATATAGCCGCTCGACTCCGTTATTTGATATCTCTCATCGTTTTTCAGTTAGAATTGAGTCATCTAAATCGGCCTTACTATAATCTTTATTCTGCAACTCAAATTTTGTTCTCCATCTCTTAAGCTGCTCTATCACTTCTTGAGAATCGCCTATCATTGCATCGAAGTTATATTCTTCAAAAGTCATACCGCTGACATCAAACGCAAGCGTACTCAAAAGATGTTTATGTTGTGTCGGCACTACAAAATACACTTTCTTATTATTTCTTAAAGCATACGCATAACCCGCTTCAAAAAAGCAATTCTGATTGAAATACCGAAAATCGCATATGACCATATCCGCTTCCTCGATAGCTGTGATTATCTTTTCGATCACTTTTGTTCCGCTATCTTGTTGAGCGCACAGACTTTCCGCAAATACGATCTCGTATTTTCCACTCTCTAATTCGGGTTTGAAAACCAGTTTTACAAACGCGAAAAACCGCTTCTTAATATCCTCAATATTATCGCAATCCTTATGATTCGGCATGAGGCCGGGGTGGTTGCCTCTTATGAGTTTAAATTTCCAATCGCTGATCGGATGTATAACAAAGATCTTTTTGTTGCCCTGCGGCTTTAACCCCATATATTTTTCAACAATCGGCGATACTTCTTTTTTGTAGATATTAGATCCGGTCTCCCCGCTGATATCTCCGCAGTCCGGTATCAACAAAAGATTGCTGAACAAAGAGACGTTCCTGAAAAAATCTAATTCCTGATCTTCTCCGGAACGCAAAAGACAAACATTTCTTCCATTCTGCAACAATACTCTTATTTCATTGATGATCTGTTGCTGATCGTCATCGCCAGGGATTTGAGAGAGCCTGTTTAATGCCTCGTTTAATCGTACGTCAAAGTCTATGTTTCCGTCTTCTTCAATGTCTCCTCTTTGTTCTTCTTCCCCCTTTTGTCTTACCAAACAATAGGCTTTTAACTGAAAAACGATCCTCCCGTTTATTTCTTTCGTCAGCGATCCCGCGCCGACGGCATCCTGCTTGATTTTTCTTAAACATTCAATGTTGGTGCACACTAACGAATATTGTGTTTTTTCGTCTTTTAAAGCCTTTATTATATCGCTCTTCTTTATGCCGTAATAACATATTCCCTCAGCTTTATCCCGAGAATAAACATATATGACGTCCGAAGTAACCCCTTTAGATTGGTCAGACTCATACTGCTGCACATGTTTACATATTTCTTCTTTAAATTCTTCTTCCGTCTTGCATTTTCCCAAGTAAATTAGATTCTCATCTCTGCCTTGTTTGGGAACCTGCTGACTGGTATACTTTTTAATAGGCTTTACCCCATAATACTTTTCAAGGAACCTCATCAGCGTTTTCTTCCCTTGCGCCAAATCCCCTGATGCTACTCTTCCTTTACTGTAAATAATATTTAGCATTTGTATATCTCCCCATATCTTTGTCCTTAGTCACAATATCTTTATCCTAAATCAAACCCTTTTCATAAGCCTTAAACAATCTGAATATCTGATCGTACAGATCTTCGGCTTTATCTTCGTAGATCAACACGTGATCGAACAAATCGAAGTTGTTAGAAAACAATTCGAATTCGGTATCAATGTTCTTATTCTCCCCCTCAAAATTGTGCGAATGCACGTATACCAATATAACCAAGCCACCGAAAATATCCCTAAGTTTGTTTATAGTGTCGGCATCGCTGATTACCACGACCTGAAATTTTCCTCTTTTCAGACCTTCCCATATTCCCTTAGAAGAAAAACCGTACCAATTGCCTTTCCTCTTATAAACGATATCTCCTTTGTACTTCTTCCCTTCCTCTGTAACTATGGTCGCGCTCCCGTTCTTGTTGGGTGTAAATTTGCAGGAACATATCATCTCTCTGCCGTCGTCGCTCTTTGGACCGCGGGAGGTGTATTTGGGAATGATCGACGCATGAAGTCCGCCCATCGTGTCAACCGCCTGAATGATCAGATCTTTTCCGTTGGTCTTTTGCTGATTCGGCGTATTCCCAACAATGATAAAAAGTCTTGCGGTATTTTTTCTGTAAGTTTCTTTTTTTTCTTTTGTCATTTCTACCCTTTCAACTTCTTTGTCGCAGACTTCATCTTCTCAACGACGTGGGCAACCTGTTGTTTCGTAAAATCGTAACTGCCTATGTTTAGTATCACGTTGTCAAAAAGATAAATATTCTCGATATATATTCTATATATCGCCTTAGCCTTATCGTATCTGCTTTGTGCGGTTTCGGCGATTGCTTCCTCCGAAGTCCCCGCCTTTGCCCTGCGTTTTTCCTCCTCGATAAATTTCTCTTTATCAGGCGGATTCCTGTATAGGAACAGGGATTTTACCTGCGGCGCCAGAGCTATCCTTACGTCTTCAACCGCTCTGACGTCGTTAAGGACAATGATCGGTGACTTACCCTTTTCCAATAAGTCGTAAAGATCGTCAAAATGAAACCCGTAACGTACCCCGTATTGTTCATAAACCAGATCGCAATCGTGAGGTATATTATCCACACAGATCGTATCATCTTCAAACTCGCGAGGTCTTCTCGTCGTGTACTTTTTAAAAATCACGGGTTTGAAATTTTTATCTCGGTGCTTTAAGATCATTTCGCGGATAGTGCTTTTCCCACACTGTGAAGGACCTGTCAAAGTTATCACATATGCCATTACGGTTACCTTTTTGACCTCTTATCCATTCTTCTCAAGAATCCCGCACATTCTTCGATCTCGCCGAGCAGATTGGTGGAGTTGGACAAAATAGCCTGCATATCGGGGGATACTCTCCAGCCTTGTTTTTGTTTTTCTTTGATCTCTTCTATCTCCAACAGTGCAAAATCGGAATTATGCAGATCTTTCAAAGATTTCTCGTCAAACGTTTCGTCTGCTATAAAGAAATAGATATCCGATATGACGTTAAGCTCTTTTTGTCTGTTTTCTTCCACCGTCATACCGTATCTTTTGGCAACGCTCAACAAGTCGGTCCTTTCGCTTTCTCTGACATAATCCAACAACTCCAAAAGATTGACCGGTTCGATTTTCGAATATATTTCCGCATCGTCGAGTCTTGCGAATTTAGTCTTGTATTTTTCACATCCCTTAACCAGTTCGATAATCTGTTCTTTGGTAAAATGCGATTTGAAATCCACAATATCTATTTCTCCGCCTGACTGATCTCTGAAAATCGGCGGCATTACTCTGTTGGACTGACGACGGATCGATGTCGATTTCGGCAATCTGAAATAAAACCATCTCTTCGGGTGATCCTGGATCTCTTTAAACGGCGCGTCGTATCTCGAGTCTTTGTTCCACTCTCCCAAAAACACGAATTTGCTCGTGTCCTCTTTGTGGAACGAAGTATCCGCGCCGTGAGTCTGCAAAGCGCCCTCGTCATTGAACAGCTCTTCTACCAATTCTCTTGTCGCCGCGTCGGTCGAATCGAAATCGATGGAGTAATCGACGTGCCCGCCGACGGATTTGTCCCACATGCCGACGTTGTCTTTTGCGTTCCATTTTCTCTTGTGTAACAATAATTTGCCGCTTCTGCTGAAGACAAAGTCCCAGATCACAAGCTGAGAATTGTTCGTTTCGTAAAAACAGTCTCTCGGATACAATCCTCTGGCTACCCTGTCGACGTCATACAATTCAAGGATTTCGTCATCGTGTCCTTCATCCTCGTATAACGCTTTGCCGGAATATTTTATGCTGCAATCCTTCTTCTCCAGATATGCCTGCAGATACTTCACATAATCATCGTACCACACATTGTTCGCGTCGATTTTTTCATAGTAACGATCGTTGGAGAAAAACTTGGTCAGAGACATTGTGATATAATAGTCGTCGTCTATACACACCGCAGGAATGGGTATATCGAGACACATCGTGCGCACGGAAAAATTGGTTTTATAATTTTTTTTGTGCTTTTCAAGACTGTTTATCTCTTCGTCCGTTCTCGGACGTCCGGTGCAACAAAGTTTAAAAACTTTTTTGCGGAGTTCCTCAATAACCGCATTATAGGCATATCTGAGCTGGGTGAACGAATAAGATTTGATATCTCCGCTTATCGCTTTATTTTCCGAAATCAGCGACTTGCCGTATATAAAGTTATCCGACTCTCTGAAAATTCTGACTTCGAGAGAACCTTCTCCTATCCTCGGACTGATCGCCGTTGCAAAATGATCCCAATCAAAATCGTCGCCGAGATGCGTCACGCCGAGGATGACCACCTTCTTTTTGGCTGACTCCATAAGATCCTGCAAATCGTATAAACTGATAAGGTTTTTCTTCTTGTCTTTTTCCATAATATTCTCCTTATTAAATATCTGCAATCGATTATATCACATTTACTTTTAAATGTCAATATGCTTTATTATTTACTATACCGACAAACTTTGTCAGAAAAAATAATATTTTAACGCTTAATATAAAAATCGTTACTAACGTTGACGCTTCACAACGATAAGATATCTTGCCCGCCGATCGGCAATACGTATCACGTTTAAAATGCCGTATTAAACGCAAGCTCACTCCTTCCCTATTATCGTGCCGTACCCGCCGCCGCCGTACTTGATGCAACGCGAGACGCGGCTGAGCGTGGCGGAAGATATCTGCGTTTCCGCTTCTACCTGCGCGTAGGTCTTGCCTTCGAGCACCAGTTTTGCGGAATACAGGCGTTGAGCCATGTTTTCGATTTCCGCGCAGGTGCAGAGATCCTCGAGCAGAAGCGCACATTCCTCGCGCGTGGACAGCCTGACCAGTCTGTCGACGAGATATTCGTACATAACGCGTTTTTCCGTCATACTGCCTCCTCAGCGGTTTTCCGCATAATTGCGCAGGAAAGCCTTGAGCTTTTCGCTCTCGGGCGCGCGGAATATCTGTTGCGGGGATCCCGCTTCTTCTATCACGCCGTCAGCCATAAAGACGACCTTATCCGAGATCTCGGCGGCGAACTGCATTTCGTGCGTGACGATGACCATGGCGCGGTCGGGGCTTTTGAGACTGCGTATCACGCGGAGCACCTCGCCCGTCAGCTCGGGGTCGAGCGCGGAAGTCGGCTCGTCGAAACAGAGTATCTCGGGTTCAAGCGCAAGGGCGCGCGCGATCGCTACGCGCTGACATTGACCGCCCGACAACTCGCACGGATAATTATTCATCTTTTCGCCGAGACCTACGTCGCGGAGTATGCTCTCCGCTTTGGCGGCATTCTCCTCAACGGCTTGTTTTTTCTTTGCCGCGAAAGCCTTGTTGCCCTCTACCCACGCCTTGAAGCGCGCGGAAAGCGATACCTTGGCGGGAGCGGACGGGTCCGATGCCGCCGCCGACTTTATCATCTCTTTGCGGGCGCGTGTGAGCCGTTCTTTGGTCTGTATATCGAGAGGCAGACGGACGTTGCTGAGGGCGGTATACTGCGGGAACAGATTGAAACTCTGAAAGACCAGCCCGAAATGCAGGCGGTTTTTTCTGAGTTCTCTGTCCGCGTATTTTTTCTTCGCGTCGAATATCTCCTCGCCTTTGACGAGAATACTGCCGTCGTCCGCGAGTTCGAGGAAATTCAGACAGCGCAGAAGTGTCGTCTTGCCGCTGCCCGAAGACCCGATTATCGACACGACCTCACCTTTTTGCAACGAAAGATCGATGCCCTTGAGCACCTGTGTACTGCCAAAACTCTTATGCAAATTCTTAACTTCGAGAAAGGACATGATCTTTACACCTTATAATAATCGAGTTTTTTCTCTACCAGGCTGAACAGGACTGTCAGAAGCCCGTTGAACACGAGGTAGAACAGCGCCGCATACAGAAGGGGCGTCAGTATGACGTATTCGTTGACCGCGTGGTTAGCCGCGTTGAGAAGGTCTATGACTCCCAGCACCTGCGCGAGCGCGGTATCTTTGACGAGAGTGATGATCTCGTTGCTCATGGGCGGGATAATCCTCTTGACGACCTGCATGAGCACGACCGAGAAAAATATCCTGCTCTTGCGCATGCCGAGCACCTGCCCCGCCTCGTACTGTCCTCTCGGGACGGCTTCTATTCCCGCGCGGAAGATCTCGGAAAAATAACAGGCGTAATTTATGCTGAACGCCACGGCGACGAAAATGAACATCAACGTGCTCATGCTGATGCCGAAGAACGCCGTGAGATCTTTGTTCATTATGCGGAACACGAACTGCGGCAGGAAGCTGACGAGCAGGACCTGCAACATCAGCGGCGTACCGCGCACGACCCAGATAATGCCCTTCACCAGATATTTCAGAGGCTTGAAGCGGGACATAGACCCGAACGATATGATAAGCCCGAGAGGAAGCGCTATCACGAGCGTTACGACAAAGAGCAGGAGCGTCGTGCCGAAGCCCGTCGCCAGTTCCTGCATGATTTTCAAAAATTTATCCATTGCGTTTACTTATTTGCCCAAAGCCACGTCTTCGCCCGCAGAGCCGCTCTCGACGCCGATGATCGCGTCCGCCATGCTCTCTTTGGAAGTGTATTTGTCTGCGTCAGCCTTGCGGATAACGGCGACCTGCTTGTTGTAGAGATAAGCGACGGACATGCACATGTTAGCCGCGCGCTCCTCGGTGATCGTGAAGCCGTTCCACAGCAGATCCACGCTGCCGTTGCTGAGGAGCATTTCTTTGGCATTCCAGTCTATCTCCTGAAATTCGAGCGTAAGATTGATGCCGTAAGTCGCGTTGAGATAATTGACGACCGCGCGCGCCAGTTCTATGTCGAAACCGGTCAGCGTGCCCTCCTGCGTGAACGCTATGGGCGCGAATACCGTGTAGCCTATGATTATCTTTCCTACTTGCTTTATCTTAGTCCAGCTGTCGTCGGTTGCGGAAGCGAGCGGATTTTCGGTTTCTGCGGTGATCGCGAGTTCAGTCTCGAGACCGAAGTCCTCTGCGATCTCAGCGTAATCGGTCGTGCGGAGCGCGATCAGCGCCTTGTTGACCTCGGACATGAACGCCTTGTCCTCTTTTCTGCCGGCAATGCCGTATTCTTCCTCGGCAAAGACCACACCGTCGACCATCTGCAGATCCTTTGCGAAATCGCCCTGCGACGTATAATATCCCGCCATGACCGAATCGATTATCGTCACGTCCACAGATCCCGTCTGCAACTGCGTCAGCGCGTCAAGCTGAGAGCCGTATTTCATCAGCTCTTTGCCCACCGCAAGTTCTTCGGAAGGCACGCAAGCGACAGATGCGACAACGCATCCGATGACTATCATACACACCAACAAACCTGTTATTACTTTCTTCATAACCAATACTACTCCTTGAAAATGTTTTTCAATATGTTACATTATACTTTATCGCTTTAATTAAGTAAAGTGTTTTTTATGCCCGACTAAAAATAATGACGGGACTGCTTTCTTCGCGGAAAAAAAGCAAAGAGTGTCGTTACGATAAGCATAATATTTAATTGCGTTTTCTTTTTGCGTAGCAAAAGCCCCCGCCGAGGCACAACTTATCCAAAAAAATACGAACCCTGTCTGTTCAAGGTTCGTGTTTTTCTTTGCAAATTTTAGGTTTGCGATAGTGAATTGTCTTAGAATTTATATGCATTATAATAAATTATTTAATAACTTCTCTCCTCGGAAACCAATATTATAAACGTCAATCATTATCTTGTTTAAAAGTATATGCTATGATCTCGCTTCCTTCACCGACTCTCAAAAAATTTTCCGGCATATAGACAGTCAATATCTTGCTTTCTTTGTCATACTCGACTTTTAATTTCCAAGTCGTATCGTCATAATAATTATATTTGTAAAACCATACTCCCTCTTCGTCCTCGATAACCGAAAACTTATTATACCCGTATTCAGCTTCATCATACACCCGCCAACAATCTTCAAGCACCCAATCGCCTATTTCTCCGTCTACGCAAGGCTTATATGTGCCGCGGGGAATGCCGTGATTTTCTCGTTCACACGCTACGGCTGTTGCCGTTATTGATATCATCACGACAATCAAAACTATTTGCAATATTTTTTTCTTCATAAATCCTCCTCTCCCGTTCTGTTTTGCCTTGTTCGATAATTTATCAAACATGATTTCTGCCGCTCGTTTCACTTTTGCCATTGCAGTAATATCAATCGAAAGGCTTGTTTGAAAGTTTTATGGTATTCTGATCTATCTTCTTATAATGAATACCCGCAATTCCTCTTTCTATCTCTTCCAACTCTGTTTTTTCTCGCGGGATACCATATTGAATAACGTCAAACATTACGAATCCTGTTTCTTCGTTAAAAACTTCGGCAGGTATCGTAAATTCTTCGAATACTCCTTTTTTATCCTCGAACATAACGTATTTTTCGATACCCAAAGAGATGTCCATAGTTTTACATTCATACACCGCCCCGTCGCTCGTACGGAATTGAATCACAACTTTGTGTGCTGTAAAACTGTTAAAATAATTGTCCGGTCTATAGTAGCCCGCTACACCATAACAAAAAGTGAGGGTTACATCGGTTATTTCAAACGTGGTCTTGTCTGACATATACCCGCAGCGAATCTGCGGAAGCGGGTCGTCCGCATTAGTCTCCACAAGACACCCGCCTCTCAATCCCTGATCGGTGCATGAGCATAAAGTAAGCATTAAGGCTATGATCAACAAAAACAACAATGTTTTTTTGTATTTCATTATACCTTCTCCTTCTCATCAGAAACTATCAAATGAAATCTTATATAGGTTATTTCACTTTTATAATATCTTACAAAACCTTCTCCTGCGTGATCCGGTCTGCAATCAAACCATAGTGTCATTTCATATTCGTCACTTCCGTAAGAGGACATGATCTTGTTTACCTCTTCTCTCGTAGGCCACAAATAATTGGTCATCGTCGCCCCTAATTTACCGTCCAGTATTGGATGGAGCGACACTGTTAAACTTCTTCCGATCGTTTCGAATTTCAGGTCTTCGCTCGTCAGAACTTTCCCCGTTTCTTTATCTAAAGCCCTGGCATCAATTACCGTCCTTTCATCAGGTACTATCACGGTGTCTCCGTCCTCTAAAGGTTCTCCCGTATTAGGATTTATGAGCACCAATTCAACATCCCTCGGGACGACTTCTTTTTCGCAAGAGACAAATGCCGAAACCATGACAGCCGCTAAAACTATACATACTACGATCATAAAATATTTTTTCATGATTTCTCTCCTCTGTGATCATTA
Organism: uncultured Christensenella sp.; assembly: GCA_949284695.1. Taxonomy (GTDB): domain Bacteria; phylum Bacillota; class Clostridia; order Christensenellales; family UBA3700; genus Ornithoclostridium. The sequence continues at coordinate 8,832 of CASDWJ010000018.1, read as the reverse complement.
TTATAAACCTCATTCAAGCGACTTGTTTAAAAGTATATGCCACGATCTCGCTTCCTTCACCGACTCTCAAAAAATTTTCCGGCATATAGACAGTCAATATTTTGCTTTCTTTGTCATACTCGGCTTTTAATTTCCAAGTCGTATCGTCATAATCATTATATATGTAAAACCATACCCCCTCGTCCTCGGTAACCGATGACTTTATTATTGTATTTTTATGACATAACAATAAAAAGTTTAAAACGTGATCACAAAAAGCAACTGTCTTAAAATAAGTTGAAATTTTTTTAAAAAAACATACGCACGGCTTTCTCCTTTGATTTTTGATAAAGCTGTTAAACTTTTCATAATCAATCTATCACAAGCCGTGCGATATGTCAGCATAGAATATTTTACATTATATGTTAAATTTTATTGACATCTGATACTTTTCATCCGAATTATGCAAAACAGGACTTATTACTTTACGACTGTGCCGTTTGCATCGTAATAGAGAATATTGGTCTCTTTCGACGTCCAGGCATCGCTGTCTTTTTTATATTGCACTCTCGCACACCAATATTTTGCTCTGCCTCCTGTCGAAGCCGTCGTACTTATTGAATCGAAGATATTGAGATCTCCTGTCGAATTCGATGCAACCAATTCCATATCAGTATAATACATCGGCATTGTTTCTGATGCATACAACTCAACTATTACCATAAGGACAGTATTTCCCAACGTAAAACGATTTTCGGCAATGGCGCTTACCGTTCCGTTTCCGTTCCCCTTCAATTCAATTGAAACAGCCACAAGCAAACCGCGTCCTTCCACCGATTGTTCGTCGATCAATGTCGCTGAATTATCCATACTGTCGGCATATACCGCACTTACTCCTCCGCACATAGCAACAATTATACAAAACAGCAATGTAATAATCGTAATCTTTTTACCGCTCATTTTCTCACCCTCCTGAAATTTATTATTTTTATTATTCCTATTAACAACAAAGTTAATATAATAATCAAAACCAATCCCGCTACAATATAAATCGTCATATCACTCATTGATATCTTCAGCGAAACAGAATATGAATCACTTGTAAAAAACGAAATTACTTCCCTGCAAATAAGCGCAAGTGCGAATAAAATAATACATACCGTCACCGAAAAACAAGCGATCAAAATTGCTTTTTTAAGCGTTATTTTTTGTCTGCCTGTATCCGATGTCAGGACGCCGTTGTTTTCTTCTTCGCATAAATCCTTTGAAGTTACATTTTCAGGAGCACACTCTTTATCGAATATTTCCTCAAACGACGTTGAACATTGATTGATAATAACCCCGATTTTTTCAACAGAAGGCAAACTTTTTCCCTTTTCCCAATTGATTACCGTTTGACGGCTTACACCGATCCTCTCGGCAAATTCTTCTTGGGACATCCCGCTTTTTAATCTTATTTCTTTTATATTCTGACTTATCTCAAACATGCGGGCATCATTACATTCATAATTTAAAGAATTTTCTTCTTGCATATCAACACCGTTTCATAAGTTTATAATTTAATTTTACCACAACATGCCTTACTTATCAATATTTGATTGAATTTTAAACAGTTGAATTATGGGCGGTCGTGTGATATACTACGTTTGCCGGGAAATACGTTAAGAAAACGCGGCGGCGCGGCGGTTTTTATGGTCGCGGAAGCGTTTTTCGGCGCAGGCAATCGTTTGTCAAGCGCGGAGACGCAAAGGGGGCGGGAAAATGATTCCTTTATACGACAGCAAGATCAACAGAAAGGTGCGCGTGTTTATATCTTCGACGTTCGCGGATATGCAGAACGAGCGCAATATCATCGTGCACAGCGTTTTCCCGCGACTCAGAAAGACTTTCAGCGCAAAGCTGATAGACGTCACCGAAGTCGATCTGCGCTGGGGCATACCCGAGGAGGATTCTGAAAACAGCCGCATACTCGAGATCTGCATAGGCGAAGTGCTTCACTGCTCTCCTTTTTTCGTCGGCATGATAGGCGACAGATACGGCTCGATCGCGCCCGAGGACGCGGTAAACAATCTTCCTCCCGCCTACAAAAAGGCGCTGGGCGACGAGATCCCGCCGGGGCTGAGCATTACCGAGCTTGAAATGAGAGCGGGCGTATTCGTACCGCAGAACGTGGATTTTTCGTGCTTTCTGATCAAGGACAACGTGCTGAAAGATCCCGACGTACAACCCGAGGTGACCAACCTGATCTCTCGCATCGACAACACGTACAAGATGCTGTCCTACTCGGGCGACAACGAGTTTGAAGATCTGCTGTACAGCAATCTGTACGATTACGTATCCAAGGTGATCCCCGACGATCTGAATATCCCGTATGACGACGACGGCTATCTGTCGCACCTGAAGATACTCAAAAACAACAATTACCGCTATATTCCCGACAACTACTTCATAGCCAACCTCGAGCGCAAGATAAACCAGCACGGGTGCCTTTACGTCTACGGGCAGAAGGGCACGGGCAAAAGTGCGTGCGTGAGCTATCTGATCAAGGAAGAAGGACTGACGCGCGACGGCAAGGTGTTCTTCCACTACGCGACGGCGGGCAACCAGAGCGTGCGGCTCGACAACGCGATGCTGCGCCTCAGGAAATACCTGAAGGCGGAGTTCGACTGCTCGAGCGCCGAGGAGGACAACTACGGCGCGGTCGTCGAAATGCTGAGGAGCGGCGCGGTAAACGAGCGGGTCGTGCTCTTTTTCGACGCTCTCGACCACATAGACGACGTGACCGCGATCTACAAGCTGTTCGCGCTCGCGAAGATAAACCCTAACGTGCACGTCGTATGCTCGGGCACCAAGGAATATTCGAGGATAATGAACGACCAGGTCGCAACGATGTCGCCGCTGACTTCGGATCAGATAATGCAGATCGTCAACGGCACGCTCGCGCAGTTCGGCAAAAAGCTGAGCCGACAGATGAAGCAGGACATTCTCAAAAAAGAGCTGTGCTCCAACCCGCTTTTCTTGCGCGCGCTTTTGTCTCAATTGGTGATGTACGGCACCTACGCGACGTTCGATACATTCTTTTACCGACTGCTCGGATCGGACGACTTTGCGCAACTCTTCTCCGTCGTGGTGTCACGGATAAAGAATTATTTCGAAGAACGCAACATAGACGGAAATCAGGTCTATCTCGCGCTCGCCCTGATCGCGTACTCGAACAACGGCGTCAGAGAGAGCGAACTGCAGGATATCCTCGACATACTGCCCGTTGCAAAAAGCGTGTTCCTCGCCGCGATAGATCTCTTTACGATAGAGGACAGCGGTCTGATAAAATTCAATCACGATCTGATACTCGCAACGACCGAAAAGATACTGAGCGATACGGGCAAACGTTATGACGAGATCGTCGCAAAGCTGTTCGTCGGTTATTTCGCTTCGCGCGGCGACGACCTGAGGAAGTACAGTGAATTGCCCTATCAGCTGCGCAGGCTCGGCAGAATGGCGGAACTCAGAGACGCGCTGTCCGACCCCGAGTGCTTCACCTGGCTTTACCGCAACGAATACCACACGCTGATAGGTTATCTTTCCGCGCTCGTTGACGAACAGGAGAAGATCGCCGCAAAAGTATGCGCGGGTCTCTCCGACGATATGAAAACAGAGGTCGCAGGGACGATGTGCCTCGCGGGCTGTCACAACGCCGCGATCGCGATAGTGACCGATCTGCTGAAAAGGACAGAAGATCCCGACGTCAGGATACGTCTGCTCGACGTGCTGGCGCGCTCTCAGTACAAGCTGGCTCTCGACCGCTTCGGTCGTTCTATCGCGACGTATCGCGAACTGCTCGCCTATTACAAGTCGGTGCACCCCGACGACGAAACGGGATATGCCGCGCGCGCCTATCTTCTGGGCGTGGCGTACAAATCCGCGGGAGATCTCGATACCGCGTGCTCCATGCTTAAAGAGAGCGCCGATATCTACGACCGCCACAACGTCTGCTCCGCGACGTCGCTGTGGGCGAAGGTGGTGTACGGTCAGACCCTCTACGCGACGGGCAGTATAAAGGACGCGCTTTCCAACCTCGAGAGCGTGATATCGGATACGCTTTACCTGTTCGGCGACAATTCGTCCGAACTCGCCTGGGCGTACTGCTACGGCTGGGACATACTCTACGCGGTGGGCGACAAGTCCAACGCGGTGGATATGATGCGCAAGGCATACGCGATATACGATCAGCTCTACCTCGGCAGAGGCACCAAGATCGCCTGGGCGGCTTCCAACGCGGGAGTTGCCTGCATGATCACGGGCGACGACAAGCTCGCGGAAGAACGCTTTAAATTCTCAATAAGCGAAAACGACGCGATCCTGCCCGCCGACAAGCGCCCGCACGTCTACTCTCTGACCGCTTATGCCAACCTCGCGACGCTTTACGAGCGTACGGGCCGCCACGAAGAAGCCGTCGCCACGGTCAGAACGGCGCTCGATACGAGCATTGCCAAAAACGGCGCGGAGCACCTCTACACCGCCAACATAGCGCTTATCTGCGGCATAATCGAAAACGATCCCGCAAGGATACTCGAAGCGATCGCGGTCTTTGAAAAACAGAGGGTCAGGACTCCCGATCTCTACTATGCACGCGTCTGTCTCGCGAGGATATACGTCAAGACGGGAGACCCCGACCGCGCCGCCGACACGATAAAAGCGTGCGCGGACGAATACTTCGCAAAACCGCGCGAAACCGCCCTCGTCACCTATCTGATACTCGACTCGCTCGAAAAGATTTCGGGCGAACTGTCTGACGAGATGTCGGAAGATCTGGACGAGCTGTACAGGTTCAACGACTACGAATACTACGTGACTCACAACAACAATTCGCAGATCGTCGGCATACCCGCGATCTGACCGGAGGAAAGACAATGGTATATCGCAATTTCAGCGGATATCTCAGAGAAAAATACCGCAAAACCGTCAAAAAGATTTGCATAGACGGCGGCTTTACCTGCCCCAACCGCGACGGCACCTGCGGCTACGGCGGCTGTATCTTCTGCGGAGAGCGCGGCGCGGGCGAACATATCGACGCTTCGTGCGCTTCGATCTCCGAACAGGTGGAAAAAGCCCTCGCCAACACCAAAGCCGACGCGTTCATCGCTTATTTTCAGAACTTTACCAACACTTACGCGCCCGTCGACGTGCTCAGGAAAAAATACGACGCCGCCCTCGTCGACGACAGGATAGTCGCGCTCGCCGTGGGCACGCGTCCCGACTGCATTACCGAAGACGTCGCGAAGCTCCTCTCCTCTTATGCCGAAAAGTACGACGTGTGGGTGGAGCTGGGCTTGCAGACTTCTGACGACGACACCGCTAAGATCATCAACCGCGGATACCCGAGCGCGACATTCGCGAAAGCCGCGGAAATACTGCGCAAGTACGGCATAAAAACGGTGGTGCACCTTATAATCGGTCTGCCCGGAGAAGACCTCGGTCACGTCGCAAAGACCGTGCGCTTTATCAACCGCTTCGACCTCTGGGGCGTGAAGATACATTGCATCTACGTGATGAAGGGCACGAAGCTCGAAAAGATGTATCTCGACGGCAAATACGTCCCTCCCACTCTCGACGAATACGTCGAGGCGGCGGCTTACGTGCTCTGTCACATCTCTCCCGATATGATAGTGCACCGCGTGACGGGCGACTGCCCCCGCGACCTGCTCGTCGCTCCCGACTGGAACAGGGACAAGAACAACATCATAAATCGGATAAACCGACGCATGGCAGAAAGCGGCTGGAGCCAGGGCTGTCTTTTCGGGAGGGAATGACATGGGAAAAGCATGTGATTTTGAACCCGAACAACTCGTCGTAGGGATAATGTATACCGACGACGCGACGTACGATGCCGCGCTTGAAAAACTCGTCGGAAAGTTCGGCGAGACAGACTGCGTTTCGGACGAATACTCTTTTTCGGAATTTTCGCGTTTTTACGACGGCGAAATGAGCGGCGAAGTCAGAAAACGCCTTGTCAGCTTTGAAAAAACCGTGCCGCCGTCCTCTCTGCCCGCGATAAAACTCTTTACCAACGGCCTCGAGGACGCGTTCGCCAAGGACGGCAATCGCACCGTCAACCTCGACCCTTGCCTTCTCGGTCACGGCAAGTTCGTGATGGCGACCACCAAGGGCGCGAGCTTCCGCATCCCCCTCTCAAACGGGATATACGCCGACCTCGCGCTCGTCTACGCAAGAAAACATTGGGTGCACTTCTTCTGGACTTACTTCGACATAAAATCAGACTTCGTCAAGAGCTTCCTCGAAAAGGTGCGCGAGCTTTATCTCGAAAAACGCAAGGCGCGTTGACGTCCTCCGTCTTCCGCGACGATACCGCATGAAAAAGCCCCGCGGGTTTGCTCCGCGGGGCGCATTTTTTCCTGCCCGTGTAGATCAGGCTTTCATTGATATCTTTTTTACAAGACCGATGTCCTTTTCGTATATGAAAGTGTAGCTGTTGAAAGCCGCTTTGCCCGTATTTCTGAGATCTGCGGCTATCCTGACGACGGGGAGCGCTTCGCCTGCGATCAGGCTGAGTTTTCTGACCGCGTCCTCGACCGTATACGCACAGGCAACGCCGCCGTCGACGCCCGTAAACGGCAGATCAATCTTTTTAAAATCGATGACGCGGAAGTCAATGCTCTTGCCTACGGGTCTCGGCATAAACATACCCGTATCGCACTCGCTGTCCGCCGTGCGGAGCCTGCCGCCCGGAGCAAGGTCCTTTGCGTACTGTCTGAACAGCTGGAGCCATTTTTTCGCCGAAAGGCGGTTCTTTTCTCCGAAATTCTTGCCGCCCTCTCTGCCGACCGAGATGAACGCCTTTTTGATATATCCCGGCAAGTGCGCCCAGTTGCCCATGATCGCTACGGGCGAGCGCTTCTGCACCTCGCTCATATCCTCACTGAACGGGAACCAGCCTTTCACGATCGGCAGCATGTCGTCGTCGCCGTACTGATATTTTCCCGTCTGACGTTGACAGTAAGGCCTCATGCCGTTGTGCAGGATCGAGAACAGCAAGCTGAACAACGCGAATTCCTCATTGCCGAACGTGCGGTATACCGTGGACACGTCGATGCCCGTGTACAGCTCGGGCGGCACAAAGCCTTCCGACATCTTGGTCGCGGGATAAGGATATATCTGATAGCTGTCGCAGTCGACGAAATAGGGGTCGAAACCGCCCCTTCCGTCAGGCTTGATGACGATGTTTTCTTCTTTTATGTCGCCGACTATGATGTTGCGATCGTGCAGATAGACGAAGATCTCGAGGATCTTGATTATAAGCGATACTATCTGCGTCCTGGTCATATTGACAAGACTGACCTCGGGATGCGTCTTGTTGTACGCATGCTTGAGGTTTTTACCTGCGACCTTCGGCATAAGGAATCCGAGAAAAGTCCCCGATTTGTCGTATATCGCTGATATCGGCCACGCAACCAGCGGATGGCAGAAATTCTTGCTCTGCATCAGCTCTATCTTGTTGCGCTTGTTGACCGTCCTGTTCTTGCCGATCATATTGTTAAGGATCTTGGCGACAATATTCGGTCTGTCCGTCTCGTAGACCGTGCCCTCGCCGCCCTTGCCGAGTTCTTTGTCAAGATACACTTTGACGGATTTGCCGTCCTTATCCTTGACCGTTAACACGCCCTTATCGGGCACTTTGGCATCTATCAGCTTGTCCGCCGGAAGCCTTGTCGGCCCCGTCACGTATTGATATTTTTCGCTTTCCGGCACCGCCGCAGAAACGCTTGCCGCCGCGCCCGCCGGAGAAGCAGACGGCTTATACGCCTCCGGGCTGACCGCCACGGGAGCGTTGGGCAACGGCATGGGTCTTATTGCGACGACGGGTCTTGCCGTAGTCGCCTTGGGCGGCACCGGGGTCGTAACGGTTGCCTTGGGAGATACCGGAGCCGTAACGGTTGCCTTGGGCGGCACCGGCGGCGTAGAAGTTGCCGGACCCGACCCGGTCGTTGAAGAAGGCATGCTTGTTGCCCTCGGGCCGGAAATACCTGCGGCAAGCCTGTCGCCTATGACCGCCAGCTTCCAGTACTGCTCGTTGTTGAACACGAACGAATACGGCGAGGAGCTAATCTCCGCACCCTTGTATTTCACGACGAATACGAGTTTGTCGCAATCGTAGAGATCGTATTTGTCGATATCGAGAGTGTAGACGAACGCTCCCCCTTCCTTGCTCTTTTTGCACAGAGTCTTGGGCGACGTTGCGTCGAACGTATATCTGATGTTGGTACCGAACAGCAACATGCCGAACGTCACGCGCACTTCGTCGAACTCCTGCGCCGACACTATGTCGAACTTCAGGTTTATTTTGGGCGGTTCGCAGACTATCTCCTGAGGCGAACCGTCGAACTTTATCGCATACAGCTCGTTGATAAAGTTGCTCTCGTATGTAAGGCGGACGAAGTCCTCTCCCTCTTTGTCATCCGAAGTAACGAGCAGAAGGGGTCCTTTGAGATTTTCCGCACGCAGTTTGCCGGCAGTCCCGATCGGAGGCAGAGGCGTGACCATGGGTCTGCCGTCCGCCGCGCACCGCAGAACGCCGCTGAATTTCATCTTGTCGAATACCGCGACGTCGGGAGCCGTGACAGCTCCGTTCCCGAGAAGGACGTTGTACTGAGTAAACGGCTTTGCTTCCGTTATAAAATCTGCAAGCGCGTCGAAAACGGCATGAGACTTAACGATGCTGTCTGACACGAGTATTCTCGACGCACTTCGCAGTCTCTTTTTGAATTCGTCCGCGCTCAGCGGGTTTTTGTTGAATCTGAACATATCCCGATATGCCCCCTTTTGTTTACTCCTACC
>CASDWJ010000017.1 GCA_949284695.1 uncultured Christensenella sp. | reverse complement strand
GAGCGTTTTAAGTCTGAACGCGAAAAAAACGCGGGGCAATACTCTTGCGGTATTGTCCCGTGGTTTTGACAATGTTCAGGCTTGAAAAAGCCGTTCACAGTCCGTGAATTTCCGTCCTTTGCGGCAGAAGAAAAAATACTCTTGAGGTATTGTCCCGTGGTTTTGACAATGTTCAGGCTTGAAAAAGCCGTTCACAGTCCGTGAATTTCCGTCCTTTGCGGCAGGAAGAAAAGTTCAGGCTTGAACAAGCCGTTCACAGACCGTGAGTTTCAGTTCTTTGCGGCAAAAGTCTCCTTAAGCATTTTGTTGAGCGCGCTGACGAGTGCGCTGACCGAAGCCGCGATGATGTCATTGTGGATGCCGACGCCCCAGACCTTTTTGTCGCCGTACTGCACGCAGACGTACGCCACGGCTTGCGACTTGGAAGTAGTCGTCAGAGCGTGCTCGTGATATTCCGCGATCGTATATTCGACGGGGATAATGTTCCTGAGAGCGTTGTTGACCGCGTCGAGCCTGCCGTTGCCTATGCCCGACAACTCGCGTATCTTGCCGTCGTATTCGACGGTGACGACGGTGTGGATGTCGCCTTTCTGCTGATAGTGGTGCTCGTAGAGTTTGACGGGGTCGACGATATTCACGTAATTCTTGTCGAAGATGTCGAGAATTTCGTCGGGTTTGAGTTCTTTATGCGCGTGGTCGCTGACCGACTTTACGAGGTAGCCGAAGGACTCTCTCATATTCTGCGGCAGTACGAAGCCGAAAGAATTTTCAAGCAGATACGCGACTCCGCCCTTACCCGACTGGCTGTTGATGCGGATGACGTCCGACTCGTACACTCTGCCGACGTCGTGCGGGTCTATCGGGAGATAAGGCACGTTCCACACGTCGAGCGCATTGGCTTTGCGGTAATTCATACCTTTTGCGATAGCGTCCTGATGCGAGCCGCTGAAAGCCGCAAAGACGAGCCTGCCGCCGTAAGGCTGACGGTCGCTGACGTGAAGTCCGGTCGCCTTTTCGTACGCCTCGCAGACCGCGGGCATATCCGAGAAATCAAGACCGGGGTCAACGCCCTGCATGTACATATTCATCGCGACGGTGACTATATCGGCATTGCCCGTACGTTCGCCGTTGCCGAAAAGCGTACCCTCGATCCTGTCAGCTCCCGCGAGCAAGCCGAGTTCGCAGTCCGCGACGGCGCAACCTCTGTCGTTGTGCGGGTGCAGAGAGATCAGCACGTTTTCTCTGTCGTGCAGATTTTTGGACATAAATTCCACCTGCTGAGCGTAGACGTGAGGAGAACTCATCTCCACCGTCGCGGGCAGGTTGATTATCACCTTTCTGTCGGGGGTCGGCTTCCAGATGTCGATCACGGCGTTGCAGATCTCGAGCGCAAATTCAGGCTCCGTGCCCGTAAAGCTCTCGGGAGAATACTCAAACGAGAAGTTGCCCTCCGTCTTTGCCGCATACTCGAGGAGCATTTTTGCGCCCGAAGTCGCGATCTCGATTATTTTGTCCTTGGGCTTTTTAAAGACCTGCTCTCTCTGCGCGACAGAAGTCGAGTTGTAGAGGTGGACGATCGCGTTTTTCGCGCCCTTGAGCGCCTCGAACGTCTTGGCGATGATATGCTCTCTCGACTGCGTGAGCACCTGCAGTCTCACGTCGTCGGGGACGAGATTTTTCTCTATAAGCGTGCGCAGAAACTCGTATTCGGTCTCGCTCGCCGCCGGGAATCCGACTTCTATATCCTTGAAACCTATCTTGCAAAGGAAAGTGAAAAACTCCAGCTTCTGCTCGAGCGTCATCGGCACGACGAGCGCCTGGTTGCCGTCGCGCAGATCCACGCTGCACCAGACAGGCGCTTTGTCGATGCTGTCTTTTTTCACCCAGTCGTTGCATTCAACGGGCGGCATGAAATACCCTTTGCGGTACTTGTCAAAATTTTTCATATACCCTCCGTAAAAAATAACAGCCTTGGTCTTTAAGAGACGAAGGCTGCTTTCGTGGTACCACTCTTATTCGACTTCTCCCCGCCTTGCGGCTACGACGCTCCTCGCGTCTCAAGGGGAAAAATCCTCTTTTCGCTATAACGGGCTACTCCCGGCAGAGCTGACTGTTCACTCTGCGGACTCCGAGGCGAGTTCGTCTTGTCGTAGCGTCCGCTTTTCACCTGCCGCGGCTCTCTGTGCACCCGTACCCGACTAATATTCCTCTTCCTTGTCCGAAAATATTTATTGTTAATATCATATTTGATTTTTGCGCTTATGTCAAGCATTTTTTTAGCGCCGCGTCCCGTCTGTACTTTACCGCGCTTTTTGCGGCTAACGCAAGCGCCGTCACGAATCGGAAAAATGCGCTGTTGTCTCTACAATAGCAAGCCGCTTTTCCGTCAAAACATTATATTCTTTTTCCCGCTGAAAAGTCCTCAGAATAGAAAGTTGCCTGAAAATCTGCGGAAGCTTCTCCCGACGATCTTCAGGCTTTTTCGCAAAATCAGAGCCGACGTTCATACATCTCTGCGTATTATTATCGGCAATGCCCGCGATCCTGTCTTGACGACGACAGCCCTCTTTTGAGTTGTCGCGCCGAAATATTTTTATAGTCTTGCAATGTCTGTCTTTATTTTCTTTGCGCTTTTTCCGTCACAGAGTCATCAGCGCGTCGAGCAGACTGTCCATGGCAACGTCCGCAACGTCCGCGGTCGTGTTGAGGTGGCGGTAAAGCTCTCTGTACTTGAATATCTCGTGGATATCTGAAGTGTCGAACAGCTTGGCGAGAGCCTTGTAATACGCCGCGCCTATCTTGTTTTCGAGGCTCTTGACCTTGATCGCCTCGTCGCGGGCAATGCTCTTGTGCTTTTCCATATTGGTGACGGCTTTTGTGATATGCTGAGTGATGTCGAGAAGTATCGCGACCATCTTGACCATATCCTCGTTGGGTTTCACTCCGAAAAGCCTCGTCTCGTCTACCGTTGTCTTGGCGTAGTCGAGGATCTCGTCGAGCTGGCGCGAAAGGTCGAATATGTCGTTGCGCTCCATAGGCGTGATGAACGTCTTGTTGAGTTCGTCGATGAGGATACGTCTGACCATATCGCCCTCGTCCTCGATAGCGATGACGCTGTCGCCGAACTTCTCGTCCGAAGTCGTGCAATAATCGTAAAGCGCCTGCATGCCGCGCACCATAGCGTCGCATTGTTTAGCGAGCAATTCGAAAAAATCGGTCTTTTTCTTGAAAAGTGCCATAATTTCCTCCCGTGTTTACCGAACGAATATCAATTTGAGTATCAGACTGACGAGCGCGCCCACACAAGCCGCGACGGGGAAAGTGAGTATCCAGCTTGAGAATATCTTTTTCGCCCTGCCCCATCTGACCGCGCTGACTCTCTCGGCTATGCCGACGCCGATTATGCTTGACGAGACGACCTGCCCGGTGCTTATCGGAATGCCCGTGAACGAACACGTCAGCGCGACCGCCGCCGTGGAGACCTGCGCGGTAAACGACTGCAACGTCCCCACTCTGTATATCTTCTTGCCGACCGCGTAGATCAGCCTGTATCCGCCGAAAACTATACCCATCATTATCGCGACGGAGATCAGCGCGACTATCGTGAACGAAAACTCGTAAGTCTCTATATCCACGCCCTGACATACCGCAAGGGTAAGCAGATAGATACCCATAGTTTTCTGCACGTTGTTGATGGATATGGACGTGCTCATTATCACGACGTTGAGCACCTGCGCGGCTCTGAAATATTTCCTGACGCTTCTGTCGAGATATGCGCAGACGAGCCTGAACAGCTTGTCGAGCAGAAAGCCCGCTGTCATACATATAAGCGGCGTAAGAAAGACCATGAGTATTATCCTTATGCCGACCATAGACCAGTTGACGCAGTCAAAGCCGAAGCAGGCGATCGCCGCGCCGACGAGACCGCCGAGAAGGGTGTGCGAAGTGCTGTTGGGCACCGATACGAGCACGCAGACGACCGACCAGACGAGCGCCGCTATCATCGTTGAAAGCATAAAGACGAACCCCGCCTTGGGATCAACGTTTTCAAGCGTCTCGCTGTAAACGAGACTGCCCACCGTCCTCGCGACGCTGTCGCTTCTCAGAAAATAACAGATGACGATCGGCGCGACGAGCATTACTGCACCCGCTATGATGAGCGCGTATCTTGCCTTTATCGCACGGGTCGCAACGCAGGTCGCGACGGCGTTTGCACCGTCGGAAAACCCCATATAAAACGTATAAAGCATCGCAAAAACCATTACGACGATGATGTACGCGTTCATCTTTTGCTCCGATCGCTTGTTTTATGCATAAATTATACAGCATTGAAAGGATAAATTCAATACTCAATTCCGCACACAAATATATTATATTATATTGCCGCCGCATTTTAAATTCAATGCAAAATCGCATTTATTTTATGGACGATACGGTGAATTTAAAATCGCACCGTATTTTTCGTTATCTTCGCCCGTTTTAAAATATGTTACTATTTTGTAATTGATGATAATAATTACTAATTGAAAATAATCGACAAATAACTTGCGATTCAGCAATTATCCGTCAATATACGACGTTTTACTACCCGCACGGTATTTCTTTCGGATAAGTAATATCCGGCAAGACACATACGGTTGAATACACGGTTTGTGCATATTTTTGCGGATAAAAATATCCCTCGGAAAACATCCGAGGGATAAACGTATCGTCGTATGACTGTTTCAGCCTCTTACTCCCGCGTTCTGAGGAATATCGGGAAGGCTTGCGAAGCCCGCTTTGAGGTTTTCGTCTGTCGGAATGAAGTCGCTCATCGTCTTGTCGTTGAATGCCTTGTATGCGGTCATATCGAAGTAACCCGTGCCCGTCAGACCGAACAGGATCTTTTTCTTTTCGCCCGTTTCCTTGCACTTGAGAGCCTCGTCGACCGCAACTCTGATAGCGTGAGAGGATTCGGGAGCAGGCAGGATGCCTTCGCATCTCGAGAACATCTCAGCGACCTCGAACACCTTGGTCTGCTCTACGCTTCTTGCGGTCATATATCCGTCGTGATACAGCTTGGAGAGTATCGGGCTCATGCCGTGATATCTGAGACCGCCCGCATGGTTGGGAGACGGCAGGAAGCCGCTGCCCAGCGTGTACATTCTCGCAAGCGGGGTCGTCTTGCCCGTATCGCAGAAGTCGTAAGCGTAAACGCCTCTCGTCAGCGAAGGACAGCTTGCAGGCTCGACTGCGATGAACTCTATGTTGTTTTTACCTTCGAGTTTTTCTGCCATGAACGGAGCGATGAGTCCCGCAAGGTTGGAGCCGCCGCCCGCACATCCGATGACGATATCGGGCTGAACGCCGTATTTATCGAGCGCCGCCTTTGCTTCGAGACCGATGACGCTCTGATGGAGCGTGACGTGGTCGAGCACGCTGCCCAGCACGTATCTGCAATTGGGAGTGGAAGTCGCGACTTCGATCGCCTCTGAGATAGCGCAACCCAGCGAGCCGCCGGTGTTGGGGTGCTCCTTGAGTATCGCTCTGCCGACCTTGGTGGTCTCGGACGGAGACGGAATGACCTGTGCGCCGTAAGTTCTCATAACTTCTTTCCGGTAAGGCTTCTGCTCGCTTGACACCTTGACCATGTAGACCTTGAGGTCGATGCCGTAGAACGCGCACGCCATAGAGAGCGCCGTGCCCCATTGTCCCGCGCCCGTCTCGGTGGTAAGCGAAGTGATGCCCTGCTCCTTTGCGTAGTAAGCCTGCGCGACCGCACTGTTGAGCTTGTGAGACCCTGACGTATTGTTGCCCTCGAACTTGTAGTATATCTCCGCGGGAGTGCCGAGCGCCTTTTCGAGTTCGTAAGCTCTGACGAGCGGCGACGGTCTGTACATCTTGTAGAAGTCGCGTATCCCTTCGGGTATCTCGATATATTTATCCGTGCAGTTGAGTTCCTGATCTATGACCGCGTCGCAGAATACCGGGCGCAGATCGTCCTTGGTGCAGGGCTTGAGCGTCGCGGGATTGAGGAAGGGGTCATGTTGTTCTTTCATGAACGCCTTGAGGTTGAGCCATTTTCTGGGGATCTCCTCCTCGGGCAGATATATTTTGTAAGGTATTTTGGTTTCCATAATAAATTCTCCTGTGATTTTTACGTAGTAATGCGGCTGAGCCGTTGTGCCGCGTCGCGGCGGGTGCGGTTTGCTATAAAAAAATCGTTCAACAAAAAACTGTCAAACGAAAATACTACCGCGAACGCCATCGCGTAAAATATGCTGAGTTCATCTCTGTCTTCTCCTTTCTGATCTTGTCTTGTCTCAACCAGCATATCCACTAAGATACGCTCGGTATGCTATTATATTACATTATACTATTTTTGTTGTCAACCGATTTTTTAAAATTCCGTCGGGATTTTTTATACACTCTTGACAGATAAGCAAAACCGCGATATATTGCAAACGGCGGCACCGCCGCCGACATTTCGTTAATACTCGCCGACCACTCATACAGTCGGGGTTTCAATTGCGGAAGGTCTTTTTTGTCTGAAAACGGCTTTATACCAGACCTGCGCGTTATATATCCTTATATCTGCGGCATTATTATCATAAAAGTATTATCTGACTATCCGGATATTGCAGGATTGCCTCTTTGCCGTCATTTCTTTGCCCCGCTTCAGACCGCGTATCTCGTCAGAAGCACAAGCTGAATGTCCGACAATTCGATCTCGTAAGTGACGTTGCCGTCCTCGTCGGGATCGGACGGCGTGACCTGCCAGAAATTGCCGTCGTTGTAACTGCCCGTACCGAGATCCTGCCCGTTGAATTTGAGGTATATGTTATTGAAGAATTCGGACAACCCGTTGAACGCTCCTTTTGACTGCCAGAATTTCAATTCGAGGTAAGACTCTCTCCCGACCGGGCTTTCGCCGATCGCCTTGTCGTACTCCTCGTATTTTTCGTTGTCGAGCAACTGCACGACGCTGAGCAGTCTGCCGCAATACTCCCTCATAGCCGCGTAGCGCAAGAGATCGTTGTCGCTGTTTATCAGCACGTAGGTCGCGACGAGGTTTGCGTCCTCCTCTCTCATTATCCCGATAGCGTGCGCCGTCTCGTGCGCGATCGTGAATATCCTGTCGCATATCGGCGCCTGAGCGTTGACGTTGGCTTCGCCTATCGGGGTAAACGTTATGCCTATCAATGAAAGCTCGCTCATCAGCGCAGAAAAAGCCATTCCCTTCGCCTTGGGCACGTATACGTCGTAATAGTCGTCGTCGAGTTTTGCATACTCTGCGGCGATAAGTTGCGAGAGTTCTTCAACAGAGAGGTCGCAGACGGGCATTCCGTCCCCGTCTCTTTCCAAAGAATACGCTATGTCGAGAAAATCGGTCATAAAGCCGTCTATCGCTTCGAGTTGTTGCTCCTCGGTGAGATCGCCGTTGGCGCAGATATCGAGAGGCGGTTTTTCTCTGTTGTAAGCAAAGGTCGTGTCGAGCATATACACGGAGACCACGCAAAGAACTGTTGCAACGAGAGTCGTAAAAGAACACAGTCCCGCCGAAAATCTGCGCTTTGCAAGCATGACGAAACATTTTATTATAAGGAAAAGCGCGACGATCGCCGCGACACAGACAAGCAGTTCAAACAAAGAAAACGGAAGCGCCGACGACAGTCTGCCGAGAGAATTGGTAAATGCGTACGTAACGGTTCTCGTAGCCTTTTCGCTAAGTTGCGTATCGCGGCTGAGTATAGCTACGGTCACCATAAGCGCTACGGCAAAAAACGCCGCTATTCCGTTAAATACGACTCTGCGCTTGTACTTGTCCATAGTCCTCCCGTCATTGTCTTTTACTCGACCGATCCGATGCTGAAGCATACCGCCTCATAAAAGCGTGTTTTGCAAGGAAAGGGATATCAGGCGGCATTGCCTCCGTCTTGTTTTTTACCGTCGACCGCCTGATCTGCGTCTCCGTTGTCTCCTCCGTTCTGATTACAGTCTGAATCTTCGCTTTCTTTTTCCGCTTCGTCTGAAAAACCTTCGAACACGTCGCCGTCAAGAGGCTCTACGCTTGCCTCATTGATTTTTGCAGGCGCGTCGTGTCTGCCCGCATTCCGTCTGTTGCCGCCCGCATAGCGCGTAACTATCCGCGACATATTGATAAACACAAACCTGTACAGCGGGTCGTACGCGCAGAACGCGACAAAGCCCGCCAGCATAAGGAGCGGAAGCGTCCATTCCCAACCGAAAAGCGCGATATCCGCTACGACTACTTTCATAAGCGCAATGCAGGCGTAGAATGCCGCGCCGAAAAAACCGAGCTTGATCACCGTTATCACGACGATCTTCGCCCATTTCGGCAGTCTGACCTTGTCGCTCGGATAGAAAACGAAGTCGAGCACATAGGCGATTATCGCATACGGCGCATAGAAAATCATAAAAGGAAGCGCCTTTATGTTTACTGCAAGAAATCCTATCAGCGCGGTCGACACGTATGAAAAAACCGCTCCCGCAACAGACCTTTGCGTGAGCGGCAGCGATATCGCCAGTGCCGCGACTACGTTGATTGCAATGCTGAGCGTCGAAACAAACGCCTGCGCCACGACCGCGAGCACCGCGATCGCGCACGAGACGGCAGCAAGAGCTATCTTGTAGCTGCGCCTCATTTCAGCAACAGGGGATCAGATCCCCGCCCATCATTTCGCAACAACAGTCGCAACATATAAGCGTTGAGCATGTATTGCAGCAAGTAGCCGCCGTATCCGCGCCCGCATCTGTCTGCTGAGGACGCGCATAACCTCCTCTTTGCTGCTGTTGTCCGTACGGGTTGGCGTTCTGCGACTGTCCCGCATTGCCTGCGCCCGCATTGTTGAGCATATTGTTCAGCTTGGCATAGCTTCTCTTGTATTTTTCGTTGTTCGGATCGAGCGTAAGCGCGATCTCGAGCTGTTTTTTACTCTCGACGTGCCAGTTTCTCTTGTAATAGACTATCGCTTGCAGATAATGCCATTCTGCGTCGCGCGTCTCGGCAGAATCGAGTTTTTGTTGCGCCTCGTCGAGTTTGCCCTGTCTGATAAGCTCCTCTGCGGCGCCGTACTGACTGGCTCCGCCCGCGACGTACACTCTCTTTCTCAGATCGTCGAGACAGTCGGCGTACGCCCTGTCGAGTTCTCCGAGCGCGCGGCTCGCCTGCGCTCCCTCCTCGCCTTCGCTGAAACGCAGTTCTTCGTATTTGCGTCTGAGCGTGCGGTAAGCGTTCTCGACCTGCTCCTGCGTAGCGTCGTTTTTAAGTCCCAGAACTATATACGGGTCCTTTTCTTGCACTTGTCGGTCCTCCTTAAAAGCGTGTCTGTCTGTTCCTTTATTCCGTACCAGACTATATTTGTGATTACCCCTTCGTATTTTTTCAGCGCGACTTTGTCAAAAGAGTCTGACATCTCTTTTATGCAGCAATTGAGAATAAACGCCGCCTCGTCATGCTTGTCTTTGACAAAAGTCTCCCTGTCTTTATATTCGTACCCGATAAGAAACGGGTTGAACTCTCCCTTTTTCGCGTCCTCGTCCGCGTCGTCGAAAGCGTCTGCGAAATACACCCATCTGCCGAGGTTGTATACGAGGTTGCCCGCGTATTCGCTATAATCCTCTCCCGTCAGCAGCTTCGTCAGCTCTTTGAGGATATCGGCAAACTGATGCGCGATAAGATCGACGTTTTCACACCTTTCCGCTTCCAGACGGTTGAGTTCTTCAAAGCCTTTGCGGATTATCTCCGCCGCCTCGGGCGATCTCTTGCACGCCTTTTTGAAGTGGCGCCTTATCACGAGCGCGTCCGCGAATTTTTTGCCCGCGCTGTTGTCGTCCCTGACGTCGTCCACCGCCTTGTAATGGGCAAGAACGGTATTCGCGTCCACAACTTTGTCCATGAGCGGATTGCTCTTTGCTATCGACTTTTTTCTTATCGGATTGAGAATACAGCCCTCATTGCTTATCTCTATTTCCGTGCCCGTCAGCGCGTGGACGAAAACGCTGAAAAACGTCATGTCGTAGTTGGTCGTCAGTCTCATCAATGTGCCGCATTTCTTGCCTATCGCCTTGCACAGACCGCAGTAAAACGCGCGGTACAAAGTGAAGTCCTTGATGAACATATTGGGTTTGTCGGGAATGACATAACCGAACATTACAGCACAAATCCTATCTTTTCTTTTACTTCTTTCAGCGTCTTTTCGGCGATCGCGGAAGCTCTTTCCGCGCCGTATTTCGCCACCTGCACGAGGTAGCATTCGTCCGCTCTTATCTCGTTGAATTTTTCGCGGAAAGGTCTGAGCATTTCTACGACGGCGTCAGCGGTCGCCAGCTTAAGATGCCCGTACATCTTGCCCTCGAACTCTCTGACGAGACTGTCCATATCCTGTTTTCTCGCGATGGAAAGTATTGTCAGAAGATTGGAAACGCCCGGTTTGTTTTCGGGGTCGTAAACTATCTCCGACCCGCTGTCCGTTACCGCCTTCTTCACCTTGGAAATTATGTCCTTTTCGCTGTCGAGCACGCCTATCACCGCATTGGGATTGGGGTCTGACTTGCTCATCTTTGCGAGCGGATTCTGGAGGCTGGCGATCTTCGCGCCGAACTTTCTGACTCTCGCCTCAGGCACTACGAACGTATCTCCGTAGATGTTGTTGAACCTTATGGCGATATCCCTCGCGATCTCGAGGTGCTGACGCTGGTCAATGCCTACCGGCACGCAGTCCGTCTTGAAAAGCAGTATGTCCGCCGCCATGAGTACAGGGTAATCCATAAGTCCCATATTGATGTTGTCGGCGTGTTTTTCCGATTTTTCCTTGAACTGCGTCATTCTGTTCATCTCGCCGACGTAGGTGTAGCAATTGAGCAGCCATGACAGCTCGCTGTGTTCGTGAACGTGCGATTGCAAGTACAGTATGTTTTTCTTGAAGTCGATTCCTGCGGCAAGCAGGAGCGCGAGCATATCGAGCGAGTTTTTGCGCAAGACCGCGGGATTCTGTCTGACCGTTATCGTGTGCAGATCAGCCACTTCAAACAGGCAGAAATTGCCCTCCTCGTTCTGAATCTCACTCCATTCGTTTACAGCTCCGATATAGTTGCCGAGAGTCATGATACCCGTCGGTTGAATGCCGCTGTAAATTACCTTTTTTTTCATCATATGCCTCTGTAAAATAGATATTTGCAATATTATAACACAAATATAACTTAACTGCAAAGATTTTATATGATATTGGGCGATTTTAACCGTCCTCAACCGCTTTTCGCAAAATACTTTAACACATAAATGTAAAATAAGCGTTAAAAATGCGATTTTTTCAAAAAACGCCTTGTTACGCGCATTTTGCCTCTTTACAGCGACGCCTTTTATTTTGTATAATAAAATCATGGAAGATTTCAAAAAAACAGTTTACGAAAAAGAAGCAAAGTTTTTCAGCCCTTACGCATGCCGCTCGGACATGACGAAAGGAAGAAGGCGCGAAGAAAACCCCTGTCCTTTACGTACCGACTTCATGCGCGACCGCGACAGAATAGTACACAGCAAGTCTTTCCGTCGTCTTAAGCACAAGACGCAGGTTTTCATTTCTCCCGAAGGAGATCATTACCGCACTAGACTCACCCATACCCTCGAAGTCGCGCAGATAGGCAGGACGATTGCGCGCGCCCTCAATCTCAACGAGGACCTCATAGAGGCGATCGCTCTCGGGCACGATCTCGGACATACGCCGTTCGGGCATGCGGGAGAAAGCGTGCTCGACAAGCTGATAGATGGCGGCTTTTCGCACAACGAACAGAGCCTGAGAATTGTCGAATTTCTCGAAAACGACGGCAAAGGTCTCAACCTGACGTTTGAAATCAGGGACGGCATCGTCAATCACAAATTCAGCGGCAAGCCCGCGACGTTGGAGGGCGAGATAATAAAATACGCAGACAGGTTTGCCTACATAAACCACGACATAGAGGACGCGATCTCCGCAGGAGTTCTCAAAGAAGAAGATCTGCCAAAGGACTGCACCGAAGTGCTCGGTCACAGCAAGAGCGCGAGGATCAACAGCCTTATACTCGACATCGTCGGCAACAGCTTCGGCAAACCGTTCGTAAAGCAATCCCCCGAGTTTGAAGCGATGCACCTCAAACTGCACAAATTCATGTTCGCAAGCGTTTACACCAATCCCGTAGCGAAAGCAGAAGAAAAAAAGACGTTCGCGCTGATAGAGCTGCTTTTTCAACATTACATGACGCACCCCGAAGAACTCCCCGCCTTTTCCCGCTCTCTGCTCGAAACCACGCCGAGAGACCGCGTAGTGGGAGATTATATCGCGAGCTTTACCGACAGATATGCGGTGCGCACTTTCCACGAAATATTTACCCCCAAGGGCTGGAACGTATAACGCGCGCAACTCTCTTTCAAAGACTGCAAAACGATATCGAAACAAACACGGGCACGCAAAAAAGCGTGCCCGCGGTATTGAGCTTACCCTTGATAATCAATCGCTAGTATTTGATGAAATTGCTAAAGCTAATGCTGATTTTATTTTATTTTCACAATCGCTTTCTGTTGTTTTCAGTCGAAGTATCGAAATATTGTTTAAACGCAATAATCTATCCTTCCTCTCGTCTCGTTGCTTTTGAACTAACTCGTTATGTTGTTTTCCATCAACCTCTATAACCAGTATTATACTCTTATCTAATTTATTAAAAATTATGAAATCACAATGAGAATTTGGATTTTCGACAAATAATTGATCTTCTTTTATTTTCAAATTTTCAGATCGTATTATTTTTCTTAAAGGATAATTATGTTTAAATGAAATAATTCCAAATTCTTCACTTTTGCATATATCGTCTATAACAGTAGCTATAATATTTTCACTATCGTACTCCGATATCCTTAACAAACGTTTCTTCATTTCTTCCAAAACCGGAGAATAATCGTCATACATAAGGTCAAATACAGAATAAACGTTGCTTTCCCATACTTTTTCTTGTCCGCAGTAATAAGCAACATATCTATATAAATCGTTTAACAAACTGCCTTCCTGTTTGGCTATATCTTTACTTGCAACTACATATAATTTGTTTTTAGCCCTAGAAACAGCAACATTTATTAAATTTGCATTATTAAGAAAATCAATTTTTTCTTCCTCCTCATAAAATTTAACTTTATCAGAAACTGTGGACAATATCATTACGTCTCGCTCTTTCCCCTGAAATTTATGAATTGTGTCAACTAGAACATTGCTATCATTTACTTTTGATCCTAAAAGTTCAACCTGTTTGCGATATGGCGCTACTATCCCAACATCTTCTGCTTGTATTTTAGGCAAAATTTTATGAATAATCGTTTCCGCCTGCGTTAAGTTTATCATGCCTTCAGCAGTATGTGATCTTTCTGAAATCCATTCAATGCCGTTCCTTTCTTCATGTTTTGTTTGAATAACCAACTCGCCTTTATAAAAGCACTTATTGCAGAATTCAATTATTTGCGGGTCGCAACGGTAATGCTCATTCAAAAGAACACACGGCAATTCTGTTCCGTACATTTCTGAAATGCATTTTAAAATGCTATATGAAGCATAATTAAAATACTTGGGCAAAGAGTATCTTTCAAACAAATCTTCAAGAGGTTGTAAATTGTTGGTTTTTACCACGTGTGACAATTGTTTCTGATCTCCGACAAAAACAATACGTTTTGCACAAGACATAGCAATTACTGCACTAATTAAATCAACCTGACTCGATTCGTCGATAATTACATAATCAAACAAGTAATCACCACAGCAATAATGCAAAGAGTGAGTTGTGCTGTATATAATCGGATATCTCTTGCTGATTTTACTAAACTTGTAAAACCTGTCTTGTGGACTCACTGAGTAATCGGAAAATTTTGAATAATAATTACGCATTTCTCTTTTGAACTTGTTCATAGATTTTTTTCTGAACAAATCAAGCACGTCTTCTGAGTCATTTAGTTTTAAAAAAATTTTTACTTTGTCGTATTCCCGAGTCAATTCCCGCAATTTAACCGAATAATACAGATTCTGCAAATAATCTATACTATCACATAAATTCTCTGATACATCTTTACTCTTCAAACCATAACTAAAAAACAATTTAGCTTTATGGATCAACCTCAATTTATGTTTTTGTGAAAGTATTTCCAAATAAGCAGCCAGTTTTAATATTTTATCAGACCGTTTGTTATAATGTAACAAACTATCAGCGATTTTATGTTCTTTTTGATTATAAATTTCATCGCTTATATTTTTCTCAACAGTATACTCATTAATTAGATGTTGTAATTCCGCACATTTCAGTCTGTATTCGTAAATTTTCTGTACCTTCTCATATAGCGATTTCATAGATCCGCTATATTTGTCACAATCATCTATTTCGCCAAATTCGGGAAGTTCGCGATTTTGAGAAAAGAACTGTTTAATATTGTCTTTATTGCCAAGATATGCATCAATCCCTTTAAATCCTTCTTTTTCAATTTTTTCATGAACGTTTCGTGTTGCTTCGTTATTGCCTGCAACCACTGCTACTTTCATTTCTTTTACAAGCAAATTAGTTAAAATATTTAAAATTGTCTGCGTCTTACCTGTCCCCGGAGGCCCCTGTATACAAGAAATATCATAATTTAAAGCGTTTTTTACAGCTTTAATCTGGGCTGCGTTTGCGGAAAAAGGGAAAATAAGTTTGTCGTCGACTTTTCTTTCTATTATCGGCTCTTTTGCAATAAATTTATACAGCACGCTTTCTTCAGAAACGTTAATTTTTTCTATTTCGCTTTGTAAAAAATCCTTTTCGTCCTGAGAAGCATCACTTACGACACCAGCCGCTTCTTTTAAATACTCTAAAAAATTTTTGACATTTTTTTCATTTCTCTTATTTTTGACAAACTTTAAATTTTTAAGAGGATATGAGGATATTTCACCGTTTTTAAATACTATTTTTATCCAATCATTGAAGTCGCCTTCTCCAAAACGCAATATTTCTATTACGTTACTCATTCTTTCGTTATTAAAGTAAATCAGCCACGATGATACGTCAAGTGTGTCTGGATTGCTAAGCCATCTGACATTTGAAATATTGTAATCATATACTTTTCCACTCGCAAACCGAATATTGTATTTTCGATTTTCTTTGTCAATGTTTATGTATGCAATTTCTTTGCTTTTGTCAACATACTTGCCAACATTCTTATCGAATATTACAATGCAATTTTTTAATTCATTCATCTCTCACTAAAAAAACAAAACCTTTACAGCAATATTTGTTAATATTATAATTCTATTATGCTGTAATTTCAAGCAATTAGCTTTGTATATCCTAATTGCCAACATCGGTTAAAAAAAACGACTTATCTCTAATGCAAAGATTATTAATGTCCTGAGACAAATATTATCGTTTTTCTTTGCATTGGCAATTTCAAAAATTAAAAATACCGCCCTTTTAAAGACGGTATCCAATTTCATATGTTTTCGCTTGACATCAGTTGATCTGCGTGACCCAACCGAACTCGTCTGCGTATTTTTCCTGCTGTATGCCCGTGATCTTGTCGTAGAGGAACGCGGTTATCTCGCCCATCTTGCCGCCGTTGACGATCATATCCTTGCCTTTGTAGCCTATCACGCCGACAGGAGAAATGACTGCCGCAGTACCTGTGCCGAAGCACTCCTTGAGCGTGCCGTCCTCGTAAGCCTTGACGACTTCTTCTATGGATATCCTTCTTTCGCTTGCCTTGTAACCGTACTTTTTGAGCACCTCGAGGCAGCTCTTTCTCGTAATGCCGGGGAGGATGCTTCCGACGAGCTGCGGAGTAACGACTTCGTCTCCTATGACGAAGAATATGTTCATGCTGCCCACTTCTTCGACGTACTTATGCTCTTTTCCGTCAAGCCAGAGCGCCTGATCGTAACCGAGCGCGTTCGCCTTTTCGCCGCCGAGCAGCGAGCAAGCGTAGTTGCCCGAGCACTTTGCCTCGCCCGTTCCGCCGATGAATGCTCTGACGAGTTCGTCCTCGACAAGTATCTTGGTCGGCTCGAGACCGTGAGCATAATAAGAACCGACGGGAGAAAGGATGATACAGAACACGTATTTCTTGCTGGCATGCACGCCGAGTACTTCTTCGTTCGCAAACATGAACGGACGTATATAAAGCGCTGTACCCGGTCTTGTGGGGATCCACTCGCTTTCCAGCTTGAGCAGTTCAAACAGCGCTGACTTTACGACAGCCGCGTCGAACTGAGGCATGCACATTCTCTTTGCCGAATTGTTCATTCTGACAAAGTTGTCGTCTATTCTGAAAACGGTGATCTTGCCCTCGTCGTTCTTGTATGCCTTTGCGCCCTCGAAAATGCTCTGCGCGTAGTGCAGAACATTCGTCGCGGGAGCCATCGGGAAGGAAGCGTAAGGAACTATTTCAGGTTCATTCCACGCGCCGTTCTCGTATTCCATGACGAGCATATGATCTGTGAAATACTTGCCGAATCCGAGTTTGGAAAAGTCGGGTTTTTGCTTCAAGACTTTTGATTTGGTTATCTTCATAAAACCACCCCGTAATTTGTTTTCTTATTTGTCAAAACCGAAAAATCCTTCACCCGTGCAGGTTATCCGCACTTTTCCCGAGGACAGATCGGTCAGTTTCACGTTGAGTTTTTCCGCCGCCGCGCTGACTGCGGCATAGGATATTTTTACGCTGTCGCCGTATTCGACGCCCGTGATCTGCGCTTCTTTGGCAATCTCGTCTGACAGCCTCCTGTACTCGGAGTAACCGCACTCGGCGACGTAATACGACGCATAGTCGAACTTCGCGACGACAGCATTGTCCAGCGCCTCGGCAACGCTTGAAGAATACGCTCCGACAAGTCCTCCCGCCCCCAGCTTTATCCCGCCGAAGTATCTGGTCACGACTGCCAGAGTCATTCTGACGTTTCGCTTTTTCAGCACCTCGAGCATAGGCATTCCCGCCGTACCCTGCGGCTCTCCGTCATCGGAAAAGCGCTGTTCCGTACCCGCTCTGTTGGATACGAACGCATAGCAATTGTGCGTAGCGTCAGAATATCTTTTCGATATCTTTTTTATTTCTTCAAAAGCCTGCTCTGCGCTGTCTATCGGCATAAGCGTCGTAATGAATCGCGACCTGTTTATCACGATCTCGCGCTCGCTTACGCCCTTTACGCAGAAGTAGGATTCCGTCATTGAGCCTTGACCCTGATATGCACTTTCTTGCCCTTGTGCAGCACTACGCCCGTCGCGAGCTTTTCGTCGCTGACGGCATAATCGAAGCCGTCCACTTTTTCGTCGTCAACCTTGACGCCGCCGCCCGTGATCAGGTTTCTCGCCTCGCTCTTTGACTTGCACACACCGACCGCGCACATGATGTCGATGATGTTGTTTACGCCCTTCGCCACGGTTGCTTCGGGCATATCGTCGCCAATGCCGCCGAATGCCGCTCTCGCCTGCGCCTGCGCCTTTTCGGCTTCCTCTTTGCCGTGCACGATCGCGGTGACCTCGTAAGCGAGTCTTTCTTTAGCCGCGTTGATACGCTCGTCGCGGTACCTGCACAGCTCCTCTATCTCCTTAAGATCCATAAAGGTCAGAAGTTTGAGGCACTTTTCCACGTCTGCGTCCGCGGTATTTCTCCAGTACTGATAGAAGTCGTAGGGCGAAGTCTTTGCGGGGTCGAGCCATACCGCGCCCGCCTGCGTCTTGCCCATCTTCTTGCCTTCGCTCGTCGTGAGGAGGGCGAAAGTCATAGCGAACGCAGCTTCTCCCTCTTTTCTCCTTATGAGGTCTGCGCCCGCAAGGATATTGGACCACTGGTCGTCGCCGCCGCACTCGAGCTTGCAACCGTAATGCTTGAACAGATACAAGAAGTCGTACGCCTGCAGAAGCATATAGCTGAACTCGAAGAAAGAGAGACCCCTCTCCATGCGCGTTTTGAAGCACTCCGCGGTCAGCATCTTGTTGACCGAGAAGTTCGCGCCGATATCTCTCATAAACTGCAGGAAGTTGAGATTGTCGAGCCAGTCGGCGTTGTTGACCATGATCGCCGCGTTGTCTCCCTCGAACGAGAAGAATCTCGACATCTGCTTTTTGAAGCACTCGCAGTTGTGCATAATGGTCTCGTTGGTCATCATGCGGCGCATATCCGTCCTGCCGGAAGGATCGCCGATCTTGCCCGTGCCGCCGCCTATGAGGACGATGGGCTTGTGACCCGCCTTCTGCATATGGCTCATAGCCATAAGCGCGAGGAAGTGCCCGACGTGCAGACTGTCCGCCGTGGGATCGAAACCTATATAGAACGGAACGCTCTCCTTGCCGAGCAACTCGTAAAGCTCGTCCTCGAAAACCACCTGTTTGATGAAACCTCTGGCTTTCAGCGTGTCCATAATGTTCGTGCCGTTCATATCTATCTCCTTGAATATACTTTTGCAATAATTATACCACCCTTTTTTATGCTTGTAAAACGATATTTCCGTTTTTTTGCGTAAATCCGCCGCGTTTTAAGCCGGATATCCGACTCCGTTCTTCAGCCTGCCCGCCTTTTGCGGAATAATAAGCAAAAAAGCGCACAAGATAACCGCGAGAGGTGCTTATGAAACGGAACAACAATTACCTTGCGATCGTAGCGATACTTCTGCTGATACTTGCGACTATAGCGTTGTGGGGATGCAGTAAAAGCGATTCTGCAAGCGCGAATTATACGCCCGAGGACTTCTTGTCTCTCGACAATTTCACTCTTAAAACCAACGTCCGACCCGACGACGTGATACGCTACGACAAAAGCGGCTCCGGTCTGATCTATTCGACCACCCGCATCGGGGACGGCTACACCAACACGGTCTATTACGTGTTCGGCAACGGCGAAAACAAGGAGTACAGCGAAGGCGCGTGGAAAGATATAGAAGACGTCGACGTGGACGGTTATGTCAATTCGATCGAAAACGCGTGCGGTCTGGTCTACAACAAGCTCGACGCCACCGAATTCAAAGAGATAGAGGGGAAAAAACTCAGGTTTTCGATAGAACCCGAAAGGTTTTTCAAGCAGGCGTACAGACAGATATATCAGAACTATTTCGGCAACGACTACGACGAGGAGACGTTCGCTAAGGATTTTGAACAGAACAGCGAGGCGCTGTTCGGCAATCTTGACGATTACAAAGTGACTCTTGACTGCTCTGCAAGCGATTCGATAAGTCTCACGATAGAAAACGAAGCCGAAAACAGCAGCGACGTCTACGAGTACTACGCGATAGGCTCGACCAGTATTTCGCTGCCCGAGTGACGGGAACGGGATCTCCCGTTCTCCCCTGCCGGAAGGCGTACATAACGACTAATGCCTCCTTGTTTCTTTTCTGCCCTCGCGCCCGCGCGCCCGCGGCATATTTTTTTGCGAGATAATAATTTTTCTTTGATATTTTTTTCACTATATGATATAATCCAAGAAGTGAAAAGAAATTTTTAAGGAGGATTTTCCTAATGGAATATTCACGTGAAGTTCTGAATATGTGCAAAGTTGCCAAAGGCGCGAATCACGGTCCGGCTCCTATCCCCGAAGAAGCTAAATGGGTACAGGCGAAAGAAGTCAAGGACATCAGCGGTTTCACCCACGGCGTAGGCTGGTGCGCTCCTCAGCAGGGCGCTTGCAAGCTGTCGCTCAACGTCAAGAACGGTATCATCGAAGAAGCTCTCGTCGAGACCCTCGGTTGCTCGGGTATGACCCACTCCGCTGCTATGGCGGCTGAGATCCTTCCCGGCAAGACCATTCTCGAAGCGCTCAACACCGACCTCGTCTGCGACGCTATCAACACCGCTATGAGAGAGCTGTTCCTGCAGATCGTCTACGGCCGTACTCAGTCCGCTTTCTCCGAAAACGGTCTCAGCATCGGCAGCGGTCTCGAGGACCTCGGCAAGGGTCTCCGCTCTCAGGTAGGCACGATGTACAGCACCAACGCAAAGGGCGTGCGTTATCTCGAAATGGCAGAAGGCTACGTCACCCACATCGGTCTCGACAAGGACGATCAGGTCATCGGCTACGAGTTCGTCAACCTCGGCAAGATGATGGAAGACATCAAGAACGGTATGGACGCCAACGAAGCTGTCAAGAAGCACACCAAGAGCTACGGCAGATATGCAGAAGCGGTCAAGAAGATCGACCCGCGTAAGGAATAATCAGGAGGTAATGACTTATGGCAGTTACGTTTGAAAGTTATGAAAGAAGAATAGACAAGATCAACAAGTGCCTCGCCGAGTACGGCATCAAGGACCTTGAGGATGCCAGAAAAGTCTGCCTCGACAAAGGCATTGACGTAGAAAGCATCGTCAAAGGCATTCAGCCTATCGCGTTCGAGAACGCGGTATGGGCATACACCGTCGGTTGCGCGGTCGCCATCAAGAAGAACTGCAAGAAAGCGAGCGACGCGGCTGAAGCGATCGGTATCGGTCTGCAGAGCTTCTGCATTCCCGGTTCCGTCGCAGACCAGAGAAAGGTCGGTCTCGGACACGGCAACCTCGCGGCTATGCTTCTCAGAGAGCAGACCAAGTGCTTTGCCTTCCTCGCGGGACACGAGTCCTTTGCGGCGGCTGAAGGCGCGATCGGTATCGCCCGCACCGCCAACACGGTCAGAAAAGAGCCCCTTCAGGTCATCCTCAACGGTCTCGGCAAGGACGCGGCTCAGATCATCAGCCGTATCAACGGTTTCACCTATGTTCAGACAAAACTCGATTACTACACCGGCGAGCTGAAGATCGTCAACACGACCTCTTACAGCGACGGCGAACGCAGCAAAGTAAGAGTTTACGGCGCGGACGACGTTGTAGAAGGCGTTGAGATCATGAAGCACGAGAAGGTAGACGTTTCCATCACCGGCAACTCCACCAACCCGACCAGATTCCAGCACCCCGTTGCAGGCACCTACAAGAAGTGGTGCGTCGAGAACGGCAAAAAGTACTTCTCCGTTGCAAGCGGCGGCGGCACAGGCCGTACTCTCCACCCGGACAACATGGCGGCAGGTCCCGCAAGCTACGGCATGACCGACACGATGGGTCGTATGCACAGCGACGCTCAGTTCGCGGGCTCCTCGTCCGTCCCGGCTCACGTCGAGATGATGGGTCTCATCGGTATGGGCAACAACCCGATGGTCGGCGCAAGCGTTGCGTGCGCGGTCGCGGTTGAAAAGGCTCTCGGCTGATAACGACTGTATAAATACAAAAACCGCTCTTCGGAGCGGTTTTTTTGTTGCCGTTTCACGCATCTTCGGCACAACTTTCTTCTATCTTTATCCGTAAAAACGACTTTTTGCGCATTTCTCCGCACGGCGGCATTTGTTTTCCGTAAAGCCCTATCCTCTCGTTGTCCATAAGAGGATTTATACCACCTTTCTCCGCCAAGCGGAGACGGCTTGTCTGCAAAAAAATAAGCGTGCGGCTATTGCTTCCTCACGCTTGTTGATTACGTTTATTTTCTATGTCATGACGACCGCGACGACTACGACAACAACCGACAGCGCCGCAAATATCGGGACGAGTAAACAGAAATACCAATGCTTAGTTTTGTGTCTGCACACGAGCATCCCCAGCAATCCCCCTGCGCCTCCGAGCAAAAAACTGCACAAAAGAAGTAATCTTTCGGGGATCCTGCGCCCTCCTTTTTTCGCGCTTGCTTTATCGTATGCGAACAATGCGAAAGTGATCGCAGTCATCGCCGCGAATACGGCAAGTGCGCCTATCCGAGCCGCGTTCACAACAGTCTGAAGGTCATCGTAGCGGGATTGTGGTCGCTGAACTCAAAATCGTTGTCGATATTGACCACGTTTATCACTTCGATGTTGTCGGACACGATGAAGCCGTCGAGAACGACCGTGTAGTTGACTCCCTTTTCGTACGGTATGTCGGTACTGCGACAAGTGGGCGCGTTGGTCTCCGCACGGAAAGAATATCCGTCTGCAAGATCGTCGTCGGACAGAGAGAATACCCATTCGGGTCTGTTCTGCTCTGTCGGGAAAAGACCGTCGCTGCCTGCGATATCGTGATTGAAATCGCCTCCGACAATTACGTAATTGCCCTTCTCTTTTTCTTCGGTAAGGAACGCGTTGAGCACCTGAAGTTGCTGCTGTCTTACCGTACCGCCCTCGTCGTATGCCGACATATGGCTGTTGACCACGACGAATTCTTTGCCATTTTCGAGCGCATAGCGCGTGACGACGAAACATCTGTCAAGGTCGAAGTATTTGCTTATATCCGTAGCGAGAGGGTACTGTCTGCGGAGCGCGGAATCCATTTTGAATTTACTGTACGACGCAAGACCCGTCTTGCTCTTGCCGTGCGGGTCCGTCAACGGATAAAACAGGAACGCGCTGTCATAGCATATCCCGAGATTGCGCGACATATCGGAGAACGTCGCGTTGAATACGTCGTACTGATTTATATGGAAACTGCGCGTGGAATTTATATCCACTTCCTGCAAAAGAACGAAATCGTAATTGCCCTGCGCGATGAGCTGAGCGGAACCGTTGATATTTGTCTTGACGACGTCTTCGCTCGCCGCCTTGCTGTTCTTGCCGGTCACGGCGGTGCCGTCCTTCATCGTGCCGCTGTCCATGAAGAAGGAAAATTCGTGATTGTACGCGCCGAAGCCTACGTTATAAGTAGCGATCGTATAGCTCGTATTCAATGCGACAGTCTGAGTCGCGTTGTTCTCAATGTCGAGTTCTGTGTTGTCGGGGATCCTGTCGTAAGTGAGCCCCACGTAACACACGTAGGATATAAGTACTGTCAGGATCAAAGCGATAAGCGCCAGTATGACGCAAGCGGTAATACACACGAATTTTCTCATATCCCCTATATCCTTTTTTATCATTATAAATGAATAAGGAGAATTAGTCAACAGCCAAAAACGGGCGCCGTCGACGCTCTCTTCCTTGTCGTACCGCACGCGCATAAAGGCGAAACCGCGCTCAATGCCAAAAAAAACGGAGACCTTCAAAAGGTCTCCGCAATAAGTCTGACGACTTGTATACGACTTATTTTTCGTCCTTATTCTCTGTTTGTTCTGCGACCGCGCCGACGTTTTCTTCTTCGTCTTGTGAACATGCTCCGTCAGCGCTCTCCGTCGCGACTTCACCGTTCACGGGCAGTTCGTCCGCCGCGCTTCCCTCTGCCACCTCTCCGACGGGCTGAGGATCGGGCTTTGCTTCGTCGACTTCGCCATAAGCTATTTTCGCCGCGGCGATGTCCTCCTCGCTACCCATATTTCTGACTTCGTTCTTTATCTTGGGCAGTATAGCGTTGACAACGATACCGACGATAGTCGCAACGAATACGCCCGAGAGGTTCATGCTGACCGAATCGCTGAATTTGATGGTGATGCCGCCCGTCACGACGATGCCTATGCCGATGACGAGAATGAGCGCAACTACGATTATATTGCGGAACTTGGTCATATCGACTTTAGAAGCCGCGAGGGTACGCAGACCGATAGCGGAGATCATACCGTAGAGGATTATCTCGATACCGCCGCGCACGGGTACGGGTATAGTCTGCAGGAAGCCGCCGAACTTGCCGAAGAAGCCGAGGAAGATGGCGAAAGCCGCCGTCCATCTGAGGATCTTGGGATTGTAATTGCCCGTGGTAGCGAGCACGCCGGTGTTTTCGCTGTAAGTGGTGTTGCAAGGACCGCCGAGGAAGCCTGCGAGCAATGTCGCCGCGCCGTCTCCGAGCAGAGTTCTGTGAAGTCCCGGATCCTTGAAGAAGTCCTTACCGACAACCGCGCCGTTGGTCGTGATGTCGCCGATGTGCTCCATGAACGGCACGATAGCGACGATCGCGATAGAGAGTACCGCGCCCCAGTTTTTAAAGCTGGGCAGACTGAAGAACTGAATGCCGTTGGCGTCCGTCGAATAATACGGGACGTTGAACCAGTGCGCGTTGACTATACCGCTGAAATCCATCTTTACCACGCCGCAGAAATGCAGGATCACGCACAGCACGTAACCGCAGACGATACCTACGAGTATGGGGATTATGTTGAATATTTTGAGGACTTTATTCTTCTTGAACTGTACGACGTTGAACAGAATAACGACGCCCGCGGTAAACGCCGCGATTATCCAGCAAAGCCAGGTGTGACCGAAGCCCGCCGCGCTTGCTCCGCTCGCGTCGTTGATACCCGTGCTCGCCAGACCGAGACCGATGAGCACGATAACGGGTCCCGTCACGACGGGCGGGAAAACTTTCTTTATCCTTTCAGCGCCGACAAAGTATGCGAGAAGCGAGAAGATGAAGTACATCAGACCCGCGAAGATGATACCCGCCTGCGCGATCTGCACTCCTTCCTGAGTGGGCAATCCGGTCTGCTTGTCAAGCGTATACATCGCAACGCAGGATATGAACATAAAGCTGGAGCCGAGGAATACGGGCACCTTGCCTTTTGTTGTGATGTGGAACAGAAGCGTTCCGAGACCTGCCGTAACGAGCGCGACAGAGACGTTCATTCCCGTGAGAAGCGGTACGAGTATCGTTGCTCCGAACATTGCGAAAAGGTGCTGGACTGCAAGCAGATACTCTCTGCCATTTTCCAGTCTGATCGCGTTCCACGCCTTCTTAAAGACGTTGGACTTGTTGTTTTCCTGCATAAAAGCCTCCTTATAAAAAAATCACAACCCGTAAGGCTGTGACAAACTCAATTAAAAAAACAAATGGAAAAAGAAGCGCCGTTGTTGTCAGATATTACGATTTTTGCCGTAGTCATAACGCGCATGATAAGCCTTCTTCCGTACTCCGTTTTCAATATACTAACACAACTTTCACTCCTCTGTCAACAGAGGAGACCCGTTTTGACGTTTTCGCGCGCGCACGCAGGAGATATTTATGAAAGGCAAACGGAAAGGCGCCTTAAAGCGCCCTTTGTACTTTTTCCTTATTTCTCTGCCCGCATCAGAAATCCGCTTCGTCCGGATGCTGACCTCTGCTGCCGAACGGGCGCATATAGTCGATGAAATACATATCCGACAGAGAGATCTCGAAGTCGAAGACGTCGGCGTTCTCTGCCATTCTGTCGCCGTGCACCGACTTGGGCAGCGGCACGGCTCCGTGCTGAAGCGCCCATCTGACCGCAAGTTGCGCGGGTGTCTTGCCGTACTTTGCCGCCATCGCGACCATCTCGTCGTTGCCTATGACCTCTCCTCTGCCGAGCGGCCTGTACGCTTCTACGAGGATGCCGTGCTCTTTGCAGAACGCGATCACGTCTATCTGCGGATACCCGGGGTGCATCTCTATCTGATCGACTGCGGGTTTGACCGTACAGTTGTCGAGGATGCTGAGGATATGGTGCGGCAGGAAGTTGGAAAGACCTATGCTCTTTACCTTGCCTTTCGCCCTGAGCTCTTCAAACGCCTTCCAGGTGTCGCAGTTAATCTTCTGCCAGTCGCTGAAGTTCTTCGCGTTGGCGGGCCAATGTATCAGGAAAAGATCGAGATAATCGAGCCCGAGGTTGGACAAGGACTTTTCAAAACCCGCGAGCGCGCTCTTGTAGCCTCTGTCGGTACCCCACAGTTTGCTCGTGACGAATATCTCCTCTCTCGGTATCCTGCTGTCGTTGATCGCTTTGCCGACTCCCTTCTCGTTGCCGTATATGAACGCGGTGTCGATATGGCGGTAACCGAGACTGAGCGCCTCGCGTACACAGCCGTATGCGGCATCGTCGTCGGCGATCTTAAAGGTGCCGTATCCAACGCACGGTATCTCGTTGCCGTCATTCAGAACAAAGCGGTCGCGTAAACTTTTCATAGTACCTCCGACGGAATCCGACTGTCAGCTTCCGTATAGAATCAGTATATCAAAACAATCGCGGCTAAGCAATATTATTTTTAAATATCGGAAAATTTTTTCAAAATCTTTTTCATCTTCTCCTTCCGACAAAAAACGAGTTGGATTTTTTCAAGGAAAAGTCACGTTTTTTCTCAGAATGAGGCGTATTTTTTTGCGACCCGTATTGACAACGAGCGATATCGATGTTTTAATATAATTAGTAATATATCGATAAGGAGCGGATCTATGGATAAAGTCATCACTATAAGCCGTCAGTTCGGCAGCGGAGGAAGAGAGTTCGGCATCAAACTCGCACAGCAACTGGGTATTCCCTTTTACGACAAAGAGCTGATCGCTCTCGCCGCGCAAGGCACGGCAATGTGCGAAGAATTTCTTCAGCACCACGAAGAAAGCGCGCCGTCAATGTTGTCGGGCGTATTCTACTCTACTTACTTCATGCCGATGTCAGATCAGATCTACATCGCGCAGAGCAACGCGATAAAAGAACTGGCGAAAAAAGGTCCCTGCGTTATCCTCGGCAGATGCGCCGACGCAATACTCGAAGATTCTGTCAAGATCTTCGTGCACGCAGACCTCAAAAAGCGCGTGGCGCGCAAAAACGCGCTCAATCTCGGCATAGAACCCGAAAAAATGGAAGCGCACGTCAAGAAAATCGACAAGAAACGCAAAAAATATTACGAGTTCTACACATATCAGAAGTGGGGCATGGCTGAGAATCACAACCTCTGCCTCGACAGCGGGCAGATAGGGGTGGACGGATGCGTCAGGACTACGCTCGCCTATCTCGCAAGTCTCGACGATCACACCGATCTCGAAGACCCGGGCATCCACGGCTGAGGACTTCCCGCCCCTCGTTCGTCTGCGGTTAAACGCACAATAAAAATCATCGCCTTAAGAGGTATACGGTTCTAAGCCGTATTTACCCATACTGATTTGCATAATGCGAAGCCCGTCTATGCCACCCGTCACACGGGCAAGGCATACCGCACGTTAACTACGGAGATTTGCCGCATTAAACTTGTTCGTATTATTCAGTTCCGGCATATCACGGGTCCGTCGTCTGCGTCGGTCCCGTATTTCTTTATCTTTGCAAATAAAAGAGTTTATTGCGCATTTTGTCAAGCCGAAGTTTACGAAAAAAGCGTGCAACGCTCTGCCCTGCGCTCCGTGACGGCTTAAACAGTTAAAAAGTCAATACTTATCATAAAAACGCGCCCGAAAGCGCGTTTTTTGATTATCTTAATATTGTACTCGCCCGCCAAAGCGACACGTCTGTTTCTTTGGCGCGACACGCCGTACTGAATGATGCGCTTTATGCGCCCGAACTCACAGTCCTATTATATTGAATATGAGTATCAGAAGCATGCAGACAGGTGCGACGAATCTTATCATCACGGTGAAATACTTGTCCCTGAAGCTGTTGACCTTGAGACCTATCTCGTCCTTGATCGCCCTGAAGTTGACGAAATATCCCGCGATGATGCAGGTGCCTATCGCTACGAGCGGCATCAATATGCTGTTGCTCACGTAGTCGAAAATGTCGAGCAGGGTCATGTCTCCGATCGACAGCATGTCGAGCACACCGAAGCCGAGCGACGACGGTATGCCGAGAAGAAGCACGAGCCCGAATACCACGAGACATGCAGACCAACGCTTCATACCCAGATTTTCTCTGAGCACGGCGACGATCGCCTCTATCAGCGAGATCGCGGAGGTCAGCGCGGCAAAGAGCACCAAAAGGAAGAACAACGCGCCGATAACGCTTGCGCCGGGTATCTGACTGAACACGTTGGGCAGAGATACGAACATCAGCGTAGGACCGCTGCTCTGCATAACATCTGTCGGCGACGAAGCGAACGCGAACACGGACGGTATGATTATGAGTCCCGCCACGATCGCGAAGCAGGTGTCGAATACGCTGATCTGACGCGCGGATTTCTGTATATCGGTGTCCTTTTTCATATAGGAACCGTAAGTGATCATAATACACATCGCCAGCGACATAGAGTAGAACAACTGCCCGAGCGCCGCGAGGAACACCTCTGCGAAGTTCACCCCCTCGAACTTGGGGACGATGAAGTATTTGACGCCTTCGAGCGCGCCTTTCTGGCACATCGCGAAGATCGCGAGTCCC
The DNA here is from genome assembly GCA_949284695.1 of uncultured Christensenella sp. Classification (GTDB taxonomy): domain Bacteria; phylum Bacillota; class Clostridia; order Christensenellales; family UBA3700; genus Ornithoclostridium. The sequence goes on along the minus strand of CASDWJ010000017.1, from coordinate 33,357 downwards.
ACCGACAACACGGCGAGCAACGGCATGAGTATCTTGCCTATCTTTTCAATGCCCTTCTGCACTCCGAACACGACGACCGCGAACGAGAGGAACGCGAACACGATGAAAAACACGATCGGTTCCCACGACGACGAAATGAAATTGCTGAAATACAGCGCGGCGTTGTCGCCCGTCATAGCGCCGGTCGCGCCGTCTCCCGTCACGTAAGCGAACAGATATTTCGTGACCCATCCGCCGATAACGCAATAATACGGCACTATCATCACCGGGACTATAAGACTGAAAAAGCCGAACCATTTCGTCTTTTTGTTGATTTTGCCGAACGCGCCTATTACGTCCTTTCCCGTAAGTCTGCCGATGCCTATTTCGAGGACGAGCAGGCTGAAGCCGAAAGTGATCGCAAGCACGATATAAGTGAGCAGGAAAATTCCGCCGCCGTACTTAGCGGCGAGATAAGGAAATCGCCAGAGGTTGCCGAGACCCACTGCAGAGCCTGCCGCGGCGAGGACGAAGCCTATTTTCCCTGTAAAGCCGAGATGTTTTTTTGCGGGGATCGCTTCTCCCGCCCCCGCGTCTGCGCCCGCAACGGAAGCGGTATCCGTCACGTTGACGTTTTCTTCGTTTTGCATGATATCCTCCCTGTAAAACGCTGTGCCTAATTATTTTAACAATATTATCCGTATTTAGCAACGAAATCGTGCAGATTTTGCGTTTTTGTTTAAAATCGCGCTTCAATACCGCGTTTTTTACGCATAGCGCAACGCAAAATAAGTAAAAAACCCACGCGGACGTCGGTTGAATTTTTCAGATCAAAGCGTATGCCTGCATAAGAGCCTGCATTCCGTCGAGATAAGAATAGGCGTTGCGGTAGCCGTCCATCACGGATCTGAGACCTATCCAGACGACCTTGACCATCTTCGCGCTCGCTATCTCGAACGCATAATACAGCCCCTCGAGCATGGTGATATAATCGTCGCGCGTCTCGTCTGACAGTCTTTCGTCGGCGACGACGAGTTCTGTCAGCGAAGTGATGTAAGGCACGACGTTTTCTTTGACTATATCCTGCACCACGAAATCGCCCTCGCCGAATCTCGCGGACTTCTCGTCCTCTTTTTCGTCGAGCACGTTCTTAAAGGCGAGCACGTATGCGGTGATAACGCTGTTGCAGAACATTCTGAAAGACTGATCTATGTCGTCGGAACGGAAAAAGGTCTTGAGAAATCTGTGCAGATTCTGCGTGCCTCTGTCGAACTCGTACAAAAGCCCGGTCACGAGAGCCACGACTCCTCTCGACGACGGCGGAAGTTTGAAGCTGTTGCCGACGATCGCCGCCTGAAATTCCTTCCTGTAATCCACGCCCGTGTTGCATTTCGCAACGTAACCCATAAGAGACGGATTGGCGGCAAGGTAACGGAGCAATCCTTTTATAGCGTTGCCCGCCATTATAAATCTGCCCTTTGACAGGTCGTTGCACCTCGCAACGAACCCCGTATAAGCCTGTTTGACTCCTTCGTTTGCCATAAACTCTCCTCGCGTTCAGAGACCGTATATTTATATTATACCCCTGCGCGCGACATATTGCAAGCGATTGACGCCCTGCGCTTCCCGTCCGGTCGGACGGCGCCCGCGCACATTACAGCAAACATTTGTAATTTCACAGCAAACTTATACACTCTGAGTGCAGAATGTAGCGTGAAAATGTAAAATTTTGATAAAGTCGCGTAAACCATTGCAAAAGCGACTGCGTTAAATTATAATATTTACAATATATTTTTCTGCAACGGAGTGTACATTATGAAATCTGTGAGTTTGCTTCTCAACACTACGGAGAGCGTCAAAAAATTCGTAAACATCATTTCTTCTTACGACTATGACGCCGACGTAAGAAGCGGTAGATACGTCGTCGACGCAAAGTCCATACTCGGCTTGTTCTCGCTCGACCTCAACAAACCCGTAGTCCTTGAAATCTACAGCTCGGACTGCGACGATCTTCTCGAACAACTCAATCCTTTCATATACGTCTGACGGTCATGCTCGACGCAAAAGCACTCAACAAAGTCATCCTGCTCTTTATCTTCGACAAAATGGAAGTCGCGATGAAAGAGGATATAATAATCGAAATGGCGGTCTCCAACGAGTGGCTCGCGTACATCGACGCCAAGGAGAGTTTTTCAGAACTTGCTTCAAGCGACTTTCTGACCAACGTCTCTCCCCGCGGCTCCATTGCGCATTACTCGATCACGAGCGACGGCAGAGAGTGTCTGCAACATTTCTACACGCAGATACCTTCCTCCATGCGCGACGCGATCACAGAGCACGTCAAGCAGAACAGGCTGATATACAGAAGAAAACAGGACTACTCGTCCGACTACTACAAAAACTCGGACGGGACGTACACGGTCGTCCTCAAGATAGAGAGCGTCACCGTCCCTCTCCTCGAACTCAAACTCAACGTGCCCAACCGCAACACGGCGAAGTGGATATTCAAACACTGGTCCGACAAGGCTTTGAGCATATACGAACTCATTCACGACAATCTGGTTGAATAATATAAAACCCGCGAACGGTCGCGGGTTTTGCTTTTGTCTGTTCGTTGCGTTTTCAGGAATCCTTCCTGACTCTGACGCCGCAGGTGTTGCAGAAGTCGGCGTCCGTATCAAGTTCCGCTCCGCAATTCACGCATTTTTTGACCATGGGTTTACCGCACTTGCGGCAGAACTTTGCGTCGGGAGGATTCGGTTCCCCGCAATTCTTGCAATTCACGGGCTTTACCGCCGCGACTGTCGCGCCTTTTTTATTGCCGGCAAAGACCATTATCACGCCGATAAACGCCACGGCGATCCCTGCGCCGGCAAGACCGTATTTTACGCCCCCGGACAAGTCGTTGTTCGTCGCCGCGAGAATAATACCGACAGCGGCAAGTACGAGTCCGATCACCGTGACAACGCAACCTGCGGTACGCAGAGCCGTCTTGGAGGAGCTTCCCTTTCCAGTCATATTTCAAAACCTCCGGTGTTTTTTCTTTATTATACTACCCGCGCGAAATATTGTCAATACGGGTCTATATCTGTTTTTCGCTCTCTGCTACGGCTTTTGCCGCTCCCTCGGCGACCTTGCCCTCGTCGCGCGCTTTAATGATAGGCAGATAATACGCGACGTGTTCTTCGATCCCGTAGAAATTTAGAGGCAGTCTGTCCTTCTCTTTCAGCCATTTCGCATACGATCCCCCGCCCCAGGGAGAGCGCGGCTCCGGGTTTCTCCTCCTGAACGCAAGCCTTGACAGCTTGTAAAGGATCGCGATGTAGACGAAGAATACGGCGAGATATTCTATTATAAACAGATGATTCTGATCGAAGCCGGGTATCAGCAGGAAGTCGGGCAATACGCACTCCTGTATGAACATGATGTTTTCGGGCTTGTCGTTGACGTGGTCGTATCTCCAGGTAAACGCCGCCAGCGTGCCCCAGAGAAGTATCACGAGAAAGCCTGTCAACGCCTTCCACAGATCCTTATAGCGCAGAGGCTCTATCGTAAAGTTCCACACGAGACCGCCGAGATAGAGGCAGTAATGCATGACTATGCTCTCTATGAACGTGAAGTTGGTCATATCGCTGTTGACGAAAGAAGCGGGCGAAATGCTCATCGCGAGAAGCTGAACGAGCCCCGCGAAAAATCCGACGAATCTTCCAGTCTCCTTGAGTATCTTCCAGCCCGAAAGATATGCGATCGGCATGAGAAAATAGCTGACCGAACTGATCTCGACGGGTATGAGTTTGACCGCATCCTGTCTGAATATCGTCGGCATCAGAGTAAAATGCAGTATCTTGTAGACGAGCACGAACACCATGAGACGGTACATGAATTTTTCGGCGCGCTCTCTCGATTTGCCGAAAGTTTTCATCACTACGAAAGGACTGACGACGGCGGCGCCGAGACCCGCAATGAGGCAGAACACCTGCCAGAAGGTATTCATCAACATCTCACCAATCCTCCTTGTGCGAAAGTTTTATATCGGTATAAAATTCTTTATATCTGCGCTTGAAAGCCTCTGCGTCGCTCTCGCAGCCCTCGGCTCTCACGAGATCTTCCTCTTCTTCTATGCAATCGCAGTCCTCGTCGTATTTTTCGGCGAGTTTCATCTTTTCGTAATCAGTCATCGTTACCCCTGTTGTTTCTGATTTTTAAGCAGATCGGCGACCGCGTCGTAGCCCATCTTCTTCATGCGGTAATTTCTTGCCGCAACTTCGACGACGACGGCGAGGTTTCTGCCCGGCATGACGGGAAGCGTGAGTTTGGGCACGCTTATACCGAGGATCTCCTCGTATTTTTCCTCGTTGCACAGCCTGTCGAAGTCTGCGTCGCCGTTCCATTGTCTCAGCTCTATGACCATATCTATGCTCTTGTCAGGCAGGACGGACGACACGCCGTAAAGGCTCCTGACGTCGATGATGCCTATCCCGCGCACTTCCATAAAGAATTTTATCCTCTCGGGCGCGGTTCCGATGAGCTGATCTCCTATCCTCTTGACGATCACCGCGTCGTCGCCCACGAGCCTGTGTCCGCGGTGTATGAGTTCGAGCGCCGTCTCGCTCTTGCCGAGGCCGCTCTTGCCCGTGAGGAGCACGCCGATACCGCTTATTTCAAGAAAGGTCGCGTGCACGCTTTTCATCGGCGCGAGAAGTTTTTCGAGATATCCTGCGATGTCTGTATTAAGCGCGGTCGTGGTCTTGTGAGAAAGGAACACGGGAGTGTTGTATCTCGACGCGACCTCGAGCGCGAGAGAACTCGGATTTATCGAGCGGGTGTAGATCACGCAAGGTACGCGCTTTGAAAACAGCTTTTCTATCGCCTGCTCTTTTTTGTCATCGGGAAGCATCTTGATATAATAGTATTCCGCATTGCCGATCATCTGAACTCTGCCTTCGCCGAAGTAATCGTCGAAGCCCGCGAGTATCAGACCCGGGCGGTTGAGAAGCGCCGAGCGGAAAGTGATATAATCCGTCTCGTTTCCCTGCATGAGTTCCAGGTTGCAGTCCTGGCAGAAATTCTTGATCTTCACGCTCTCGCTTATCGCGTATTCGACGTCGAAAACGTTGTTCTGTTCTTTCATATCAGTCTCCGCAGTAATTTTCTATGATCCACGCTATTGCGTCGTGGTTGTTGCTCACGCTTATCACGTCCGCCGCCGCCTTGGTCGTCTCCATCGCGTTCATCACCGCGACGCCGAGACCTGCGTATTTTATCATCGGGATATCGTTGTCCGCGTCTCCCACGCATATGATCTCTTCCCTGTCGAAGCCGTATTTTTTACACACCTTTTCGACCGCCGCGCCCTTGCTGAGACCCGAAGCGGTAAACTCAACCATAAAAGGTTGCGAGCGCATGAGAGACAGACGTCCCTCGTATTCTTTGCCGTATTTTTCCGCAAGCGGCAACGCGTTTTCTTTCTCTGTCATCGCAAGCAGTTTGTTGGGATTCGCGCCCGTGCGCGCAACGTAATCGGACAGCTTCTCTCCGACGAAATTGCATTCTATCTTGCATATCGAGCAGAAAAGGTCGATCGCCTTGTGCGGCTCCGAGCCGTAGCACTTGTCGTCGATGTAGACCATATTCACGCTTTTGCCTTCTGCTTCCAGCCTGCGCAGACAGTCTGCCGCAAGCGAGTTGGATATCGTCTGTTGCCATATCGCCTTGCCCGTCGAAATATCGAAAATGCCGCCGCCCTGATATACGATGACTTCGTCTTTGAGCCCGATGGCGCGTACGTGCGGACAGATCGCCTGAAAAAGACGTCCCGTAGCGACAAAAAACTTGCCGCCTCTTTTCTCGTAGTCGTGAATTGCGTCGATATTCTTTTTTGAGATCTCGAATTTGTCGGAATAAAGCGTACCGTCGAAATCGCTGAAAATTGCCTTGTACTTCATATATTTCTCTCACGCGGGCAATCGCCCGTACATATTTATCATATTACCGCGCGCGCGTTTTGTCAAACGTTTAGGTCCGACGGACTGATCCCGTCATCAGTCATGCGTATCTGTCCCGTCCTTATGGAAAGCCGCATAGACGTTTTCTGCCGTCCGCCTGTCCACGCCCTTGATCGCGGTCATCTCGTCCACGCTCGCCTTTTTTATATTGTCAAGAGTACGGAACGCGTCGAAAAGCAGTTTCACTCTCTTTTCTCCCACTCCGTCTATGGCAAGCAACGCGCTCTTTGTCTGCGATTTTTTTCTGAGACTTCTGTGGAAAGTGATCGCAAACCTGTGCGCTTCGTCTCTTATCCTCTGCAAAAGTCTGAGCGCGTAGCTGTCTCTCGGCAATACCACCGGCGCGCTCTGACCGGGCAGGAACACTTCTTCTTCTCTCTTGGCAAGGCTTATGAAATCTATCCCCTGAGTATCGCAGTCGGCGACCTCGTCCGTTACGCTGCTGAGTTGTCCTTTTCCTCCGTCGATGATGATAAGGTCGGGACGCGAAGAAAAACTCACGTCCTGCGCCCTGTCATTTATGTCGGCGAGTCTCCTTCTCAGCGTCTCTCTGAGACATGCGAAGTCGTCGTTGCCTTCAACGGTCTCTATCTTGAATTTGCGGTAATGCGACCTCTCGGGCGCTCCGTTGACGAACACGACCATGGACGCGACCTTGTTGGTACCGCTGATATGCGAGATGTCGTAACACTCCATTCTGACGGGCAGTTTGGACAGATGCAGGTATTCCGCAAGCTGTATAACCCCGCCTGTCGTCATATTCTCTTTTCTCTCCTGCAGGGAAATCGACTTTTCGAGATAATCCTGCGCGTTGCCGAGCGCCATATCCGCGAGCTGACGGCGCACCCCCTGATGCGGGCATATCACGTTGATCTTCTTCCCCGCCTTTTCGCTGAGGTACTCCCCGAGCACGTCCGCGTCCTCGATCTGAACGGAAGTCACGACTTCGCTTGCGATATAACCCGTCATGTCGTAAAAACGCAGTATGAAATTGCTCAGCGCGCCGCTGTCGTCGAGAGACACGCCTTCCACGACCTGTTTGTCTCCGCCTACAATCTTGCCTCCGCGTACGAAAATCACAGCCGCAACCGTGTTCAGTCCGTTAGAAGCGACGGCGAAAACGTCGGTGTCGAAATCCTTGGGCAGAGCGCCCACCTGCCGTCTTACGAGTTTGTCGAGCACCTGCAATTTCTGTTTGTAGACGAGCGCGAGTTCGTATTCTTCGCGCTCAGACGCCTCTTTCATCTTCGCGGTCAGGACGTCTGCTATCTTCTTGTCGTTGCCCTGCAAAAACGCGATTATCTCTTTGACCGTCGCGTCGTATTCTTCGCGCGTGATCAGTCCTGCACACGGCGCGCTGCACCTTTTGATATGATAATTGAGACAGGGTCTGTGACCGCGCGGCACCTTCGTCAGATCCATTTTGCACGAACGCACGCAGAACGCGCTGTTGATAAGCCCGAGTATGTCCTGAGTGCTTATGCCCTGCATATATGGTCCGAAATATCTCGCGCCGTCGTTTTTCAGCTTTCTGACCACTTCGACCCTCGGGAAAGGTTTTTTGACGTCTATCTTTATAAACGGATAGCTCTTGTCGTCCTTGAGAAGTATGTTGTAAGGCGGCTTGTGCTTTTTTATCAGGTTGTTCTCGAGCACGAGCGCTTCGACCTCGTTGGCGGTGATGATGTAGTCGAGATCGACGATCTTCTCAACGAGTTTTATCACTTTTACCGTGCGGTTGGCTTTGTTGCCGAAATACTGATGCACGCGCTTGAAAAGATCGCGCGCCTTGCCGATGTAGAGTATCTGGCGCGCCTCGTTGTACATTATATAAACTCCGCTCTTGTGCGGTAGGTCTTTGAGTTTCTGCCCGAGCTTGTCCATACCTTGATTATAGCACACGCGAGCGGGAATATAAAGCGATTTTATCTCAACGCGCGACCCGACCGACGAACGTCAGCCCGCCGACCTGGCAAATTGCTTAGCGCCCGTCATCAGCACTTCGTTGACGTAAGGGTTTATCACCGCGTAAAGTATAAGTTTGCCCGCGCGGCGGCAGTCGACTATCTTTGCGTCTTTCAGCAGTCTCAGCTGATGAGATACCGTGCTCTGTCTCATCGACAGCAAAAACGCGAGATCTGCAACGCAAAGTTCTTTCATCGAGAGCGCGGACAGTATCCTCAGCCTCGTATTGTCTGAAAATACGTCGAAAAATCTCGCAAGGCTCTGCGTCGCCGCTTTTGGCGGCATGCTTCTCAGTATGCTCCTTTCCTGCTGTTCTGTAATGGTAAGACAACCGTCGTAATACATAAACTCTCCTTTCGGGCAGCGCCCGTACCGTTTCGCCGCAAAAACGTCTTATCCGACCGATCGGTGATAACCATATCGGTCATACATGTCCTCATGAAAAAGATCTGCCTTCTTTTCCCTCTCGTTGCGGATATCGCAAAGAGCGCCGTCCTTTTCAAGCAAAAATACGCATATGCTCGTAACGGGCGCAGTATCAGACTTGCAGGCGGCTCAGCAAAAGGTAATGTCTGCCCGATACGTTCTGCAAGAATATCTTCCGACAGACTATTTTCTGCAAACAGTCTGTACGACTGCCGCGGCAAAACGCAATGATATTCTTTTATGCTCATATGATACTACTCTCGCCGCAATGAAAAACCACAGATATTGTCGCAAACTTACAAAAAGTGTAAATTGTGAGAGGACATGACGAAAACGTCTTCAAAACAGCGCGTGGGATAGCGCAAAGCGACGCAACACAAAACGCTCGGGCAGAAAAAATCCCAGAAGCAAAAAAACGCGCAAAAAGCGCACCGATCCGAATATGAAAAAAACGGGGCGTAACGCCCCGTCGCTTTTTCAGCAGCAGTCCGAACAGCAGGACTGGTCGCAGTTTGCGGAAGTATCAACCGTTACCAACGCGAGCACGGCATAAGAGCCGCTGACGTACCAACCGCAAGGGTTGACGTAGTAGGGCAAAGTCGCGACGTCGCAGTCATAACAGCGGGAACGTCCGCAAGAGTTGCAGTTTGCCGAGGTGACGGACGAACGGGAAAAGCAAGAACCCGATCTGCGCCCGCACAGGCAGTTATTGAATAAACACATATTGCACGTCCTTTTCACACCGTTGCGGCGTGACATTACATAATATGCATACCGCTTTGCGGAAGTGAAAAAGAAGCGGGCAACAGTCACATTGATATTATTATTAAGTATTATCAATTATTATCTATTATTATCAATTTGGTATAAGTCACATTTCGGTGACATTTACGCTCAGGGCTCAACGACGATTCCCGCCTCTCAGTGCCGGAGAAGCGGGAAGCCCGACGAAGTTACAGCAGTATGCAGAGCACCCCGCCCTTGCCTTCGTTGACGATCCTGCCGACCGTCTTTTTGAGTTTCGACCTGGTATCCGCAGGCATGGAGACGAGTTTAGAAGTGAGTCCGTCCTTGGCTATCGTATCGAGCGATCTGCCGAGCATGTTGGTCTTCCACACTCCCCTTCTGTCCTCTCCGAAGCCGTCCAGCCAGTCTTTGAGCACCTTTTCGTCCTGCGCTTCGCTCATCATCGGGCTGACCTCTGTCTCAACTTCCACTTTCATAATATGATAAGACGGAGCGCTCGCCTTGAGTTTTACGCCGTAATGCGAGCCGTGTTTCACTATCTCGGGCGCTTCGAGGCTCATATCGTCGTCTGTCGGGACCACGACTCCGTAGCCGAACTCGTCCGCTTGTTTCACCGCCTCTGACAGTTTGTCGTACTGTTTCTTCGCATAGCCGAGCGATTTTATATACGACACGAGCTGGAAGTCGTTTTCTATCTTCAGATCGCATTGACGGCTGAGAACGTCATAGAACAGACCGTCTGCAGGCATAAGTTCGAGCGTAATCTTTCCTTTGCCGAAATCGACGTTTGTCTCCGACACTTTCTGAATATACTCGTCGCCGTCGAACGCCGCGGCAAGTTTCTGATAATCGCCCGTGACCCTGACTCCATCTGCCGCCGCCACCGCTTTTTGGATTATATCCGATATGATCTCGTTATCCCTCGGCAGAGCCTGCAGCCACTTGGGGAAAGATACGCCGATGCTTTCGACAGGGAATTGCATGAGCACCGCTTTGAGTATTTCCGCGATCTCGTCCTTGCCCATTTCTGCAACGTTCCTGAGAATAACGGGCACGCCGTAGCTGTCGGAGAGCTTTTCTGCGAGCTTCCTGTTCCCCGCGTCCTTTTCGTTCCTCGTATTGAGCACGACTACGAAAGGCTTGCCCAGCTCTTTCATTTCGGCGACTATGCGCTCTTCTGCTTTTTCGTAAGCCTTTCTCGGCAGTTCAGTCACCGTGCCGTCGCTCGTCACTACGATCCCTATCGTGGAATGGTCCGTCATGACCTTGCGGGTGCCGTACTCCGCCGCCTTCTCAAACGGCATTTTCTCATCGCTCCAAGGCGTATCTACAAGACGCGGTTTGCCGTCCTCGGTGTGTCCTTCGACGCTGTCTGCGAGATAACCGACGCAATCTATCAGTCTTATCCGCGCTTTCAGGTTATCTCCGAGACTCACCGTCTCAGCTTCGTCGGGCACAAACTTGGGCTGTGTGGTCATGATCGTCTTTCCGTCGGCAGACTGCGGCAATTCGTCGGTAATCCTCTTTTTGCGGTGGACGTCCTTTACAGACGGCAGGACGAGCGTCTGCATAAACTTGGTGATAAACGTGGATTTGCCCGTACGCACGGGGCCGACCACGCCGATATAGATATCCCCGCCGGTACGGGTTGAGATATCGCGGTATAAGTCGAACTGTTGCATAAAATCCCTCCAAAGGTTTGTTCTTTTATAAGGTATGGAAGGAAAACAAAAAATATGACCCGTAAAGGCCATATTTCAATAATCGGTAAACGCAGATACCTTAGGACGTCTTCGAGACGGGAGTTGAATTTTTACATTTTTGTTTTTCAAAGCCGTTCACGGAGCCGTCACCGCGTATTTCTCGTCGGACTGTAAACGTATACGCGGATTTACATCGTGTCAGCGTATGTTTTAATCGAGCTTTTTATAAAACAATATCCTCTTCATCCCGCCGTATTTCACAAGAGTTGCTACCGCCTCGAACCCGCACTTGGTCAGATTGTTTGAGCTGTAATTATTCTTTGGAGATACCGTCGCCAAAGCTCCTTTAAACCCTTCTTTTTGAGCATATTCAACAAGTTTGTCTATCAGAAGCCTCTGCAGACCTTGACCGCGGAACGCAGGTCTCACTATCGTAAGTTTTACGTTGACGTAATTTTCCACGTCGTCGCATCCGTCAAGCGAATACGCGAGATTTTCGCTGTCTTTTCCCGCGTAGTACAGGATCCCGAATCCCGCTATCTCTCCGTCTACGTACGCTCCCAAAACGAGCGATTTTTCATTGAAGCACACCTCAAGCGTTTCAAAAGTGTTCCTGCGCAAAAGATCGGGATCGTCAAGCACGGCAAACGCCTCCTCCTGCAGTTCGAGCAAAAGCGGCACGCTGTCTTTTTCAAGTTTTGCAAAGGTTATCCTGCCTTTATCTTCTGTATTTTTCATTCAGACCTCCGCTGTATAAAGGATAAAACCGAACAGCACGAAAAATTCGTCAGACAGAAATTCCTGTTCGAGATCATCATAAACCTCTGAGAGCCAGCGTTTTTCCGCAGAAAGCTGTATGTCGTCGGAGTGGCTCTGAGCGGCTCTGTTAATGCCTTGTCTTATAAATTTGAATATTACGTCGAAAAACGCAGACTTTTCGTCGTAATCCATAAGAACGGAAGAAAGACCGGTTTTCTCAAGTCTGATATTCTTATATCCGCTACGCTTCAAAAGCGTAAAAAGCTCGCGTCCCGAATAGCGGTAACCCGTCGTATCGCACCTCGCAAGGAGCGAAAACGCACGTTCAAACTTCTTTTCCTCGTCGGGATAACATATGTTCAGTCCGTCGTCGATATTGCGTATAAAAACGGTCGCGCCCTTCCTGCAACACGATTTGACCGTTCTCAGCACCTTGAACGGCGACTTGAAATGCGACATTACGGCAAGCAGATTGACAAAATCGAATTTGTCTATACCGTTTTCGTCCATTATGTCAAGCAATGCGTCTTTAAAGCCGTCGCTTTCGACGTCGAGGCAATAGAACTTCGCCTTGTCTCCACCGTATTTTGCATTTGCGCTGTCGGTAGCCGCCCTGTCGTACTCGATACCGATAATCTTATCGACCTCTTTGCGGTTGCCGAGTCTGTTCATAAGCGCCACACCGTTGCCGCACCCGAGATCGAGCACGCAAAGTCCTTGTTTTCCCTCGAGAACTTTTTCGTATATCGGCATATCGAATTTCATCAGCAGTTCCTGCTGAGCCCTGAGCCTGTTCTTTTCGGTCTTATTTTCGTCGCTGAAGAAATTTTCTTTTCCCTCTGCGCTTATGTGCATGCGTTTCTTGGGATTGGCGGCATTCAAACCGTCGGTCAGCGCGTCTATATAAGAAAATTCTCCCACCTTATCGCGAAGTATCGGTATCAGCATATCGACGGAACTGAAAGAATACACGTCGGTGAATTTGATCGCGCTTATATGCTTTATCCTGTCCACCTCGGTATCGTCGAACCAGGTTGAAAGCTCTACGTCTCTGAAGTCGAAATCGGGCATTATTATCGGCAAAAATTTGGTTTCACCGTTCTCAAGTGCAGACTTAAGCTCTCCGTACACTATATCGTCCGGGTCTCCGCACTTGTCGAAAAAGCCTTTTGACAATATGAGTATCATAAGCTGTACTTTGCCCGCCGTATCGAGGCACGCCGCTTTGAAATTATCGCCGTGCGGCACACATCTGGGCGCAAAAAAGACTTTGAGTTTATTGTTGGTATAAAGGCACAGATCGGAATAGATATTGGACGCAAGCACGCCGCCCTCGTCTCCTCTGTAACAAATAAAAACGTTGTAATCCATATTTTATCCCCGCTGTTTTTATAATAACATTAAAACTCTAAGCTGTCAAACGATGTCGAAAAATATCGGTCGGATCCGACTCTCCAACCCGGTCAGAGATAAAAAATCCGCCCCGGAGGGCGGATATATATTGAGAAACGATTTTATCGGGGTTACTGATTTTCTCCCGCGTTCTTAAGGCTTTCTTCGTATTTCCTTACGCTTGAAGAAATATCCTTGTGGCTCGCCGCGTTGCCGAACTTGTCGATCTCAACGACGTTCTTCTGCTCGTGGTGGAGTATCAGCGCGCCGTTGAGACAACCGCCGTCGCATGCCATGCCCTCGAAGAAGTTTTCCGCAGCTCTTCCCAGCTTGAGTTTGAGGAGATTGATCCTGCATTCTTCGATGCCGTTCATCGCTATCGGCTTCACGTTGTCAAGCCCCATCGACTTGGCGACGTTGACCACGCCTTGAGTAATACCGCCCGATTTTGCGAAAATTCTGCCGTAATAGGACGCCTCGTCGACAGGACAATCTTCGAGCTTCGCAAGTTCTACCTCACGGGCGTCAAAGAATGCCTGAAGTTCCTCAAACGACATTACACAGTCAATCGCGCCCTTTGTCTTGGGCAGCCTGTACTCGAGTTTTTTACTCGTGCAAGGTCCGATGAATATACACTTTGCGGTGGGATCGTTGCGTTTGATCAGCATAGCCGTCTCTATCATCGGAGATACCGAACTCGAAACGTATTTCACGAGATCCGGGAAATTCTTCTCTATAAACATGACGAAAGAGGGGCAGCACGAAGTTGTCAGAATGCCGCGTTCCTTAAGCTCTTTCGCTTCGTGATAGAGCGTTATATCCGCGCCGAGCGCCGCTTCGGCTATATCGTAAAAGCCCAGTTTTTTAATACCGCTGGCAACTTTCGCCATGGGCACGCCCGTAAACTGACTTGCAAGCGCGGGAGCGATGACGGCATAGACGTGGTATTTCGTATTGTTTTCCGACTTCTTGAGAATATCGAGCACGTCCATGATGAACGACTTGTCTACAATAGCGCCGAACGGACACTGGTATACGCACGCGCCGCAGGAAATACACTTGTCGTTGTTGATCTTGGCTTTTTTGTTTTCATCCATCGAAATCGCGCCCACTTTGCAACTTCTGACACAAGGACGGCGCTGCTCTATGATCGCGCTATAAGGGCACGCCTTCGCGCATCTGCCGCACTCAACGCATTTGTCTTTGTCTATTACGGGGTGGTTGTCGACGATCGTGATAGCGTCCTTGGGACATGCCTGCTGACATTTGTGAGAGATACAGCCTCTGCACGCGGGAGTGATGTACATACCCTCGATCGGGCAGGCGTCGCAAGCCGCGTCGATGACCTCTACGCTGTTGGGGTTGGACTTGTCTCCGCCGAGAGCCATCTTTATTCTCTCCTGCACAATAGCTCTTTCCTTATATATACAGCATCTCATCGTCGGCTTGGGACCGGGCGATATCTGCTTGGGGATGTCGATATAGATGTCGCTCATATCCCCTTTGTCTGCCGCCTTTATAACGGCTTTGAGAACTTCATATTTAAGTTCCTGAACCTTTGTGTCGAAAATTTTCATAAAATCTCCTCTTTTGCTATAACTTTTCCGTCCTCAAGCGCCTTAAGTATAAGGACGCCGTTTTCTACGATTATATACCCCGCCGCGGTGTCGTTCTTCGGCAAGGATACCGAGCCGGGATTGGCGATGACTCTGCCGTCTTTCCTCGTCACGAACGATGTGTGATAATGCCCGTACACGAGCGCGTTGCCGCAATTTGCGGGTACGTTGTCTATACAATATCTGTCGCCGTGCTGAAGGGTTATTTTGACGCCGTCGACGTAGAGCTGAGCAATACTTACGAATTCGAAAGGCGCGATCATCGCGTCCACGTCGCTGTCGCAGTTGCCTTTGACGACGAGAAGTCTGTCGGCATACGGCTTGAGCAGTTCCGCGACCTTCATCGGCGCGTAGCCTTCGGGAAGCGGATTCCTCGGTCCGTGATAGAACACGTCTCCGAGAAGTATAAGTTCGTCAGCCTTTTCTTCTTCAAAACGCGCGAGCATAAGCTCTGCGAAACGAGCGCTGCCGTGTATATCTGAAGCTATGAAAAGTTTTGCCATAAAGACTCCTTATTTCGCAAGTTTCTCAAGGCAGGCGAGCTTGACGCACGCGACGAGTATTTCAGCCGCGACCGACACGTCCTCTCCGTTGGTATAGGTCGGCGCGATACGAAGATTCTTGTCGCTGTCGTCTCTGCCATAAGGATAGGTCGCGCCCGCGCCCGTCAGCGTAAGTCCCGCCGCCTTGCACAGCGCCGCTACTCTCGAAGCACAGCCGTCGAGCACGTCGAGGCTGATGAAGTAACCGCCCTTTGGATTGGTCCACTGTGCGATATCGCAATCGTCGCCGAGGCTCTCCTCGAGCGTGGACACTATTGCGTCGAACTTGGGTTTGATGATCGCTTTCTGCGCGTTCATGATCTCTTTGATATGTTCGACGGACTGCAAAAATCTGAAATGTCTGTACTGATTGACCTTGTCATTGCCTATCGTCTGATAGAAGATGTGACTCATCGCGTCTTTGATATTGGCTTCGCTTGCGCCCATGCATGCCACGCCCGCGCCCGCAACCGTGATCTTGGAAGTGGAAGCAAACTCGAAGATCCTGTCCTCGTTGCCGGCTTTCTTCGCTATTGTCATGATGTTGGCAAGCTCGACCGTCTCGTCGGTAAGATCGTGCACGCAATAAGCGTTGTCCCAGAAAATTCTGAAATCCTTTGCCGCCGTCTTCATCGTTGCAAGTCTTGCGACGACCTCGTCGCTGTAAACGATGCCGGTCGGGTTGGAATATTTGGGCACGCACCAGATACCTTTGGCGCTCTCGTCGGACGCAACGAGACTCTCGACAAGATCCATATTGGGACCGTTGTCGTCCATAGGCACGTTGATCATATCTATGCCGAAGTGCTGGGTGACCGCAAAATGACGGTCGTATCCGGGCACGGGGCACAGGAATCTGACTTTCTCGCACTTGTTCCACGGTTTTTCGCCGAGCAGACCGAACTGCATTGCCCTCTGCACGGTATCGTACATCATATTGAGCGAGCTGTTGCCGCCGACGATGACCTGAGACGGCTCCAGACCGAGAAGCTGAGCAAAGAGTTTTCTCATCTCGGGAATACCTTCGGGCATGCCGTAGTTGAGATAAGCCATCGGATATTCTTCCGCTGCGGGAGCGGTGAGCATATCGTAAGCGAGCGCCGCCTGCGCATTGCACGGCTTGCCGCGCGCGATGTCGACTTTGTAGCCTTTCGCGGCGATTTCTTCGTACTCTTTTTTAGCGGAGTCCAAAAGTTCTTTGAGTTGCTCCTTCGTCAGGTTGGTATACTTCATAAGCACCTCTTGTATATAAAAAATTTATTGTCTCGTTACAAGGAAAGCCATTTCGCCTTCCGCGCTACATTTTAACACAACGCGCACGCCGTATCAAGTAAATGCGCACGCATTGCAAATATTACATTTCGTAGTCTTTCGAGTCTTTGCTTCTCATCTCCAGCTTGATCGGCGTGCCTCTGAACGTAAATGCGTTTCTGAGCGCGTTGTTGAGATAGCGCTTGTAACTGAAGTTGAGCAGTTTGTCGTCGTTGACGAAAAACACGAACACGGGCGGATTTGTCGACGCCTGCGTGACGTAATATATCTTGAGTTTTTTGCCGTTGAACGTAGGCGGTTCGTTGGCGAGCACCGCTTCTCTGATTATGTCGTTGAGCACGCCCGTAGCGACTCTCTTGCTCGCCTCCGCATAGACTTCCATAGCCGTCGCGAGCAGTTTTTCCACTCTCTGTCCCGTCTTGGCGGAAACGTAAAGCGGCACAAAATATGACATGAATTTGAGTTCGCCCTCCAGCTTTTTGTTGAAGGTGTTGACCGTATAAGCGTCCTTTTCTACGGCGTCCCACTTATTCATCACAATGACGGACGGCTTGCCCTGCTCGTGGACGTAACCGCATATCTTGACGTCCTGTTCGCTTATGCCCTCTTTCGCGTCGATGACGACGAGCACTATGTCGGCGCGCCTTATCGCGGCGAGAGAACGTATAACGCTGTACTGCTCCACTCCCTCGTCCACGCTCGATTTTTTTCTGATGCCGGCTGTGTCGATGATATTGAATTTGCGCCCCTGCCACTCGAAAGCGGTATCGATCGCGTCGCGCGTCGTGCCTGCAATATCGCTGACGATTACCCTCTCGTAGCCCAGTATCTTGTTGGTTATGGACGACTTGCCCGCATTCGGCTTGCCGACTATTGCGACGTTGAGCATTTCGGGATCTGTTTCCGCGGGCGTCTTGTCGATATTTTTAACCACCTCGTCAAGCAGATCTCCTATGCCGAGTCCCTGCTCCGCAGAGACCCCGACAGGGTCGCCTATGCCGAGGTTGTAAAAGTCGTATATCCTGTCTTCTTCGTAATTGTCGAGTTTGTTGACCGCGAGGATAACGGGTTTTTTGCTCTTTCTGAGGAAAGAAGCCACTTCTATATCGTTGGAAGTAAGTCCTCCCTTGCCGTCCACGACGAATATGATCGCGTTGGCTATATCGACCGCGACCTGTGCCTGACGACGGATATGCGACCACATCTCGTCCTCGCTCCTGACGTCGAGACCGCCGGTGTCTATCAGCGTGAACGAATAGCCGCACCACTCGGTATCGCAATAAAGTCTGTCGCGGGTCACGCCCTCGTAATCCTCTACGATAGACAGCCTCTTGCCGACTATTTTATTGAAAAGCGTGGACTTGCCCACGTTGGGTCTACCCACTATGGCAACCAAAGGTTTTACCTGCATGACTGTGTCGCCTCCTTTGCCGCGCGTACGAGGTCTGCGCCTCCCGCGCTCACTATTATCTTAGTATCGAGTTTTTTTTCGAGTTCTTCAACGCTTATCCCGTCGAGGAAAGTATGCGTGAATTCTCTCAGCATCGTCGACGGTATCACAGTATACGCGGGCATGTCCTCTGCCTGCGCGATTATGTCTGTCGCCGTGATGAGCCCCGCGACCGTGATGCTCCTGCCGAAATAGTCGTTGTATACGTCGACTATCCTGAACGTGCAATTGGGGAAATACGGGCGCACCTTGTCTACGCACTTTGCGAGCTCGCCTTTGAAAGACTGCCCCGTAACGAACGCGACTTCGCCCGCCGCGTCGCATACGTTCAGCCCTTTCAGACTCTCGTCCACCTCTCTTTCAAAGGTGCGGACGAGACCCACGCCGTTCTCTATCTGCGAAAAATCGCCGTATCTCTCGTAATCGGGAAGCGGCAGATCCGCCTTGAGATAGAATTCGTCCGAGCAACAGGCAAAGCCGCCGCCCTGTTCCTTGTCGAACTTTTCGACGGCGCTTATCACTTCGCGCGCCGTTTTTTCGTCTATCGCGTCGAGCTTTTTCAGCTTTTCGCGGTGTCCGGTAAGTCCTACGGGCACTATCGCGACCGACGCGACCTGCGGGCGTAACTTTGCAAGTTCTTCAAGCGTTTCGCCCAGTATCTCTCCGTCGTTCACGCCCTTGCACAGCACTATCTGCGTGTGCATGACTATGCCGTGCGCGGCGAGGACTTTCATCTTGTCGAAAAGTTTCGCGCCCTCGGGATTGGCGACCATCTCCGTCTTTCGCGCCTTGTCGAAGCAATGCACGGATACGTAAAGCGGGCTGAGGTGAAGCCTCAATATCCTCTCCATCTCCTTGTCGAACACGTTGGTCAGAGTCACGTAATTGCCGCTGACGAAGGACAGCCTGTAATCGTCGTCCTTGACGTAAAGGGTGTCTCTCATCCCCTTGGGGAGCTGATCGACGAAGCAGAACACGCATTTGTTCCTGCAACGTATCGGCACGAGCTGACCGTCGTCGTCAAACTCTACGCCTATCTTCTCCTCGGGCAATTTTTCCACTTCGCAGTCTACGGTCTCACCGTCCTTGGTGCGGACGTTTATTGTAAACTTTTCGGCTTCGTCGTAAAAAATGTAGTCGAGGACGTCCTCGTACGGATGACCGTCGAAGCCGATTATCTCGTCGCCGACCTCGAAGCCGAGTTCCGCGGCGATACCGTTTGCGTCCACTTTTACGATTTTGGGCATGTTCTCTCCTTTGAAGCGCGCTTCCGTAAAATTATATAATATAATTGCGCCAAAGTAAAGCGGGCGCGCGTAAAAAAAGTGCCGACCGTTGTCAGCACTTGTACCGATCAGGTTTAAAAACGGTCAAAACCGCCCGTCCTCGCCCGCGCCGCGCGCCGTAAACGTCAGATACGGCTTTTGTCAGAGCCGCGAGAAACGTGCAGAAAATTGCCGCATAGACCGTATTCACAGAGAACAATTCGTATCTGAAAATCAGCGCTTTGTCGGCGAAAAACGAATACGTATCGCCCAAAACGTACCCGACTGCGAGCGCGCCGCCCGCGCTGAACGGCTTGAGCATCAGCGCGCAGAACGCCGCGGCGCCGACGTATGCGATCCCCGCAACGTCGACGCGGCTCGTTGTCGCGCCTGCCGCCACGGTCGCTACGACGAGCGAGCATACTATCGCCCTGATATCTTTTTCGTACCCGATGTAAGCCGTCCCCGCCAATGCGCAGAACAGCAAAGCGGGAGAAAACCGCACCCCCTCGCCCGACTGCTCGGGACATAGCGTCAATGTCGTCAGCACGAGGAAAGCGAGCGTAAACACTCCTTTTCCGCTCGCACATACGCGTATCGCCGCCGCTATCGTGACGGAAAACAATAAAAAAACCGCCGCATACTCCATAATCTTAGTATGCGGCGGCGCGCTGTTTTAGTTGGCGTAAAAAGCTGACATTTTCTGGCAATCAACCCGCATGCATTGTCAGCCTATCTTCTCTATCGTATCGATGACGACGGGCTCGAGCGGAACGTCGTCGAAATATCCGTATCTGCCCGTCTTTACCGTCGATATCGCTATCGCGACGTCGAGGCTCTCCTTGTCGTCGAGCTTTCCGAAAGCGGCGTACTCGCCGTCGAGGAAGGTGCAGTCGGCGACGCATACGAAAAACTGCGAGCTCGCGCTGTCCTTGACCATGGTGCGCGCCATCGAGAGCACTCCGGGCACGTGAGAGACAGGATTTTTCACGCCGTTAGAGGCAAATTCTCCCTTTATCGCCTTGGCGCGCTTCTCTCTCATCGTCACGTCCATACCTCCGCCCTGTATCATAAATCCCGGGATAACGCGGTGAAAAATTAGTCCGTCGAAGAACTTTTCGTCGACGAGTTTTGCAAAGTTGGCTACGGTCACGGGCGCCGCGCTT
Source organism: uncultured Christensenella sp. (assembly GCA_949284695.1). Taxonomy (GTDB): domain Bacteria; phylum Bacillota; class Clostridia; order Christensenellales; family UBA3700; genus Ornithoclostridium. Next base: position 13,070 of record CASDWJ010000017.1, on the reverse strand, counting down.
TCGTCGAGAGTCGCGTTCATCTTCCTGCCGTCCTTGAGTTTTATTACTATTTTCATATTGTCTCCTTATGACTTGCGGTCTTAGCCGCCTTATTCGCAAAAATCGACGCTGTGCGATCTTTCGACGACCGTCTTAGCGTACGCAAGCACGGGAAGGTGTACGGGGTGCACCGCGTATTTCTCAAGCGCTTCTTCGCTTTCGAGCGTGCATACGAGCGCGACGTCGTAGCTCCTGCCCTCTCTCTTGAAATCCTTGCCCGAGGTCATATCGACGAGCCCTTCTATTCTGCCTTTCATCGAAAGGAATTTCCCGATGAGTTCGTCCGCCTTGTCCTTGCAATCGTCTTTGAGTTTATACATCACTACGTGTTTTACCATGATTACTCCTTTTTGTATCCTTTCTTGGCGACAGTCAGATCGCTTTCGCCGTCGTCGTCCTTGACCTCGCCCCCGGCTTCTGCAGCCGCGGCGCTTTCTGCCTTAGTGTCCTCGCGCGCTTTGAATATCGCAACGCTCTCTTTGTATACCGTCTCCGCAAAACCTTCGATCGCTCCCGCGTCGAAGAACTTGCGCTGATTGTAAAGATACTCCTGTTTCAGGTTGTTGTTGTTTATAAAACCGAGCACCGCGGTCGCGAGCTGTTCGTCCTTGCCTCCGCGCATCGCGAGCTGTTCCTCCGCGAGGAAAGAGAGATTGCCTTTTTCGTTGTTGTTAAGGCTTCTTATCAACACGCACGGGATATTTTTTGCAAAGATCTCGTACATCGTGACCGTCGTCGGCGAGCATACCATGACGTCCGTGACCGCATAGATCGCGTTCATATCCCTGACCTCTCTGACGACGAAAATGTTCTTGTTGTAGTTCTTCGCCTCGCAGTAAGTCAGCACGAATTTTTCTATCGAAGCGCTTCCGCCCGTCAGCACGATAAGATTGAGTCTGTCGGTATAAGGCGCGAGCGTATCGAACGTATCCTTGACGTAACTCACCCCGTACCTGCCGCCGCTTATAGTGACGGTGGGCAGATCGTTTTCTATCTTCAGCGTTGCGCGAGCTTCCTCTCTCGGCACTTCGACGAGCCTCTCCTCGTCTATTATCGTGCCGCACACCGCTATCTTTTCCTCGTCGACCTTATTGGCGATCAACGCCTGCTTGATCACCTCGTTCTGCACGAAGTAGCCGTCGCTCTGATAATTGATATAAGCCTTGTTGAGAGAAAAATCGGTGATCAGCGCATACACCTTGACATCGTTCATCGCAAGTCTCTGCTTGGCGAGAATCGCCTTGTTGTGCCCTTTAGGCGAGAGGCATATCACGACTTCGGGATTGAAGCGCATGAAGATGTTGTCCACCTTGTGGAACTTCTGGCGGTAATTCCTCGTCGGATTCTCCTCTTTGAGTTCGCGCTCGTAGGGTTTGACCGTCTTGTCTATCTTCTTGGGCAAAAACTTCTCCCGGATCAGCACCGCGAATCTGTTGAGCCACGCCATGTTGCGCGCGGTGAAGATATAGGTATTCCTGACGAACTGCGCCGAGCACAGATTGCTGTATCTGTCCTCGTCTATCGCGACGACGTCGCAATCGGAATAGCGCTTTGTCATATAGTTGCAGATGTCAGCCGCAACCGTATCGTACATTCCCTTGGTATAAAGTATCACTATCGTCTTTTTCATTTCAACACCCTCTTTCTCAGAATATCGCCTTTTTGAAGTCTCAGGTCTGCCGGTATATACAAAATCTGCTGGACGAGTTTTGCGTCGTCTACCTTTGCGCCGCTATCATCGTACATATCCGCAATTTTCAGAGTCCTGCAGAAGTATTTTTCGTCGGGAGAAAGGATTTCGAGTTCGTCCCCCGCGGCAAATCTGTTGCGCTGTTCGACGATTATCGCCTTCCTTTCCTCGTCGTAGCCTTTGACCGACGCCGTAAATTCCCAGTCGCACTTCGGTTGCGAAGTATCAGCGCATACGCTGTCCTTTTCACCGTAATAGAATCCCGTCGTATAATCGCGGTGGCTGTTCTTTTCAAGCTCCGCCGCAAGCATGTCGGGTATCGCATAATCAGCGTCACGCGAAAAGCCGTCTATCGCCTTGCGGTACGCGTTTACCACGCTCGCGACGTAATACTGCGACTTCATTCTTCCTTCTATCTTAAAAGAACAGACTCCCGCGTCGATGAGTTCGCCGATATGCGCGAGCATATTCAGGTCCTTGCTGTTGAGTATATATGTACCCCTGCCGTCCTCGCAGACCGGGAGCCTCTCGCCCTTGCGGTTTTTCTCTGTGATCTCGTACTCCCAGCGGCACGCCTGAACGCAGTCGCCTCTGTTGCCGCTTCTCCCTGCAAGCGCGGCGGAAAGCAGACATCTGCCGCTGTAGGAAATGCACATCGCGCCGTGCACGAAAGCCTCTATCTGCACGTCGTCGGGGAGGTAATCCCTTATCTCCTTTATCTCCGCAAGAGAAGTCTCGCGGGCGAGAACTATGCGATTCGCGCCCTGCTCTGCCCAGAACTTCGCAGCGTATTTGTTGGTCGTGTTCGCCTGCGTCGAAATGTGTATCTCCGACACGGGCGCGTATTTTTTGCAAAACTCTATAACGCCGGGATCGGTGACGATCATACCGTCCACCCCCGCTTCCTGCAACGATTGCAGATACTCGGGCAGACGTAAAAAATCGTCGTTCTTCGCAAACACGTTGACCGCGGCATACACTTTTTTGCCACGCGCTTTAGCATAAGCGCAGGCTTCCTTTATCTGCGCGTCGGAGAAGTTTCCCGCATTGGCTCTCAGCGAAAACTCGCTGCCGCCGATATAAACCGCGTCCGCGCCGAAATGAATCGCCGTCTTGAGTTTTTCAAAGTTTCCGGCAGGCGCCAGAAGCTCGGTTTTTACAGTTTCACGCATACAGCCGTGCCGTCCTCCGTGTCGTATACTGTCGTATCGAATTTTTCCTTGTCGCTTATCTTTTTGAGAAAAGCGCGCATATTGGTCACTATCGTCCTGTGCTTGTGCGGCGGATATGCGTCGCCTTTGACAAGTCCGAGGTAATAAACGTTGTCGGCAAAGACCGCCCCGCCCTTTTCGAGCGACGGATAGACCGCGTCGAGGTAATCGGAATATCTGCTCTTTGCCGCGTCGATAAACACAAAATCGTAGCGGTATTTCGCCGCGAGCGCGGGCACAAGCTCGTCAGCGTCGCCGAGATAGGAATTTATCCTGTCCCCTATGCCGACGCTATTCCAGAATTCGAGCGCGCGGTCGCGTCTAGTTTTGTCCTTCTCTACCGTATCGACGACTGCTCCCGTGGTTACCGCGAGCCATGCCGTCGAAAAGCCTATCGCCGTGCCTATCTCGAGTATCCTGCGGCAACGCGTCTTTTTTGCCGCGTCAAGCAGAAGCCTGAGGCTCTCGGGTCTGATTATCGGGATAAACTTCTCCCTTGCTTCCGCCTCGTAGGACGGGCTCAGCGCGTCAAGCCTCTCGGCACACATCGCGAGGTCGGACATCACTCCACCTCGGTGATTATCGGCAGAATCATCGGCTTTTGCTTGAGCTTGCCCGAGATGTATCTCTCCACCTGCCTGCGCAGGCTCGCCTTGAGTTTGTTCCTCTCTTTCGCGCCCTTGTAATTCGCCTTTTCGACCGTAGTGCTGACGATCTCCTTGATAGGCTCCAAGTGTTCCTCTCCCATCTGGAAGCCGCGGGTTATCACCTCGGGAGGCGTGAGAAGCGACGAAGTCTCAAGCCCTATCGTCACGAGAAGTATGACAAAGCCGTCCTTGCTGAGTTGCTGGCGGTCCTTGAGTACGAGGTCGTCCACGTCCACGAGCCCGTCAACGTATACGTTGCCCGCCGTGACCGTACCCGTTTTGACGAGTTTTTTCTGCTTGAGTTCTAAACAGTCGCCTATCTCGGGTATCCTTATGTTGTCCTCGCTCATACCGAGACGCATAGCGAGTTCCTGATGCAGTTTAAGGTGACGGTATTCGCCGTGCACGGGCACAAAATACTGCGGATGTATAAGCCTTTGCATCAGCTTGAGTTCTTCCTTGCAGGCGTGACCCGACACGTGCAGTTCGGCAAGCGAGCCGTAAAGCACTCTCGCGCCGCGCTTGCACAGATTGTTGATGACGTTGTATATCATCTTTTCGTTGCCGGGTATCGGAGACGACGATATGACGACCACGTCCTGTCTGCCCACGCTGACCTTGTCGTCGCCCGAAGCCATACGGGTCAGCGCGCTCATAGGCTCGCCCTGCGATCCCGTCGTGATTATGCACAGTTCGCCGGGCGCGTATCTGCCTATCTTCTCGATGTCGACTATAGTGCCGCTGTCGGCGTTCATTATGCCCAGCTTGGTCGCGATCTCGCTGATATTCTTCATGCTTCTGCCGTTGAAAGCGACCTTGCGGTTGTACTTCTGACAGATGTTGATGATCTGCTGTATCCTGTTGACGTTGGACGCGAAAGTCGCGATGATGATGCTGCTGTCGGTATTGGCGGAGACGATCTTGTCGAGGGTCTCTCCCACTTTCTGCTCGCTCATAGTATAGCCGTCGCGCTCTACGTTGGTCGACTCGCCCAGCATGAGTTTGACGCCCTTCTCGCCTATTGCCGCAAGGCGAGGCAGGTCTATGCTCTCGCCCGAAAGCGGAGTGTGGTCGACCTTGAAGTCTCCCGTATGAAACACGACACCGACGGGCGTTTTGATCGCGAGCGCGTATGAACCCGAAATGCTGTGCGTGACCCTTACGAATTCCACGTCGAAGCAACCGATATTTTTGACCTCGCCGCCCTTGACCGTAACGAGTTTGGGCGACGTGATGTTGTGCTCCTTGAACTTGTTTTTGAGAAGCGCGAGCGTCAGATCGCTGCCGTAGATCTTCACGTTGTCCAGTCTGTCTTTTACGAGATAGGGCACGCCGCCTATATGGTCCTCGTGACCGTGAGTCAGCACTATGCCCTTGATCTTGTCTATATTTTCGTCGATATAAGAAAAATCCGGGATGATCAGATCGACGCCCGGCGTATCGACCGTGCCGAACATACAGCCGCAATCTATGATGAGTATGTTGTCGCCGTACTCGATCGCGGTCATGTTCTTTCCTATCTCGCCCACGCCGCCGAGAAAAACGACTTTGAGCGCTTTATATTTTTTTGCCATTCAAGCCTCCGATATATGCCTGCGACGTTTAAAGCCGCATAAAAGCAGAATAATACACATTTATTATAATTAAATACAGCCGTCGTGTCAATTATTCCTGCAGACACTCTGCCTGCTCTTTGAATTATCGACCTTTTCAGGAAAAATATTGACAATTGCGACAGGTTTGGTATAATAATGTCTGTAAGGGAGGATTTATCAAATGGATGAAAAAGAAAAAAAACACCGCAGGACAAAACTTGCGTTTAAAATAACCGGTCCCCTTCTTCTGATAGCAGGACTTGCTTTTGCGATCACCGGATTTGTGGACGTGATATCGACTATGAGCAATATGAGCGGTATGCCCTCAAAGTTCTGGTGCTTCTTCGTGGGATTCCCGCTTATCGCCGTAGGAGCGGCGATCACTTCGATGGGATTCCGCAGAGAGATGGCGAGCTATGCCATGCGTGAGAGCGCGCCTGTATTCAACGAAGCGGGCAAAGAAATACAGCCGGGCGTCAGAGCGATCGCGGACGCGGTCAAGAATTCGGACGTCAGAGTCTGCCCTTCCTGCGGCGCGGAGAACGACAAAGACTCTGCATTCTGCAAAAAATGCGGAGCTCCGCTTGTCAAAAAATGTCCGTCGTGCGGAGCAGATCTCGACGCGGACGCGGCGTTCTGCGACAAGTGCGGGACAAAACTCTGAGTCTGATTGAGACAAATGCGAAAGCCGCCTTTACGGGCGGCTTCTTTATTGCTTTAATATATCGATCGGAATAATACAAAAACGGTTAAAAGCGGCTACTTTCCGCAGTTACCGTGTTAAACGCATTGCCCGTGCGACGGGTACATATACAGACTTCGCATTACGCAACTCATTCAGGATAAATACGGCTTAAAACCGCAAGCCACCGCAATCGATGATTTTTATCGTGTGTTTCAGCGGTTCTGTAAATCCGGACGGAAAGGCATCTCTGTGTGAGACAAGCAACGGTGTGCGACAGCGACAATCAGCCTCCCAATCTGCTTTTCTGTTCGTCTGCGTTGAGATCGCCCCGACTTGTACGCGGGACGCATGCCGTAATCGCCCCGTATGGGAAAATACGTTGGACGGCACGTGAAAACCTTGAACGATTCACAGACAGAAGCCGAAGCGCTTGCCGTCGAGAGCCACGTCGTTGTTGGTCAGATAATAGGAAGAAAGCGTGCCTATATCCGACCAGTAGCAGTCGGCGGGCATAGCGTACATACTGCCGACAAGTCGGGGGAACAGATCTCTTGCAAAGTCGTATTTCTGATTTTCAGGGACGAGTTCCAAAGCCGATTTGTCCATACAGTATACGCCCATATTCACGGTGTCCGACGCGGGATTTGCGGGCTTTTCTTCAAAGTGGATTATCTTGCCCGTACGGTCTGACACGACCACTCCGAAAGGCGACGGATCTTTGACCTTTTTTACCGCGACCGTCACCTCTGCGCCCTTGCCGATATGATAGCGCACAAGCTGAGAATAATCTATATCCGTGAACGCGTCTCCACTTACGACGAGAAAAGGACCTCCGACACCGCGCGTCGCCGCCGCCACTCCTCCCGCCGTGCCGAGAGGTGTTTTCTCTAAAAAATACCTTATCCTTACGCCGAATCTACCGCCGTCGCCAAAGTGCCTTATTATGACCGACGGGCGGTAGCAAAGCGTCATGGCAATATCTGTAATGCCGCAACTTCTGAGATGCTCTACCGTATACTCGAGCACCGGTTTGTCTATAATTTTTACCATGGGTTTGGGGATCCTGTCGGTCAGCGGTCTGAGTCTGCTCCCCACGCCTCCCGCCATTATAACAGCAAGCATCTTTCTCTCCTTTTCTTATCATATTGAGAGAGAGCCGCAACGCGTGCCTATCAGCCGCACGGCGATCTCGTCTTTCAGGCTTATTATATTGAAAATATTGTTAAAATATTCGCAATCCCCGCCCGTTTTTGGTTGCGCGCGCGCGTTTATAAGCGTATAATTATATATATTAAATTAAAAATCTTTTTCAAAGGAAGGTTAATATATGAGAGCTTACAATTTTTCTGCAGGTCCCTCGATGCTCCCGCTCGAGGTCCTTCAACAGGCTCAGACCGACTTCGTCGATTATCAGGGATGCGGCATGAGCGTCACCGAAATGAGCCACCGCAGCAAGCAGTATGACGAGATCCACAAAGAATGTCTCGCCCTGCTCCGCGAACTCATGAACGTACCCGACAATTACAAGATCCTGCTCGTGCAGGGCGGCGCTTCCCAGCAGTTCGACGCGATACCGCTCAATCTGCTCAGCGGTTCCGGCGTTGCGGATTACGTCGTCACGGGCAACTTTGCCAAAAAGGCATACAAGGCTGCGAAGCCTTTCGGAGATATCCGTCTCGCGGCTTCGTCCGAAGACAAGACCTATACTTATATCCCCAGAGAGCTGACTCTTTCCGACAATGCGGACTACCTCTATATCTGCCAGAACAACACGATCTTCGGCACGCGTTACACTTCTCTGCCCGTTCCCAAGAGCGGCGTGCTCGTATCAGACGTTTCGTCCAACATCCTCAGCGAAGTCATGGATGTCAGCAAGTACGGCGTAATGTACGCCGGCGCGCAGAAAAACGTCGCGCCCGCAGGCGTAACCATAATCATCGTGCGCGAGGACCTCATCGGCAAAGAACAGCCCAACTGCCCGACGATGCTCAAGTGGAGCACTCAGGCGGATGCCGACAGCCTTTACAACACTCCTCCCTGCTTTGCGATCTACATGGCGATGCTCAACCTGCGCCACCTCAAGAAAATGGGCGGCGTTGCCGAGATCCAGAAGATCAACGAATACAAGGCGGGTCTTTTGTACGACTTCATCGACAACAGTTCTTTCTATCACAACTACGTCAACAAAGAGGATCGCTCGATGATGAACGTACCTTTCGTGACCGGAGACAAAGAACTCGACGCGAAATTCGTCGCAGAGGCGGCAAAAAACGGCCTGCTCTCCATCAAAGGACACAAGCTGGTCGGCGGTATGCGCGCTTCCATCTACAACGCAATGCCCGTAGAAGGCGTAAAGGCGCTCATCGAATTCATGAAGAAATTCGAGATTGAAAACAAATAACAGGTGAACGACATGATCAATATACTCAAACTCAACGAAATCAGCCCCAAAGTCAAAAGCTTGCTCCCCGAGCAGTCCTATACTGTAGGCACCGACGTCAAGAATCCGCAGGCGATACTTCTCAGAAGTTTCAATATGCACGACTACGAAGTGCCCGCAACCGTACAGGCGGTCGCACGCGCAGGCGCGGGCGTCAACAATATCCCCATCGACAAGATGACTCAGCAAGGCATTTGCGTATTCAACACCCCCGGCGCCAACGCTAACGCGGTGAAAGAACTCGTCATCGCGGGTATGCTCCTCGGCAGCCGCAAGATCGTTCAGGGCATCAACTGGACGCAGTCTCTCAAGGGCGACGACGTGGACAAGCAGGTCGAAAAAGGCAAGAAGGCTTTCGTAGGTCAGGAAATACAGGGCAAAACGCTCGGCGTCATAGGTCTCGGCGCGATCGGCAGACTTGTTGCCAACATCGCCATCGAACTTGGCATGACCGTGCTCGGCTACGACCCTTACCTCAGCGTTGACGGCGCGCTCATGCTCGACAAGAACGTCGTACACATCACCGACGTCAATCAGCTCTTCGCAGAGTCCGACTACATCACTCTCCACGTCCCCGCTACCGAGCAGACCAAGAACATGATCAACGAACAGAGCATCAAGACGATGAAAAACGGCGTCGTGATCCTCAACTTCGCAAGAGGCGAACTCGTCAACAACGCCGACGTGGTCGAAGCGGTAAAGAGCGGCAAAGTGGGCAGATACGTCACCGACCTTCCCAAGCCCGAACTGCTCGGCATAGACAACGTCATCACGATACCTCACCTGGGCGCATCCACTCCCGAGGCAGAGGACAACTGCGCTGTTATGGCGGCGCGCCAGCTCAAGGACTTCCTCGAGAACGGCAACGTAGTCAACAGCGTCAACTTCCCTTATGCCACCGCTCCGAGAACGGGGGTCTGCCGCATAAGCATACTGCACAAGAACGTCGCCAACATGATCGCGACCGCAACTTCATTCATCGCCAAGAAGGGCATCAACATCGCCAACCTCGTATCCGCTTCAAAGGGCGAGATCGGCTATATGTTGCTCGACGTTGACGCGGCTGTCGACGAGGAGACGATCAAGCAGATGCAGGCTCAGGAGGGCTTCATCAAAGTCAGAGTATTCGACTGACAAACAAAGAATACAAAAGGTCTGCGCCTCCGCTTATGCGGGGGCGCTTTTTTGCAAAAAAACAAAGCCGCACGGTGCGGCTTTATTCATAAATATCGTATAACGCGTGAACAATCTCTTATCCGACGTCAGTTGTCTTTTTGCGCGCTTTTCTCCTTGTAGTCCCTTCTGAACAGCTTGTTCTGAAGTTTTCTGATACTGCGTTTTTCCAGTTTCTGATTGCCCGTCGATATGATCAGAAGCGCAGGCAACAGCATCATTACGAGAATGCCGCTTATTATCGAGCCTCTCGCTATCATAAGCGTGATCTCGCTGACTATGATATTGGTCGTTATCAGCGACACCGACAGACAGCAACCCGCAAGGATCGCGACCGACGTCATTATCGAGACGCCGCTCTCTGTAAGCGCTGTATACGCCGCTTCTCTCGCCGAACGCAAGCCGAGATAATTCTGATATTTGACGGTATAGAGTATCGCGTAGTCGACCGTTGCGCCGAGCTGTATCGAACTCAGTATGATATACGCCATAAAGTTGACGGTCTGCCCGAATATATAGCTGATCGACAGGTTGACGAAGATACCGAACTCGATGACGAGCACGACAATGACCGACATCTTGAACGACCACAGCGTGAACAACAGTATCACGAATATCACCGCGATCGAGACGAGCGACACGACGAGGAAGTCTGTGGGCGTAATGCCCTGCAAGTCGCTGACCGCCTGCGTCATTCCCGTGATATAATAGCCGCCTTCGCCGAAAGTTTCGTCAAGGAGCGTGCGTATCTCGCCGAGCGCGACAGTGCCTTCTGCGGATTCCGGATCCGCGTCGAGCATGATCGAGTACATCGTGTACCCGTTGTTGAGGAAGCCCGTGATCATCGACATATCCATGCCGGACGCACCCATCAATCCCGAGAGTTGCTTGTCGTTGACGAGATTGACTATGCCTTCTGCGGTCTCCTCGGGCAACATCGAGAACAAGCCCATGACAGCGTTGACGTCATCGCGTTCTCTGATCGTCGCAAGAAATTCGTATTGCTCAGCCACGTTGCTGCTGCCGTTGAGCTGTTCGGTAGTTGCGGGAACGATCACGACGAGCGAGTTGCTGAGCGCGTCGACTTTTTCTTCTATCGCCGTCGGATTGGGATTTTCTTCGACGAATTTGATATAGGAAAGCTCGACCATGTTCTGCATCACCGCCACGGGGATCAGAAGCGCAAGCGCGATCGCAATTATCGTCTTTCTGTGAGTGACAGAATAAGACGCTATATTCTTGAATTTGGGCACGATTATCCTGTGCTGAGTCTTGCGCGAAAGTTTTTTGAAAAGGAGCATAAGGCACGGCTGCAACAGAATTACCGTGACAAGACTGAGGAAAACGCCTTTTGCGAGCACGAGACCGAGGTCCTCTCCTATCTTGAACCTCATCGCGAACAGCGCGAGGAAGCCGCCGACCGTCGTCAGAGCCGAAGCCGAGATCGTCGAGAACGTCTTGGGTATCGCCCTTTCCATCGCGAGGTTGTCGTCAAGCGTCTTCTTCTGTTCCTCGGAGAACGAGTGCATCAGGAATATCGCATAGTCCATCGACAGCGCAAGCTGGAGTATGGACGACGCCGCATACGTGACGACCGAGACGCTGGGAAGAATAATGTTCGAACCCATATTTATAATTATCGACACGCCGAGCGTAAGCATGAATATAATGGGGTCGATCAGCGAATTGGACGTGAGAAGCAGTATGATGAACATCACGAGCACCGCGACAACGGCATACTTGCCTATCTCGCCTATCGTGCTGTCGAATATTTCGCGCGTTATCTGCGTACTGCCGCCCATAGCGTAGTCGAAGCCTTTATCTTCGAGATGCTTTTCAATCGACTTGAGCAGATCCATTGCCTCGTTGGAAGAACTGGGCACGTTGAGCTGCAGCATCATCAGATAGGTGTCGTCGTCCGGATGGAACATCGACGTTATTTCGGGATTCGTCGAAAGAGTTTCGACCATAGATTTAAGGTCGTCGATCGTAAGCCCGTACTTGCTGATTATACTGTTGACTATGTTCTGATATCTGTCGAGCGCAGACCAGTCGATTTCCTGCATCTCTTTCAGCATACCGTACCAGATTATACCGCCCTGCTTGGTGCCGCCTTGTTCCTCGATGAGAGCTACGACTTCTTGCATATTCTCATAGGTCGCGCCCTGCACGCCTATGATCGCGTCGCCCTGCATATCGAAGTTTTCTTTCATAAAATTCATTCCCGTAGTCATATCGACGTCGTCGGGAAGATAAGAGAGAATGTCTGAATTGACGTTGACGAACGCCATTGCAAAAAGCGACGCGATGGTCAGAAGAAGCATCACGCACAATAGTATAAGTCTGTATTTGACTACGAATTTTGCAAAGCGTTTCATACTCTAAATATATTACATAATAAGGCATTTGTAAATTGCCTTTTGCGTTTTCGGAGGGGTTTTTACAAACAATTTACCAAAGCCGCGTACGGGTGTAAAATGTGCGTAAAATCGGCTGCGCCGCCCTGCCCGCACACGTCTCCCGAAGCCGGGAAACTCAGTTAAAAAACAGCGACAAAAGACATAAAACTGCGTCTCATCACACGACTTTACGATGCAAAGAAGAAAATATCTTCAGAGAAGTCGGACAACTCTTGCGGCATAAGTTCTCCCCTGCACTCTCTCAAAAAAACATACTCCGCCGTCGAAAAGGCAGAAAAAACTCGTCCCTCCCCTGAACGGGGAAGGACGGTTTGTTCTTTGGCGATATCTCTTTTCCTAACCGCGGGAAAAGTGGTATTACTTGTTGAGTTTTTTCTCGAGCTCTTCTGCCTGCTTAGCCAGCTCTTTGGGGAGCTTGTCGCCGAACTTTGCGTAGAACTCTTTGATGCCTTCGACTTCTTTCTTCCAGTTCTCTTTATCGATAGCGATAAGACCCTTGACGGTGTCTACGCTCATATCGAGACCCTCGATATTGATGTCCTCAGCCTTCGGAACGTAGCCGATAGCGGTCTCCTCTGCGTCGACTTCGCCTGCGATCCTCTTGAGCATCCAGTCGAGGACTCTCATGTTGTCGCCGAAGCCCGGCCAGATGAAGTGGCCTTCGTCGTCGGTGCGGAACCAGTTCACATGGAAGATCTTGGGGGCCTTGTCGCCCAGCTTCTTGCCCATCTCGATCCAGTGGCCGAAGTAGTCGCCCATGTTGTAACCGCAGAACGGGAGCATAGCCATAGGATCGCGTCTTACAACGCCGACTGCGCCTGCCGCCGCAGCGGTGGTCTCGCTCGCCATGATGGAGCCGACGAATACGCCGTTCTCCCAGTCCTTAGCCTGATATACGAGCGGAGCGGTCTTTGCACGTCTGCCGCCGAAGATGAACGCGCTGAGCGGAACGCCGTTGCCGTTCTCGAACTCGGGGCTGATGCAGGGGCAGTTTACCGCGGGAGCGGTGAATCTGCTGTTCGGATGAGCGCCCTTCTCGGTAGAAGTCTTACCGTTCCAAGGATTGCCCTTCCAGTCGATAGCGTGCTCGGGCGGATTCTTGTCGAGACCTTCCCACCAAACCGTGTTGTTCTCGAGGTTGTGGCAAACGTTGGTGAAGATGGTGTTCTT
>CASDWJ010000016.1 GCA_949284695.1 uncultured Christensenella sp. | reverse complement strand
TCTCACGTGAGAGAGAAGACTCTGAAAAAGAATCTGGCGTTAATTAACGCCAGACCTAAAAAAGTGCTTGGGTACAAAACACCGGCAGATTTATTTGAACAAGAATTGCAAAAAGTGTTGCACTTGGTTTGACAATTCACTGTCTTTCCGATCGGAAGCAGTCGCATTGACTGAGTTTTATAACGATCGCGGGACAAAGCCCGCGCATTAACATTTCCGTTGGATTTAAGCTGATTTTTATCCCTTTTAATGTTGACAAACGGGTGCGGAGGTAATATAATGGTTAAAGTCGATTAAGGGGAAAACGGGAGGTGCGTTTATGGGATACGTATTCAGCTACGAAATTTTCTTACACCTGGCATTGATCCTGTTGCTTACGAAGGTGCTCGGCATCCTGATGCGCAAAATAGGTTTGCCTCAGGTCGTCGGCGCGTTGATCGCAGGTATTCTGATCGGTGTCAGCGGCATTATCGAAAACACGTCCGAGCTCAAGCCTTTTGCCGAGATCGGCGTCGTTATGATCATGTTCACCGCCGGCATGGAGACCAATTTCAAAGAACTCAAAAAGAACGGCGTGGCGTCCGTGCTCATCACGAGCCTCGGCGTCATCGTACCGCTTGCAGTCGGCTTCGGCGTTTCGTGGATAATACCCGGTCTTACGCTTAAAGAGAGGTTTTTCTTCGGCGTTATCCTGGCCGCAACGTCGGTCGGCATCACGGTCGCCGTGCTCAAGGAGATAGGCAAGATCCACGGCAAGGTCGGCGCGAGCATAGTCACCGCGGCAGTTCTCGACGACATCATAGGCATCGTCATTCTCGCGTTCGCAACAGGAGAAGTTGACAGCAAGACCTGGGGCTACAAGCTCGTCGATCTCTTCACGGATCCGACCACGGTCTCGTCCGGTGTGCAGGTACTCATCAACGTCGTGCTGTTCTTCATAATAGCGTTCGCGTTCGGCATAGCGATACACTTTGCGTTCAAATTCCTCAGCAAGAAATTCCCCCATACGAGGAGACTTTCGATCTTCGGACTCGCGACGGCGTTCCTGTTCGCATGGTTTTCCGAAGAACTGTTCGGCGTCGCGGCGATCACCGGCGCGTTCGTCGCAGGTATGATGATGTCCAATATGAAGCAGACCGAATACGTCGAGCGTCGTATAGACATGAGCGCATACATGCTGTTCAGCCCGATCTTCTTCGCAAATATAGGAATAGGTCTCGATTATAAGGCGCTTGTCGACAACTTCTCATGGACGGTCATTCTTTTCAGCCTCGCGTTCGTAATATGCGGTATGGCGGCAAAGCTGGTCGGTTGTGCAACGGGAGGTCTCATCTGCAGGTACAAGCCCCACGAGAGCCTCGAAGTCGGTCTCGGAATGATGGTCAGAGGAGAGGTTTGCCTCATCGTCGCGCAGAAAGGTATAGAAGAAGGCATCATGTCGGCTTCATATCTGCCCGCGGTCATACTTCTTGTCATCATGTCCTCGCTCCTTACGCCGATATTGCTCAAACTCACGTTCAAGAAATATCCGACAGATGACGAAAGCGACGACAAATACGTCACTCCCGCTTCGCCTGTCGCCGCGAACATAATCAAGGAAAAACTCGAAAAAGACATACCCGTTTGCGACGAAGCGATCAGTTCCGAAGCCAACAATGCCGCAATAGAGCAGATGAGCGACGAGGAAAACAAAAACTCGTCGGCAGGTGGCGACCCCGCGACGGACAACAAATAATATTTCAGACAGCTTTCGATGCGCGCCGTATTTTATGCGGCGCGTTTTTTTATCGCAGTACGATCTGCTGAACCGAGACGGCGCGATCGCTGCGGACAACTCTTATTTGTAGGTTTACAATACAATTGTTACAAAGTCATGGTGTTAACGAAAAGGAGGTAAAAGCGAAGCAAGGCAGCGTTTAAGTGAAAGAAAGCAGTCTGCCTCCCCCGAGGGGGAGGCGCGCGAAATTGGGCAAAAAAGTAGCG
>CASDWJ010000015.1 GCA_949284695.1 uncultured Christensenella sp. | reverse complement strand
TCTCACGTGAGAGAGAAGACTCTGAAAAAGAATCTGGCGTTAATTAACGCCAGACCTAAAAAAGTGCTTGGGTACAAAACACCGGCAGATTTATTTGAACAAGAATTGCAAAAAGTGTTGCACTTGGTTTGACAATTCACTTTTCCCGCGAACGCACGTTTTATCCGTTGCGGACGGGGACACTTTCGTATATAATAGATATATAAATACGCGCGTGGAGAAATTATGGACGACAAGGAAAGATCATCTGCACTGGCGAAAGAGCTCGCGATCGATCAGCTCGTTGCCGACCTTCTGATCGACAGAGGGATCGACGACGTTGAAAAAGCGCGCGCTTTTCTCAACCCGTCGCTTTCGTCGCTCACTCCGCTCGACGAGTACTCGGGCATAGCCGAGATCGCCGACAGGCTGAGAAAGGCGATGGATGAGGGCGAGAGTATAGTGATATACGGCGATTACGACTGCGACGGCGTTTGCGCGGTCTCGATACTTTATTCTTATCTTTCCGCCAACAGCAAAGGAAAAGTCGGTTACTTTATCCCCAACCGCCACAGCGACGGCTACGGTATAAGCGTTGCCGCGCTCGACAACATCGCAGAAAATACCGATGCGCAGGTCGTTGTCAGCGTAGACTGCGGCATAAATTCGGTCGGTGAGGTAGACTACGCGCAGGAAGAACTCGGGCTCGACATGCTGATCACCGATCACCATCAGCCGGGCGAAAAACTTCCTGCGTGTCCCGTTTTCAATCCGCACGTCTGCGCAAAGACTGATACGGCGTTCCGAGACCTCTGCGGCGCGGGAGTGGCGCTCAGGCTCGTAGAGGCGCTCGCGGGCGTGGAAGAAAGCAAAAAATATTACGATATCGCCGCGCTTGCGACGGTTGCGGACGTCGTGCCGCTTCTCAGAGACAACAGAGTGATAACCTACTACGGTCTTATCAGCATAAACAAGCGGTACAGGAGAGGCATCGCGCTCCTTGTCGACAGCTGTATGAAATACCCCGTCACTTCGTCGGATATCGCGTTCAAACTCGCGCCGAGGATAAACGCGATGGGCAGAGTCAAAGACGCCAACGAGGTCGTTGATCTTTTCGTTGAAAACGATATGTTCCTGCTCAAATGCCTTGTGGACGATATAAACAAAGCCAACGACGCGCGCCAGCAGCTGACGGACGATCTGACAGAGGACTGTCTCGAGAAACTCAAAGGCTACGATTTCGAGAACGATCCGTTTATAATACTTTACGCCCGTTACTGGGACGACGGCGTGCTCGGCATTACCGCGTCGAGGATTGCGGGTATGTTCTCCCGTCCCGTAATACTTTTTACCAACAACAAAGGTGTACTCAAGGGGTCGGGGAGAAGCGTCGCGGGCGTCAACATACTCGAATGCGTAAAGCACGCTTCCTGCTATCTGACTCGCTTCGGCGGTCACCCGATGGCATGCGGAGTAGGGCTTGAGGAGAGCAATTTCGAGGATTTCCGCACCGCGGTCAATGCGTACGCGAGAGAGGTTTACGGCGATATTTCGGCAAAGGCGGAGAGAAAATGCGACCGTCTGCTGACCGCGCCGCTCGACGTGGCGGTGACCAAACAGCTGATGTATCTCCAACCGTTCGGCGAGGGCAATCCCGCTCCCGTTTTCGCGATAGACGAGCGCAAAAGTTCGTTCGCGCCCTTCGGAGACGGCACGCACCTCAAAGCGCGTATCAAGAACATGGAAGTGCTCGCTTTCGGCATGTACGAAGACAGAGAATATCTCAACAGCGAAGCGGAAAAACGCCTTTATCTCGACATTTCTTACAACGTGTTCAACAACGTCGAGCGCACTCAGGCGGTCGTCAGGAGTGTGCTTCCCGGCGGGCTTCCCGGCGACGACGTGTGCTTTGAATACAACTTAAGGCGCGCAAAAGGCGCTTCGACTGACGCGGCGCAACGGGTAGGCGTATCCGAAGAAGAAGCGGAAAGGCTTGCCGATCGTCGTTACGGCACGTGCTTCGTCGCGTTCGACAGGCGCACGGCAGAAAGCGCGGCAAAGAGGTTTTCTCTCGACGTGGTCTACGGCAAGGGAGACGGCAAGTTGCCCGTCACGCAGATACTGCTTTGTCCGACGAGAGGCGCGACGGCGTTCTATTCTGAAGTCGTGCTCCTCGAAATGCCACTTTGCGGCGGCGACGAGTTCGCAAGAGACGGAGCGGTCAAGGTGTTTGCAATGGGAGACCTTGCGGATATTTACCGCGCGTACGCGCCCGTATACGACGAATTCGGCGCAGTATACCGCGCAGTCAGGAAACGCACGGGGATAAGTCGTTATACAGATCTGAACGCGCTGTATGCCGACGTAGCGTCCGAAACCGAGGTGGACAGGCACAAGTTTTCGATATGCGTTTACGTGTTCGCTGAGCTTGGTCTGATAACGATTTTACCTGAGATCAGATGCGTCAAAGGTGTAAAGTCTGATCTGACTTCGAGCGCTCTGTACAGGGCGATCTGCACGCAGAGCGAAAATTGAAGAAATGCGGGCATTTTATTTCATTTTGGGTATTGATACCTTGCAAAAACGTGGTATTATATATGTATAGAGGCGCATAAGCGGCATAATGCGGTAAGGATATGATAGAAGATTTTCTCACACAGATCGAAAACACTTATTCGGACGCGAGCTATCAGAGGATAGTCCGCGCGTATTACTTTGCCAAATCAGCGCACAAAGGTCAGCTGAGACATTCGGGCGAGGAATATTTCGTGCACCCCGTGGCTGTAGCGACGATACTCGTCGAGCTCGGTCTCGACTGCGATACGATCATCGCCGCGCTTCTGCACGACGTGGTCGAGGATACCGGTGTTACAGAGGAGGAGATCGAGACAGAATTCGGTCACAGCGTCGTAATGCTTGTCGACGGCGTGACCAAACTCAGCAAACTCAACTTCAAATCGCGCGAGGAAGCCCAGGCGGAGAACCTGAGGCGCATGTTCCTCGCGATGAGCAACGACATAAGAGTCATAATCATCAAGCTTGCAGACAGACTGCACAATATGCGCACGTTGTCCTTCCGCAAGGAAGAGGACAGGATAAGAGTCGCTACCGAGACTCTCGAGATATACGCTCCCATAGCGGCGCGTCTCGGTATCGCGAGCGTCAAAGGCGAACTCGAAGATCTCTGTCTCAGATATCTGCACCCGGACGATTATTACGAAATAGCCGAAAAAGTCGCATCCACCAAGGTCGAAAGGCAGAAGCTCGTCGAGTCGATCACCACCGATCTTCGCAAAATGCTCGAAGAACTGGGCATAAAAGGGGATATAAACGGGCGCCCGAAGCATTTTTACAGCATATGGCGCAAGATGAAGAAGGGCAAGAGCTTTGAGGAGATATACGATCTGACGGCGGTCAGGATCATCGTGGATACGGTGAGAGACTGTTACGCGGTGCTCGGTGCGATCCACACGATGTGGAAGCCGCTCCCGGGCAGATTCAAGGACTATATTTCCGTGCCCAAGACCAACATGTATCAGTCTCTGCATACGACGGTGCTGTCGAGTTACGGCTCGCCGTTCGAAATACAGATAAGAACGCACGAAATGCACCGCATCGCCGAGTACGGTATCGCCGCGCACTGGAAGTATAAACAGGGCGTAGCGGACGGCAGTTCTTCGATAGACGACAACAAACTCGCCTGGATAAGAAGCGTGATGGAACTGCAGAACAACGTCAGCGATTCACGCGAATATCTCGATATGCTCAAACTCGACCTCTACGTCGATCAGGTGTTTGTGTTCACGCCCAAGGGAGAGGTCGTAAATCTGCCCGCGGGAGCTACCGGCATAGACTTTGCGTATGCGATACACTCGCAGGTCGGCAACAAGTGCGTAGGCGTCAAGATCAACTCCAAAATGGTGCCCGTGGACACTGTGCTGACCAACGGCGACGTCGTTGAGGTCATCACGTCGAACACCGCAAAAGGACCGTCGCGAGACTGGCTGAAATTCGTCAAAACGCCGTCGGCAAAGAGCAAGATAAAGAGCTTTTTCAAAAAAGAACTGCGCGACGAAAACGTCAAACGCGGCAAGGATATGCTCGAGCGCGAGGCTAAACACAAGAACTATCAGCTTGCCGATCTCGTGGCGCTTCCTTCCTGGCGCGACTATATAAAGCAGAAATACAACATATCCGATCCCGACGAGATATTCGGCATGGTCGGTTACGGCGAACTGACGACCAATCAGGTGCTGACCAAGATGATCGAGTTCTACAAGGTCGAAGAATGCAAGAAAGAGCCCGTCATCGAGGTCAAGCCTTCGACCGTGCGCAAACGCAAGAACGACAGCGGCATAATCGTCAAAGGCTTCGACGATCTGAAAATACGCTTCTCGCATTGCTGTACGCCCGTGCCGGGAGACGAGATAATCGGATATATCTCGAGAAGCCGCGGCGTTACGATACACAGAGCGGATTGTCCCAACGTCAGATATCTTGAGCCGGAACGTCTCATAGAGGCGGTATGGCCGGCGCAGAACGCGGTCGGAGAAAAATTCGTCTCCTCGCTCGGCATAACCGCGGATGACAGAAACGGTCTCGTCATAGAGGTCGCGACGCTGATCAACAATATGAAGATCACGATGACCAACATCAACGCGCGCGCCGAAAAGAACGGCACTGCGGTGATAACCGTGACCGTCGAGATAAGCAACGTGTCCGATCTCGAAAACCTGATAAACAAGATCAAGCAACTCAAGGGAGTCACGTCGGTATCGAGAACGAACAACGTCTGACGACGCATACTTCGGTCGGGAAACGCGGTAGGGCAATATATCCGCTTGAAGCGTTCATGATACTTAACGATATCGGCGCATTGCGCGGGCTTATATCTGAAATCAGTCGAAAAGGTCTCCTTTAGTATGATTATGCGACAGAGGCGCGCGAAGAGTTAGATAAAGCACTTTTGACGTATTTGTCGCATAAGCAAAGAAAAGCGGCGGTCGTGCGCCGCAGTTTTATGCCGTAAAGAGAGCTGCATCGGCAGGTGTCCCGAGAGAAACAGACTTCACAAGGCGCGAGGCTTCAGACAGTTGAAGATCGCGATCGTGCGGGTCGGGAAATACAGACGTATCGTCGGCGCGAGCGAGGAAAAACCGCCTGCATACGAAGATAAGCGGGCAAACAGACGGATAATTTAAATTAACGCGTTGAAAATATACAAGTCCTTGACGGCGGAAAATTCAACGAACAACAAAAGAGAGGTAAAAATGAGAGCGGTAATACAGAGAGTGAACAGCGCGACGCTGACCGTGAACGGCGAGAAGATTTCGTCCATAGGAGAGGGATTTCTCGTGCTTGTCGGCTATACGGACGGCGACGACGAAAAGAAGATAGATTACGTTGTAGACAGGATCGTCGGCATGAGGATATTCCGAGACGAAAACGGCAAACTCAACAAGACGCTCAAAGATATCGGCGGAGAAGTGATGTGCGTGTCCAATTTCACGCTGTACGGCAACGCCGCGACGGGCAGGAGACCCGATTTTTCAAAGTCGGCGCACTTTGCCGTTGCAAAACCAATGTACGACTACACGCTGAAGAAGTTTGAAAGCATGCTCGGCAGGGTCGCGAGCGGTGTTTTCGGCGAACACATGCATATAGATATGTCCAACGACGGACCCGTCACGATGATAATAGACAAATAAGGAGAAAGGTATGCGGATAAAGAACATATCTCTGATAACCAATTGCTACCTCGTTTACGACGAGAGCTCGAAAGAGGGGTTTCTGGTCGACTGCTACAACGCAACGCTTTGCAGAAAAGTTGCAGAGGAGGAGGGCGTTGAGATAAAAGCGATACTTGTTACCCACGGTCACTATGACCATATCACGGGAGTCGCCGCTCTGAAGAAACTGACGGGCGCAAAAATTTATATGCACAAATCGGATATAGAAAAAATCGCTGACAGCACAAAGAATTTCGGCTGGCTCGCAAGAGTGAACGTAGCGCCGTTTGACGTCGACGTCGTGCTCGAGGGCGGGGAAGTCCTCGATCTGTGCGGCATGAAGGTAAGCGTGATACATACGCCGGGACACAGCGAAGGAAGTGTCTGTTACGTAGCGGACGGAGCGATATTCTGCGGCGATCTTCTGTTCAGAGATTCGTACGGTCGCTATGACAACTACGACGGCAGTTTTGAAAAACTAAAGAAAAGCGCAGAGTCGCTGTTTGCGCTCGATGGCAATTACCGTGTTCTTCCGGGACACGACAGGGAGACGACGCTTGATTACGAGAGGAAGCACAACCCCGTGCTGATGGATATATGATTGCTGTAAGGTTTGAAACCAATGCCGAAAAATTTTATGCCGACTACATGGAAGTCATCAGGGAGTTTGAGCCCCACGTCGTCGACAGAGAGGACGGAGAAAGCCTATTTCTAAAGCTCGACACCGATGACGAGCAGGTAAAAGTTGCGATTTACAGCAAATTTATCCCGTCAAATTGCTATGAAATAAGTCAAAAAATAGATCTATTCAGAAGCGAACTGGCTAAAACTGCACAAATCAAGCGTTTTTCCAAGGTTGCGCTGTACGACGTGCTGAAAACGATCTCGGGAGTTGATCTGCCTTACGGCTCTCTTACGGGGATACGTCCGACGAAACTTTTTCACGACCTTTTGTCGCAAGGGAAGGACGCTGAAAGAGTGTTTGAAGAAGACCTCAGAGTCAGCAAAAGCAAGACGAGGCTCGTCGCCGATATCGTCGCAAATCAGCAAGACGTCTATCTCAAAGAGGACGGCGTTGCGGACGTTTTCGTCAATATCCCGATATGCCCGACGAGGTGCGTTTACTGTTCGTTCATCTCTGCAGAACTTTCAAAAATCAGAAAACACGTGCCCGCATATTGCGAGCTTCTCGTCAAAGAACTCGAGGACTGCAAAAAACTGATCGCCGGGACGGGGTGCAGGATAAGGAGCGTATACGTCGGCGGAGGCACTCCGACCTGCATACCCGACGACGATTTTTTGCGCATACTTTCTCTTTGCGACTTTGGTCAGAAGGAGTTCACCGTCGAAGCCGGCAGACCTGATACAATAACCGAAAGTAAACTAAAAATTATGGACGAAACGGGAGTAACGCGCATTTCGATCAATCCGCAGTCGTTCAATCAGTCCACGCTCGACGTCATAGGCAGGAGACATTCGGTAGACGACGTATACCGCGCATACGACAGCGCGAGGAAATATTCGTTCGATATAAATACGGACCTCATTGCAATGCTTCCAGGGGAGGGATTCGACGAGTTCGCTCATTCGGTAGAATGCGCGATCGCGCTCCGTCCCGAAAACGTAACCGTTCATACGCTTGCCCTGAAAAAGGGCTCTGTTCTCAAAGTAGGCGGCTATGACAACACGTCTGACGAACTCGCGGCAAAGATGGTCGATTATGCGAGAGAAGCGGTGCAGAAAGCGGGATACTCTCCCTACTATATGTACCGCCAGAAGTACGTCAGCGGCAATCTCGAAAACGTCGGCTATGCGTTGCCCGGCAAATATTGTCTGTATAACGTGGACATCATGGAGGAGACGACGACTATTATCGCCAACGGGGCGGGAGGTATATCCAAAAAGCTCGATCTGTCGCGCAATCTGCTCGAGAGGTGCGCCAATCCCAAAGGTCTCGACGTCTATCTCGCGAGGGGAAGCGAAGTTTTTGACAAAAAACGGACGTTTTTCACTGAGGGCGCAAATATCTGACGCTTGAACAGTCGTTTGCGGAACGGAGCGCGATATGCCGGAATGTCGCGCTAAGTTCGTTGCGAATCGCAAAAAAACGAGATCCCGGCATTCATTGTCCTGCAAAGCATTTTGCGAAAAACCGCGTTTTACCTTCCCGAGGATTTCAGGTGCGTAAGAAGACTGCCGTATCTGTTTGCGGGAATTGGTGCGTTGAGCTGTATTTCGGCGCTTTCGGAGGGCGGGGAGCTCTTGTTTTTATACTCGTCTCAGCAGCAAAAACCGTTTACGAAAAAAGTTTTTTTATCCGCCGCAAATCGGTTGATAAATATTTTTATTTATGTTAATATTCTTTATGTACCTCGACCGGGATAGTCAAAAACTCCGATGTCTTTCTCAGTCGCAGGCAAATTTATTTTCCAACGAAGGAGGCAAAACAATGGAAAAGAATCTTACCAAAGAGCAGATCATTGCTCAGTACGCACAGCACGAAGGAGACACCGGTTCTCCCGAAGTTCAGATCGCACTTCTCACCGCGAGAATCGAGCAGCTTAACGAGCACTTCGCGGTACACAAGAAGGACTTTCACAGCATGAGGGGTCTCAAGCAGATGGTCGGCAAGCGCCGCAACATGCTCGCTTACCTCAAGAACAGCGATATCGAGCGTTACCGCGCGCTTATCGCAAAACTGGGTCTCAGAAAGTAAAAGGCAACGGGGGTGTCGGTTTCGGCAACCCCGTTTTTCTGTGCGAAAGCCGCCCGCGGGCTATAAACGCGGCAATTCGCGATAAAAAATAAAGGTATATATAACGTACTAATTGGAGGTTAGTAATGGAAAGAAAGATTTTTTCCACTCAGATCGGCGGCAGAGAAGTGACCGTCGAAACGGGCGCGTATTGCGGACAGGCTAACGGCAGCTGTATCGTCAGATGCGGCGACACCGTGGTTATGGTAAACGCGACCATGGCAAAGGCACCGAGAGACGGCATCGACTTCTTCCCCCTCGGCGTCGATTTTGAAGAGAAGATGTATTCCGTCGGCAAGATACCCGGCGGCTTCAAGAAGCGCGAAGGACGCCCCAGCGACAAGGCTATCCTGACGTCGAGACTCATCGACCGTCCGCTCAGACCTCTGTTCCCCAAGGGCTTCTACAACGACGTTGCGGTCGTAGCTACCTGCCTTTCCGTCGACACGGACATTCCGCCCGAGGTCTACGCAATGCTCGGCAGCTCTATTGCGCTGACTATATCCGACATTCCGTTTGCGGGACCGACAGGCTCGGTCGTAGTCGGTTACGTTGACGGCGAGTACGTCATCAACCCCAACACCGCTCAGAGAGACAGAAGCAAACTTCACCTTTCGCTCAGCGGCACCAAAGAGGCGATACTGATGGTCGAGGCGGGCGCGAACGAGGTCACCGAAGAAGAAATGATCGGCGCGATCCTGTTCGGTCACGAGGAGATCAAGAAAATCGTCGCGTTCATCGAAGGCATTCAGAAAGAGATCGGCAAGGAGAAGATCGTTCCCGAGCTCTATCATCCGGCTCCCGAGATCGAAGCGGCAGTCAAAGAGTACGCTGACAAGAAGATGGACGAAGTGCTCAGCCATTTCGACAGACAGGAGAGAGAGAAGGCAGAAGAAGATCTCGACAACGACGTCTACACCCACTTCGCGGAGCAGTTCCCCGAAGGCAAGAAGGATATGGGCGAGGTCCTCTATGCAATGAAGAAAGCTAAAGTCAGAGCCAAGATCCTCGACGAGGGCATACGTCCCGACGGCAGAGCATTGACCGAGATCAGACCTATTTGGTGCGAAGTCGGCGTTCTCCCGAGAGTTCACGGCAGCGGCGTGTTCACGAGAGGTCAGACTCAGGTGTTGACCTGCGCTACGCTCGGCAGTATCAGCGAGGTTCAGAAGCTCGAAGGTCTCGATGACGAGGTCTGCAAGAGATATATCCACCACTACAATTTCCCTCCGTACAGCACGGGCGAGGCTAAGCCGATGAAGAGCCCGGGCAGACGCGAGATCGGTCACGGCGCTCTCGCAGAGCGTGCTCTCGAGCCTATGCTCCCCAGCGAGGACAGCTTCCCGTACGCTATCAGAACGGTATCCGAAGTCCTCAGCAGTAACGGCAGTACCTCTCAGGCAAGCGTTTGCGGCAGCACCCTCGCGCTTATGGACGCGGGCGTTCCGCTCAAGAGACCTGTCGCAGGCGTCGCTATGGGTCTTATCTCCAACGAGGACAAGAGCAAGGTCAGCGTTCTGACCGACATACAGGGTCTCGAGGACTTCCTCGGAGACATGGACTTCAAGGTAGCGGGCACGACCGAAGGTATCACCGCTATCCAGATGGATATAAAGATCAAGGGCATCAACGAGGAGATACTGCGCAAGGCTCTCGCTCAGGCTAAAGTCGGCAGACTCGAGATACTCGGCAAGATGCTCGCGGTGCTTCCCGCTCCGAGAGCAAACCTCTCCAAGTACGCTCCCAAGATCATATCCTTCAACATCAACCCCGACAAGATCAGAGACGTCATCGGCAGCGGCGGCAAGACGATCAACAAGATCATCGACGAGACGGGCGTCAAGATCGACATCAACGATTTCGGCGACGTTTACATCGCCAGCCCGGACGAGGATATGATCGCGAAGGCTCGTCAGATCATCGAACTTATCGTCAACGATCCCGAGATCGGTCTTGAGACCGAAGGCGTTGTCGTACGCACCGCAAGTTTCGGCGCGTTCGTCGAGATCGCTCCCGGCAAGGACGGCATGATCCACATCTCCAAGCTCGACAAAAAGAGAGTCGAGAAGGTAGAGGACGTCGTCAACATCGGCGACAAAGTCGTCGTCAAAGTCGACGGCATTTCCGAGAAGGGCATTTCGCTCAGCCTCGTGAAAAAGCTGTAATACCGGACAAAATAATGACAATGCGCGTCGGTTTTCCGACGCGCTTTTTCGTTGCCGTTAAATTGTATTTTCAGGTTTAATGCTTGAGATTCGCTTTGTCATATTCTTTCGTAACGCAAAATAAGCGTTTCATGGCTTGCGTCGAGGCGGTCACTGCGTAGTGTGTTTATTTGTTGACGCGCCTTTTCTTCGCTACGCGAGTCGCGGTTTCACAGCGAGATCATTCTTGCTGAATACTGCGCGATTTCCGCGCGTTTTGTTATTGCGCTTTGAGTTGAAAAAACTCAGTCCGTCACACCGTCTTGCTTATTATCTGCGACACCGTGACCGCCGTCAACCCGCTTTCTTTATAATATTTTAATATGTCGGGCAGTGCTTCGGCGGTGTTGTAAGTCGGGTGGGCGAGTATGAGTTCGCCCGCTTCGATCTTGTCTGTCGCCCGCGTGTATATCGTCTCCGTGTTCTTGTCGCGCCAGTCTATGGTATCGCGACTCCACATTATAACTTTCATGCCGAGGTCGGAGCAGACGCTGAGGACGTCTTTGCCGTAGCTTCCCGAGGGCGGAGCGAAAAGCGTCGGCGTTTTGCCCGTCATTGCCTTTATAAGGTCGTTGGTCGCGACGATCTCGCTCTTGTTGGCATTGTAAGAGAGGCTTTTCGCGTCCTTGTGGAAATAGCCGTGGTTGGCAATTTCGTGCCCCTCGTCGACTATTCTTTGCACTAAAGCGTTGTTGTCGTCCGCCCAGCAACCTCCGACGAAAAACGTCGAGTGCGCGCCGTACGCTTTAAGGGTATCGAGTATGCTCTCGAGATATTCGTTGCCCTGATATACGTTGAACATCACGGATACCTCGGCGCGCGTGTTTTCTCCGCGGTATATGGGAGAATTTTCACCGCCCGACGAAAACGCGGTATTGTATGCGCCGTTGTCTCCGAGCCCTATCAGACAAAGACTGACGAGCATGACCACGATCGCGCAGTCGGAGAGTATTTCGATCATTGCGGACAACCGCCTCTCCTTTGCGTTTGAATTTAAACTTTTGCCGACCAGCTTCATAAACGCCTCCTTTTGCAATATATGAGAGCGTCTTGCCCTATATTCGCCCGCACGGCAAACGCAGGTTATTACTTTACAAAACGCGCATAATATTTTATACTGATATATATTGGAGGGATAATGAAAGCGAAAGTTTATCAATTTTCTGACGGGCTGAGGCTCGTACATCTCGAGAGAAAAAACACGCGTTCGGTCGCGATCGGCGTGCTTACGGGGGCGGGTAGCGAGAACGAGACAGCCGACAACAACGGCGTATCGCATTTTCTCGAGCATATGTTTTTCAAAGGCACAAAGACGAGGAGTTCTCTCGATATCGTAATGGAGATAGACGCTCTCGGCGCGCAGATCAACGCGTTCACGAGCAAGACTTCGACGTGCTTTTACACCTTCAGCATAGACGAGGACGGGGAGAAGTGCGCAGAGATATTGTCTGATATACTTTTCAACTCTGTCTTTGACAAAGAGGAGCTCGAAAGAGAGCGCAAAGTCGTGCTCGAGGAGATATCGATGAGCGACGACGACAACGCAGACGTCTGCACTGAGGCGGTCAGCGCGCTTTACTTTGGCGATAATCCGCTTGCAAGACCCATACTCGGCACGAGGGAAACGGTCGGCAAACTCGGCAGAGAGGATCTTCTCGATTATATCGATAAGAACTACTGCGCGCAGAATACCGTCGTAGCGATCATCGGCAATATGAGCGCAGACCGCGCAAGGAAGATCGTCGGGAAATATTTCGAGGGCAGATTCGCGTCAAAAGCGGGCAGGCAATGGCACGACGTCGCGCACGTAACTACGGGCGGCGGCAAGACTCTGTTCAAGCCGATAGAGCAAGCCAATATCGCTATGGCGTTCCCGAGCGTAAGCATGGTCGACGACAATTATCTGACCGTGAACGCCGGAGGCTACGTGTTCGGCGGCGGCATGTCGAGCAGACTTTTCGCAGAGGTCAGAGAAAAACACGGGCTTGCTTACAGCGTATATTCTTACAACTCGAGTTACTTCAATAACGGCTACAATGCGGTCTATGTGGGCACCAATGCGAAGTCGGCGATGAAAGCCGTCGGGATTGTCGCAGACATAATAGACGACGTGCGCAAAAACGGGTTTACAGAGGAAGAATTTCACCGCGGGATACAGCAGGCGAAAGCCGCATATATACTCGGGCAGGAGAGCAACGGCGCGCTCATGCGTTTTTACAGCAAGTGGCTTCTTATGGCAGACAGGCTCGTCGATTTCGACGACCTTATCGCAAAACTCGACAAAATTACCTTTGCGGACTTCAACGACGCGTTCGCGCGCGAGTTCGACAGGACGAAGGTCAGTCTCGCCTACGTCGGCAGAGAGATATCCGACGACCTCTACGCCGCGATAAAGAAATAACGGAGGAAAACATGGACGTTAAAGAAATACTTGAAGATAAAAATATGGACAAACTGGACAAGATTTTTCTTATGCAGAAAGCCTTGAACGACGATATCGCAGAGAGGAGAGGGCTTGACAGAAGCGACAAAGCGGAGTGGCTTCAACGTCAGACGCTTGCTATGATGAGCGAGATGGCGGAGCTGATAGACGAAGTCAATTTCAAGTGGTGGAAGAACCCCAAGCCGCTCGACGATGAGAAGATCAAGTACGAGATCGTCGATATCCTTCACTTCTTCGTCAGTATGTGTCTGACTTCGGGCATGGATTCGAAAGAGCTGTTCGACCTCTATCTCAACAAGAACAAAGAAAACTTCGACCGTCAGAACGGACTCAGCAAAAAGCAAGGCTACAAGTGCGATAAAAAGTAACATTTATTAAAATTGCTACGGTAAGCGTCAGGCGTCGGGCAGCGGTCCCGGGACAGGAGAGGACGGCATATGCCGACGAAAAACGCCCGGCATAGCTCCTTTTGAGACGCAACCGTTGACTTGTCTTAGCGGTATCGGCGAGGGTATGATCTTCAAGCGCTTCGTCAGAGATCGAAAGCCAAGTTGCGTGCCGATGCTATACATATTTTCGTTGCCCGACCATATCGGCAGTAAATGCTGACGGCGCATATTGTCTTTTGTACCTTTCCGAATTTTCGGAGAGGTATTTTTATGCATAAAACGGTTTTTAAATTTTGTCGGCACACGACTGACGCAAAGAGGAAAAAGTCGTGTTTCCTGTATGGCGCGGGTATTTTAACGTGCGGAATAAAGGTAATAATTTATATATTATTTTATATTGAAATCTGTCGCCCCGTGTGCTATAATAATCCCGATATGGTTTTGCATACGGGAAATATGCGTGCAGTACGGGAAAGGAGTACAAATTGAAAAGAAAAAGACCTGAAGCGGAAAACGTCCGCTCCAAAAATTCCGGCTTTGCCAACGGGCTTGCGGTTTTCAGCGTGTTTTTAGTGCTGAGCCTCATTCTTTTCGGCGTGTTCGGAAAGGCGGGAGCGGTCGTTACCGGATTTTTTACGGGGGTATTCGGTTACGCGATCTACGCGTACGCGATCAGCGGTATGCTCATAGGTCTCGCCGTCATGCTCAAAAGAAAGAGGAGCGTAACGGTATCGGTCACCTTGCTTTACGCGGTTGCGGTCGCGCTCGTGATATCCATGATACACCTCTATTCTTCGAGAGCTTACGTAGACGCGGGTTACGGCGGGTACATGAAGGCATGCTACGAAAACGCGGATACTGCGGGCGGCTGGATAGGGGCGCTGTTCCTCTATTTTCCGACAAAACTTTATATCGTATCCGAAGTGCTCGCGGGACTCATCCTGATAGGAGTCGTCGCGCTTCTCGTAGTGTCTCAACTCAACAAGGAGATCACGTTCAGAGCAAGGCAGTTCGGCTTCAGGCGCAATAAAAAGGACAAGACAGGGACTCAGTCGTCGGGTTATGCAGATCAGAGCACGGCGGTGTACGACGGTCCCGAGCGCGAAAGAGAGATCTACAACGGCGACGCGGACGGCAGGCACCATTCCAACCGCGTAAGCAGGCGCTTCGGCAAAAAACCTGTATCGTATCAGGATATCGAGGATATAGGCGGCGAGGATCGCACCGAGGATTATTCCTCATATTATTACGATTCCGACCGCAGCGCAGACGACACTATCAGCGACAAGGTGGTAGACGAGGCTCTCGACGTGTACAACAAGCGCCGCAAACAGGACGCGATGGACAAGTTGTACAACGGCAGAGACGTCAGAAAACCCGCCGTATCAGACGAGACCAGAGCGGATGCGAGAAGTTCCTGGGACATTCTTTACAGGGGAGCAAAGAAAGAAGAACCTGCGTCCGATAAACCCGGAGCAACGGATAAGAAGGATATATACGAAGGTTACAGCACCAGTTCGCGCCTCCGCACGATGGAAGAAAATATGCGCCGCATGCGCGAAGAACAGGAAAAGGCGCAGGAGGAAAACACGGGCGAAGCTCCCGAGGACGAGAGCGGAGCAGAAGACGTGAGCGATACCTCAGACAGCGGCGTGACCGTCAGCGGCTATCCCGACGTGAAAGACGAAAGCGCACCCGATGTGAGCGACTCCGCAGAGGAGAGCGACGACAGGTCGGACGACGAAGTTACGCGCAGTCTGTTCTCCAATATCGACAAACTTCTCGACGAGAGCGAGGACGAAAAACCCGTTTCGGGCAAGTCTCTGCTCAGCGGGTCTATGGACGCGTTCGGAGAAGCAGAGGACAAGACGGAGCGCGGCGGCGATCCTCTCAAAGGATTTACGGGAAGCAAGGACGACTACGAGCGCAGTAACGCCGACGGCGCGAAGAAAGAGGAAAGACCGGGACGTACAATGCCTGCGGAACCGAAAAAGACAGAGCCTGTAAGACCCGTTGTCCCGCCGTCAGCCGGCGTGACCTCGTCCGTATCTTCGACGGGCGCAAATACTGCCGCTGCGCCTGAGCCGCCCAAGCAGAAGAAACCTATAAAGCGCAAGCCTTACGTCCCGCCGGCTATCGATTGTTTGAAAGATTACGTCGAAGAAGTCGATTCGGGCACGGATTTCGAAGAAAAGATAGAGAGCGTCGAGACGTGTCTTGCCAACTTCGGCATAGACGCAAAGGTCGTCAACGTGGTCAAAGGTCCGACTTTCAGCAGACTCGAGCTCGAAGTCCCGCCGGGCATAAGCGTCAACAAGATACCTCAGCATTACAACGACCTCGCGATGTGTCTCGCGGCGGAGAGCATACGTATCGAAGCCCCGATCCCCAAAAAGAGATACGTCGGCATAGAGATCCCCAACGACAACAGAGGTACCGTCGGTCTCAAGCCGATCATCAATTCAAAGGAATTCAACAACGGCAAGTCGAGCGGTCTTTACTTTGCGCTCGGCAAGGACATTGACGGAGAATGTTACGTCGGCGATATCACCGAGTTCCCGCATGCACTCGTTGCGGGCGCGTCGGGCGCAGGTAAATCCGTATGCCTCAACTGTATGCTCGTCAGCATGCTGTACAAATATTCCCCCGAGGATCTGAGGCTCATCCTCATCGACCCCAAAGAGGTCGAATTCAACAAGTACGAAGGGTTGCCGCATCTTCTCATACCCGAGATACTCAGCGACAACGCAAAGATAATCAACGCGCTCAAGTGGGCGATAGACGAGATGGAGAGGAGATATTCTGAGATTAAGCTGCACAAGCTGTCCAATATCGAAGAATACAATTCGCTCTGCAGAAGCAACAAAGAGATGCAGAAGATGCCGTATATCCTCATCATCATCGACGAGGCGGCGGATATAATGCAGTCTCAGTCGGCGAAAGAATTCGAAGCTCTCGTTAAGCGCCTGACGGCAAAGGCGCGCGCCGCGGGTCTGCACATAATCGTCGCAACTCAGAGACCGTCCGTCGACGTCATAACGGGTACTATCAAGGCGAACCTTCCCACGAGAATAGCGTTTGCCGTCGTCTCCAACGTGGACAGCAAGACGATACTCGACTACGCGGGCGCTGAAAAACTGCTCAGAAAGGGCGACATGCTTTACAAGCTGAGTACCAAGCCGCTTCCCGTACGTCTGCAATGTTCGTTCATCTCGGGATCCGAAGTGCTGACGGTGGTCGAACAGGTCAAAGCCAACAACGAGGCTTATTTCGACGAGGAGATACAGAAGATCATCGACTTCGTACCCGAAGAACCCAGTCAGGCTTCCGTCACGTCCGACAGCGGAGAGGGCGGCGGCGGTCACGACCCGATGTTCGCGCAGGCGGTAAAACTTGCGATAGACAGCGGCTCGATCTCGATATCCATGCTTCAGAGAAAGCTCTATCTCGGCTTCCCGCGAGCGGCTAAACTTCTCGATATGATGGAAGCGCGCGGCTTTATCTCGCAACCCGCCCCCGGCAACAAGCAGAGGGAGATCCTGATAACAAAAGAGGAATACGACAAGCTGTTCTCCAACGACAACGGAGGGGACGGGGAGTAATTTCACCGCACGTACCGCTGTTTCCGTTTTACGTGCCCGTTATCGCTCGGCGGCAGCGGCTTGCACGGCGGGCATCGGTCGGAAAATACGAATAACAGTCTCGCGGCGACCTTGCCGCGAGCTTTGAGAGGGATAATTGAAAATAGGAGTTGTGTCGCTCGGATGCGACAAAAACAGAATAGATTCAGAAAATATGCTCGCCTATCTTCAGGCGGACGGGTTTGAGTTCACTTCAGATCCCGCCGACGCGGAGGTCATCGTCGTCAATACGTGCGCGTTCATCGACGAGGCGAAGAAAGAGGCGATCTCGACTATACTCGAAATGGCGGAGTACAAGAAAGACAACTGCAGATATCTCATCGTCACAGGCTGTCTGCCTCAGCGCTATATGAACGATCTCAAGGACGGTTTCCCCGAGGTCGACGCGTTTCTCGGCACGGGCAGTTACCACCTTCTGCCGCGCATAATCAAAGATCTCGACGGCAAAAACACGGTCTGTATACCCAACGACAAGGATTTCAGAAAGCACACCAGGGCGCGCGTGCTGACCACGCCCCCGCATTATGCGTATCTGAAGATAGCCGAGGGGTGCGACAATCATTGCACGTATTGCGCGATACCGCAGATACGCGGCAAATACACGTCCGTTCCCGTCAACGAGCTTGTAGAGGAAGCGGAAGATCTCCTGAGGGATTATCCGATAAAAGAACTCGTCATCGTAGCTCAGGATGTGACGAGGTACGGCTACGACCTCGAGGGCAGATGTATGCTTATAGATCTGCTCGAAAAACTCAGCGCGCTGAATATCGAATGGATAAGGCTTCTCTATCTCTATCCAGAGGGGATAAGCGACGAATTGCTCGATTATATCGCAAACAACCCGAAAATCTGCAAATATCTTGACATACCGTGTCAACATATCAGCGATAAGATATTAAAGAGGATGAACAGACGCATCACCAAGCAGGGGATAATCTCGCTGTTTGACAAGATACGCGCCAAAGGCGATTTCTGCATAAGGAGCACGTTCATCGTCGGCTTCCCGGGAGAGACCGAGAGCGACGTCGACGAGCTCGAAGAATTTCTCCGGACGGCTAAGCTGGACAGGTGCGGCTTCTTCAGATATTCGCAGGAGGACAACACCGCGGCGGCGAGAATGGACGGTCAGATAGACGAAGAAGTCAAGCAGGCGCGTTACGACAGGCTGTACCGTCTGCAGGAAAAGATAATGAACGACCTGACTGTCAGGCGTGTAGCGAAAATAGAAAAGGTGCTTTACGAAGGCATCGACGAAGAAGCCCAGTCATTTGTCGGCAGGACTTACCGCGACGCGCCCGAGGTCGACGCAAAGGTATGGTTCCGATCTCGCAGAAGTCTCGAAATCGGCAATTTCTACGACGTAAGAATATTAGACAGCGAAGGCTGTGACCTTATAGGAGAGACTGTGATATGAATTTACCTACAAAAATAACCGTTACGAGGATATTCATGCTTCCCGTACTTATAGTGCTGTTTTGTCTTGAAATGCACTTTTACGATATAGAAAACAAGCAAGTGGGAGACATCATCTGTTTCGTGACGTCGCTTCTCTATATAGCGACCGCGCTGACCGATTTTCTCGACGGATATCTCGCGAGAAAGAACAATCAGGTCACGACGCTCGGCAAGTTCCTCGACCCGATCGCGGACAAAGTCTGCGTGCTGACGGGGCTTGCGTTCATCATGGAAGGCAACTTCATCTGGGGCATGAAGTACGTCGCGATGATCTGCACGATCGTCATCATTGCGAGAGAGCTGATAATCGGACTGCTCAGACAGATAGCCGCTTCCAAGAAGTTTATCCTTGCCGCAGACATATGGGGCAAGGCAAAGACGGTCATCACGCTTGCCGCGATAGGCACCGCGCTTTTCGTGCCGATAGGCGGCTCGTTCGGCGAGTCGACGATGTGGGCGGCGGGCATAATGCTCATCATAGCGACCGTGCTCACCGTATATTCGGGCATCAACTATATAGTCAAAAACAGAGCGCTTTTCTCGGACAACAAGGAGAGCGCAACGGACGGGGAAGAGAAAAAAGACTGACCCGCAAAAAAGTAAAAAGGGGAACTTATGATAAACTGCAAAAACCTTTGTACGCTCAAAGCGTTCGATATTGACGCAGAAGCGCTCGAAGCCGTCAAAGCGTCCGCGATCGACGGCGTTAGCGTGGAAATAAACGAAGAATACAGAGACTTCACGATTTCCGTGATAAATTACAGTGCAGACGAAGTCGCGTTCAACGGAGTCGTAAACGGGCTGAAACGCCTTCTCGGCAAGTCTCTCTATTCCGAAGACGGAGAAGAACTCGAAGATGTCCTCGTCAAGGAACTGAAGAACGCGGGCAAGACTTTCAGCGTCGCGGAGTCGTTCACGGGCGGGCTCATCAGCTCGCGCGTAGTCAACGTAAGCGGCGCGAGCGAGGTCTTTTACGAGGGGCTCGTGACATACGGCAGCAGCGCCAAGATAAGGCGACTGCACGTCAAAGTACAGACGATCGAGAGCTGCGGCATAGTCAGCGAGGAGGTGGTCTGCGAGATGGCTCAGGGTCTGCTTGCCAACCGCATTGCCGATTACGCCGTGTCCACGACGGGTTGCGCGGGTCCCGAGAGCGACGAGTTCGACACTCCCGTCGGGCTCTGTTATGTCGCTATTGCATGCGCCGAGGGCGCGCTCGTGCTCGAACTTTTAATAGACGGCGACAGAAAATACGTGCGCAATACGGCGACCAATTTCGCGCTGTATCATTTTATCGGAGTTATCCGCGGCGAGACAGCCGTCGGACAGACTATAAAAAGAAAAATATAACGAGGTAATTATGGAAAAAAAGACTGACGACAATAAGGCAAAGGAAAAATCCGCGCTTATTGAAGACGCCATCGCCAAGATCGAGAAGCAGTACGGCAAAGGCTCTATAATGAAACTGGGCGACGAGACCGTTATGAAGGTCGACACGTTCAGTTCGGGTTGCCTGACGCTCGATATGGCTCTCGGCATCGGCGGCTGGCCGCGCGGAAGAATAATAGAGATATACGGACCCGAATCTTCGGGCAAGACCACGGTCGCGCTTCACGCTATCGCGTCCTGCCAGCAGGGCGGCGGTATCGCGGCGTTCATCGACGCAGAACACGCGCTCGATCCCGTATACGCAGAGCATCTCGGCGTAGACGTGAAGAATCTTTACGTATCGCAACCCGACGACGGCGAACAGGCGCTCAACATCGCGGATACGCTCGTCAGGAGCAATTCTATCGACCTTATCGTCATAGACTCCGTTGCGGCGCTTACTCCGAGAGCGGAGATCGACGGCGAAATGGGTCAGAGTTCGGTCGGCGTGCAGGCGAGACTTATGTCTCAGGCGCTCAGAAAGCTGACGGGTATCATCAGCAAGACCAACACCTGCATCATATTCATCAACCAGATAAGAGAAAAGGTGGGAGTTATGTTCGGCAATCCCGAGACCACTCCGGGCGGACGCGCGCTCAGATTCGGCGCGAGCATAAGAGTGGAAGTCAGAAAAGGCGATACGCTCAAGGACGGCACCGAGTTCGTCGGCAACCATACCAAGGCGAAAGTCGTCAAGAACAAACTCGCACCCCCGTTCCGTACCGCAGAGTTCGACATCATATTTGGCAAGGGCATCTCTCAGGCGGGTTGCGTGCTCGACGTGGCGATCGAGAAGAAGATCATCGTCAAGAGCGGTTCCTGGTTCAGCTACAACGACGAGAAGATCGGTCAGGGCAGGGACAACACCGTCAGATATCTTGAGGACAATCCCGAGCTGATGGCTGAGATCAAGGAAAAAATTCTCGGCGCAAACGCGTAAAAAGATAAAAATCGTCGATATAGGTCAAAAATTTTGATTTACATTGACAACGCGCGTAAAATAAGGTTATAATAAGACAATACCCCGACGTGTTCGGGTATACGAAACTTAAAAATTGAATATCAGGAGGTTTAAATGTTAAGCAGTAACATCGGCTTGACCTTCCTCCTTGGGGCGGGAATTTCCGGCGGTATAGTTGCGGTCATCGCGATCGCGACGGCTGTCGTCGGAGTGGCGATCGGTTTGGTAGTTTACAGGTTCTATGCGCGCCGCGCTGTCGGCAGCGTCAGGCAGGAATGCGACAAGCTGAAAGCAGAATCCCAGAGCGAAGCAAAAACGTATCTCAAGGAAGCAAAGGTCGAGGCAAAGGAAGAACAGCAAAGATTGCGTCAGGAATTGGACAGAGAGACGCGCGAGAAAAAAGCCGAGTTGTCGAAAACGGAACAGAGACTCTCTCAACGTGAAGATCAGCTCGTAAAACGCGAAGTCGCTATCGATAAAAAATCCGACCTCATCGACGAGAAAAAGAAGCAGGTAGAGCAGAAGGAGGCAGAACTCGAAAAGCTCGAAGGCGAAGTCAGGAACGCTCACGCCGCTATGGTGCAGGAACTCGAAAAGGTTTCGGGCATGACCCAGAGCGAAGCGAAAGAAGTGTTGATAGAAGAAATGGTCGACGAGGCGAGAAAGGACGCAGAAGTCAAGGTCAGAGAGATCGAACAGCAGGCAAAAGAAGACGCCGACAAAAAGGCGAGGAACATAGTGGGAATGGCGCTTCAGAGATGCGCGGTTGACCACGCTTCCGAAATTGCGGTATCGGTCGTATCTCTTCCCAACGAGGATATGAAAGGAAGGCTTATCGGCAGAGTCGGCAGAAACATCCGTTCGATCGAGAATTGTACGGGCGTCGACCTGATAATAGACGACACTCCGGACGTTGTGACCATCTCGGGCTTCGATCCCGTGAGACGCGAGATCGCGAGACTTACGATCGAAAAACTCGTATCAGACGGCAGGATTCATCCCGCAAGGATAGAGGAGACCGTCGAAAAGGTAAAGAAAGAGATGGACGCTCAGATCAAAGAAGCGGGCGAGACGGCGGCGTTTGACGCGAATATATACGGTCTGCACCCCGAGATCATCAAACTTCTCGGCAGACTCAAGTACCGTACCAGTTACGGTCAGAACGTTCTCAACCACTCCCTCGAGGTATGTTTCCTCGCAGGTATGATGGCGGCGGAACTCGGCGCAGACGTCAAGGTCGCAAAGAGAGCGGGACTTCTTCACGACATCGGCAAGTCGGTCGACCATGAATTCGAAGGCACTCACGTCACCATCGGCGTAGAGCTTGCAAAGAAGTTCAAGGAAAGCCGCGCGGTCATTCACGCGATAGAAGCTCACCACGGCGACGTAGAGCCGCAGACGCTCGAAGCGATAATCGTGCAGGCGGCAGACTCGGTATCGGGCGCAAGACCGGGCGCGAGACGTGAGTCGCTCGAAAATTACGTCAAGAGGCTCGAGAAGCTCGAGAGCTTAGCCAATTCGTTCGACGGCGTAGAGCAGTCTTACGCGATACAGGCGGGCAGAGAGATCAGAGTCATCGTCAAGCCGGACGAAGTCGACGATTCCAAGACCATGTTCATGGCAAAGGAGATCGCGAAGAAGCTGGAAGCGGAACTCGAATATCCGGGACAGATCAAAGTAAACGTGATAAGAGAAGTAAGGCGCGTCGAGTACGCGAAATAACATATCTTTTCAAGCAAGAATGCGGACGGGCAACCGTCCGCTTTTTGTTTGCCTTAAACGCGTTTCCCGCTTCAAGGTTTGCGGAATTACGGCAAGTCCTGCGCCCGATTTTGATTTGAAGTGCTTTGAAAAGTCGGTCGTCAGTGCGTCGACGAATATTCAATGAAGTCGACCTGCCCGACGTTGAGCGTTGATCAAAAAAAATCGCTCTGCGCGTTTGAAAGTTCTTTGACTCAGAGCAATATCAGAGCGACTGCCCACGGCATTATCACGCAGACGACGAGGGCAAGCGCGACGAAGCAAAGCAGAAGCGCCGCGTAGAATGAAAGCAATTCCGTCACCGCGCGCGAACAAGTGAGAGTCGCGCCTTTCGCGATCCAGTATCTGCTTGCCGCGCCGATCGATACGACAGACAGGAACAGGTATCCCGCGAGCAGGGGCAGATAGAAGAATACCGCCGTCAATATCCCGTCCGCAAGCGCGACGTTTGTGGCGCCGACGACGCAGAGACCGAAGCGGTATCCGAGGAACGCCGTCCACAGAAAGCCGAGTGCGGCGAAATATTTTTTGAATACGCAGGTGAAGTTTATCGCGAGCGTTGCGAGTGCGAGAAGAAAGAACTTGAAGAAGTTAGAGAATTTGCCGTATTCACCAAGTTTGAGAGAGGCGAAAAGGTTGAGTTTGTAATATTCATCGCCGAATCTGACCGCGACGACGATGCCGAGAAGGATTCCGGTAAGACAGGCGCAGAGCACGACGGCTATAAGAGCCGAGTGTTCGTCGACGAACGCCGCGACCGTGTTTTTCAAATAATTGATATTCAGACAAAACTTCTTTTTTCCCTTCCGCATATTACAACTCTATGCCCGCAGGTCGGGCGTTATGCGACAGGATATTGCAAAACGCGGCAAAATTCGCGTAAATCACGCAGTAAAGCGTCGAGAGTCTTAAAGATAAAGCCGGCGCGGATATCTTGCGCGACGGGCATTTTCAGACATCTTTCGATGACAGGTTTTCGCATACCTGCATTATGAATTGCTTGACGGTGGGTTTGCCCTTGTCGATATCTATGGTATTGCCGAATTCGCCGTAAAGCGCGTCGATATCGCCGTCGAGCCAGGCTTTGGAAATACAGTTCTGAATATTCTTATCCACGCAATCGGTGCTCGCGCGGTATTTTTGCGAAAGATTTCTGTATCCGACGTACTTCAGCGGGAGAATGTCATCGCCGTCGAGAGCGGCGGTTATCAGTTCTACGAGATAGCGGTAACCTTTGCTTGACGGCTTCACGCCGAGAGAGAGCAGATAGGTGGATACTGACGCTTTGTTGTGCATGAATAGATTATAGCATCTGCGCCGACTCGCAAAACCGCTTATGTTGTCAAAAAAGCAAAGAAAAGAGGGGAGACGATATGCGCAGGTATTGAAAAACCGCCGCGTTGATGTTAAAATATAGTTATGAAAACTTGTTATCTGATAGTCCTCGACAGTCTTGGCATAGGCGGCGCGTCGGACGCGGCGGTGTTCGGCGACGAGGGGAGCAACACTTATAAGGCGATATATCCTTACGTAAACGCTCCCTGTCTGCATTCGCTCGGCTTCGACAATATCGACGGGATTGACTTCGGCGCGCCAGTAGTTTTACCCGAGGCGAGTTTTGCTCGGCTCGTTGAAAAGTCGGCAGGAAAGGACACTACGACCGGGCATTACGAGATCGCGGGGCTTATCGTCAGATCGCCTCATCCGACTTATCCCGACGGTTTCCCTGCGCGCATAATTGATAAACTTTGCGCCGCGTGGGGCGTTGACGGAGTGCTCGGCAACAAGGCGGCGAGCGGCACAGAGATAATCAAAGAACTGGGCGAAGAACACGAAAAGACGGGGCTTCCCATAGTATACACATCTGCAGACAGCGTATTGCAGATCGCCGCGAGCGTGGAGACGTTCGGGCTCGACAGGCTTTACGACTGTTACGAAAAGGCGAGAAAGATAATGTCGGGTAAAGACAGCGTGGGAAGGATAATAGCGAGACCGTTCGCGAGAGATAAACAGGGCAAATTCTACCGCACTCCCGACAGACGCGACTACGCGTTGTTGCCGCCCGCGAAAACCGTGCTGAACGCGCTTGCCGAAAACGGCACAGAGGTCGTGTCCGTCGGCAAGATAAGCGACATATTCTGCGGCTACGGCATAACGAAGGCTATTCCTGCGCACGGCAATAAAGAGGTCGGCGACGGTATACTGAATTATCAAGCGGAAAAAGACGCGCTCGTCTTTGCCAATTTCGTCGATTTCGACATGGTCTACGGGCACAGAAACGACGTGAAAGGATATGCGGACTGTCTCAATGCGTTCGACGGGATTTTGCCCGATATTCTGAAGAAAATCGGCGACGACGATATGCTGATAATAACCGCCGACCACGGGTGCGACCCGTCCACGCCGTCTACCGACCATTCGAGAGAAAACGTGCCGCTTCTCATTTACACAAAAGGCAAAAAAGCGAAAAATCTCGGCACGATAGACGGATTTTATTATATAGCGGAGCGCATTGCCGACTTTTTCGGCGTAAAATATACGGTAAAAGAAGTCGACGCCGCGCCGAACGATTAAAGGAGCAACGGTATGCAGAAAGGAAAAGAAAAGAAACTGACTCAGCAAGAGATCGATAGAAAGATCAGCGATATCAAAGCGATATGGGGTATCGAAGGTATGGACGTAGAGCCGGAAACTGAAAAAAGTCTCAGAAAGTATCTGGCAGGAGAAATGACCGAAGACGAACTTATGTCTGAAGTGATTGTAAATTACAAGAAAAATTAAACGATTTCAACAAGCCGTAACGATAGTCGGCGGTTGTTTGTCATACGCATTGAAATAAAACGGTACAGGCAGAGCACCGAAAGCAGTTGCGTCGCATATTTGCGGCGCTTTTTTCTTATACTAATCACAATCTTTAAAGAGAGGTGAAATATGAAGAAAAAACTGATCATATCTTCGGTGTTGCTCGCCGTTGCCGCGGCGGTCTGTTCTGGAACGGCGACTGCAAGTGAAATATCCGAAGTTGAAACCGCATTAGTTGCAGGCAATGCGGAGTATACGGCAGACACGGGAAATTCGGATAGCCTGAGCGTCAATTGCCATTCGGCATATCTTGCCGACTATGCGACGGGCGCAGAGCTTTACGCTTACAATGCCGACAGCAAGCACGAGATAGCGAGCATGGTCAAGATAATGACCGCAGATCTCGTTTTCGAGGCGATAGACGAGGGCAAAATCAGCGTTGACGACGAGGTAACCGTGTCGGAATACGCGCAGTCGATGGGGGGCAGTCAGATGTTCCTCGACGCGCACGAAAAGTATACTGTCGACGATCTGCTCAAGGGCGTGATAGTCGCTTCAGCCAACGACGCGGCGGTAGCGCTTGCGGAGACAGTGAGCGGAAGCGCCGAAGGCTTTGTGCACGAAATGAACGCCAAGGCGCAAGAACTCGGCATGACCGACACGAAGTTCGCCAATCCTACCGGTTTGCCGTCTGAAAAAGAGCAGTACTCTACCGCTCGCGACGTCAATATTATGACGAGAGATCTTCTCAGATACGACAAATATCACGATTATGCGAAGATATGGACAGAAGATTTCGTTCATCCGTCGGGCAGAGTCACGACGCTGACCAACACCAACAAGATGATACGTCAGTACAGCGGCTGTATAGGGGGTAAGACGGGATATACCGCGGTGGCAAAATTCTGCGTATCGGCTTGCGCGGAAAGAAACGGAATTAAGACTGTCGCGACGGTCATAGGCGCGGACGACAGCAAGACGAGATTTGCCGAGGCTTGCAAGCTGTTCAACTATGCTTTCGCCAACTTCAGGAACGAGGTCGTATGCAGGAAAGGGGAGAAGATAGAGAGAAGCGTAGACGTAGAGAAAAGCAGAGTTAAGACGATGACGCCCGTAGCCGCAGTCGACGCTTCTGTGCTGATAAAGAAGGGCGACGATATAAAGGTCGAGTACGAATTGCCCGACAAGATAAAAGCGCCCGTGAGCAAAGGCGACGTGATAGGCAGAATTAAGATAACTCACGGCGGCAAAGAATATTTCTTCGATCTCGTCAGCGACAGCGATATACCCAAGGCTACTTTGTGGGATATAATCAAGGATATGGCAGGCAAGCGGTGAAGACTTATTTTTGGCTGAGAAGAACGGCAAACAGCAACTTGTCGTAAACATTAAAAAATCGCGCACGTCAGGTGCGTGATTTTTTTATTCGTTTTTAGTGCAGAGCGTGAAATAAAGTCGGATAACTTATGTTGTTTTACTATTCAACAATATGCAATAATAAAATATACGCAATTATACTAAATAATATCTAAATATAATAAATAGTCATTTTCAATTTTAAAAAAATACGATCATTAAAAATACTAAAATATACTCTCGTTATCATATTTTCGCCGATATTGATACAGGTCTGCACCTTTGTCCGCATTTTAAACCGTTTTTAATACTGATATGCGAGCATATAAGCGCGGATATAATTATAAAACAATAAATTGACTTGACGGCGCGTTTTTGTTAAAATCTTATAGTATAGGAGAAATGATATGAATTACAGAGATACGATGAATGTAAACGAAAAAGGACACCTTCAGATCGGCGGCGTGGACGCTGTCGACCTTGTCGCAAAATACGGCACCCCGCTTTACGTTATGGACGAGAGCTATATCAGGAGCGTGTGCCGCGCTTTCAGAGAGACGGTCGAGAGCACTTACGGCGAAGGCGGCGTTGCCTATGCGTCAAAAGCGTTTTCCTGCAAGGCGATATACGAGCTCGCAAAGCAGGAGAATATGTATATCGACGTAGTCTCGGGCGGCGAGATATACACGGCAAATTCGGTCGGCTTCGACATGAAGAAGGCATATTTCCACGGCAACAACAAGCTGGTCGGCGAAATAAGTCTTGCGCTTGAGACGGGCGTTGGGACTTTTGTTGTCGACAGTTTCGACGAGATCGAACTTCTCGACGCAATGTGCGCAGAAAAAGGTCTCGTACAGAAAGTGCTCATCCGCGTCAACCCGGGCGTTGAAGCGCACACTCATTCGTTTATACAGACGGCTAAGGTTGATTCCAAGTTCGGCTTCGGGGTCAAAAACGGATATGCAGACAAGGCGGTCGACGCGATACTCAGGAAAAGTCATCTGCGCTTTGCGGGTCTGCATTGCCATATAGGCTCGCAGATCTTCGACAAACAGGCTTTCGCGCTCGCGGTCGACGTAGTGACCGACTACGTGGTCACGCTCAGGAACAGGGGAGTCGAGGTCGACGAACTCAACTTCGGCGGCGGTTTCGGGGTCTATTACAGCGGCGACGATCCCAGGTACGACGTAAAAGAATATTGCGATTACGTCGCGCTTCTGACTTCTTCGCTCAAACAGGCAGTTGAGAAAAAGGGTATCAAAAAGCCGTTCTTTATGATAGAGCCCGGGCGTTCGATAGTCGGCGAGGCGGGCGTTACGCTTTACTCGGTCGGAGCGATAAAGGATATCGAAGGTATAAGAAAATACCTCGCGATCGACGGCGGCATGACGGACAATATCCGTCCCGCGCTTTACGACGCGAAATATGACGCGGTCATTGCAAACCGCGCCGACGAAAAGGCGACCGAAGTCGTTACCGTTGCGGGCAAATGCTGTGAGAGCGGCGACATAATCCTCAAGGATATCGCGCTTCCCGCGGCAAAGCGCGGCGACATAATCGCGGTTTTCACGACCGGCGCATACAATTATTCTATGTCGAGCAACTACAACCGCAATTTCGTGCCGCCCGTCGTGTTTGTCAAGGACGGCAAAATCGCTTATGCGGTAAAGCCGCAGACTTATGAGGATATAGTCAGAAACGACGTATCCGTGGAGTATAAAGACTGATGCTTATTTCACTTATCAGACAACTTGCGACCGCGGACGACAAGCGCATGGTGTTCATATCCATACTCGCTTA
Organism: uncultured Christensenella sp.; assembly: GCA_949284695.1. Lineage (GTDB taxonomy): Bacteria > Bacillota > Clostridia > Christensenellales > UBA3700 > Ornithoclostridium. The sequence goes on along the minus strand of CASDWJ010000015.1, from coordinate 22,964 downwards.
TCTTCCCGCATTGCTGATAGCGATAGTCATGCACGAATTCGCGCACGGCATTGTCGCGTACTGGAACGGTGACGACACCGCAAAACTCGCGGGAAGGCTCAACGTGAATCCCGTCAAGCACTTCGATCCGATCGGATTTCTGATGCTTGCCGTGGTCGGCTTCGGCTGGGCGAAACCCGTACCCATCGATCCGAGACGGTTCAAAGATTACAAGAAAGGCATGATCACGGTATCGCTTGCCGGCGTGCTGTGCAATTTCCTGATCGCGTTCGTCGCGACGGGGCTTTTCGCGGCGTATCTTGCGGCGACGAAATCGGCGGTGCTCGGCGGTCTCGTCAGATATTCCGCGGGCTATTATGCGTTCTATTATTTTGCATATTTGTTGCAGTATATCGTGTTGATAAACCTTACGCTGATGGCGTTCAACCTGATCCCGGTCTATCCGCTCGACGGCTTCCGCCTTGTCGAAACGCTGGCAAAGCCTGACAACAAATACGTTGCGTTCAATTACAGGTACGGCTCGTTCCTGCTTCTCGGGTTGCTCGTGCTCTTTACCGTGCTCGGGTACATTTCGCCCTATCTCGACGTGCTCAGTCTGTATATGAACGCGATAATAGATATGATGCAATCTATATTCAACGCGATATTCGGGTTGTAAGGGGGAGAGATGTCGGGGTTTTACGAGTATCACGCAAGCGACGTAGTACCACTCAGACTGGCGGACTTCGAGGGTTCGCTCGATCTTCTGTGCACGCTGATCAGAGAGCAGAAACTCGACATAATGACGTGTCGCATTTCCGACGTCACCAATCAGTACCTCGAGTATATGGAACAGCTCGATACCGTAGACATGGATCTTGCGACCGATTTTATGCTGATGGCGGCGACCCTTCTTCAGCTCAAGTCGCGCGCGCTCCTGCCGCAGGAAGAGGAGTTTGTCGAAGAAGACGAGGACTACAACCCCGAAGAAGAACTGCGCCGTCAGGTCATCATCTACAATCTGTTCAAGGAGCAGGCTGACAAGATGGCGGCGATAGAGGTGCTCAATCAGTATTACCGCGAGCCGATGTATACCGACGACGACGCGGATATAGTGATAAAGAGTTTTGACCGCAACAAACTGATAGAAGCGTACGGGCACATACTGCTCAGCATGACGAAAGAAGAACAGCAGATGGCGGTCAAGAAGATCAAAAAGGACAAGTTTACCGTCAGCGAAAAGATCACGCTTATTTCGACCGTTCTGCAGGAAAAGAAAGAGATAAAGTTCTCTGACCTCTACAAGAAAGACGCGTCGAAAACAGAGATAATCACCACTTTTCAGGCTATGCTCGAGCTTATGAAAAAGCAGTATCTGACGGCTACTCAGGAGAGTTTTTACGAAGATATCGTGCTCACGCTCAACGATACCGAGGACGGCAAAGAGATCGACCTCGAGGAGCTGACCAGGACGGAGGACAAGTATGACGACTAATCTTATACATATCGTCGAGGCGATAATTTTTGCGGCGGGCGTTGCGATAAAGCGTTCCGACATTCTTGCGAAGCTGCCCGAGGGCACGACGAGAAAAGATCTCAATGACGCTATCAAGGGGCTTGAACAGAAATATCAGAATCCCTGCGGCATCGTCCTCTTGTGTATAGGCGACAAAGTGCAGTTCGCTTCCAACAAGGAGTACGGCGACATCGTCGCGGCGGCGCTCAAACCCGTCAAGGAGAGAGAACTGTCCCGCGCGCTTCTCGAAGTCATGTCCATCGTCGCATACAAACAACCCGTGACGAGAGGCGAGATCGAGGACATCAGAGGTGGCAGGAGTGCGGATTATGCCATAGCCACGCTGATGAGAGTCGGTCTCATAGAAGCGCACGGCAGGAGAGATACCCCCGGCAGACCCGTGCTGTATATCACGACCGAACTCTTTCTCAAGCGCTTCGGGCTCAGGAATCTCGACGATCTGCCCGATTACAAGGAAGTGCTCGACAGGCTTGTCGTGCTCGGCAACTACAACAGGGTCAGCGAGGGACTTTACAGAGAGGTCGACATCGCGGACAGCTTTGAGGAAGCTGAAGAAAAGGCAAAGCAGAAAGAGCTTGAACGTCAGCGTATGGAGAGAGAACTCGACGAGTTCATCGACCCGAACGAAAGCCCCGACTTTCTTGAAGGAGAGGAGTATTCGTTCGTTGAAGCGGACGAAGAAGCGGCGGCAGACGAAGACGACGATGACGACGAGGATATTGCCGAGGCAGTCGCTGCAGAAGAAGCGGCAGAATCCGACGACGATGACGAAGAATGAAAACTATGTGGTTCAATAAAAAAAACAGGCGCATAAGCCTGTTTTTTTGTGCTTTATTCGTTGAGAACGTCTTTCAGAGCAGAAAGAAAGACTTTTGCGGCACGCGAGAGTTCGCCGTTTTTCTTCCAGGCGACGTCGAGGTGAGTCTCGAGCGGCGGGACGAACGGCAGAAACTTGAGTTTGCTGTCGCCGCTGACGTTGATTATGCGGTCTATCCCTACGGCGTAGCCGATGCCTTGTTCGACCATAAGCGACGCGTTGTACAACAGATTGTACGTCGCGACGACGTTGATTTTGTCGGGACTCGCGCCGAAGCGCTCCGTTATCGGATTTTTCTTGAAGGAGTGCACTGAAAATATCAGCGGCAAACCCTTCAGCTCTCCGGCGGAAACGACGTCTTTCGCCGCCAGAGCGCTGTCCTTTCTTGCAAGTATACCCCATGTGTCGGTCAGGGGAAGTCTCATGGAGTTGTATTTCTCCGGACTTGACGGCTCTATCAGCACGCCGAAGTCGACGAGACCCTTGTCGAGCTTTTCGCATACCGCGTCCGTGTCGCCGCTGAAGAAATCGAATTTCACGTGCGGATAACGGGAAACGACTGCGTGCGCCGCCTTAGCGATAAGACCCACGGCATACGATTCTCCGCCGCCTATCGTGACCTTGCCGCCGACGTTGTCGTCGTCGGAAAGCAGTTCTCCCTGCGTCTTTTCGAACAGATCCGCTATCTCGCACGCGCGTTTGTAGAGCAGTCTGCCCGCCTCTGTCAGGATGATCTGCCTTGCTCCGCGCTCGATCAGCTTTTTGCCCGTCTCGCGTTCGAGTTTTTGTATCTGCCTCGAGAGATTGGGCTGAGTGACGAAAAGTTGTTCTGCGGCTTTGGTGATGCTTCCGCAATCCGCGACAGCGATAAAATACTTTAATTCTCTTATATCCATATTTATATAATATCCGATAAAACTATGCTTGTCAATTATGGAAAACCATAAAATATAAGTATTTGACATAATATTCGCGTCGAAATATAATAAATACAGACGAGGTGCAGAATGGAAAATGCGGAGTTTTTAAAGTTCGTAGCCGAAGCAAGCGTTATAGAAGCGGGCAGTAGAGAGCACAGGCACATGCACTTGCTTGCCGAGCGTTCGTCGGCAATACTCAGGGAATTCAACGCGGGACTGATATGCGACGGCGACGTTCCCGCCGTGTTTTCACGGCTTACGGAACGCGAGGTCGACCCGTCTTTCAGGTGCTTTGCGCCGTTTTATTCCGAGTGCGGTATCAATATCAGACTCGGCAAAAACGTATTCATCAACTCTGGGTGCTGTTTTCAGGATCATGCGGGTATCGTGATAGGCGACGGAACGCTGATCGGTCATCAGGTCGTGATAGCGACGCTCAATCATATGACCGATCCCGCCCGTCGCGCGGACATGTTACCCAAGGCGGTAAAAATAGGTAAAAACGTCTGGATAGGAGCTCACGCAACCATACTTCCCGGAGTAAATATCGGCGACAACGCTGTCGTGGCGGCGGGTGCGGTCGTAACCGGGGACGTCGAAAGCAATACGGTCGTAGGCGGCGTTCCGGCAAAAAAGATCAAAAATATAATCGAGGTACAAGATGAGTAAAAAAATCGTGGTGATCTCGTCGTCTTTCCGCGAGAAAGGCAATTCTCAGGCGCTGGTAAACGAGTTTGTCAGAGGCGCCGAGGATGCCGGCAACAAGGTTGAGACGATAAGCCTTAGAGATATAAAGCTCGGGTTTTGCAGAGGCTGTCTGCATTGTCAGAACAACGGTGCGGATTGCGTTATAAACGACGACGTGAACGGACTCATCGACGTCGTGGCGGGAGCAGACGTGCTCGCGTTCGCTTCTCCTTTGTATTACGGCAGCATCAGCGGACAGCTCAAGACTTTTCTGGACAGGCTCAATCCGCTTTTCGTAAGAGACTACAATTTTACGAAAGTGGTATTTATCGGAGCGTGCGCGGATGACAGCGAGGACGCGTTCGATATTGCAATAAGCGAAATATGGGAGTGGATCAATTGTTTCGATGGCGTAACGTTAGATTCCAGCGTGCTTGCCTGCAACGTGACCGACGTCGGAGATATAAAGGGCAGCTACAATCTCAGATACGCTTATAAAGTGGGAAATATCATTCGATAAAGGAGGATCTTATTATGCTTGGAAATTTTGAATATTGCAATCCGACAAAACTTTATTTCGGCAAGAAGTCGATCGAAAATCTTGCCAAAGAACTCGACGGCTACGGCAAAAAGGTGTTGCTCGTATACGGCGGCGGTTCGATAAAAAAGAACGGCATTTACGACGAAGTGGTCGGGATATTGAAAAAGTGCGGAAAAGAAGTCAGAGAAGTAAGCGGCGTTATGCCCAATCCGACTTACGAAAAACTGCTCGAGGGCGCAAAAGCCGCGCGCGAGTTCGGCGCCGATCTGATACTTGCGGTCGGCGGAGGCTCTGTCTGCGATTACTGCAAGGGCGTTTCCGTGTCCGCATACTGCGAGGACGACGTCTGGGAGAAATATTACGTCCGCTTCGAGGAGCCCGATTGCAAAATAATCCCCGTCGGCTGCGTATTGACGATGGTAGGCACGGGCAGCGAGATGAACGGCGGTTCCGTGATCACCAACACCGAAAAGAAGATGAAAGTCGGCATGGTTTTCGGCGAAAAAGTTTTCCCCGTATTCTCGATCCTCGATCCGGAATATACCTTTACGTTGCCCAGATATCAGATGGTGTCGGGTATATTCGACATAATGTCCCACATTATGGAACAATATTTCTCCGGAGACGACGACAACACGTCTGACTATATAATGGAAGGACTTATGCGTTCTCTGATCCACAGTTCGCGCGTTGCGGTCAAAGATCCGCGTGATTACGAGGCGAGAAGCAATATCATGTGGACGGCTACCTGGGCGCTGAATACGCTTGTCGCGATGGGCAAGGAGACCGACTGGGAAGTGCACATGATCGGACAGGCTATCAGCGCGCATACCGACGCGACTCACGGCATGACGCTTGCCGCCGTGTCTCTGCCTTATTACAGGACTGTGATGCCGTACGGTATAAAGAAATTCGCGAGATTTGCAGTCAATGTGTGGGGCGTGGACGGCAATGGCAAGAGCGACCCGGAGACGGCACATGCGGGGCTGATCGCTATGGAAAAGTGGATGAGAGAGATAGGTCTCGTTCTCAATGCGGGCGAGCTTGGAGTTACCGCCGACAAGCTCGAAGCGATCGCGGACAGCACTCTGATAATGCAGGGCGGCTATAAGGTGCTCACGCGCGAAGACGTGATAAAAATACTCGGTGAAAGCCTTGTCGGGTAACTCAAAATTGAAGAAATTCGCAGTATTGTGCCTTATGGCGGCAATTTGTTGTATGTGTTTTGCCTGCAATAACTCAGGAAGCGCAGATCTTTCTGGAGACGTTGCACAGGAAACGGGCGGCGAAGACACAGACGTCAATTATCCCGCGAGCGATAACGTGAGCGGTTCCGTGCAAAAAGACGAATTGACAATGACGGTAAACGGCAACGAAACTTTCGGCATCACGCTGTACGACAACGAGACGACCGAAAGTCTGCGCGACAGGCTTCCCATGACTCTCGTCATGAGCGACATGCCGCACGAGAAATATTGTTATATCGGGTTTAGTCTGCCGACGGACGCGAGAAAAGTGTCGCGCATCGAGGCGGGCGACGTGATGTTGTGGGGAGACGACTGCATTGTGATTTTTTACGAGAGTTTTTCTACTTCCTATTCCTATACGCCTCTCGGCAAAGTCAACGACGTCAGCGGACTCAAAGAGGCATTGACGGAACAAAACACGCGCATAGAACTTTCCGTGTAGCAAATGTCGGCAGACCGATATACGCAAAGCGTAGCAAGCAGGATTTATATCAAACCATATCAAAGCGCACCGTCAGGTGCGTTTTTTTATCACCCGAAAATAAGAAATCAAAAGAATTTATTAGTGTCTTCGCCGTACAAACGTCGATCACCGACGTTTTTGTGCGTTATTTTAATTAAGAACTTCGCCTGCAGGTCGGAAAAATTAAAGCGGCGCAACAAACGTCATATCTCTGCATAACGACATAAAAAGCCGTCGTTTGCGCAATATAGTGATATGGTTTACGTGATGATAGCAATTCTGACAGCGTTGACGGTGCTTGTTGCGTCATTTCTTATCGTCGGCATACGGGTGCAGGGTTATTTCGATCTTCAGACGGGTACGTTTGTGTCCGACGCGTTCGTATTCGGCAATATTCACGTTTTCAGGTACAAGGCATTCGAGTGCTCGGGGAGTTTTTACAGTCAGATCAATTCGCGTGAACTCAAAAAAATACGTCAGCAGGAAACAAGCGGCAACCATTCGGGCGAGAGTGCGGGAGACGGGCGCGGCGCAGGGTATTTAGCGCAAAAAATAGCGGCGTTTGCGCGCGCGGCTGTAAATTGTCCCGGGGTCAGACTCAAGCGTCTGCGTGCATATCTGACGATAGGTACGGGAGACAGTATGGAGACGTCTGTCATCGCCGCAAGCGTAGCGGCGGTACTCGGTGCGGTAAGCGTTGCAATGCGGGATAAATTAAAGGTCAGAGAGGGAGACGTAGCGGTTTTTCCCAATTTCAGACACGAAAATACCGTGCTTACGTTCGACGTAGACGCCGGATACGGCACTATGAGCGTGATTTTTGCGGTCGCACGCGTTGTGATCAAGGCAAAGAGATCGCAGACGAAGGCAAGGAGAGAAGCACGGGAAGCCAAGTGACGTATCTTCAAAATATATGTTGTAAACAAGCGGCAAAAACAATAAAGCGAGTGAGGCGGACACGAAGATCGGGCGCAAGCCGCGTAACCGCGGGCTTAGTTGATTGAAAATACCAACAAAGCCGACACAGATATTTTATCGAAAATAAATGTAAACGGAGAAACGATTATGGAAGGAGAGATGAACGAACTTATCAACGTTACGATGGACAATCTGAAGAATATGATGAGCGGCGAGAACGTGATCGGCAAGCCGATCGCGATGCCCGACGGCAACGTCGTGCTGCCGTTTTCCAAGGTGACGGTCGGGTTTGTAACGGGAGGCGGGCAGTACGGCAACGGGAGTGAGAAATCGCCTTTTCCGTTCCCGTTCGCGGGTGGCGGAGGAGGCGGAATCAATATCACGCCGATAGGATTTTTAGTGTGCGACAGAGGCGAAGCGAGCCTTGTAAAAGTTGACAAAAAGGAGGGGGAAGGGAAATGGGAAACCTTGATTTCAGCGGCGCTCAATCTTTTGAAAGACAAAAAGTAAGCAGAAAATTATTATCAATTAGCGCGATATTTATAATAATAATTATTCTATTAGCCGAAATACTTCTCAATTTACCCCGAGTTTACGCTATGCAGAGCGGTTCTTCACAGATAGTTATAGAGGTTGAATCGGGTCGGGTGCTGTCGTCGTATAACAAGGATATGAGACTTGAAATGGCGAGCACGACCAAGATCGCCACAGCTATCGTTGCGATAGAAAATTCGTCGGCGGACGAGGTGGTCGAGATCACTGACGATATGGTCGGAATTGAGGGGTCGTCCATCTATCTGAAAAAGGGAGAGAGGTGGAAGCTCTCTGATCTTCTTTACGGTCTGATGTTGCAGTCGGGCAACGACGCGGCTACGGCTATAGCCATCGCATGCGGCGGGAGCGTGGACGGGTTTGTGAAAATGATGAACGACTTTGCGCGAGGTCTCGGTCTTGAGAATACTCATTTCGACAACCCGCACGGGCTTCATTCAAAGGATCATTACACGTCGGCGCACGATCTTGCCGCCATTACCGCGTACGCTCTCGCCAATCCTCTTTTTGCCGAAATCGTCTCGAGCAAATCGCACAAGGTTGTGTCAGACGATTATCCCGACGGCAGATATATCTACAATAAAAACAAGTTGTTGTCGTCCTTCGACGGCGCGAACGGAGTAAAAACCGGGTATACGACCGATTCCGGCAGATGTTTTGTGGGGGCGGCAAAGCGTGACGGCATGCAGCTCGTAAGCGTGGTTATCAACTGTCCCGATATGTGGGAGAGGACGAAAGCGCTGCTATCCGACGCGTTCGCGAAATACGATTACCTGACGATAGGAGACAGCACGAAAAATCTCGACGAGTTCATGCTCGGAGGCGAGAAGATCTCTCTTAGACTCGAAAAAGACATCCGTTACCCTTTCAAAGACGGAGAAAGCGAGGATTTCAGATATATCTTCAGACCTCTTAAAAGCTATCCCGACACGCTCTCTGCCGGCGACGAGGTGGGAACTCTCGACGTATATGACGACAATCGCTTGATTTTTAGCCGAAAAGTTATTACTATAAATGAGATAAAGCACAAAGGAGCGTTGCTTTCTCTGATGAATCTCGTCGGAGACTGGCATATAGACAGCACAAATGGAGAGATTGAACAAATTTTTGGCATCGTGCGGAGCGGCTTCGCGTCGCGGCGCGGATAAGCTGATAGAAGAAGGCAGGGTCAGGGTCAACGGCAAGGTGGTCACGGAACTCGGCACGTCGGTCAACCCCGCCAACGACAGCGTGACGGTGGACGGAGTGAAGGTCAAACCCGTATCCGAACACACATATATAATGTTGTACAAGCCTAAGGGCTGTATCACTACGGTCAGCGACGAACTGGGCAGAAAGACGGTCTATGACTACCTTACAGACCTCAACGTGCCTCATCTCGTGCCCGTCGGCAGACTCGATTACGACACCGAAGGGCTTCTGCTTTTGACCAATGACGGCGATCTGACGTTTGCGCTGACGCATCCGAGCCACGAAGTTGAAAAGACCTATATCGTAAAAGTTAACGGCGAAATGCCCGAGCACAAGCTGGCTCAGCTGAGAAAAGGCGTGATCATAGACGGCGAAAAGACCAACAGGAGCCGAGTAAAACTTCTCGAATACAAGGACGGTATATCGCGCCTCAGAGTCACGATCACCGAGGGCAGGAACAGGCAGGTGCGCAAGATGTTCGAAGCCGTAGAAAGAGAAGTCGTCTTCCTCAAGCGTATCGCCGTCGGAGAGCTGAGGCTCGGAGGTCTCGCGCGCGGAGCGTACAGATATCTTACCGACGGTGAGATCGCATATCTTAAAAGCCTGTAAACGGCAAAAAATCACCGCCCCGTCACGGGGCGATTTTTTTACTTTCGCTCTGTTACGCTCTCGGCGGGCAGATGATAAAATAAATACAGATCAAGTATCGGAGAGACGACCATGCCGGATTTTACAGTAAGAGCCATCAAGGCTTCCTTTATGAAACTGCTCAACGAGAGACCGCTCAACAAGATCACGGTCAAAGACATCGCCGACGATTGCGGCATAAGCAGAAATTCGTTTTATTACCATTTCGAGGACGTGCCCGCGCTTATGCGCGTACTGATGAAGGACGCTTTGAACGATCTGACTGAAAAATATCCGACGATGGACACTTTCAAAGACTGCATCAGATATTCTCTCGAATTCACGCTTAAAAACAAAAAGGCAATGATGCACGTATACAATTCGACCGCTCGCGAGATATTCGAAAAATACTTGTGGGAAACGTGCGAATACTGCGTCGCGACGTATATCGACAAGTATTTCGGCAGTTACGGAACGGACGAGGAAACCAGACGTATAGTGACTGCGTTCTACGAAAATCTTTTGTACGGACACGTGTCGAGGTGGCTCTACGACGGTCTCGTAGAAGACGTGCTCATGATCGTGGCAGGGATAGTCGCATTTCTCGACCCTGTATCGGGCGCGATGTCGCTTGCGTCGCTGACGGGTACGCTACTTACGATCAAGGGCGCGGCAATGATTGTGCAGGCTATCTTTGCCGATAAATATTTTCGCCTCTGAAATATGAAGTTTTTTGCACAAAGTCGGTCGCTTTCTGAGGCGACCGACTTTGTTTTGCAAGAACATAAGATATTATATATCAATATATATTATGAGACGTGCAAAGAAATACAAAAACGTGCGTCGCCGATACGAAGGGACGGCGGCGCGTGCGGCTCATAAAAAACCCGATATTTGCCTGAAAGCCTGCGAAAAGGATTTTGTTACCCGTTGGCACTGTCTTTGAGTATTTAGTATGCTATAATTACTCATTTGTGTACGTTTCCCGAGGGTAAAAGCCGGCGTTAAATCATAATAACCATTACAAAACAGTAATGTGAAATTTTTGTCATTCACGCGTCGAATTTAGCTGAAATTTAGTTGATTTTTAGGGTATAAATATTTATAATGTGTAATGGTGTAAATTATTCAATAGATAATTAAAACTTTATATATTTTTGGAGGGTTTAATATGGAGAACAGCAATCTCACGGTCAGCGCCAAAGCGATCGAAAAAGCTTGCTCTAAAGTCAGAAGTTTTCTTGACGGGATCGTCGACAAAGGCAGTTTTGTCGAAACCGACGTGTTCGTTACCGGCAAGGGCTTCGACGACGCTGCAAGCGCGCTCGGCGAAGGCGTTGTTACCGGATACGCTACCGTAAACGGAAGCCCCTTCCACGTGTTTGCTCAGAATGCGGAAGTCCTCAAGGGAAGTCTCGGCAAGGCGCACGCTGACAAGATCGTCAGATGCATGCAGAGAGCGGTCAAGACCGGTACCCCGCTGATTTCCGTCATCGATTGTGCGGGCGCAAGAGTGGGCGAAGGAGTGAGCGTACTTGAAGGCTTTGCGAAAGTGCTTGCAGAAGCGGCTATCGTAAGCGGTCAGGTGCCTCATTTTTGTATTGTCAAGGGCAACGCGGTCGGCATGATGGCGTCGTTTGCGGCAATGGCGGACTTTGTGTTTATGTCCGAAAGCGCGATTCTGTCGGTCAACTCGCCGATGTATCTCGCTTCCAAAGAGAAGGACTATCCCAAGTTTGCGGATATGATCGGTTACAAGGCACGCAAGAAGGGCAGCGATATCGCGCAGTTCGTCTACAAGAGCGAAACTGATCTCAAGAAGCAGCTGACGGCTCTGACGGGTATTCTGCTTGCGGCTGACGAAGAAGAAGCCATCGACGATCCCAACCGCGTAAGCGCGGCGCTCAACAAGGAGTGTTCCGCGGCGGCAAAAGTGAAAGCTGTCGTCGACAACGGCGAATACGTCGATTATTGCGGCGAATACGCACCCGAAGTGGTTTGCGCTCTTGCCAGGATCAACGGTATCAGCGTAGGTATAGCGGCTACCGACAGCAAGGTCGGCGACGGTTATATCAGCATGGACGGCGTGAAAAAGCTGACTTCTTTCATCGAGAAACTCGACGGCTTCGACATTCCGCTCGTGACCCTCGTAGACACTCTCGGCGTAAACCCGACCCTTGAAGAAGAACTCGCGGGCGCGGCTAAAGTAACGGGCGATCTCGTCGCCACCGTCGCAAACAGCTCTGTCGACAAGATCGGCGTGGCTGTCGGCAAGGCGATCGGCTTCGGTTACAGCGTGCTGATGAGCAAGGGCATCGGTTTCGACTATACGCTCGCTACTCAGAACGCGGTCGTCTCTCCGATAAGCGGCGAGACTGCAGTCAACGCACTTATGAGCGATCAGCTCGGCAAGGCTAAAGACGTTGAAAAGACGAGAGCCAAACTTGCCGAAGAATATGCAAAGATACAGGCAAACCCGATGCTCGGCGCGCAGGAAGGCTACATCGACAACGTAGTCGAAGCGAAGAATCTGCGTCCCTATATCGCGTCGGCGCTTATGATGCTGCTCGGTATCTGAGGAGAGTAGTATGAAGAAAAGACTTGCTTTGATATCCGTAATACTCGTGCTTATAGTCTTGATGTCAAGCGTGCTTATCGCGTGCGACCCCGAGGGTAGTCCCGACGCACTCGGCATCAAGGATATGGGATTCGGCGAGCGTACAGTTACGGGTCTGCTTGTCTTCGTCATGGGACTCGGCATGGTATTCGTCGTGCTTATCCTGCTTATTGTCATCATCAAGGCTGTTGCGTATCTGCAACATTTGCCCGCGATGATTGCGGCGAAAAAAGGCAACGAAGTTCCTGTCGTCGACGAGGTGAAGGAAATCCCCGCTCCCGTCGTTGCAGATTCTGACGAAGAAGAAGTTGTTGCGGCAATAACGGCGGCTATCGCGGCGTATTACGGCGCAGAGGCTGTCGAAATGAGCGATCTCCCGTTCAGGGTCCGCTCCATCAGAGAAATTAAATAATTGAGAGAGGATAATATATATGCGTAAATTCAATGTTACCGTAAACGGCAAGGCTTATGCCGTAGAAATCGAAGAAGTAGGCGAAGTCGGCGCGGTTATGCCCGTAGCAACCGCTCCCGTTGTGAAAGCGGCTCCCGCTCCCGCAGCTGCTCCTGTTGCGGCTCCCGCGGCGGCAGGAAAGGGCGAACCGGTCAAGAGTCAGATGCCCGGTCTCGTCAAGAAGCTCTGTTTCGCCAACGGCGCGACAGTAAAACAGAACGATACGGTCGTTATCCTCGAAGCGATGAAGATGGACACCCCCATAGTCGCGACCAAGGACGGCGTGATCACCTATTCCGTCAGCGAAGGCGCGAATATCGACACCGGCGCGGTGCTCTGCACGATAGCGTAATTCGGAGGCAAAACAATGGCGTTTTCATCTACAATTCTGTCGCTTGACCTTGTAGATTCCCTGAAAAACCTTTGGATGAGCACGGGTTTCATGACTTCGCTCACTCCGCTGTGGCAGAATCTGATAATGCTCGTTATCGCGTGCGTTCTGATCTACCTCGCGGTGTATAAGGAGTTCGAGCCCAACCTGCTCCTCGCGATAGGTTTCGGTATGTTCATCATCAACATACCGGGCACGTACAACGTGTTGTACGGTACTTTGGGGTATACTTTCTACGATGCGAGCGATATGTCCGCCGTGCTTCAATACAACGGCGAAGAAATCAGCGGTACGATCGCGCAGCTTGCTCAGATGCTTCAGATCGACACGACCGGCATGAGTATGCTTGAAAAGGTCGCGGCTGTAACCGCAAAAGTAGAGGCACTGTTCCCCGGCGCTTCAATAACGTCTACGCACGAAGTCGTTGCGGATCAGGGTATCTTCTATTACCTGTACAAAGGCGTCGAGTGGGTCATCTATCCGCCGCTTATCTTCCTGGGTATCGGTGCAATGACCGACTTCGGTCCGCTTATCGCCAACCCCAAGAGCCTTATCCTCGGCGCGGCGGCGCAGCTGGGTATCTTCCTTACCTTCATAATCGCGATCAATATCGGATTTACGGGTGAAGAGGCGTCCGCTATCGCTATCATCGGCGGTGCAGACGGTCCTACGGCTATCTACGTTACCACCAAGCTCGCGGCTCACTTGCTCCCGTCAATCGCGGTCGCTGCATATTCGTATATGGCGCTCATCAAGATAATTCAGCCGCCTATCATGAAACTCATGACGACCAAGAAGGAAAGATCTGTCGTAATGGAACAGCTCAGACCTGTTTCCAAGACGGAAAAAGTCGTATTCCCGATAATCGTCACTCTCGTCGTAGGCGTAATTCTTCCGAGTGCTGTTCCGCTCCTCGGTATGCTGATGCTCGGTAACCTGTTCAAGGAATCCGAAGTCGTTCCCAGACTTACCAATACGTCCAAAAACGAGCTCATCAACATCATTACGATACTTCTCGGCGTGCTCGTCGGTACGAAAGCGACCGCAGAGGTGTTCATTACGCTCCAGACGCTCAAGATCATCGTCATCGGCGTGTTCGCGTTCGCGGGCGGTACCGCAGGCGGCTTGCTTCTTGGCAAGGTCATGTACTGGGTCTCCAAGGGCAAGGTCAACCCGCTCATCGGTTCGGCAGGCGTATCCGCAGTTCCTATGGCGGCGAGAATTTCGCACAACATCGGTCAGGAGGAGAACCCGAGAAACTATCTGCTGATGCACGCTATGGGACCCAACGTCGCAGGCGTTATCGGCAGTGCCGTTGCGGCAGGCGTTCTGCTTGCTCTGTTCGGCAAATAAGATTGAATCACGAGGTAAAAATATATGGTTAAAATTACAGAAACTATACTCAGAGACGCTCACCAGTCGCAGGCGGCGACCCGTATGCGTCTGGACGAGATGCTTCCCGTCGCGTCCAAACTCGACAAAGTGGGATATTATTCTATCGAGTGCTGGGGCGGCGCTACGTTCGACTCCTGCCTCAGATTCCTCAACGAGGATCCGTGGGAGAGACTCCGTCAGCTCAAGAAGGCTATGCCCAACACCAAGTTGCAGATGCTTCTGCGCGGTCAGAACATCCTCGGCTACAAGCACTATGCCGACGACGTGGTCGACGAGTTCGTCAAGAAGTCGATCGAAAACGGCATAGACATCATCAGGATTTTCGACGCGCTCAACGATACGAGAAATATGAAGCAGGCGATGGACAGCTGCAAGAAGTACGGCGGCATCTGCGAAGCTACCATTTCGTACACGACCAGTCCCGTCCACACCAACGAATATTTCATCAAACTCGCAAAAGAGCTTGAAGATATGGGCGCTGACATCATCTGCATAAAGGATATGGCGGGCATACTTCTGCCTTACACCGCATATGAACTCGTCAAGGGTATCAAGAGCGTGGTAAAAGTTCCCGTTCATCTGCATACTCACCAGACTTCGGGCACGGGCAATATGACCTACCTCAAGGCGATCGAGGCGGGCGTAGACATCATCGACTGCGCGCTTTCCGCTCTCGGCAACGGCACTTCTCAGCCCGCAACCGAGCCTATGGTCGCTATTCTTCAGGGCACCGAGTACGACACCGGTCTCGACCTCAAGGCGCTCAACGAGCTTTCGTCTTATTTCGACAAGGTCGCAGAGAGACTCAAGAAAGACGGCTGGCTGACAGAAAAGTCGCTCAAGACCGACGTCCGCGCGCTGATCTATCAGGTACCGGGCGGTATGCTTTCCAACCTCGTCGGACAGCTCAAGAAGCTGGGCGCGATGGACAGATACGACGAAGTTCTCGCAGAAGTCCCCAACGTCAGAAAGGATCTCGGTTATCCGCCGCTCGTCACCCCGACCAGCCAGATCGTCGGCACTCAGGCAGTGTTCAACGTCATCAGCGGAGAGAGATATAAGATGGTATCCGCAGAGACAAAGGACGTTCTGAGAGGAAAATACGGCAAACTTCCCGCAGATCCCAATCCCGAGATCGTCAAGAAGGTACTCGGCGACGAAAAGCCGATCACCTGCCGTCCCGCAGATCTGATCAAGCCCGAGCTTGCTTCTTACCGCGAGGAGATCAAGGAGTATATCGAACAGGACGAGGACGTTTTGTCTTACGCGCTTTTCCCGCAGGTTGCGCTCAACTACTTCAAGTACCGTCAGGCCAACAAGTACAAGGTGGACAGCGAAGTGGGCGACGTTAAAAACGGCATTCAGCCCGTCTGATCGACATAAGAGAATATCGCCGCGCCCTATGGCGCGGCTTTTTCTTTGTATTTCGGTACTGCGCGGGTGGTTTTTGTTTACAAAAGCGCGCGCTTCGTGTAATATAGAGTTATGAAAATTTTACTCGTAAACGACGACGGACTTTATGCAAAAGGGATACTCTCGCTTGCCGAAAGACTTGCACAAGAACACAGCGTTACCGTAATCGCGCCCGATTCGGAGAGGAGCGGGAGCAGCAGGAGCCTGACCTTCCACAGCGCGCTGAATTATATGCAGATGGCTGTTTCGGAAAATTTTGAAAGCTACATTCTCAACGGCACGCCGTCCGATTGCACCAAGTTCGGGATAGACACGATACTGAAGGGAGACAAGCCCGATGTCGTGATAAGCGGAATAAACAATACCTGCAATATCGGCACGGATATAGCGTATTCGGGCACGGTGAACGCCGCGCTCGAAGCGTGTATGCACGAAGTTTACGGCATTGCGGTGTCATACGACTGCAAGGACGGCGACTATTCGTACGTTGCAGACTTCGTGGCGAAAAATCTCGAATTGCTTATAGGACTCCTCCCGACAGATAAGAATACTATCTTCAATATCAATTTTCCGTCCGTTCCTCCCGCATTGAAGGGAGTCAGATTTTCGACGACCGGCGACAGAAAATACAACGACGAGTATCAGTACGTCGAGGGAAGCGGATATTTTATCACGGGCTATCCGCTTGCCGACGAAAACAACGACGGCAACACCGACGTGGTGCTCAACGCCGACGGGTATGCCACGGTCTCGCCCGTCAGACTCAACTTCAACGATACCGCGCTTTTTGAAGCGGTGAAGGATATAAAACTGTGACGAGGATAGTCGTGGTCGGCGCGGGAGCCGCAGGAATGATGTGCGCGGGAGGTCTCGCAGAAGCGGGGCACGCCGTTACCGTAATCGAAAAAAACGACAGACCGGGAAGGAAGCTTTTTATCACGGGCAAGGGCAGATGCAATCTGACCAACGACTGCGACGTCAGGACTTTTCTCGACAACGTGGTGACCAACCCGAAATTTCTCAATTCTGCGATCTACGGTTTTACGCCCGCCGACTGTATGGCGTTTTTCGAGAGCCTCGGCGTAAGGCTCAAAGTCGAGAGAGGCAACCGCGTTTTTCCCGTTTCCGACAAATCCAACGACGTCGTAAAAGCGCTTGAAAAGTACGCTCTGAGGAGCGGCGCGACGTTCGTATACGGTGAGAGAGCGCTCTCTGTTGAAGTCAAAGACGGCAATGTCGCGGCTTTGTCGACTGACAAAGGTATATATCCGTGCGACGCGATCGTGCTCGCTACGGGCGGCGCGACATATCCCGCGACGGGAAGCACGGGCGACGGATACGACATCGCGCGCAGACTGGGACATACGGTAAAAAAACCTTCTCCCGCGCTCGTACCGCTCATAGCGGACGGAGTGGACGGATTGCAGGGACTCTCTCTCAGAAACGTCGGAGTATCGGTTTTTGCCCGCGGCAGAGAGGCGGGAAGAGAATTCGGAGAAATGCTGTTCACTCACAACGGAGTAAGCGGTCCCGCTATACTCACGCTGTCGTCAAAAACGGGAGAATATTGCGACGAAAAGGGAAATTACGGCAACGGCGCGTACGTATCTGTCGACCTCAAACCCGCGCTTGACGAAGCGACGCTCGACGCCCGCGTACTGAGAGAGATATCGCTCGCGCCCAAAGCCGACGTGAAGAACACGCTTTGCTCTCTGATGCCTCGTTCTCTCGTTCCCAAGGTGCTCGCACAGTGCGGCTTCGACGGCGGCGTAAAGAACTGCGAGCTGTCAAAAAAACAAAGAGAGACCCTTGTCAGTACGGTCAAAGACCTGCGTTTCCCTCTGATAAGCAAAGACAAGATGGATTTCGGTATAATCACACGCGGCGGAGTCGACGTCGCCGAGATCAATCCAAAAGACATGTCGAGTAAAAAAACGGGCGGTCTTTACATCGTCGGGGAGCTTCTCGACGTCGACGCGCTGACGGGCGGGTTCAACCTTCAGATAGCTTTTTCGACAGCAAAAGCGGTCGTGCGCGCATTCCTTTAACAAAATTTTACTTGATATTTATTATAATATAGGATAAACTGTAAACAGCGGAGTTTTCCGCTTAATTCGTTTTCGGAGGCGCTTATGCTCAATATCGCCATTGACGGACCTTCCGGTGCGGGGAAAAGCACCATCAGCAAACTGCTTGCGAAAAAACTCGGGATATTGTACCTCGATACGGGCGCTATGTACCGCGCAGTCGCTCTTTACGTCGACCGCACGGGTACCGACGTCAACGACAGGGAAAAAGTAGTGCCGTTGCTTGAAGATATCGCAATAGAATTCCGCGGAGACGGCGAAGAAAAAAGGATATTTCTCAACGGCGAGGACGTATCCGAAGCTATCAGGGAACACCGCGTTTCAAAACTCGCTTCTGACGTTTCCAAGATCAGGGAAGTCAGACTCTTTCTCGTTGAACAGCAGAGAGAGATCGCAAAGAAAAACGATATCGTGCTCGACGGCAGAGACATCACGAGTTTTGTGCTTCCGGACAGCAAATACAAGTTTTTTCTGACCGCTACGCCCAAGGAGAGAGCGAGAAGAAGGTACGAAGAACTGAGATCGAAAGGCTTTGACGTCGACTACGACAAGATACTCGAGGACGTCAACGACCGCGATTACAACGATATGAACAGAGATTTCGCGCCGCTCGTACAGGTTGACGACGCAGTTGTCATCGACAGTACGAATCTGACGACAGACGAAGTCATCGAGGTTATTTTACGCTATGTCAACACACACTAACAACACCGCCGTTCCGGCAGTAAAAAAAGAGAAAAAACCGGGGATATTCTATCGGATACTCGGCGCAATAGGAAGATTCCTGATGACCATAGTCTGGTGGCCGACGAAGATCTTTTACAAAGAAAAATTCCCGTCCGACGGCAAAGTCATCTGCATATGCAACCACTATGCGATAGAGGACGCATGCGCGATATATCATCAGCTTTTCGGGTTTACGGGCAGGATCGTGGTAAAATCCGAGGCGATGGACGACAGCTTCGTGGGCAATTTTCTGACTGCGCTCTGCAATGCGATAAGCGTCAGACGCGGCGAGTCCGACATAAAGGCGATCAAAGAGATGATGAAAGAGATATCCGCGGGCGGAAAGATACTCATTTTCCCCGAAGGCACGCGCAATAAGAGCAAGAACTTCAAAGAGCTCATGCCTTTCAAAGAGGGACCCGTGACGATCGCGATCAAGACCGGAGCGAAGATAGTCCCCACGCTGTACTACAAGCCGCTCCGTCCGTTCGGCTTCAGAAAAAACAGGCTCATCGTCGGCGATCCGATAGATCTCAGCGAGTTTTACGGCAAGAACGTGCACGAGGTAAAAGACGAAGCGTGTGCGCTTGTCTACGACAGGATGCTCGCGCTGAGAAGTCAGATCGACGACATAATGGAAAACTACGGCGGCGATCTTAAGAGATACGAAGCGGATAAGTCTGACAATTGACAGTCTGAATTCTGCCCTAAAGGGTGCTTGCACTTTTACATAAATATCAAGGCGGTAGCTTATGTCCGGGAAAGACAAAAAGACTCCCGACGACGCAAAGTCTCAGAACTTGTTTTACCGCATGCTCGGCGCTTTCGGGCGCTTTCTCATGCGCGTCGTCTGGTGGTCTACCAAAATATATTACAAAGAGAAGTTCCCCGACCGAGGAAACGTGATCTGCGTATGCAATCATTATTCCGCGATCGACGCCAACGCCATTTACAGCAGGTTATTTCATTTCAAAGGCAGGATTGCCGTCAAGGCGGAAGCGCTGAAAAGCAAGTTTGTCGAACAAGGTATGGCGGCGATGTGCCGCGCGGTCAAGGTCAGGCGCGGGTCGTCTGACATGGGCGCAGTCAAAGCCATGCTCGGAGAATTGAAAAGCGGCGGCAGACTGCTTATTTTTCCCGAAGGAAAGTGCAACAAGACAGACGATTTCAAAGAACTTCTGCCTTTCAAGGACGGCACGTCCGCGATCGCGGTAAAAGCGGGTGCCATCGTCGTTCCTACGATATATTACAGACCTCTGAAGCCGTTCTCATTCAGGAAGAACAGGCTTCTTGTCGGAGACCCGATAGATATTTCGTCATTTATCGGCAAGAAGATCCACGAGGTAAAAGGCGAGATAACCGAGATGATACGCAGTAAAATGAACGAGCTGAGATCGCAGATAGACGAGATCGTAGAAAAATACCACGGAAGCGTGAAAAAATACGAACGCGCTAAGGCGCGTGAAGCGGCTTCAAGGATATGATATGAAAATTTTGGTAGCCAGAAACGCAGGTTTTTGCTTCGGCGTAAGCAACGCGGTCGACACCGCGTTCAGGACGCAGGGCAAGGTCTGCACGCTCGGCGAACTCATCCACAACGATTACGTCAACGCAAAATTACGGGCAAAGGGAGTCAGCGTCATCAACGATGCCGACGAGTACGACGGCGGCACCGTGATAATCCGTTCTCACGGCGTGCCCGAAGACGTCGAAAACAAACTCAAGGAAAAGGGCATACCTTATATCGACGCGACCTGTCCTTTCGTCAAGAAGATACACAACCTCGTTGCAAGGTATCATGCTATGGGATACGGCATAGTCATCATTGGATCGGCCGCCCATCCCGAGGTCGTAGGCATCAACGGCAGGTGCGGAGGAAACGCTTATATCGTCGACTGCGAGGAGGACGTAAACGCGCTTCCCGTTGATGAAAAGTTGTGCGTGGTAGTGCAGACAACTTATAGCGAAAGTAAGTATATATATTTATTAAAAAGTATCGAAAACCGCTGTAAAACAGTTGAAAAATTCAAGACTATTTGCTATACTACAACAGATAGGCAATCCGAGACCGAAGAACTCAGCAAAAAGTGCGACGGCATGCTCGTTATAGGCAGCAGATCAAGCTCCAATACGACAAAACTTTTCGAGATCGCACTGAGGAATTGTGAGCACACCTATTTTATAGAAAACGTTGCCGACCTCGTGTCGGTGATAAAAAATAAACATAATTTTAAAATCCTCGGCGTGACAGCCGGGGCGTCAACTCCGAAAGAGTTGATCGAGGAGGTAGTAAAACAAATGAACGACACTCAAAAAAACAGTAACGATTTCGGTAAACTGCTCGAAGAGTCCGAAAAGAAGAACCCCGATATCAAAGCGGGTAAGATTTTCAAAGAGTGCAAAGTAATCAGTGCAAACGCAGAAGGCATCATTATCAGTTTCGGCGGTAAAAAGGACGGCTTTATCGACAAAGCCGACGCTGAACTCGACGGTATAGAGTACAATCCCGAAAACTATAAGCCCGGCGACGTCATTGCCGCTATGGTAATAGAAAAGGGTAGCAAAAAAGGCAACGACAGCATCGCTTTCTCCAAGAAAGCCGTAGACAAGCGCAACCTTGAGGACAAGGAAGCCGAAGAAGCCATCAAAGGCGGCGAGTTCAAAGTCACCGTCGCGAGAGCGGTCAAGGGCGGCCTCGAGGCAAGACTCGGAAGCTACAAGATATTCATTCCCGCTTCTCAGATCAAACTTGGTTACGTTCCTCAGGCTGATCTCGAAAAGTACGTCGGCAAGACTTTGAGACTCAGAGCGATCGAGCCCAAGAAGTCCGTCAAACCCGAAGAGGTCAAAGAGGAGACCACACCCGTCGAAGGCGCAGTCGAAGAAGTAAAGGCAGAGGAAGTTGCTCCCGCAGAAGTTGCAGAGCAGCCCAAAGAGATCACCGTGAAGAGAGGTCGCTCGATCGTCGCTTCGCAGAAGGTCATCCTCGAAGAAGAAAAAGCTAAGAAAGAGGACGAGCTCTGGAGCAAGCTCACCGTTGGCGCGATCGTCACCGGCAAAGTCAAGAGACTGACCGACTTCGGCGCATTCGTCAGCGTGTACGGTTTTGACTGCCTCGCTCACATCGCAGATCTTTCGCATTACAACGTCGCTCATCCCAGCGAAGTGCTCGAGATCGGCAAGTCCTACGAGTTCATCATCCTCAAGGCTAACAGAGAAGCGAACAAAGTATCGCTCGGATACAAACAGCTTCAGAAGAAGCCTTACGAGATCGCCGCGGAGAAATATCCCGTCGGTTCGGTCATCACGGGCAAGGTCAGAAGCGTGTTCCCCTACGGTATATTCGTACTTATCGAGAGAGACGTCGACGGTCTCGTACCTG
The DNA here is from genome assembly GCA_949284695.1 of uncultured Christensenella sp. Taxonomy (GTDB): domain Bacteria; phylum Bacillota; class Clostridia; order Christensenellales; family UBA3700; genus Ornithoclostridium. Next base: position 1,023 of record CASDWJ010000015.1, on the reverse strand, counting down.
TCTCCGAACTTTCGAGAAGCTACGTCAAGAACCCCGCAGACCTTTACAAAGAGGGCGACGAGGTCACCGCTCAGGTCATCAAGTTCAACGACAACAAGATCACCCTTTCCATCAAGGCGCTTTTGCCTGAAGAGGAAAAGAAGGCTGAAGACGTAGAGATCTCCGACGAGGAGTATCGCGAGGCAAAAGAAAAGAGAGCTTCCCGCAACGCGAAGAAGTTCGAGAAACCGGCAACCGGCGCTGCTCCGCGCAAGAAGGCTCCCAGAAAGTCTGCAGAAGAAGAGGAAGCTACTTCCTGGCAGTCCGAGAGCACGGGCGCAACCCTCGGCGACCTGTTCAATCTCATGACTTTTGCAAGCGAGAGCGAAGAGAAAGAAGAAAAACCCGCAAAGAAATCCTCCAAGAAGGCAGACGAAGCAGCTGCCGACGATAAGAAAGACGGGGACGACGGCGAGTAATTTCACCGCAATTTCAATGCGCGCTTTATAAGGTATTTACCCTGCCTTATAAAGCGCGAAAATAAAGAAAAAAAACTGGAAAAAGTGCCTGAAAATCGTTGACAAAAAAGTGCCTCGCGTAGTATATTATAACAGTCGCACGGAAGGAAACGAATTTCGGGGTGTAGCGCAGCTTGGTAGCGCACGTGGTTTGGGACCATGGGGCCGGGAGTTCGAATCTCTTCACCCCGACCAGCGATAACAAGCTAATCCGGGGGCCATTAGCTCAGTTGGTTAGAGCAACCGGCTCATAACCGGTCGGTCCAAGGTTCGAGTCCTTGATGGCCCACCAAAAACTAAATATAATCGCTGTCAAAAAGTTAATATGGTTCGGTAGTTCAGTTGGTTAGAACGCTAGCCTGTCACGCTAGAGGTCGAGGGTTCGAATCCCTTCCGAATCGCCAAAATATAAGAGTGATAGCGATATCGCTCTTAATTATGCCTCGGTAGCTCAGTCGGTAGAGCAGGGGACTGAAAATCCCCGTGTCGGTGGTTCGATTCCGCCCCGAGGCACCACCCGAAAGGG
>CASDWJ010000014.1 GCA_949284695.1 uncultured Christensenella sp. | reverse complement strand
CTCAATGCGGTTTCGTTTGAAACAGCCGACGCTCCCGACGTAGACCTGTCTATGTTCGTACCGTGTTGATATCCGTAATTGACAGCGGGATATGCTCCTGAATTCCGGTCCGCTCCCTCTCCCGACGCCGCGATAACGTTGCCGCTTGCAGACAAAGCCGCGCCGTCAAACAACAACGCCGCAGCCACCGCAAAGACAAGAAGTATGCAGACAAAGAAAATTACGATTTTAGAAAATTTGGCACTTCTCATAAATTCGTCCCCTTGAATTTATTTGTTATACTTTAAAGTCATATACCTTAAATATAAATTAAAAAGCGTCAAAAGTCAATTAACCCGACGCCTGTGAAATAAATTTTACATATTTTTTTAGGGAATAATGGAGAAATTCGACAAAAAACTGCAACTTTTTATGGACGATACGGCTTTACATCTTCAAAAACCGTGTAAGATAACGCTGTCAGCGCCTTACGACTTCTATCTCGTAAACACTTTAAACAACGGCAGACAGGCGGAAAAGAATTTTTTATATGCCTCGCAGTAATCGTCGCTTTCCCTCTGACGCTTACACCCGCCCGCGCGGCACATTGCGTAATATTTGCAATTCCTGCACTTTTCGGGGATATAAATACTTTCGAGCAGAAACGCTTCCGCACGCGCGCTTTTCGCCATCGCTTCGAAGCCTGCGAGGTTGATATTGCCGAGGCGGTACTCGTCGGTGCAGTAAAAATCGCAGGGATAGACGTTGCCGTTCGCCTCCACCACGTACTGCCGCGAACAGCGCCCTGAAAAACCGCATTGCTCGGGAAGTCCGCCCTTTGCCATCGCGACCCAGTTGTCGAAGCCGCGCACGCTGACGTAATCGCCCTTGATGTAATCGCGCACATAGCGGTTGAACGCGGCGATGAGAAAATGCGCGTACTGCTCTGCCGTGAGATATCTCGGGTCGTCCGAAACGTCGCCGAAAGGTCTGAGACAGGGTATGAATTGCAGATAGCGGTACCCTTTGGACACGAAAAAGTCATACTGTTCCTCTATATGGTCGGCAATATAGCCCGTGACCACGCAGAGCACGTTGAAGTCCACCCCGCTTTCCGTCATCAGATCAGCCGCGCGTATCGCCTTGTGGAACGCGCTCTCGCCCTTTTCGTCAACGCGGTAACGGTTGCCCGACAGATCGCCGTCGAGACTCAGACCGACGAGAAAAGCGTTTTCTTTGAGAAAAGCGCACCAGTTTTCGTCTATGAGCGTGCCGTTCGTCTGAAGCGCGTAATGGACGTTACTCCCCTTTGAGTTGAGTTCTCCGACCGCCTTGACGAAATCCTCGAAGTAGCCGGTGCCCGCGAGCGTAGGTTCGCCGCCCTGAAAAGTGAAGAACACGTCCCCGCCGTCCGCGTAGTCGAACGCCTTTTTTATCAGTATGCGCGAAGTGCGCGCGTCCATGATCCCGAAGCCGTAAGCCTCGCGCTTTGCGGCTACGTCGTGATAAAAGCAGTATCTGCAGCGAAGGTTGCAGAGACTCGACGCGGGTTTTACCATTATCGACAGCTGCGGCATCTTTCCTCTCCCGTACTTTCTGCAGACGGCTTTGCGCCGCCCGCAGTTATATTATACTACGTTATCGCGTTCAACACAAGGGAAGAGGTCAGATATACGACCTTTTTACGCGCGCAGATATCCCCGTCATTATCCTGTAAGGTATCTGCCCCGTCTTTCTCGCCGCCGCCGCATATCCCGTGTCCCCCTCGCCGCCGAGCACGCAGACGAGCTCGCCGTTCTGCGCCCTGCAATGGGTCGCGTCTATGAACGCAGAGTCCATACAGACGTTGCCGACTATATCGCAATATGTGCCGCTAACGAACACGGAGCCGTGATTTTTTGCAGAATAAGGCAAGCCGTCCGCATAGCCTGCGCCGATCACGGCAATGCGCTTTATCCCGTTTGCGGTATAAGCCCCGCCGTAGCCTACGCTCTCCCCGTCCGGTACGAGCCGCGACGATATTATCTTCGCGTAAAGGCGGGAGACTTCTTTGAGTTGCGCGACGCAGGAGCGAGGACATACTCCGTAAAGCGCGAGTCCCGCCCTGACCGCGTTGCCGTAATGCACCCCTCTCAGCGCCGCCGCGCTGTTTGCCGAGTGCACGTATCCGAAGCGACGTTTGCCGAGCACGCTCACAACACCCGAAAACCGCCTTTCCGCTTCGAGCGTAGAAGCGAGATCTTCGTCGTCCGCGCATGGAAAATGAGTGAATATCCCCTCGGTATCAAGTCCCTCGACGTCGCATACCCCGAGAAGCGTGCCCACGTCGCGCCAGTTCACGCCGAATCTGCCCATGCCCGTATCCACGGCGATATGCACGGGTATCCCGAGGCGCGCCGCCGCCGTCGCAGTCTCTCTGTCCTCTACCGCGACGGACACGTTTTTGCCTGCAAGCGCACTTAATCCCGCGCCGTCCGGCGGTGTCAGAAGCAACGCCTTTTCACCGACGGCGCTCACCTCGAGCGCTTCTTCGACCGTGGCGACGGCAAACATCGCCGCCACACCTTTCAGCGCGTCGACCGTCTGCTTCAGACCGTGCCCGTATGCGCTCGCCTTTACGACCGCGATCAGCTTCTTGCCCGTCTTGCGGACAACGTATTTCGCGTTTTCCGCAATCGCCGTCTTGTCGACAACGAGTACGCACCTGTCGCAGTCTTTTGCCGCTTCTTGCAAAAAATCCTTTTCCATACTATAAAATATTCGCGGGGAAAAGATTAAATGCGAAAATAAAAACAAGCTCGCGTCAAAAAAAGCAACAGAGAGCTTTTTAAGCTCCCTGTCGCTAAATTAAGAGGTTATTATAAAAGAGGTTGTATTTATACTCTGACAGTCGTGCCGTAATATACGTGAGTGAACAGCGCCTTCATCTTAGCCGGGGTGATCGGTCTCGGATTGGATCCCGTGCATGCGTCGCCTACCGCGAGTTTTGCGATGTTGTCGATCTTGGCGAGGAATTCTTCTTCGTTGATGCCGTACTCCTTAAGCGAAGCGGGAATGCCGAAGTATGCGTTCATCTCCCTGATCCTGTCGCACAGCGCGTTGACGAGCGCGGTGCCGCTCTTGCCCTTGAGACCAAGCATCTTGGCTATCTCGCAATAACGCTCCTTCGCTCTCTTGTTGACCGCGTTGTACTGAATGACGTACGGCAGATAGATCGCGTTGGCGCAACCGTGCGGAATGTGTCCCGTCTCGAACGCCGCGCCCGTCTTGTGCGCCATCGAGTGGGTTATGCCGAGCAACGCATTGGAGAACGCCATGCCCGCCATGCACTGCGCATAGTGCATATTCTCGCGCGCCTTCATGTCTCCGTCATAGCTTGCCTGCAGGTCTTTGTCGATTATTTTGATCGCCTCGAGCGCGAGAGGATCGGTAAACGGCTGAGCGACCGTGGAGACGTATGCCTCGATAGCGTGAGTCAGCGCGTCCATACCGGTATGAGCGGTCAGCTTCTTGGGCATCGTCTCTGCGAGATCGGGGTCTACGATCGCGACGTCGGGGGTGATGTTGAAGTCTGCGAGCGGGTACTTTACGCCCTTTGCGTAATCTGTGATGACCGAGAACGCCGTGACCTCTGTAGCCGTGCCCGAAGTGGACGGGATAGCGCAGAATTTAGCCTTTGTCCTGAGCGTCGGGAAAGAGAACGGCGTCAGAATCTTCTTGAAAGAAGTCTTGGGATATTCGTAGAATACCCACATCGCCTTTGCCGCGTCTATCGGAGATCCGCCGCCCATCGAAATTATCCAGTCCGGCTCGAACTGTCTCATCGCTTCTGCGCCTCTCATGACGGTCTCTACGGACGGATCGGGTTCTACGCCTTCAAAAAGAAGGGTCTCGATGCCCGCCTCTTTGAGATACTCGATCGCTCTGTCGACAAAGCCGAATTTTTTCATCGAACCGCCGCCGATAACGAGGATCGCTTTTTTGCCTTTCAGGTTTTTGAGTTCTTCCAGACAACCCTTGCCGAAATAAAGGTCTCTGGGCAACGTGAATCTTGCCATAATTTTCTCCTTTAATAATATTTTTTCCGAGTATTGCTCGTTTCCTGCCAAATTTAATTGTATAACAATTTTTTTCTTTTGTAAATAGGGGTGTTAAAATTTTAACGACGTTTTTTGTCACATTTTTGCTCTGAAGTCACGTTTTTTGCATTTTCAGAGTTGTTTTACGGGTCACGGTGACACTTATTCCACACTTGAGCCGCTAAAAATTTTACACAGACCGCCGCTTTTCAATACAGCAGATAAGTCGTTACCGACATCGGCGAAAGGGTGAGCGTTCCGTCAAAGGCTCCTTCGCTTTCCTGCCAGTCGCGTTCGTTGTCGGTCACGATTTTCGCATACGACGAAAATTCACCGCTAAGACTTATCTTTTTCTCGGAATTGCCCGCGTTTATCACGACGAGCGCGATCTTGCCGTCAGGTCTCTCGAACGCTACGCAGTCCACGCCGTTGAAACCGAGGAAGTCGCTGTATTTCGCCTCTATCCTGACGCTTCCCTCGGGGATATACCGCGAGAACTGTCCCATCACGTAATAGCGCTTGTACTTGTTGATCACGTTGCCGCTCTCAGTCTTGTTCCAGTATATCAGACCGTCCTCGTAATCGCCCTGCGAGACGCTCAGCCACCAGCTCCAGCTTACCGCGCCGAGGTCGCGCAGATCGCGCAGTATCGTCTGCGCGTTGTAGACTCCCATCGACATGTCCTTGACCACGCCGAACTCGAGCACGCAGTACTCGGTCACGCTGATCTTCTTGTCGGGGTATCTGCTCTCCATATGATCGGCGAACACGTCCTTGTAATACTTTGAATTGTCGGTGCCGTAAGAGTGGACGGATATATTATCCAGTTCTTCAAACCAGTCGTATTTCGCGAGTTCTTTCAGATACTTCTTGACGTCGGACGAATCCGGTATCTTGTAATTGCCGCTCTCGAATATATCCATTATATAATCCGTGCCGTTGGCGGCGTTGTACGCGGTCAGCCTGTCGTAAAACACATCGTAGAATTTCCCGAGCGGCTCGGGATCGTAATGACAACCTTCCTGAGACGCGCTTGCGCCGCCCCACTTCCATTGCGGCTCGTTGACGGGGCTGATATACACCTTTATTTGAGGGTCGTACTTGCAGATGATATTTTCATACAAATAGTTGACGGAAACGAGAAGATAGTCGGCAAACGCTCCGTAAGCCTCCTCTTTGAGGTTGTTGTCGTACTCCACCTCGCCGTGCGTCTTGCCGTTTTTCGTCATCAGATAGTGCGGAGAATTGGCAAAAAATACGACGTGCGTGATATTGCCCTTGGCAAGCGCCTGCTCGAACATACCGTCCACGACCGCGCACTTGGTGAAGTCGTAATTGCTCTCGTCCGCGAAAACGGAATAGTCACCCGTGAAGCGGTCTGCTATGAAATAGCTGTTGGTGCCGTTGAGAGATCCCTCTCCGTAACCGCCGATCTCGTTACTGCCGCCGCCGATATTGTATCTGAACGTGTTGAGCATGAGTCCGCTGTCGCCGTAAAGAAGCTCCATCGCCTCGTCCTGAAGCGACGGCTCAAGATCTCCCATATCCTGATATATCCACGCCGACGAAGCACCAAAGCCCTCTATCGTCTGATATCTCTTGTTCACGTCGAGCGTGATCGCCGTGTCGCCGAAAAACATACAGAGAGTATAAGCGCCGAAAAAGAGCGCAAGCGATACTACCACGACCGCAAGCGCGATCAGCGAAATGAAAATATTGTCCCTTGTCTTTTGTCTCATGATCTCCCCTCTCCGCAACGCGCGCATATCCCGCGCAGGTTGCCCGTAATTTTATTTTAAAGGAAATTTCAACGCAAAGTCCATACCCTTTTCCGCAACTTTTTTGCACTTTACGGTCATATCGCGCGGCAAAAGCAAAAAAATACGCCCCCGACAGCCGTCGGGAGCGCGTCCGCTACGTCAATTTGAATTTTATGCCGCAAGTCTTGCCTGTATCGCCTTGAGTCTGTCCACCGTGTCCGGGTGCGTAGAAGCGAGAAGGGAGAAAAAGCTCGACCTGGTCTTTACTCCGTCCAGCGTGTCGAGCGCCGCGTAAAGGTGATTGCCATACCCGCAGTCGACCGCGAACGCGTCTGCCGCGTACTCGTCCTTTCTCGACGTCGCGTTGACGAGGAGCATGCCGAGTTTTACCCAGATCGTGTAGATCAGCGTAACGACCGTTATGCCCAACACACTGAGCCAGCTTCCCGCCTTCTCGCTCAGGATAGCAACCAGCCCTGCGATAAGGACTATTATCAGATTGAACGCGATCGTAGCAAGCCACAAAATGCCGTTGGACACCGATATGCCGAGTTTGAGATCGGAGTCTCCGCTCGCGATATGCCCGAACTCGTGCGCAAGCACGCCCTTTATCATATCTGCGTCCATGTTATTGATCAGACCGCGCGTTATGATGACAGTTCTGTGCCCGAGCGCGTACGCGTTGACTTCGTCTGTATCCTTATAATACAACCTTATCTTATCGCCGACGAACTTGCTCTGCTTTTTCGCCTCTGCGTATACTTCGTCGAAAATCGCGTAGACGCCCGCCGTATCGGGAGTCCTGTCCACGCGCTCGACTTTTTCTTTCATTCTGACGTAAGCCTCGCCGATAGGCGACAGTGCGATCAGCGTCACGACGATATTCACCGCGATGCCTATAAATCCCGCTTTGACCGTATTGTCCCCGCCGTTGCCACCGAACGACGCGAACGCGGCGAACACGAAAAATACCACGACGAGATTGAGCAGAAAATAAAGCGTACACAGAAATTTTCTCGGTCTTAAAAGCGATCTGAAAAATCCGACTATATACATATACCCTCCGCACGCCTGCAGGCGCGTTTTCTTATAACTATCATATATAATATCACTATGTGTTGTCAAGCGCTTTGCAACAGATTGTTCCGACTGACGGGATTTTAACGCGGTTTTACGAAATACCAGACCAGAATAATACGAACAAGCCCTGAGGCGCCCGCGTGGCGGGAGCAATTTTCGCTGTCGCGTGCAGTTGCTTGTCTCGCATAGCAAAGTCTTTTCGTTTACCTCAACAAAATCGCTGAAACACTCACTAAAAATCATCGCCTGCGGTAGCCTGCAGTT
>CASDWJ010000013.1 GCA_949284695.1 uncultured Christensenella sp. | reverse complement strand
TTTTAGTGAGTGTTTCAGCGATTTTGTTGAGGTAAACGAAAAGACTTTGCTATGCGAGACAAGCAACTGCACGCGACAGCGAAAATTGCTCCCGCCACGCGGGCGCCTCAGGGCTGGTTCGTATTATTCTGGTCTGGTATAGTCTGCGTAAGTTAAACCGAGGTCACGTTTCGCCCGCCGAGATACGATCTGAGACAGGACAAGTGTGCGGATAGCTTTGATACGTCCCGAGACCGAGACATGTGCACGTTTCTCCCGCTGAAATACGTCTTGATACCGAGTCAAGGTCACGTATCTCCTGCCGATATACGTTCTGAGACAGGACAAGTGCACGCTTCGCCCGCAAAGATTTCTGAACTGAACGAGGTCACGTTGATACGTTATCAGTCTGAACTCATAATTCCCAAAATACGCCTGCTTGTTTCAATATCTGCCCTACCCTCCCAAGCAATTATACGGTACAAGCGTGCGCTTGCAATGCCGCAAGCGTTTTTCATCTTTTTCCGACGTTTTTTTGCAAAATATGATACTATTACAGCGCATAAAAAATTAACGAAAAATATACATTATTTTTTGGCGCGAAGCCTTTACATAAAGGTACGTGCGTGCTATAATAAACAATGTTAGCAATCGGCAGGTCTGACTGCTAACTCACAATCTGGAGGTAATCATCATGAATATTAAACCTTTGTTTGACAGAATAGTCGTAAAAGCCGTAGAATGTGCGGACAAGACCGAAAGCGGTCTCTTCCTGCCTTCTTCCGCAAAAGAAAAGCCGCAATCGGCTCAGGTCATCGCCGTCGGTCCCGGCGGTATGGTTGACGGCAAAGAAGTCACCATGCAGATCAAAGTGGGCGACGTCGTACTTTTCAACAAGTACTCGGGCAGCGATTTCAAGCTCGACGGAGAGGAAGTTACCATCCTCAGGCAGAGCGACGTACTGGCAATCATCGAAAAATAAGGAGTGAACGCATATGGCTAAAAAAGTTAAATACGGCGAAGACGCGAGAAGAAGCCTCGAAGCAGGCGTAAACGCAGTCGCCAATGCAGTAAAAATTACGCTCGGCCCCAAGGGCAGAAACGTAGTCCTCGACAAAAAATACGGCGCACCGCTCGTCACCAACGACGGCGTGACCATCGCTAAAGACATCGAACTCGAAGACGCGTTCGAGAATATGGGCGCACAGCTCGTCAAAGAAGTCTCGATCAAGACCAACGACGTTGCGGGCGACGGCACCACTACGGCTTGCCTGCTCGCTCAGGCGATCATTCGCGAAGGTCTCAAGAACGTCGCGGCAGGCGCTAACCCGATGGTACTCAAGAAAGGTATCGCCAAGGCTACTGCGGCTGTCGTAGAGGCACTCAAGGAGATCTCACAGCCTATATCCGACGAAAAATCCATCAGTCACGTAGCAAGCAACTCGGCGGGCGACGAAGAAGTCGGCAAGATCATCTCGGAAGCTATGCACACGGTCGGCAAAGACGGCGTCATCTCTCTCGACGAATCCAAGTCTATGGAGACGGGCGTGACTTACGTTGAAGGCATGCAGTTCGACCGCGGCTATGCTTCGGCATACATGGTCACCAACACCGACAAGATGGAAGCCGTGCTCGACGACGCTTACGTGCTCATCACGGACAAGAAGATCTCGACGAGCAAGGACATACTGCCCGTGCTCGAAACCGTCGTTCAGAACGGTCTCAGACTGCTCATCATCGCCGATGACATCGAAGGCGAAGCGCTTACCGCTATCGTACTCAACAAACTCAAGGGCATCCTCAACTGCGTTGCTGTCAAGGCTCCCGGGTTCGGCGACAGAAGAAAGGCTATGCTCGAGGATATCGCAACTCTGACAGGCGGCACCGTGATAAGCAGCGAGCTCGGTTACGAACTCAAGGACGCGGGCATAGCACAGCTCGGTCGTGCCAAGCAGGTCAAGGTCGACAAGGACAACACCGTCATCGTCGGCGGTATGGGCGACGCGGCTCTGATCAAAGCCCGCGCAGAAGCTATCCGCGCGCAGATCGCCACAACGACCAGCGAATACGACAAAGAAAAACTGCAGGAACGCCTCGCAAAACTCGCGGGCGGCGTTGCGGTAATCAACGTCGGCGCGGCTACCGAAGTCGAAATGAAAGAAAAGAAGCTGCGCATCGAGGACGCGCTTGCGGCTACCCGTGCGGCAGTCGAAGAAGGCATAATCCCCGGCGGCGGCATAGCCCTTCTCAACACGATCGCAAAGGTAAAACCCGTTGTCGACGCTATGCAGGGCGACGAGAAAACCGGCGGACAAAGTGTGCTTAAGGCGCTCGAAGAACCCGTCAAACAGATCGCTGCAAACGCGGGCGTGGACGGCGGCGTAGTCGTCAACACCGTGCTGACGGCGGGCAAGGGTCCCAACTTCGGTTACAACGCTCTTACCGACGAATACTGCGACATGATGGAAGCGGGCATCATCGACCCGACCAAGGTCACCAGAAGCGCTATCCAGAACGCGGCAAGCGTCGCGGCGACTCTGCTGACGACCGAAGTGCTCGTCACGGATATCCCCGTTCCTCCGGCACCCGTTGCTCCTCAGGGCATGGACGGCGGAATGTATTGATGACCGCATAAAAATTTAGCGACAGAGACCGTTCCCTTCGGAGCGGTCTTTTTTTGCAAAACAGGAAAATGCGGAATGAGTTTGAACAATGTCTACGCTGTTTTTAATCAAAAGACGTCGACGATTTCAGCGGACCTAATTAAAAACGCGCTATGGACACTCGCGATCGAGCGTGCATATTATCATACGTCAGCATTGCCTTTATGTTGATTTTGTTCAATACCCGTATCGATCGAAAAGTCGATCTTGACTCTGAAAATTACCTGATAAACTTTTTTGACGCGAGTCATAATGCCCGCTTACTTGTCTGCCGCTTCAGAAAACAAAAAATCCGTGAAAATGATTCAGACCGCGCCGACATGCGGTCGCGGTCTTATGTGTGGTTGCACGTTGAAAATTACGCTCGCATTTACGTTTGTATGCCGTCGGCGCGCACGCGAGTCAGCCGCACGCTTTATGCGACGGTGCTGTTCTTCAACCTTTCTTCCTCGTTGTCGTGATCTATCGTCGCCTCGTTGACGTATGCGCCGAGATTGAGTTGCTCCCCCATCAGAGTGTTGAGCGACTTTGTCATTTCCGAGATGAACGCCGACGTAGCTTTTGCCTGAGCGGGCGCTATCCTGCGCACCTGACCCGTGCAATACGTCGTCCACTTCCTCGAAAAGTCGCTAAGTCTTTCGCCTTCGAGCGCGAAGCGTACTTTTGACGCGTAGTCTATCTCTTTCGCCTTGTCTATCGCGTTCATAAGCGCGGTCGAAATGCTCTCCTCGCGCCTGCGGTAATCGCAAAGATTGCGGTAAAGCTCGTCGTTTTCGTTCTCGAGACGTTTTATTCTGTCTCTGAGTTCCGCGTTGGTTTTTTCGAATTGCGACGACAACCCCACTATATAGTCGTCGACCTGCTTTTTGTCATAACCTTTTATTTTTACTTTGAAAGTGTCCATATCTGCCTCCGTAAAAGATTATAACAAAACCGCTTCCCTCTGCGTACTGTTCGGGAAGCGGTATTTTTGACGTATTCTCGCGCGTTTGAGCGCATTTTGACGATTTTGCGCGTATTATTCGGAATGATCCTTGAGAAGTTTCTGCTTGAGGTTGAACAGCTTCTCAGAAAGGTCGACCTTGTAGATATGAGGGTTGAGAAGTCTCTTGTACTCGTTCCAGAATTTCGCGTAGTTCTCCTTGTGATAGGCGGCGATCTCCATGACAGTAGGACGCTTGTAGACGACTTTGCCGTCCTTGATTATGTCCACGTTGAGGTCTTTGGTATAGAAATTTGTGACGACCTTTCTCTTCCAGGTGAAATCGGGGTGGAAGATCTCGAGTTTGTCGAGTCCTTCAAAGTTCTCGTCCTTGAGCGCGATCAGATCGGCTATCGCTTTGTCGGTATTCTTGTCGAATATGCGGACTATCTTCTTGAGTCCGGGATTGGTTATCTTGGCGGGAGTGTCGCTCATCTTGAGTTTGGGGACCATCACGCCGTCCTTCTCTATCGCCGCCATCTTGTATACGCCGCCGAGAGACGGACAATCCTGACTGGTGATGAGTTTCGTACCGATACCCCAGCAATCTATCTTCGCGTTCTGCGAATCGAGGGACATGAGCACGTTTTCGTCAATGTCTCCGCTCGCGAATATCTTGACGTCGGTGAATCCCGCTTCGTCGAGCATTGCTCTCGCTTCGCGACTGAGATAGGCAAGGTCGCCCGAATCCAGTCTTATGCCTACCGGCTTGTGACCCGCGGCGCGAAGTTCTTTGAATACGGTTATCGCGTTGGGAACGCCGCTTTTGAGCGTATTGTAGGTGTCGACGAGAAGCAGACAGCTGTCGGGATACATTTTTGCATAAGCGCGGAAAGCATCTATCTCGCTGTCAAAACTCATGACCCAGCTGTGTGCGTGCGTGCCCGAGACGGGGACGTCGAACATCTTGCCCGCAAGCACGTTGGAAGTGGACGCGCAACCCGCGATCATCGCCGCTCTCGCGCCGTAAATACCAGCGTCGGGTCCCTGCGCGCGCCTCAAGCCGAATTCCGCGACTGCTCCGCCCTTTGCCGCGTATACGATCTTTGCCGCTTTTGTCGCGATCAGCGTCTGGTGATTGAGTATGCAAAGTATCGCGGTTTCGATGAGCTGAGCCTCGAAAAGCCTCGCCTTGACCGTGAGTATCGGCTCTTGCGGGAATACGACCGTACCTTCGGGCACGGCGTAAATATCGCCCGTGAATCTGAAATCGGCGAGCAGCTTCATAAAGTCCTCGTCAAACAGATTGAGAGAGCGCAGATAGTCGAGATCCTCATTGCTGAATTTCAGATTTTCGATATACTCGATGACCTGCTCGAGCCCGCAGGCAACTGCGTAATTGTTGCCCACTCCGCGATAAAAAACGTCGAATACCGCGGTTTTGTTGAGTTGGCTGTTCCTGGAATAGCCGTACATCATCGTGAGTTGGTAAAGATCGGTCAGAAGGGTCAGATCCCTCATATTAACCTCCGTATATCACAGTAAAATGCCGCGAACGTCTTCTGCGGATTTTACGATGCGCGCCGCACAACCGCTCGGCGCGAAATTTGCGTGCAGTATATCAGTCCTCTTTTGTCGGTTTATCAGAAGACTTTTTGCTCTTTGTCGGCTTTTTTGTTTTTCCGGGCAGCGGATCCTGCGATCTCACCGCCTTGCGGGTACCGAATACCACAGCTCGCATATGCCGTTCGGCGAGCGTATACTCGCCAGCGGGTCTGAACTCCTCGCCATCGTCCTCTCCGCACGTTTCGTAATAGGCATTGCCTCCTACGATCACGCCCGAGACCATACGTTTGTCGTATTCGGTAAGAAGTTTTATCGAGTCGCCCGCCTCGTTGTATATCTTGCTCTGGAAGCGCACGATCCCTTTCTGATTGAGCACCATCAGCACGAACGCGATTATACACGCAGTATACGCGATGACCTGCACCACTCCGATATCCGTGCCCGGGAAGGTCTTGTGTTCCGTCTTGAGGAACTCGAGCGTACCTCTGACGAGACCGTACCAGAATACGTAATAGAGAGATATCGTGAAATTCTTCAGCTTTTTATATCTGAAGAACAGCACAAGACCTATCGCGAGACCTATCAGATTGAAAAATCCTTCGTAGATGTAGAGCGCCTGATGCCACATGCCGTCATAGTCGATGAACACCGCGAACGGCCACCGCTGAAAAGCGGGATTTGTGACTATCTGACCGTAAAGCTCCTGATTGGCGAAGTTGCCCCATCTGCCGATTATCTGCCCGAGGAACACGCAAAGCACTACGCAATCCGCGACCTTGGCGTAAGAATATTTCTTGTAACGCAGAACGCAGAAAAGTATGCCCGCCGCGCCGCCGAAAATGCCTCCGATTATCGTAAGTCCCGCAAGTCCTTCGCTCGTCAGACCGAGGAAACGCATAAGCGCGTCCCAGCTGTCGATCGGATAATATTCCTTTCTTGGCACAACGTAGAAAAGTCTGCAACAGATGATCGCGAGTACTACGACCCAGATAAAGAGTTCGAGCGAAAAATCTATATCCACCTTGCGCTTGTTGGCAAGGTAGAGATAGAGAAAATACGCAAGAATAATGCCTGCCGTGACGAAAATGCCGTACCAGGTGACCGTGAGTCTGCCGTCGAAAAGCGAAAATGCGATTTTGTCGGACATCAGTCAAGCTCCACTTTGCAGGTGCCTTCGTTCCTGACGCCGATCCTGTAAACGCAATCGTCACCGAAGATCTTCTTCATATCGGCAATGTACGCGTCCGCGCCCTGATTGTCGACGAACGCAATGATCGTGCCCGCAAAACCGCCGCCGTGAACTCTGACCGCCCTGACCGCGGGATCGAGCTTGCTGACCGCAAGCGCAAGAGGTATCCTCTGCGCAGTATCGCCGAGCGGATAGCAGTTCTGCAACAACTCGTAAGAGCTTTGACCGCTACCGTTGATGACTGCCGCGAACTTCTTGAAATTGCCGCTTCTGACAGCCTTTACGCCCGCCTCGACGCGCTTGTTTTCTTCAAAATAATGCATGGCGCGCAGTATCGCCCTGCCGCTGACCTTGCTCTGCAATTCCGGAATAGCGGCGAGAAAATCTTCTTCTTTTACCTTGCGCAGTTTGCGCGCGTGGAACATGCCGGCGACCCATTCCATCTCGCTTCTTATGTCGGCGTACTGACTGGTGAGATCGCAGTGGTCACCGCCCGTATTGATGAGCACAATGGTCGCGCCGTCAAACTTCCAGTCCATGGTCCTGACCTTGGGGTTGGCGGTCGACTTGAAATCGATATAGCTTACGCCGCCGAGCGCGATCGCGCTCTGGTCGAGCAGACCGCACGGCTTGCCGAAATAGATGCTCTCTGCATAATGCGCCGCTTTTGCCTTGGTTATCTTGTCCACGACGCCGTCGTTGTACATCTTGTTGAGGATCTCGCAGATCAGCACTTCGAAAGAAGCCGAAGAACTGACGCCCGCACCCTTGAAAACGTCGCTCGACGTGGTCGCCGCAAAACCGCCTATCTTGTAACCGTTCTGCTTGTAGTAAGCAAGCACTCCTCTGACGAGAGCTTCGCTGGAGCCGTATTCTTCACTGCTCGGCTCGAGTTCGTCGAGACTGACAACGACCTCGGGATAGCCGATAGACGCGACGACTACCTTGCCCTCGAGCGGAGTCACGCATGCGACGGTGTCCACGCTGATAGATGCGCAGAGCACTTTGCCGTTGTTGTGGTCGGTGTGGTTGCCGCACAGCTCTATCCTGCCGGGCGAAGAATAGAAAGAGACCTCGCCGTCGTAAGTCGCGACGTGCAGGTCGTATACCTTTTTATAACGTGCCGCCTGATAGTCGAGACCGCCGCCGTAAAGTTTGTCTACGTAAGCGGCAAAGGCGGAGTTGTCTTTGAGATTGTCAACGAAACTCTGAGTTATGCTCATAATATACCTCGCAAAAGCGTTTTTATAATTATATCATAATAAAAGGCAAGTGTAAAGATTTCGCGACGATTTACAGCTTTTGGACAGGCGGCGATCGCCCCGACTCGCGGCGACGGTCACGACGGGACGCGCGCAGAGCGTTTTGCAGACGTCATTTGTCTTTAAATTGAGTTATTAGCGGTTTATTATTGCAATCGGCGCAAAGTTGTAATATAATAAAAAGCGGCGAAAGCCGATTTCAAACAAATTTTTTGCGGAGTGAATTTATGCTTACCGACGAACAGCTCAAAGTCAAGATCAACGAACTGCTTTGCTATGCAAGCGACAATCTGTCGCTCGAACAAGAGGACGAATATTACGTTCTCAACACCCTTCTGGACTTCTTCGGACTCAACGCGCCCGCGGCGCCGATAGAGAAATACGGCGACTTCCAGACCGAAATTGTCGACCCCCTTGTACAGCACTCGATCGACACGGGCAGGATAAAACCGGAAGAATCTATACTCTTTGAAACAAAGATCCTCGGCATGGTCACGCCTATGCCGTCGGCGGTGATCGCGCGCTTTGACGCGATAGCGAGCCACCAAGGCGTAAAGAAGGCGACCGACTGGCTGTTCGCTCTCTGCAAAGCCAACAACTATATCCGCATGCCCGACATAAAGAAAAATATCAAGTGGGAACACAACGGCAAATTCGGCAAGATCGGCATCACGATCAATCTTTCAAAACCCGAAAAGGATCCCAAGCAGATCGCGCTTGCAAAACTTCAGCCCAAGACGGGTTATCCCGCCTGCATGCTCTGCCCGACCAACGTCGGCTTTGCGGGCAATCTCAACCACCCCGCGAGACAGACGCTCCGCACGATACCCATACAGCTCGACAACGAATACTGGCATCTGCAGTATTCCCCCTATCAGTATTATGAGGAACACTCTATAGCATTCTCGGACGAACACAGACCGATGAACGTCTGCCCCGCTTCTTTCCGCAGACTGCTCGACTTCGTCGACCTGTTCCCGCACTACTTTATGGGAAGCAACGCGGCGCTTCCTATCGTCGGAGGCTCTATCCTCACACACGACCATTATCAGGGCGGTCTCAAGGTCCTGCCGATGATGAGCGTGGGCAATCGCGCGCGTTACGAAAGTCCCAAGTACAAGAAAGTCGGGATATATATCGCCGACTGGTACAACAGCGTCGTTCGTCTCGTCAGCGAGGACAAGGAGCAGATCTACAAAGCGGCAAGCGACGTGCTCGCGGCATGGGGCAACTGGACGGACGAAAGCGTGGGCGTTATCTGCAAGACGACCGATCAGCACAACGCCATTACCCCTATCGTCCGCAAAGAGGATGAACAATACGTCATCGACCTTATTCTGCGCAACAACAGGACGGACGAGGCGCACCCCTACGGCATTTTCCACCCCGAAGAACGCCTGCACAACATCAAGAAAGAAGGCATCGGCATAATCGAAGTCATGGGTCTTTTCATACTCCCCGGCAGGCTCAAGAAGGAGCTCGGTGAAGTAGAAAAATATCTGACCGGCAAGACCGCGTTCGACATGAAAACGCTTGCAGACCCAGAAAACGCGATGTACAAGCACGCGGACATGATCGTCCAGCTCGTCAACGACAACGGCACCGCAAACACGCCCGCCAAGGCAAAGAAAATAGTCACGGATTACGTCAACAGCGCGTGCGAGCAGATACTCGAATGTACCGCCGTATTCAAGAATACCGAAGTCGGTCAGGCGGCGTTCGACAAGTTTATGAAAGAAGGTCTTGGACTTTCCAAGTTCTGACATGCAGATTTAAAGCAATATAAAAGAAAAGCAAAAAGACCCGATTGCGGGTCTTTTTTTGTATTCAAAACGCTTTTTCATTCGGTTTTCAACGGATTTAGCAAAAAAGACTTACCGATCCCCCCTCTTTTCTATGTCGCCGCGCAGAGCCCACGTTCTCCCGGAAGAAACGCCTGTCCTCTCTCTTGCATTGCTCTCCCGCACGGTCGCCGCAGTTCACGGATCGCAAGCGACGAAAAATCAATCCGTGTCAAAACGCGCTAAGCAACGTAGCAAATCATACTAACCGCAAGCGGCAGTCTATAAAAAATCCGACCGCTAAAGGTCGGAAATTTCGTCCACGTAAAAGCTGCGTCAAAGCGGCTTTCTGTCCTGAAGCGCGCGGGATAACGTCACTTCGTCGGCATACTCGATGTCGCTGCCGATCGAAATTCCGCTGGCTATCTTGGTGACTTTTATGCCCATTGGCTTGATAAGCCGCGCGATATATACAGCCGTCGCCTCGCCCTCCACGTCGGGGTTGGTCGCCATTATGACCTCCGTCACCCCGTCAAGTCTTGCAAGAAGCTCCTTTATCCTTATATCGTCGGGACCTATCCCCGCGAGAGGATTGAGAGTGCCGTGCAACACGTGATAAACGCCCTTGAAATCCTTGATCTTCTCAAGCGCGTCCACGTCCTTCGGTTCTTTGACCACGCATATCACGCTCTTGTCGCGCGTAGCGCATATATCGCATACCTCTTTGTCGGTATACGCGCCGCAAACGGGGCAAAAATGCACTTTTTTCTTTGTCTCGAGCACCGCGGCGGCAAATTCCTCCGCTTCGGCTTCTGACATATTTATTATTTTGTAAGCAAAGCGCTTAGCCGTTTTGGCTCCAACTCCCGGCAGTTTTGTGAACTGCGCGGCAAGTCTGTCAAGCGCCTCGATGTTGCCTGCGCTCATACACCCAGACCGCCCAGGGGTCCCATCTTCTTCTCGGTCTCAGCGTCTGCGAGCTTCATAGCCTCGTTGAGCGCCGCGACAACGAGATCTTCGAGCATTTCGACGTCGTCGGGATCAACCGCCTCGGGTTTGATTTTTACGGATCTGACCTTCTTGTCGCAGGTCATAACGACCTCGACCATACCGCCGCCGGATACCGCAGTGACCTCTGTCTCCGCAAGTTCCTCTTTTGCCCTTGCCATATCCTGTTGCATTTTCTGCGCCTGGCGCATAAGCTGCTGCATGTTGCCCATACCGCCGCCGAATCCGCCGAATCCGCCTCTACCCATTGTTGTTACCTCCGTTTGTTATATTTACCTTTTGCTCGCCGAAAACCTTTTTCACGCTTTCGACGTTGAGTTTGATTTCATCTTCAACCACCGCGACCTCTACGATTATCCTGCCGAAACCTGAGAACCCCTCTCTGAGTATGCTCTCGTATTCGTCGCGATAAAACTCTATGCTCTTTTTTTGTCCCTCGCTTGTTGCTTTGATCACGAGATCTGCGTCCCTCAAAGACAACTGGTCTTTGTTCAGCTTTGAAAAATATGCATATTCTACGTGCATTGCACGTTTTTTAAGCGTATTGAGGAGATGAACGAGCATCTTTTCTGCCGTATCTGTTATCCCGCTCTGCGGCGCGCCTGCCTGCGGAGCTGCGGCAACCGCTATTCTGCCCTGCGATATCTTTGCTTCGAGACTTTTTAAACGCATCAACACGCCCTGCGCGTCAATCGAACAATACTCGTCGCACGCCTTCACCACCGCCGCTTCGAGCACAAGACGCGCGTTGGAGCCGTAACGCAGATCGCCGTCTACGGCGCACACGATCTCCATGCTCCTGAGGAGTTTTGCGTTGTCAAACTTCATCGCAAGCTCGTTTGATTTTGCAAAAAGTTCCCTCGGCATATTAAGGATCTTGTTGGCATTGTTGCAATTCCTGCAATACAACAGATTTCTCAACGTCTTGGCTATATCCGAAGCAAGCACTTTGACGCTTTTGCCCTGCTTGCAGACGTCGTCTATACGTCTCAGCGATCCGTCAACGTCGCCCGCCAGTATACACGCGGTAAGATCGAGTACGACCTCGGGAGAACTTGCGCCGAGCACGTCGAGCACTCCGTCGTAAGTCACCTTTTCACCGCAATAAGATATGCACATTTCGGCAAGCGAAAGACTGTCTCTGACGCACCCCTCTCCTGCCTCCGCTATCGCATAAAGCGCCTCTTTGTCATAAGGCATGCCCAGCTCGTCGAAAATACGCTGAAGCAGTCCCGCCGTTTCCTGCGCGGGTACAAGCCTGAAATCAAATCTCTGGCAACGCGAAAGTACGGTCGGCAGTATCTTCTGCACCTCGGTGGTCGCCAGTATGAATACGACGTGTTCGGGCGGCTCCTCCAGAGTTTTGAGAAGCGCGTTGAACGCTTGCGGAGAAAGCATATGGACTTCGTCGACGATATATACCTTGTATCTGCCGACAGACGGCGCGAATTTCACCTTTTCGAGAAGATATCTGATCTCGTCTACGCCGTTGTTGGACGCGGCGTCCATTTCTATTATGTCCATGTTGGAAGAATCCGCAAGCGCCTTGCAGATCGCGCACTCTCCGCAAGGAGAACCGTCCTCTTTGGGATTGAGACAATTTATTGCGCGCGCAAAAATCTTCGCCGTGGTTGTCTTGCCTGTACCGCGGGATCCCGTAAACAGATAGGCATGAGAAATCGCACCCGTCATGATCTGATTTTTCAGCGTGCGGATTATGTGCTGCTGACCTATCATTGAAGAAAATTCATTCGGTCTGTATCTGCGGTAAAGCGAAACGTATGCCATTAATCGTTTATCCTTTTAGAAAAAATAACCTGTATATTTTCAATACGCTCCCCGGCAACGAGCCGGAGAGCGTACGATTGCTTGTTTATATAGTACCACAACTTTGTCTTTCAGACAAGCCGTAACACCGATTTTGACGTTAAATATTATTACTTGTTGTCGTCGCCTGTGTTGTCGTCAGACTTTTTTTCCTCTTTTTCTGCGTCGAAAGTGTAATCGTCAGCAATCTCGGAAATCTCGTCTACGCCGAGCTTTTCTGCGACTTCGTCAACGCTGTCGACGTGTGCAAGCTCTTCGTCTTCTGCAAGGACTTCGTCAACGACCTTGAGTTCTTCAACTTTTGCGTCAAGTTCTTCGATAGTCTTGAGACCGAAGATCTCCGCGATACCGACGAGAATTTCAGATCTCTTTACTCTGTCAATAGCGTTGACCGCAAGCACAAATTCGTGACGAACGGTGGGATCTGTATTTCCTGCGACGATCTTTCTTGCAAGAACTCTTGAAACTGCCTCGTTCTGTCTGTCCTCGGTGAAAGTGTAGAACAGAAGCGGGATCGCACAAGCGAACATCGACAGACCGCAAAGGAGCGTCGTAGCCATCCAGTTGCCTTCGCATATCTTCTGGAACTCTGCGCTTAAATAAACTTCATCGGTAACCGCCGTCTGAGCGAGTTTTGCATTGTAACCGTACTCACCGAGAACCATCAGCGTAACGAACGCGGTCATTGCCATACCTATCTTAGATATGAAAGTCTGCAAAGAGAAGCAAATACCTTCTGCCCTCTCTCCCGTCTTGTCTTCGAGATAATCGATAGAGTCAGCGATCATCGAATATGTCATTATATTGCTGAAACCTGTCGGGATACCTGCGAGGATAATTATAATATAGAACGATATCTGAGACGCAAGGTTGGTACCGTTGGAAGAAAGTCCTATGAAATACAGAATGACCATAAGCGCGCCGCCTATGATATGCGACCAGAAGAATACCGTTTTCTTGCTGAACTTTTTGGAAAGATAAGGCGTGAGCAAGGTCGCGATAAGACCGCCCGGAACGACGAGCAGGAAGATGACTGCCGCGAGACCGAAGTTGCGCAGGTTGTACTTTGCGTAGTACAGCGTCGTCGTCATGTATATGGTACGCAGAGATCCGAGCACGCCGATAAGAATTATCAAGAGTGCCGGGGTATTCTTGCCGAGAAGTTTGAGGTTTTCTTTGAGAGAGAACTTGCCCTCGGAAGAATCGTCATAAAATCTCTCTTTCGTATTCTTGAAACCGATGAAGAAAGTGGGAACTGCCATTGCAACGCAGATGACGGCAACGATTATGTAAGCTATCCTCTGTTCGTTCACGGTCATTGTGTCAAGACCGATGATCGGAATAACGACAGATACGATACCGCCGCCGATCGTGCAGAACAGACGCGCAACGGTGAGCAGAGTGTTTCTCTTGTCGGTATCCGAAGTCATTGAAGAAGCGAGACCCCAGTAAGGAACGTCAACGGACGTGTACGCGATACCCCAGCACAGGTAAATGACCGTCGAATAGATAAACTGCCCTACCTGAGATACAGCGTCGCCGAACGAAACGAACAACAGCACGGTGAATATCGCTATCGGTATCGGAGAATACTTCAGATACGGGCGCATCTTGCCGTACTTGGAACGGGTCATTTCAACTATTGAACCCATAATGGGATCGTTGAATGCGTCGAATAGTCTCGCGGCGAGGAACATCCAGGAAAGCCACAGCGCGCTTACGCCCGCAACGTCCGTCATGTACATCATAAAGAACGTGGTGACCAACTGGCAGATAATGTTCTGTCCCAGACCTGCAAAGGAATAAGACAGCGCTTCTTTGGGCTGAACGTCTTCTTTCTTAGTCGGATCCGTGCCCATCAGCTTGTGAAGAATTGCAATGTCGTTGAGTTTCTTCATAATTTTCCTTCCTTATAAGTATAAGGTCTTACAACCTAAAAATAATTTTAACATAAATTTAATATAAATACAATATTTTGGCTTTAAAAAAAAGCGATAAAAAAGGAAAATTATTGGACACGTGTAAATATTTTTTAATAAATTTTTGAATTTCGATGAATCTTTTTATAAAAATAACGGCAGTTTTTATTCAATTTTCGGCACAAAAAGGTCGTTTGATATACCATAGCGGAATTCTGACGACTTTCAAAGACGTTGCCTGCAATCCGTCGCCACTCTCCTTTCAGAGCCGACGCGTCGCTCTTATCTGCATTACTTTTCCGCAAAAAAAGCGGCGCGACCGCGCCGCATAAAATTTAATCGAAAAACCCGAGGCTTATCATAAGCGCGCGGTTGACTTTGACCATCACGTCGGTCGGGATCTCACCTATCCTGTCCTTGAGACGGCATTTGTCGAGCGTGCGTATCTGCTCGAGAAGCACTACGGAGTCTTTGGGGAGACCGTACTCTTTTGCTCCCAGCTCGATATGCGTCGGGAGCTTCGCCTTGTTTATCCTGCTAGTCACCGCCGCCGCGATCACTGTCGGACTGTATTTGTTGCCGACGTCGTTCTGCACGACCAGTACGGGTCTTACCCCTCCCTGCTCGCTTCCGACAACGGGGCTGAGATCGGCATAGTAAAGTTCTCCTCTTTTTATCATCTTTGTCTCCGTAAAATAAATTGCCCCCTGTTCATTGTATGAAACTCATCGGGACAATGTTATTTTTGACAAAGCGCGGGGATTTAATCGGCAGACTCGCTTAATTTTGCGCTTTTATGCCTTATATGCAATAATTTCACGTCACTTAACGCATTGAATTATATAGAGACATTGACGCCTACTCAAGATATATTTTTTCGGGTAAAAAATACCCCTTCGACTCAATTTATGTGCAAAACAAAAAAAGAGACAACTTTCGCTATCTCTTGCCTGCGGGTCGGAACAAAGCCGTCAATAAACGGTCTTTTGACCGAGTTCGCTACCTTGCACACATATTATCATTAAAGACACGCGCCTGTCAAATATAATAAATGATTTTAAAAATTTTTATATGCGTCTGTCTTTATATTCACGCGTCGTACGTATCCACGATGCTTTTCGCCGCTTTACATACGTCGCTTGCGAGAACGCCCCAATCGCCGTATTCTTTTTCAGCAACCTTTGCCGCTTCCGCGCAAAGATACGCGCCCGCGCACGCCGCGTAAAATAGAGATATGCCCCTTGCCGCAAAGCCGCATACCGTACCCGTAAGCACGTCGCCGCTACCGCCCTTTGCGAGCGCGGGAGTGCCGTTGACGACAAGCGCGGTCTTTTCACCGTCGGATACGACCGTGGTCGCGCCCTTGAGAAGCACGACACAACCGACGGCTTGTGCAAGTTCTTTCACAGAGGTCACCGGGTCGGCAAGTATGCTTTCGACGCTCTTGCCGGTGAGTCTCGACGCTTCCTTGGGGTGCGGGGTCAGCAGAAGTCTCGCTTTTTTATCTTTCAGACGCACGATCTCCGTACCGAACGCGTTGAGCGCGTCCGCGTCGAGAATGCAGTCGCAATCGCAATTTTTGACGACATATTCGCATATCTTCGCGTTCTCATCTCTGTCGCTTCCCATGCCGGGACCTATCACGACGGCGGTCATGCCTTTCATAACGCGGTCTATGCTCCCCTTGTCGAACGCGAGTCTGCCGTCTCTGTCCGCCATCGGGAAAAGAGTGCTTTCGACGACGCTCCCGGCATACGCGCCGACAAGCGAATAAGGCACGCACAGCGTGTTGAGACCCGCGCCTGCGCGCAAGGCGGCTCTGCCCGCCTCCGCAAGTTTGGGAGCGCCGGGAAATTCCGCCGAGCCGCCTATTATCAGACTTTTGCCGAAAGTTCCCTTGTTGCAGTTGTTTTTTCTCTTTTCAAAAAGCGGTCCGATAAATCCGTCGTCGATCACAGCGTATTTTTCGCCGATTATCGCGATCCCGATGTCGACCGTGACGATCTCGCCGCACAGGTCTTTGCCGTCGCCGAGCAAAAGCCCGCTCTTGACCGCCTGTATCGCCACCGTCCTGTCTGCCCTGACCGCAATTTTGGCAACGCCGCCCGTGCCGTCAAGTCCGCTGGGTATGTCCACGGACACCACGCGCGCACGGCTGCCGTTTATCCTTTTGATAACGTCCGCGTATTCGTCTTTGGGCACGCCCGAAAAACCCGTACCGAAAATGCAGTCGACTATCTGATCGCAGTCGTAGTCGCATTTGTCTACATGATAAATTTTGTCAAATCCGCGTTTTGAAAGCTCGTCTTTATAGTAGCGCGCGTCTTCAGAAATATTGTCCGATATATAAAAAACGGTAACGTCGCAACCTGCGTCCGACATCAGGCACGCAAGCGCGAAGCCGTCGCCGCCGTTGTTGCCCTTGCCGCAGATGATATAAGTCTTTCCGCTCTTGTCTATATTGTCGAAAACGCCTTTAGCGGCGCGCGCCATAAGCTCGACGGACGGCACGCCGCCCGCAATGCAAGCCTTGTCGCTCTCTGACATCACCTTGTTGGAAACCGCATATCTCATATCAATCTCCTTTGCGCTCCTCTCTGAGTCTTGCAAGACAGCGCGCTATCACGTCCTGCCCGTAACCTCTGTACGACAGATATCTGAACAGCCGCGCGACGTATTTTTCGTCCGAAAGGTCGTTGCCCGCGCTGTGTTTTACCGCAAGCGCGAACGCGTCGTCCTCCTCGGTCGAGACGTCGGCGAGCGCGCTGTCGATATATTCTGCCGCAACACCGCGTTTTGCGAGTTCTTCTCTCAGCCGTCTCGATCCTTTGACTCCGCGGTTTGCCGTGACGTACTGCACGGCGTATTCTCTGTCGTCGATATAGCCGTAACTTTTCAGCTTGTCAACGGCGTATTCGACAACGACCTTGCCGTAGCCCTTCTCGTACAGCTTCTGTGTTATCTTCTTCTGCGTGCAGACATAGCGCGAGATGTATCCGAGCGCGTACTCGAACGCGTTGCGTTTGTCCGACTCGAATATGACGGCGGCAAGTTCTTTTTCGTCGATCTCTCTACCTTCTTCCAGTCTCTTGGAAGCCGCGACGAGCGCGCTGACCGAGCCGTAAAACTCGCCGTCAAGGTAAAGATTGACTCTGTCTTTATCGCGTTTACACGGCTTGACGTCGGTGATAAGACTCATCTTTTGCCTCTCTTTGTGCTCTGCGGCTTTGACTTGTTTTTATCTCCCGACCACTTCGCGCCGCTTTTAGCGTTTGTCTGATTTTTCCTGCTCGTGTCGGTAAAGCCGCGTTTTGTAATCTCTTGCGCCGCCTTGCGGTCTTTGCCGTTTACACTACGTGCGCCGACGTTTTTGCTCTCGTCCCGCCTTGCTTTCGCATTGGCGACCGCTTCTTCTTTTGTCGGTTTTATCAGACAGCCTTCGGTAAACCCGATAAGGTCGCGCCTGCCCGCCTCTATGAGCGCCTCGTGCACGAGATCGTAATTGCTCTTTTTCCTCCATTGCATAAGCGCGCGTTGCATCATCTTTTCGCGCTTGTCCTTGGGCACGTATATCGGCTTGCCCGTATCGGGATTTATACCCGTGTAATACATACAGGTGGACTTGGTCGACGGCGTGGGATAAAAGTCCTGCACCTGCTCCGGCATATAGCCGATCGACTTGAGGTATTCGGCGAGCCTGACCGCGTCTTTGAGCGTGCAGCCTGGGTGCGACGAGATAAGATACGGCACGAGATACTGCTTTTTGCCGAGGCGTGCGTTGAGATCGTCGAACTTCTTCTTGAACTCGAGATAGAGCGAGAACGGCGGTTTGTTCATCGCTTCGAGGACTGTGTCCGACACGTGCTCGGGCGCGACTTTGAGCTGACCGCTGATATGATGCTTCACCAGTTCTTTGAGGAAGGTGTCGTCCTTGTCGTACATCACGTAATCGTATCTTATACCGCTCCTGACGAACACTTTTTTCACGCCTTCGATCTGTCTGAGTTCTCTAAGAAGCTCGACGTATTCCTCGTGCGACACCTGCATATTGGGACATTTTCTGTACCCGATACACGGTTTTTCCGCGCATACTCCGCGTTTGAACTGCTGTTTGCAGGCGGGGTCGCGGAAGTTGGCGGTAGGTCCGCCCACGTCGTGGATATATCCCTTGAAATCCTTGTCCTCTATGAGTTTTTTCGCCTCGTCGATAAGACTTTCTTTGGACCTTTTCTGCACTATTCTGCCCTGATGATAGGTCAGCGCGCAGTAGTTGCACGACCCGAAGCAGCCGCGCACCGAAGTCAGCGAAAATCTGACTTCCTGCATCGCGGGCACTCCGCGCGTATAAGACGGATGATAGTCGCGCATATACGGCAATTCGTATACCTTATCCATCTCCTCGGGCGACAGCGGAAGCTGATTTTTATTCTGGACCACGTACTTGCCGAGGTGCTTCTGAAGAAGCGTTTTGCCCTTGACGTGATCGTTCTGTTTCGACTGGATATTGAACGCTTCGACGTACGCTTTTTTGTCGTCTCTGACCTGCTCGAACGACGGGCAGAAAATGGCGTCTCTGTCCTCTATCGCCTTTTTGAGCTTTGACGAAAGCCTGTCGTAACTCTCGAGATAACAGGTGCCGCGCACATCACGGATATCCTTGAGAGGAACTCCCTTTTGCACGAGTTTTATTATATCCGTTATCGGTCTCTCGCCCATGCCGTATATCAGAAGATCCGCGCCGCTACTGACGAGTATGCTCGGCATCACTCTGTCCGCCCAGTAATCGTAATGCGCAAAACGTCTCAGAGACGCTTCTATGCCACCTATAACGATCGCGCTTTCCGGGAAAAGTCTTTTGAGATTGTGACAATATACGTCCACGCACCTGTCGGGACGTCTGCCAACGTCTCCGCCCTCGCTGTAAACGTCCACGTCTCTGCGCCTTTTTGCCACCGTGTAATTGTTGACCATGCTGTCGACAACGCCGCTCGAGACGAAAAAGCCGACTTTCGGCTCTCCGAACTTCAAGTAATCCTCGTCATTCTGCGGCTGAGAAAGAATAGCCACCGTCATGCCGAGGCTCTCAAGCAGTCTCGACACGATCGCATGACCGAACGACGGGTGATCGCAATACGCTTCCCCTATAACATAAACTATATCGGGCTGTTGCCCGTTCAATTCTTGCGGAGTTATCGGTAAAAACATAATTATATTTTAACACGCGCGCGCTTAAAATTCAATAACAAAGACGTCTGTTGAATTGTTATAATAGATTTGAAAAATACATTGCCGGAAATTTTTCAAAATTTCATTAAAAAAACCGCGGAAAACCGCGGTTTTTCATCTTATCGTTGTTTCAGTTACTCAAAATACTTCACGCCGCTTTCAAACAGCTTCATATCGTAATTACCCTCGACGTTCTTGTACAGGTTGTCGTCAAGTCTTTCGGCGTGACCCATCTTACCGAGCACTCTGCCGTCGGGCGAGATGATACCCTCTATGCCGTACATACTGCCGTTGGGGTTGAACGGGCTGACCATTGTCGCGAGGTTGTTGTTGTCCACGTACTGCGTGGCGACCTGCCCCGACTTGATCAGCTTGTCAAGCTCCTCGGGAGAAGCGACGAATCTGCCCTCGCCGTGACTGACGGGCACGCTGAACACGTCGTCCACTCTGACCGAAGAAAGCCACGGGGATTTGTTGGTCGCGACTCTGACCCTGACGATCGTCGAGACGTGGCGCGATATGTTGTTGAAAGTAAGTGTCGGAGCTTCGGCTTTCTGCTCCCTGATGTCCCCGTAAGGTACGAGACCCAGTTTGACGAGCGCCTGGAAGCCGTTGCAGATACCGAGAGCGAGACCGTCTCTTTCGTAAAGCAATTTCATGACCGCTTCGCTGACCGCGGGATTGCGGAAGGTCGTTGCGATGAATTTACCGCTTCCGTCAGGCTCGTCGCCGCCGCTGAAGCCGCCGGGGAATGCAAGTATCTGCGCCCTGCCGATAGCCTCGACCAGCGCCTTGACGCTGTCCTCTATGTCCGCCGCGCTCTGATTCCTGATCACGAAAACTTCCGCTTTCGCGCCCGCTCTTTCAAACGCTCTCGCGGTATCGTCCTCGCAGTTCGTGCCGGGGAATGCCGGGATGAGCACGGTGGGTCTTGCGATGTGCAGAGGCGTGTGCTCTTTCTTTCTCGCGCAACAGATGAGGTTGCCCACCTCTCCGCTCGCGGGAGCCGTGGTCGGGAATATGCTCTCGAGCGTACCCTCGAACGCCTTTATCATTTCGTCGCACTTAATTGCAGTGCCGCATATGTTCGCGGTATGCGTATTGTTGAGCGTAGCGACAAGTCTCGGCTCGAACTCCGCCGCAAAATCAGCGTTTTCGCACTGAACGGTAAAGTCGCCCATGCGCGGAGCGAACAGACTTTCGTCAAGCTCCTCGATATCCACTCCGACCTTGTTGCCGAGACAACCTTTGAGTACCGCCGCGACCGCGCCGCCCTCCTCGACGACGTTGCACGACCTGACGAGTCCTTTTTCTATCGCGTCGGCAAGAGTGTCGTAGAGTTTCACGACCTTGTCGAATACGGGCATATTGTACTCGTCTCTGGGCAGCGGAATGAGGAATATCTTATCCGCTTTCTTGTCCTCGACTACGGTATTAGATATCAGCTTGCTCGCCTTGGATATGCCCATCGCAAAGCTGATAAGCGTCGGCGGTACGTCGATATGCTCGAAAGTGCCGCTCATGCTGTCCTTGCCGCCAATCGCGCCGACGTTCATATTGAGCTGTGCGTACAGCGCGCCGAGAAGCGCGGACAGAGGCTGACCCCAGCGCTTGGGATCCTTGTTGAGTCTCTTGAAGAACTCCTGCAGCGACAGCCTGACCGTCTCCTGTCTGACGCCGCTCGCAACGAGCTTGCTGAGAGAGGTGACGATAGAATATACCGCGCCCGTGAAAGGCGACTGACTCATCAGATGCGGATTGCACGCGTAAGCGCTGACCGTGACCGTATCCGTCCTGCCGTTTACGGGAGGTTTCGCCGCCATTACGACGGACGGAGTAAGCTGATACTTGCCGCCGAAAGGCATAAGCACGGTGCGCGCGCCTATCGTGCTGTCGAACATTTCGCCGAGACCCTTCTGCGAACAGACGTTGAGTCTCGAAAGTTCCCCGAGCACCGCGCCTTTAACGTCGCCCGTAAGGAATGCCTTGGCAGTACCCGGGTACGCGCTGTCGAGATAAGTCGCGATCTTTTCTTCGACAGCCGCGTCCTGCCTCTGTTTTACGCCGTTGGTGTCGAGGAAAGCGCGTTTGAGATCTACAATGCAGTTGCCCGCGAAGTACATTCTCATCCTGCCGTTGTCGGTAACGACCGCAACCGCCGTCGCGCCGAGATTTTCTTCCCTCGCCGCCGCGATGAACTTGTCGACGTCGTTCTTGTCGAGGACGACAGCCATTCTCTCCTGCGACTCGGATATGGCAAGTTCCGTACCCGACAAGCCCTCGTATTTCTTGGGCACCTTGTCGAGGAATATGTCGAGACTGTCGGCAAGTTCGCCGATAGCGACGGATACGCCGCCCGCGCCGAAGTCGTTGCACTTTACGATAAGTCTGCTGACCTCGGGATTTCTGAACAGTCTCTGTATCTTGCGTTCTGTGGGCGGATTGCCTTTCTGCACTTCCGCACCGCAGACTTCGACCGATTTTTCGGTATGCGCCTTGGACGAGCCTGTCGCGCCGCCGCAACCGTCTCTGCCCGTATCGCCGCCGAGAAGCACTATTACGTCTCCCTCGACAGGCTTTCTTCTCACCACGTTAGCCGCAGGCGCGCCCGCTATGACGTAACCCGTCTCGAGACGCTTTGCCTTGTAGCCCTCGTGATACATTTCGCTGACCTGACCCGTCGCGAGACCTATCTGGTTGCCGTAGCTGGAATAGCCCGCCGCCGCCGTCTTGGTGATAACGCGCTGAGGCAGTTTGCCTTTGAGAGTCTTTTCGATCGGCTCTCTCGGGTCGGCACAGCCTGTAACGCGCATAGCCTGATATACGAACGTCCTGCCGCTGAGCGGGTCGCGGATTGCGCCGCCGAGACAGGTCGCCGCACCGCCGAACGGCTCGATCTCCGTCGGGTGGTTGTGCGTCTCGTTCTTGAACATGATCAGCCATTCTTCGTCCTTGCCGTCCACGTCCACGTTGACGCGTACGGAGCAGGCGTTTATCTCGTCGCTGACGTCGAGATTGTCGAGCTTGCCTCTCCTCTTGAGTTCCTTGACCGCGATCGTAGCGATGTCCATAAGGCATCTGTATTTGTCGGGTCTCGTCTTGTAAAGGTCGGCAAACAGCGCTTCGTAAGCGTCAAGCGCCTTTTGCACGTGCGGATTGTCCGACTCGAGTTTTATATCCGTTATCTCGGTCGCGAAAGTCGTGTGGCGGCAATGATCCGACCAGTAGGTGTCTATGACCTTGACTTCGGTCTCGGACGGGTTCCTGCCCTCGCCCTTGAAGTAATCGCGCACGAAGATAAGATCCTCGACGCTCATCGCAAAGCCCTTGCTCGCATGATACGCCGCGACCTCGTCGTCAGTCATACCGATGAAGCCGTCTATATCCGGTACGGTCAGATTGAGTTCAACTTCCTGCACGAGCGTTGCGGGAAGCGCGAAATCGCCCTCTCTGCTCTCGACGGGGTTGATAAGGAAGTGCTTGATCTTAGCGAGCTGAACGTCGTCAACGCCCTTGACAGCGTATACGGTCGCGCACTTGATGAGCGGTCTCTTGCCCATGGAGAGGAGCTGGACGCACTGCATCGCGCTGTCCGCTCTCTGATCGTATTGACCGGGCAGATATTCTGTCACGAACAACTTGTAACCGTCGGTCGCGGGCAGTTCGTCCTCGTAAACGTCGTCTACGGGCGGCTCGCTGAAAATAGTCGTCTTAGCCTTGTCGAATATTTCCTTTTCGAGACCTTCCACGTCGTAGCGGATAAACACTCTGATGCCGTCCGCGGCGATGCCGAGCACGTTGTTGACGTCCGATTTGACCTTTTGCGCGCTCACGTCGTAGCCGCTTTTTTTCTCAACAAAAATTCTCTTTACCATTTTGTCCTCACGTTTATTTCTTGATGCCTATGTCTCTGCGGTAGAACGCGCCCTCGAACTTTATCTTGTCAACGTTGGCGTATGCCTTGGCGCGCGCGTCGTCGATGTCCTTTCCTTTAGCGGTCACGCCGATAACTCTGCCGCCGCTCGTGACGAGTCTGCCGTCCTTGACAGCAGTGCCCGCGTGATAAAGCACAATGCCGTCGTCGAGTGCGCCGATCTCTATCGGCACACCTTTCTTGTAGCTTTCGGGATAGCCGCCCGAAGCGATGATAACGCATACCGCGGCATTGTCGTCCCATTCGATTTTTACGTCCCCGAGCCTCTCGTCGATTATCGCGTCGAAGATCTCGTAGAGGTCTGTTTTAAGTCTCGGCAGTACGACCTGCGTCTCGGGATCGCCGAATCTCGCGTTGTACTCGACGACTTTTACACCCTTGTCCGTTATCATAAGCCCGAAGTAAAGCACGCCCTTGAAAGTCCTGCCCTCCGCGTTCATCGCTTTCATCGTGGGAAGGATAATCTTTTCCATAGTCTCTTTCGCGTGCGCCTCGGTGTATGCCTTGGACGGCGAGAAAGTGCCCATGCCGCCCGTGTTGAGACCCTCGTCGTTGTCGTGCGCGCGCTTATGGTCCTGCGAGGACACCATGGGTACGATCGTCTTGCCGTCGGTAAAGCTGAGGATTGAGACCTCTTTGCCGACCATAAATTCTTCGATAATGACTTTCTTGCCCGCGTCCTTGAACTTGTTGCCGACCATCATCTCGTCGAGCGCGGTCATCGCTTCGTCCACGTTCTGACAGATGATGACGCCCTTGCCGAGCGCGAGACCGTCCGCCTTGACGACGAGCTGATACGACTGCTTCTTCGCGTATTCCTTCGCCTTGTCAACGTCGTCGAATTCTTCGTACGCGGCGGTCGGAATGCCGTATTTCTTCATAAGCGCTTTGCTGAACGCCTTGGAAGCCTCTATTATCGCCGCGTTCTTGCGCGGACCGAACGCGCGGTAGCCGTTGCTTTCGAGCAGATCGACGAGACCGAGCGCGAGCGGATCGTCGGGAGCGACGACCGTCATTTTTATATCGTTGTGCGCTTTGAGAAACGCGAGTATGCCGTCGAAATCGGTCGCGGACACGGGAGCGCATTCCGCGATCTCCGCTATGCCCGCGTTGCCGGGAAGGCAATATAATTTGTCGACTTTCGGGCTTTTGGCGAGCGCGACGCATATCGCGTGTTCTCTGCCGCCGCCTCCTATCACGAGTACGCTGTTCATGCTCCCTCCGTCAATGTTTGAAATGTCTGTCGCCTGTGAATACCATCGCAACGCCGTTCTCGTCGCACGCGTCGATACTCAGCTGGTCTTTTATGCTTCCGCCCGGCTGCATTATAGCGGTAATGCCCGCCTTTGCCGCGGCTCTCGCGCAGTCGTCGAACGGGAAGAACGCGTCGCTTGCGAGCACCGCGCCCTTGGTATCGACGAGAGAGTGAGCGATAGCCTGCTCGGTCGCTCTGATACGGTTGACCTGTCCGCAGCCTATACCGAGGATAACGCCGTCTTTAGCGATGACGATCGCGTTGGACTTGGTATGCTTGACGACCTTCATCGCGAATACCATGTCGTCCATCTGCTTCTTGGTCGGCTCTTTCTTGGTGACCGTCTTTACCTGCGCCATATCGACGACCATTCTGTCGTACTGCTGGACGAGAAGTCCGCCGAGAACCTTTTTCATATCGTAGCAGGCATCGGGTATCGGAGCGTTGATCGTCGGCAGCTTGAGAAGTCTGATATTGGCTTTCTGAGACAGTATCGCAAGCGCTTCGTCGCTGAACGAAGGCGCGACGACGATCTCGATGAATATCGAATGTATCATCTCGGCGGTCTCTTTGTCTATCTCTCTGTTCGCCGCGACGATGCCGCCGAAAATAGAGGTCGGATCGGCTTCGTATGCTTTTTTATACGCCTCGCTTATCGTAGCCGCGGTAGCGACTCCGCACGGGTTGGCGTGCTTGACGGCGACTACGGTCGGCTCGTCGAACTCTCTCAGAAGGTCGAGCGCGCCGTTGGTGTCGTTGATGTTGTTGTAAGAAAGCTCTTTGCCGTGCAACTGCTCCGCGCATGCGAGCGAGCCCGCGACGGGGAAAGGCTCCTTGTAGAATACCGCGTGCTGGCGCGGATTTTCGCCGTATCTCATATCCTGCGCCTTGTCGAACGCGAGGGTGAGCTGATCGGGGAACTCGATGCCCAGCTTCTGTCTGAGATAGTTGGCGATGAGGGTGTCGTAATACGATGTGTGCTGATACACCTTGTACATAAGACGGAACTTGGTATCGACGGTAACGCCGCCGTTTGCCAGTTCTTCGAGTACCACAGCGTAATCGGCGGGGTCGACGACGACCGCGACGTCCTGATAGTTCTTAGCCGCGCTTCTCAGCATAGTGGGACCGCCGATGTCGATGTTTTCAACCGCCTCTGCAAGCTCTACGCCAGGCTTGGATATAGTCTGCTTGAACGGATAGAGATTGACCACGACGATATCGATCGGAGTGATGTCCATCTCGCGCAAAAAGTCCATATGCTCTTTGTTGCTTCTCATCGCGAGGAGACCTGCGTGCACTTTGGGGTGTAAGGTCTTGACTCTGCCGTCGAGGCACTCGGGGAAGCCCGTAACGGAACTGATGTCCACCGCGTCGATACCCGCGTTCTTCAACGCCTTGAGAGTACCGCCCGTGGATACGATCTCGTAACCGTAGCCGCAAAGGCTCTTTGCAAATTCGACTATTCCCGTCTTGTCGGAAACACTGATTAACGCTCTTTTTTTCATCTTACGCTCCTCAAATTATTGATTTCTGATTTTATTATTGACTGCGCGCGCCGCGCGCGATAAAAAAGAGAAAAGACAGTTTTAATTGTCTTTTCCGCAAAGATAACGCACCGCGTACGGCAAAAGCTGATGCTCGGTTTCGAGCACGCGCGCCTGAAGGGTATCGGGGGTGTCGCCCTGCTCGACCCTGACCCTCTGCTGTACTATTATTTCGCCCGTATCCGTGCCCTCGTCCACGTAATGGACGGTCGCGCCGCTGACCTTGTCGCCGCTCGCGAGCACGTCGGCGTGCACTTTGAGACCATACATTCCCTTGCCGCAATGAAGGGGTATCAGGGACGGATGGATATTGATCATCCGTCCTCTGTATTCTGATACGAGTTGCGACGTGACTATGCCCAGATATCCCGCGAGAACTATCAGATCGACGTCGTGACCCGCTATATATCCGAGTATCGCCGCGTCTCTTTTTTCGCAGTCTCCGTCGTAGTCCCTCAGCGCGAATACCGCGCTGTCGATGCCGTGTTTTTTCGCTCTCTCAAGCCCGTAAGCGCCCGGTTTGGACGAGACGACGCAGACGACCTTGCCGTCTATGTAGCCGCTCTCGCAACCGTCTATCACGCTCTGCATATCGCTGCCCGAGCCCGAGATGAATACGGCGATCCTTTTCATAGCTCAACGCCCTCTTTGTCCGTGACTTTGCCGATGACGTAAGCCTTTTCGCCCATTTTTTCAAGCTCTGCGACCACGTCGGAAGCGATAGAGGGATCGACCGCCATCACGAGACCTATGCCCATGTTGAACGTGTTGCACATCTTGCGGTCATCGATACCCGCGATCTCCTGAAGCGCCTTGAATATGCGCGGAAGCGGATAGGAGCTTCTGTCGATCGAAATGCCGAGACCCTTGGGGATTATTCTCGGGATATTCTCGATAAAGCCGCCGCCCGTGATGTGAGCTATGCCCTTTATCTCGAATTTTTCTATTATCGAAAGCACGGTCTTGACGTATATCCTCGTCGGCGTGAGCACGAGTTCTGCGGGCGTGCAACCCAGCGTCTCGTTGTATTTGCTCAGGCTCTCCTTGTCCTCGCCGAACAGCTTTCTTACGAGCGAATAGCCGTTGCTGTGCACTCCGCTCGAAGCGAGACCTATCAGCGCGTCTCCCGCCTTGATGCTCTTGCCGTTGATGATCTTGTTCTTCTTGACGATACCGACCGCGAAGCCCGCGATGTCGTATTCGTCCTTGGCATAAAAGCCGGGCATTTCTGCCGTTTCGCCGCCTATGAGCGCGCAACCCGACTGTCTGCACCCTTCGCAGACGCCTTTGACGATATTGGCGACCTTGACGGGCTCGAGCTTGGAAAGCGCGATATAGTCGAGGAAGAAAAGCGGCTTTGCGCCCTGACATACGATGTCGTTGACGCACATGGCGACCGCGTCGATGCCGACCGTGTCGTGCTTGTCGAGAACGAACGCGTATTTGAGCTTTGTGCCGACTCCGTCAGTTCCCGCGACGAGGCAGTCGCCGTCCTCTTTGTCGTCCAGCGCGTAAAAACCGCCGAAACTGCCCAGATCGCCGAGTACGCTGTCGTTGTAAGTCGTCTTGACGTACTCCTTCATCAGTCTGACCGCTTCGTATCCCGCCTCAACGTCAACGCCTGCGGATTTGTAATCGATAGCCATAATTACTCCTTTGTGCTTTTAAAGTTGATATAAATCGGATTATTCGAGACCCATTCTCTTCTTGATCTCTCTGTATCCCTTGTCCACGTCGTCCATGTCGCGGCGGAAACGGTCCTTGTCCAGTTTCTCGCCCGTCTTGGTGTCCCAGAAGCGGCAGGTGTCGGGAGAAATTTCGTCCGCGAGAATGATGTCGCCCTTGTATCTGCCGAACTCGAGCTTGAAGTCGATGAGTTCTATGCCGATCTCTCTGAAATACTCGCAGAGGATATCGTTGACCTTGAGCGCCATCGCCTTGATTTTTTCGACTTCCTCTTTGGTCGCGAGCTCCATTGCGTAGACGTGATAGTCGTTGATCATCGGGTCTCCGAGGTCGTCGTTCTTATAGCTGAACTCGAGCACGGTGCAAGCGAGTTTCTTGCCTTCGGGTATACCCAGTCTCTTGGACATGGAGCCTGCCGCGATGTTGCGGACGATGACTTCGAGAGGAACGATCTGCACCTTTTTGACATAAGTCTCTCTCTCGTTGATCTGCTCTACGTAGTGTGTCGGGACGCCCTTGCTCTCGAGCAACTTGAAAAGATGGTTGCTACACACGTTGTTCACAACGCCCTTGCCCGTGATCGTGCCCTTTTTGATGCCGTTGAACGCGGTCGCGTCGTCCTTGTAGGATACCAGAACCACGTCGGGATCGGTCGTCAGATACACTTTTTTTGCTTTTCCTTCATAAAGTTGGGTTGTCCTTTCCATCACTTTAACTCCTTTTGCAACTTTGCGTCGTCTTGTTGTATTTTCTGAGCAAGGTTACTCTTGTAATCCTGCAATTTTTTCATAAGAACGGGATATTTCACCGCAAGTATCTGCACCGCGAGAAGTCCCGCGTTGAGACCGCCGTTGATAGCTACGCAGGCAACGGGGATACCGCCCGGCATCTGCACCATGGAAAGAAGGCTGTCCAGGCCGTCCATAGTAGAGCTCTTGACGGGCAGTCCTATCACGGGCAGCGGCGTAAAGCTGGCGATGACTCCGCCGAGATGAGCCGCCTTGCCTGCCGCGCAGATGATGACCTCGATATTGTTGTCAGCCGCGGATACCGCGAATTCGTGAGCGAGCTGAGGCGTGCGGTGGGCGGAGATGACTCTCGCCTCCACTTCTACGTCAAAACTTTTGAGGACGTCGATCGCGGGTTTTACTACGTCAAGATCGCTGATGCTTCCCATGATAACAGCAACTTTTGCCATAAAAATCTCCTATCCGTCCGCGGGTGAAAACGCTGATCGCGCGCCGCGGAAAATTTAATAAATAAATTCTATCATAAAAGTCGTTTTTATACAAGAGAAAAAGTGTTATAAAAAAACATTTTGCCCGTAAAACAGGCTTAAACTCTGTGACGTTCGGCAACTCAAAAGTAATTTTCAGTAACGCGTTGTAACAGACCGCGACAATTCTCAAAAATCACGACGGCAACTGGATTTTGGCGAGTTATCCACAGACTTTTCCACATTTTAGCCGAGTTATCCACAGCGTTATGCATAAAAATCGCATGTCTTTAAAAAATTTTCCACAGTTGAAAATACGCAAAATCAACACTCAGCGCAGAAAAAACCGTTGCCGGTTCTCTCCTCTTTCCGCCCGACTTTTCCACTTTTATGCACGGCGCGGATTTTATGCAAAAAGCGATACTTTTTTTTACAGAAAATTACTCTGATCCAGAGCTCTGACACCTATGAAAATAATAATTTTCAGTGATTTTTTCGGTACTGAAAATTACTTCGATTTCATCGAAATTACGTTTATCGTGAGCGGCGCTTTCAAAGCGTTGTTTTTCTCGTTTCTGATATATTTTCACCCGTGCGCACGCTCACTTTTCAGGCGCACGTGTAACGGGAGCATTATTCAAAGCCGCGTACGGTTGTAAAGTCTTTTCGTCCGCATTCACAGAACCGTCGGAACACACAGTCAAATCATGTTTTACCATCAGATCTTATGCCGTATTTAGTTGTATTGAATAGCATTGAAGCGTACTCGCAGTTTGACACAGTCAAGTTTGCGTAAGTGCTTTGGTCGCACTACCCGCGTGTAACGCGCGCAAGTGCGCTTTGTTTCTGACAATGAAGCGCAGTAATTCCCTTTCCGACGTACAGTTCCGCGTGCAGTTTCGCGATTTTTCGTGCGGATAATTAGCGTCAAGACAGCTCTTTGCGGGCTCAGAAAGTTCGCCGTAAGACAGTTTTTATGAGTTTTTTGCAAAAAAAATACCGCTTCCGGGAATCGGAAGCGGTAAATCGTTCAGAATCTGTTAATCAGCAAACGCCCTGAACGAGCATTGCGTTGGCGACCTTCTCGAAGCCCGCGATATTCGCGCCCGCGATATAGTTGCCGTTCATGCCGTATCTTGCCGCAGCGTCCTTGATGTTGTGGAAGATGTTGATCATTATGTGCTTGAGCTTTTCGTCAACTTCATGGAAAGACCAGAAAGTTCTCATGCTCGACTGAGCCATTTCGAGTGCGGAACAAGCGACGCCGCCAGCGTTTGCCGCTTTAGCGGGTGCAAACAGCACTCCCTTGCTGAGGAAGTACTCTGCCGCTTCGATCGTACAAGGCATGTTCGCGCCTTCGCCGACTGCTTTGATGCCGTTCTTGACAAGGGTCTTTGCCGCATCGAGATCGAGTTCGTTCTGCGTAGCGCAAGGAAGCGCGATGTCGCAAGGAATGTTCCAGATGCCTCTGCAGCCCTCGACGTAAGTTGCGGTCGGATGATATTTGACGTACTCGCTGATCCTGCCGCGATTTCTCTCCTTGATGAGTTTTACGGTGTCGAGTACGAGACCGTTTTCGTCGTAGATATAGCCGTTGGAATCGCTCATCGCAAGCACTCTGCCGCCGAGCTGATTGACCTTTTCGTGTGCGTAAATAGCGACGTTACCGCTACCGCTTATGACGACTTTCTTGCCGTCGAAATCCAGGCTCTGCTCTTTGAGCATTTCCTGCATGAGGTAGATGAGACCGTAACCGGTAGCCTCTGTTCTGACGAGAGAACCACCGTAGGTCAGACCTCTGCCGGTGAGAACGCCGACGTGCTCGTTGACGAGCTTCTTGTAATAACCGAACATATAGCCGATCTCTCTGCCGCCTACGCCGATGTCTCCTGCAGGAACGTCGGTGTCTGCGCCGATGTGACGGTAAAGCTCACTCATGAACGACTGGCAGAATCTCATGATCTCCATGTCGCTCTTGCCCTTGGGATCGAAGTCGCTGCCGCCCTTGCCGCCGCCGATGGGGAGACTGGTCAGCGAGTTCTTGAATATCTGCTCGAAGCCGAGGAACTTGACGATGGAAAGATTGACGGAAGGATGGAATCTGAGTCCGCCCTTGTAAGGTCCGATAGCGCTGTTGAACTGCACTCTGTAACCTTTGTTGACGTGGATCTTGCCGTTGTCGTCCGCCCATGGAACACGGAACATGATCACTCTTTCCGGCTCGACGAGAAGCTCCAGAAGTCCTTTTTCTTCGTATTCGGGATGCTTATCGAAAACTACGGAGAGAGAATTGAGAATTTCGGTTGCCGCCTGATGGAACTCCTTTTCACCGGGGTTGCGCTCGATCAGGCTGTTCAACACTCTTTGTACGTAAGCGTTCATATTGAATACCTCTTGTATATAAATAAATTTATTGTGCATATTTTACCACATCGTTATTTTCTTAGCAAACGATATGACGCACTTTTTTAAAAATATCTTAATTTTTTTGTTAAACCGACTGATTATCGGCTTTTCAGACGATAAAGTGCCTCGTTTTAGACTGAAAAAATATTAAATAATAGTTTTATAATACTCGTTTTTTTGCGTTTTGTTTACTCAAATAAATTTATTTTTATGCATAGCATACAACATAATTGACGTTATATGTCATATTTTTATTGACACTTTTGCATAAAAATATTAAAATATTCACATAGGAGCGTATATTATTATGATAGACAACATCTTTACCATGCTTATCGAACTGCTCAACAACGACGTCGTGACCGCGGAAGAACTCGCCGCAAAACTCGAAGTCAGCCCGCGCACGGTCTACCGATATGTGGACGCGCTGAGCGGCGCACACGTGCCCGTGTACTGTCAGAAAGGACGGGGCGGCGGCATAATGATAGGCGACGACTTCAAGCTGAGCGCCAACTACTTCACCAAAGACGAACTCCAGCTGATATTCGCCGCGCTCGAATCGGTGCGCCCCAAGACGGACAAAGTGACGACGGTCGTAAAAAAGCTGTCCGCGATAAAAAACGTGCGTCCCGCTCAACAGGGCGGCTTTATAAGCGAGGACTTTGTCGTTGACAACGCCAATACTCTGCTCTCCAACCCCAAGCTCGCCGCAAAGTTCGACGCGCTTGCCGCGGCAAAAAAAGAAAAACGCACGGTGAGGATATGCTATCACAACCGTATGGGCGACGTAAGCGAACGCGACGTACAGCCTTACACCTTCGTGCTCTCCAACAACAACTGGTACGTCTACGCGTATTGTCTGCGCGACAAGGCGCTGAGGCTTTTCAAGATATCGCGTATCACTCATATAATCCTGCTCGATCAGAAATATCAGATTCGCGCGTATGAAAAAGAATGGAATTTGTACGACCCGACGCAGATCGACAAAGTCAGGATCACGCTCAACGTGCTCGAACCCGCCCGCTACGACGTAGAGGAATGGCTGGGGATAGAAAACGTGACCCGCGCGCAGGACGGAAGCCGCTATATCGCTCAGGGCGAAGTGTACGACAACGAGGCGACCCTCAGAAAACTCGCCGGCTTCGGCGCTGACGTCGAGGTGATGCTCCCGCTGTCGCTCCGCGCAAAAGTCGCCGCATTGCACAAAGAAGCGCACGCGCTTTACGGCGCGAAATGACGTTTTATCCGCATAAAAAAGCCGCTTTCCCGTACGGAAGGCGGCAATTTTATATTTGATATTATAAAGAAATCAGAATTTTGCGAGAAGTTCGTCCACCGTATAGACGCTCGCGCCGTAAACGCTCTTGAGGTACGCTATACCGCTCTCGTAGTCCTCTTTCGTAAACGCGTCGGTCGCGTCCGAAGCGACGACCACTTCGTAGCCGAGGCAGTACGCGTCCGCCGACGTGTGCCTTACGCACATGTGGGTATGCAATCCCGTCATAACGACGCTTTCAATGCCCAGTTCTTTGAGAAGCAGGTCGAGATCGGTATGGAAGAAGCCGCTGTATCTGCGCTTGGGCACTACGCAATCGCTATCGCAAAGCCCGAGCTCGGGAATGACTTCCGCGCCCTTCGTACCCGCTATCGCGTGATCGCCCCACAATTTGAGCTCGTGGTCCACGCCTTTTATATGCGCGTCGTTGCAGAATATCACGGGCACGCCCTTTTCTCTCGCGCCGTCGAGAAGTCTCTTTACGGCGGGCACTATCGCAAGCCCTCTGTCGCACTTGAGAGCGCCTGTCACGAAGTCGTTGAGCATATCGACTACGAGTATCGCGGTTTTTCCTTTTTCCAAGTTCTTTCTCCTTTTGTCAGTCGAGACGCTTCTCGGCGATCTCTTTCTGCAGTCTCGCAATGAAATCTTCGAGACTCATTTCGCCTATGACGCCCTCTCCGCGACGGCGGACGGACACCACTCCGCTCTCCGCCTCCTTGTCGCCGATGACGATCATATACGGCACTTTCTCGAGCTGAGCGCTTCTTATCTTGTAGCCGACCGTTTCGCTCCTGTCGTCGAGTTCGGTGCGCAGGCCGTAGGAATACAGCTTGTCGGCGATCTGCTTCGCGCTCTCTGCGTTTCTGTCGGTAAGGCTGATGACCTTGACCTGAGTCGGAGCGATCCACAGCGGGAACGCGCCCGCGTACTTCTCGATCAGAAGCGCGATCGTGCGCTCGTAGCAACCGATAGAGGTGCGGTGGATGATGTAAGGTCTCCTCTTTTCGCCGTTCTCGTCGACGTAACTCATATCGAAGTTTTCGGCGAGGAACATATCGACCTGTACCGTGATGATCGTGTCCTCTTTGCCGTGCACGTTCTTGATCTGAATGTCGAGCTTGGGTCCGTAGAACGCCGCTTCGCCGACCGCTTCGGTATAAACTATGCCGAGGTGGTCGAGGATCTTTCTCATCGTGTCTTCCGCTTTGTTCCAGATCTCGGGCTCGTTGATGTACTTCTTTGTGTCGTTCGGATCCCACTTGGAGAAGCGGTATGTGACGTCGTTCTGCAAACCGCAGCACGTCAGCATATATTTGATCAGATCGACGCTACCCTTGAATTCCTCCTCGAGCTGTTCGGGCGTGCATACGATGTGCCCTTCGCTTATCGTGAACTGTCTGACGCGGATGAGCCCGTGCATTTCTCCGCTCGCCTCGTTTCTGAACAGAGTCGAGGTCTCGCCGTATCTTATCGGCAGATCGCGGTAACTCTTGAGACCGTTGTTGTATATCGTGTACTGGAACGGGCAGGTCATCGGGCGCAACGCGAACACTTCGTCGTCCTTTTCTTCGTCTCCGATGACGAACATGCCGTCTTTATAGTGTTCCCAGTGACCAGAGACCTTGTAGAGATCGGATTTTGCCATAAACGGGGTCTTGGTGCGCACATAGCCGCGTCTCTCCTCCTCGTCCTCGACGAAGCGGGTCAGCGTCTGGAATATCTTCGTGCCCTTGGGCATAAGGAGCGGCAAGCCCTGACCTATCTTCTCGTCGGTCATAAATATGCCCAGCTCTCTGCCCAGCTTGTTATGATCGCGCTTCTTGGCTTCTTCCACAGCCGCGAGATATTCGGTCAGCTCGCTCTTTTTGTCGAAGCAGGTGCCGTATATCCTCGAAAGCATCTTGTTCTTCTCGTTGCCGCGCCAGTACGCGCCCGTCAGACTCGTCAGCTTGAACGCCTTGATCATGCCCGTGCTCGGCAGGTGCGGTCCCGCGCAGAGGTCGGTGAAATTGCCCTGACGATAGAAAGAAATCTCGGCGTCCTTGGGCAGGTCGTTGATGAGTTCCACCTTGTAAGGCTCGTCAAAGCCCTTCATCAGCTTGAGCGCCTCTTTTCTCGGCAGAACAAACCTTTCGAGAGGATAATTCGCCTTGATGATGCGCTTCATCTCCTCCTCGACCTTGTCGAGCTGCTCCATAGAGATCGGAGTCGTGAAATCGAAGTCGTAATAGAACCCGTCGTCTATAGCGGGACCTATCGCGAGTTTTACCGTGGGGTAAACGGTCTTGACCGCCTGAGCGAGCACGTGCGCGCAGGTGTGGCGGTAGATCCTTCTGCCCTCGGGATCCTTGAAAGTCAGAATTTGCAGGGTGCAGTCCTTGTCGAGCGCGGTGTTGGCTTCGACGACTTTGCCGTCGACTATCGCGCCGAGGGTTACTCTCGCGAGACCTTCTGAAAGATCTTTCGCGATCTCGAGTACGGTCATACCGTTCGCGTACTCTTTACTGCTTCCGTCCTTGAGTGTGATTATCATAGAGATACCTCCTTTGCAAATAAAAAACGCCCTTACGTTGTCACGTAAGGACGACAATATATCGCGGTTCCACCTTACTTACGGCACGGGGTGCCGTCTCTCTTTTTCCCGTAACGCACGGGAACGTGCCTGTCCGGCGGTGGTACCGTCAACGTCCGTCTGCGCTTTCTTCTCAGCCCCGAAAGCTCTCTGTGGCGCGTAACGCTAAGGCTTGTCCTCCGACTGCCGCAAAGCGGCTCGGCATTAACTTTGTTAATATATTGTAGCACGCGCGAACCCCGTTGTCAACGTTTTTTCTTCAACTTGCGCGCCGGCGCGGATATTTAGATGTTTCTGACTTTTGCAAAGCGCGACAACGTCTTTATCAGTTCCTTGTCCTTGAAACCCGCGTCGAGAGTGACCTCTTTTGCGCCGTTGCCGACCACGCAGTTTATCAGATCGAGATCCGCGTTGCCGTAAAACGCGTCGACCGTCACGAATCCCCCTCGGGACAGATCGGTCACGACTGGATTTTTTGCGTCGGCAATAAGAAAACGCGGTCTGTCCGCCTTTTCCTCGACGACGTAGCACGCGACTTCGAGCAGATCTTCGTCGCCGTAGTCTCCGTCGAAAAGGTTTTCGGAGATCGCCGCCAGTTCTTCCCAGTCGCGTTTGATATCTTTCATAGCAAAGTTGCAGACCCCGTCCACGCTGATCACTTCGTAGCCTTTGAGCTTGTCGAATATCTCCTCTCGGTCGCCCTCGCAATCGTAGTAGACCATTACGGCGAGCAGACACGCCTGCGCCGCGTTCACCCTCTCAAGTCCGAGCTTCTTCATGAGAAAAGCGTGTTTGAAGTACGTCGTAAGCAATCCCGCGATCTTCGCGCACAAAAAATCGTCCGCCGCCTCCGCGTCTCGCTCGTTTGCCGCGACAGACAGATATCTCCTGTTTTTTCCTTCCTCAGCCGCAAATACGACGAATTTGTTCTTGTCAAGCTCTCTGACAAGCACGTCGTATTCTTTGGCAAACTTCTTGTCGATAGTCACCGTCTTTTTCCACATACCGTATTTTATGTGGAAAGACGGCAGGATATACTGATCCCACCGTCTAAATGACCGATTTATGCTTCGCCGCCTCAGCCGTTCGCGGCAAGCCTTGCTTCTATCTTCTCGGCAAGTTCTTTTAGCTGCATCGCCTTTTTCAGCCACTCGTCGACTTCACTCGGAGACACTTCGTCAATACCCTTATCGACGTGACCTATCAATTCGTTGCACAACCTTGAAAAACGTTTCGTCTCGTCGTTTGACGTCAGCTGTTTTGCCTTTTCGCGGAGACCTTTTGCGGTGATTTCTCCTGTAATGCTCA
The DNA here is from genome assembly GCA_949284695.1 of uncultured Christensenella sp. Taxonomy (GTDB): domain Bacteria; phylum Bacillota; class Clostridia; order Christensenellales; family UBA3700; genus Ornithoclostridium. The sequence goes on along the minus strand of CASDWJ010000013.1, from coordinate 42,535 downwards.
GTATCACGCTCTTTTTCTTGTTGATATCGTTGATATATTCTTCCACTTTCGATCTGTCTGTCGGCACAAGAATATCTCTGTCAATCTTAAGCAATTGTTCTATGCTGAAGCCGAGACGCGGGCTGACCTTGTAAAGAACGTTCAGACTGTCGCCAGGCGCATACCTGAGAACCACCGAAAGCGACTGCATCGACCAGCCTGTGACGATCCCCTTTCTTAAAAGCCCGACAGCAGCAAAAGCTATATCTCTGTCCGCTTTTTTCATAAGATAGGCATTGACGACGCTCTGCGCGACTTTATCCTCCGCTTCTTTCAACAAATTCGCGAGCGAAGCCGCATTGTAGCGCGTCAACGCATTCTTTTCGATCATCACCGTGAGGACGGTGTTGCTGAGCTCGCGGTTCCCGACGTACGGCAGTATTCTCTCCCTGTATATGTAAAGGCCGTGCGCCTCGGCAATTTCGGTTTTTCTGACGCTGTCGTTCCTTATAAGGCAATGATCTCCTTTTTCGTCAAAGAAATAATCGCCGTCCGCAAGGTTGTTGTATGCCGATTTCGTCAGCATCCTCCAGCCGTCGCCGTCCGCGGTTTTGTGCACCTTGCCGCGATATCCTTTGATATCGGGCATATCTGTCTCGAGGACTTCCCTGAAATCTTCATCCGATATGTCGAAAAACTCAGACGCGATCCCGACCCTTATTTTTCCGTTTTCCTCGAAAGATACGGGATACTGCTCCGCCTTGCCGCTCTGATCCGAAACGATCTCGAACTCCGTGCTTACGACCTTGCCTTCTATCCCGCAAAGGTACGCAAAGTCCGCGCTTGCGCCCATATCCCCGTCGTATGCCTTGCCGCGGAACTCGGAAACCCCGAGCTGAGGGTAATAAGTATAGCGGTTTTTATTGTTCATCCTGAGTACTGACACGAGAGAATCGTCGAGCACTTTTTGCAGTTCCTCGTTGCTGAGTTTTGCCGCCTCGTTCAAAAGCTCTTTCAGATGAGGGTTGAGGCTTCCGCTGCCGGTGATCTCGTCTATATATGCGAACGCTTCTGTAGTCGCGGCTTGGCGGGATCTGCCGGCAAGCTGTCTCGTTCTTAACGCCAGACTCGCCGCAAGGTACTTGTCGAAAGGCGCTTTTTCAAACGTGTTGTAACTGATCTTTATTCTTTTGACTTCTTTATTCAACGATAATTTCAGCCTTACCTGCAGCTTCATAGTCCATATTACCTCCGTCGTATTTTATTATCATGCCGAATCTTCTGATATCTTCGATTATGTCGGCAAAATATCTCCTCTTTCCGCCTCCCGACACGCTCATGTTTATCCTTGAGAGCGTATACGGATTTCCGAACACAAAAAGTTTGTCCTTTGCTCTGCTCATCGACACGTTGATGCGCCTGAAATCGCTTAGGAAGTTGTGTTGCGAGCTGTCGGTCACCACGGTATTGACGAGCACGATGTCCGTCTCTCTGCCCTGGAACGCGTCCACGGTATCGTATTCAAAGCTCTTGAACGTCTTTTTCAGCAAATTTATCAGATCTCTGTTCTCTTTCTGAAACTTTTCTATCTGCGCCGCATAAGGGAATATCGCAGACAACGAAACGCTCTGAGGGTTTTCGACGTCTTTAATCAGCTTTTTGAGCACGTCTGTAGTTGCGCACAATTCTTCCACGTTGAATCTCGACGTGCCGTATTTTGCCTCTTTACCCGCCTTTACGTCTACAAAAAATACGTCTTTTTGCCCGAACGGAGACCCTTGAACAAACCGCACCTTATCGGGATTGACGAGTTCTCTGCGCCCCTGCAGCTGGTTTGAGTAAAAGATGTTGTATGCGTTGAGAACGTCCTTTACCGATCTGTAATTTACTTTGAGAACTTCGAGCCTTCCCGCCGATTCTGCTTTTTTGAGCGTCTTGGCGAAAACGGATTCTTCGTATATCTTCCTCAGTTTTTCGTACTTGTCCTCATCGTATTCGGGTAGTTTTTCGACATCATCTTTCTGAAGTTCGAGAAGCGGCGCGAGCTGGAAATCGTCCCCGACCATTATGATGTAACTGACGTAAGGCAGATACCTGAGCACTTCGGTTATCGGACACTTGGACACCTCGTCGATGATAAGCCAGTCGTAGCCGTCGAAAAGTTCAAGTCCTTTTTTGCCGCCGATCGCGCTCGTTGTCGTCGTCGCGCCTATCACGGAATATTCCGACTCGTCGACCTTTTCAGAAAAACAAAAGCTCTTTTCTCCTCTGAACCGCTTCATATCTTCCGCGATCAGCGCGCTGAGACGCGTATCCGTTGCCCTTGCGTTGTGCGAAGAAAACTTCTTGCCCCACGTCTTGTAGATCGTAGAATCTATCTCCTCGACCGAATATTTGTTTCTTCTGTTGGTTATCCTGTTGGGGATGATAAGGTCATAATTCTCCATTATCTTGTCGAGGACGTTGTCGATCGCGACGTGCGTCTGTGAAGATATGATCACTTTCTGCCCCAGCTCTTTTGTCACGTACTGGACGATAGCGTTTATCACGTGCGTTTTGCCTGTGCCGGGAGGTCCCTTGATAAGACTGACAGGAGACCCGTCGGTCGCCATCATAAACGCCCTTTTCTGCGTTTCGTCGAGTCCTTTTGCGTATTCGTCCTTATTGTCTCCCGCCCTGCGCGCGGCACGGTTGGACGGCATGGGTTTGTCGCCGATTATGTATTCGAGAAGTTCTGCGGCGGCGCCCGACGCGCCCTGCTTGATAAGTCTCAGAGAATTGTCGATGGATTCGAGTTTGACTTTCTGACCCATATCGTAAAGATGCAGATATCTGCACGTCTTGTCGGAATATCTCATTTCGCCCGAGAGCCTGAGTCTGCCGTCGACTTCTTCTGTCTTTATCAAGCGGAAAGAATTGAGATTTTTGGTAAAACGGTCGTTGAGTTCCTCGTTTTCGTCGAGATAAAGGTTGTCCGAAAACCTTCTGATCTGTTTAATATCGTCTTTTGCGGCGTCGATATCGAGATCGACTATATCGTATACCTGATCTTTGATCTCGTCTCTGAGTTCCAGAAACCTGTATTGCTCTATCCTGTACCCTATAACGATGCCGTCCGCATTCCTGACCGCGTTTTCGTCGTCGGTTTCTATTCCCTTTACGTCGGCAGGAGCGAATTTATACGGCTTGGAAATCGTTCTGATCCTGAAATGCTTGTTGTTGTTGACTCCCGCCGAAAGAGTTTTGTAATAGGAAAATATATCCATAAACTCGTCGAATTGCGACACGTTGAAGACAAAATTTTCGTTTTCGCAAATTCTTTCAAGCGCGCTTTTCGTTTCGTCGACAGACATAGGCGTACTGCAGAATACGATGTCCGCGTTCGCACCGACGACCTTGTCGAAATCGGTCTGGTCTACGCTCGCGTATTGTACGTAAAACTCACCGCCGAACGGATGACAGAATCTGCACCCGAGCTTGCCTTTGAGGATCAGACAACCGTCTTTCGTCTTGTAAACGATCTTGACGTTGTGCAATTTTACGATATACCTATCGTCCCTCTTGTCGTGTTCTACGTTTAAGCCGTTGGATGTCAGCTTTACGCTATGCACTTTCCCGTTGTCGACGGCTTGTATCAACCTGTACTCTTTTTCCCTTTTTGCATCGGTCATAAAATAATCGGGTATAGTGAGTTTTAAACTTAGAAATATCGGATTCATGGCTACGCTCCTTTCTTGTTTCTGTCTTTGTATAGGCAGACGTCGGACCCGAGTTGACGTTTTTCAGAAAAATTTATCTGTTTTCGCAGACACGCGGCTTTTTTATCTTTTGGAAATCATAGTAAATTTTTAACAGATCGTCGGTAAGACGAGACATTGCCTTGTCTTTTATGTCCTCGGGTATACCGTAATACGCCTCCGCGATCGAGCCCGTCATCGCTCCGATGGTGTCCGAATCGCCGCCGATGTATACCGCGTTGCGGACGCAGTCCTCGAAGTCGTTGCCGTCAAGAAAAGCGACGAGCGCCTGCGGCACGCTTCCCTGACACGTGACCCACATTCCCATCTCGTCGTAACCGTATTTTTCGTAAATGTTGGCAATCGTAAAATATTTGTCCCTGAGCCTCGGATAATAAGCGGCAAGCCGCTCCCTGATCTCCTCTTTGCCCTTGCCCGTTCTCGCAAGAAAAACCGCCATAGCCACCGCTTCGGCGCCCTTCAGACCTTCGGGGTGATTGTGTGAAACTTCCGTAACTATTTTTGACAGCTCTTTGACTTCCTCCTCGCTTTCCGCGACCCAGCCGACGGGACTTATCCTCATGCCCGCGCCGTTGCCGAAGCTGTTGTACGGCTCCGACTTTTCATCGGTAAACAGCCATCTTGCGAATCTCGCTCCCCAACCCGTATCGGGATGTGCGTGAGCGACCTCTTTCATACAGCCGACCACGACCGATCTGAGTTTGTCTCTGTCTCCGCCCGACTCGACGAGCGCCTTGGCGACCGCAAGCGTCATCAGGCTGTCGTCAGTCGGCTTGCATGCCGGCGTGAACAAAGTGAAATTTTTAGGACGGCGATAATCCATAACGAACTCGTATCTGCTGCCTATAATGTCTCCTGCTATAGCTCCGATCATTGTCTTTTCCCCTATAATTTATCTAAGTTTTATTTTCTCGCCTCACATGAGACCACATGAGACATCTTCCGACAGTGCGCCGTTATGCATTCTGTTCCTTGCATAATGCGCCTTTCTTGCGACGTTTTTTTATAACGACCGCGACAACGCACGCCGCCGTGATAACCGCGACCGCTCCCAATATGCACAAAGCAATATACAGCCTGATCAAATTGAGATAGTCGGGATAAGTATCTGCGATAAACTCGTCCATATATGGCGGAGCAATCTCAAAAGGTCTCTCTATGCCGTGTTTTTCTACAAGAACGCAAAATTCTTTAAACGCTTCTTCTTTCTGCATTATGTTCCAACTGTTTTCGTACATCTTTGCGTAAAGCACGTTAATCCTGATTTCTTCGACGAAAGTCGTCTTTTCGGCATCTCCCTCCGTCGCTTTCAGCGCAATTTCGGTAAGATTCATGTATTCTGCTATTTTCTCATTGCTGAGATAATCGCCGTAATGCGCCTGCGGTGCATCGTATAAGTCGAGCTCTGTTGCCTCATCTCTGACGCTGTCGTGCATTATGTCGATATATTCGGCAACGTAAGGCGCCGCATCTCCGTAAGTAACGCTGACGTATTTGCCAAGAAGTGCGTTGACGTCCGTATCCGTATCCCAGAGTTGTTTCGCAAGAAGATAACTCCGCAGACAGGCAAACTCGTCTTTCTTTTCTCTGCTCCCCTGATGGAACACGCTTTTCACGTTATTCTCTTTGTAAAACTCGACATTCTCTTTCTGCACAGCTAAATTGGGGAAAGGCATCAGCAGATTTTTGAAATCGACGACATAATCCCATACGAACAGATTGTCGCAGACGGCACTCCACCCCTCGATCATTTCTTTTGCCTGTGCCGATGCATCATTTTCACCGTATTTACTGCTATAAAGCTGCGACGTCTGAATAGGTGCTATGACTATGTTCACGTTGTCGGCGCATTCTATCCCTTCCGGCACGTCTTTGGTGAACAAATACGCAAGAGTGCTGATATATTTATCGGGAAAACGCTCCGCAAGTCTGTTGAGTATCTCTATCAGCGCTCCCGCTCTCGAGCCGTATTTTTCATAAGACTCGTTGCACTCATCGCACTGACAATAATGCGCGTTGTCGTTTATGCTGAAATCCCAGTATTTTGCGTCCGGGTACTCATTGATAAATTCTTCGAGTTTTGCTTCGATTATAGGATAAATATCGGGATTGGTCAGGCAAAGCTGCGTATCCTGACCGTCGTATTCTATACGCCTTTCACCGTCGATATACGCATAATATTCCGGATGCGATTCAAAATACAGATCAGGGTCAACGAATTTGAAAGAACTGTGACACCATGTGCCCCAATATTTATTGCCGTCGTTGCCGATATCCGATTTTTCGCCCGTACCGTTGCTTTTTATCCTTTTGCTCCAGTCGTCCTGCGAAACCTCGTATTGATATATTCTCCGCCAGGCAAAATCGGGATTGTCAACAATATCGAGAGGGGTTAGATATACCGTTGGCGCATATGGCACATAATCGTAATCATTTCTTACGAACATGCACCCGAGCACATCTTCCGCAAAAGAATAGATGCCGTTGATCACGCCGTCGTTTGCGGTATTCTCGTCAACGTACGGAGAGGATTTGATAAAGATATTTCCGCCTGAAATTTTGATCGCGAATCCGTCGTTCTCAACTCCTTCGGCAATAACCGATGAAGAATAAGCCGTGTCTCCGAGCGAAATGAATTTGCCTGCATAAAATACATTGTCCGTGATGACTTCAAAAGTATCCGTACCGCCGGTCATTCTGCACAGAACGTCACGCAGATATTCCGCGTCCTCTTTAAAAATTTCAGACTTATCTGCGGGAATAACTATTTTATAATCGGACTCCCCGTTCTCTGCAAGGCATATCTCTTTTTTTTCAGCCAGATACGCCGTCCACTCGCTTTCGTCATAAGTCATATTTTCGCTTACTGCAATAACCGTCTCGGACTTTTTTCCGCCTTCGGTTTTTCCCTCGCATGATACGACACAAAACAAAACTGCGATCGCTAAAATAATTGAAAGCAATCTTTTCATAATCCCCTCTCAGCATATAATCTGCGACTTGCGTCGTATTTTATTTTATCACATATACCGTTGAGTTTCAATCCATTAATCGTAAATGTCCTACAAAACAAAAACTTGCTTCAATCACAGGTATGTCGATTATTTTCATATAATGATCGACTGCTGTTTGCAGTATAAGGAGAAAATTATGCGATATTTTATCAGCAATGGTTTTAACAGACGTTGTCCAACGCCTTACTATATGCTTACCGCCCTTCCTCTCTCCTCTATTAAGGGAGCGACAGGCGCGACAGGTGCGACAGGTCCTGCAGGCGGTCCTACGGGAGCTACAGGCGCGACGGGCGCGACAGGTCCGACAGGCGCAACAGGCGCAACGGGCGCAACAGGCGCAACGGGCGTAACGGGCGCAACAGGTGCAACGGGCGTAACAGGTCCTACAGGCGCAACGGGCGTAACGGGCGCAACGGGCGTAACGGGCGCAACGGGCGCAACAGGTGCAACGGGCGTAACAGGCCCTACAGGCGCAACGGGCGTAACGGGCGCAACGGGCGCGACAGGTGCAACAGGAGAAGACGGTCAGGCGGCGACGATATCTGTCGGCAACGTCACCACGGGAGGCCCGGGCACAACCGCTTCCGTTACGAATACGGGCACTCTCAACAAAGCCATACTCGACTTCGTCATACCTCAAGGCCCTACGGGTCCTACAGGCGCGACAGGTGCAACGGGTGCAACGGGTGCAACAGGTGTAACGGGGTCCACAGGTCCGACAGGCGCAACAGGTGTCACAGGTGCAACAGGTCCCACAGGTCCGACGGGCGCAACAGGCGCTACGGGCGAAGACGGACAGGCGGCAACGATCTCTATCGGCAACGTCACCACGGGAGACCCGGGCTCGACCGCTTCCGTTACGAATACGGGCACTCTCAACAAAGCCATACTCGACTTCGTCATACCTCAAGGTCCGACGGGTCCTACAGGCGCGACAGGTGCAACGGGTGCGACAGGTGCAAGCGGAGACGACGGAACTTCTGCCACTCTTGCGGTAGGATCGGTCACTACGGGAGACGCAGGCACGCCCGCCAGCGTGACAAATTCGGGAACGGGTCAGAACGCGATACTCGACTTCGTTATACCTCAGGGCACTGCGGGGGCGACCGGCGCAACGGGAGCTACGGGAGCTACGGGCGCAGACGGCAAACCCATAAGCGAATATGCGGGTTTGTACAATTCGTCTGCGCAACAGATCACTCCGTCGTCGTCGGCTTCGCCCGTCGGCATTACCCTTGACGCGGCAATGCCCGTAAGCGCGATGACGGCGAGCGGAAGCAAACTCAACGTGACCAATACGGGGACGTATCGGGTGTTTTATTCTCTCAACGCGACCGCCAAAAACGGAGGCGAAGTCAAACCCGTAGTCAGAGTCAACAACGTAGCCGTCGAGCACAGCTCGGTGAACGGGGCTTTCCCGTCCAATCCCTCGTATTCGCTCGGCATAACGGCATATCCTCAGGACTTCCAGAACAGCGTGCTGCTGGACCTCAACGCAGGAGACAAAGTCGACCTTGCGGTAGAATTTCCCAACGCGGCTTCCTACCCCAACTTTTCGATCAACGTCGACGCGAAGCGCGCTGTCCTTCATGCGGTAAGAGTGAAATGACCGCACTGCGTTCCCGCCCGCAACGACGGGAACGTATTTTTTTGATTACTAATTGTAATCTCAATTTTACGGGTGTATAATAGTTATAAACCAAATTGGAGGTAAAATTATGAACGCAATTGTAAAAGGCTTTGACTCTTTGCCCAGAATCGTCAAAATAATTCTGGCTTTGCCCGTACTTGACATTATCTGGGCAATTTACAGACTTATTCGCAGCGTCGCAAAAAAGAGTTTTATCGCAACTTTGCTTGCAATATTGATGTTGATCTTCTGCCCTGTGATTTTCTGGATTGTAGACATTATTACGATAATATTGTTCAACAAAGTATTGTGGGTAGTATAAATTCTTCCCGACAAAGCAGAAAACAAAAAACGGCAAAACTGCCGTTTTTTTTGTTTTATTCCAATTGAATCGTTATTTTGAATGAACGTCGAGCTGCGGATAAGGGATCTCGATATTGTTCTCGTCAAACGCCTTCTTGACTCGCTCAAGCATAAACCATTTGGAGTCCCAGTACTTGTCTGTCGGCACCCAGAAACGCGCCAGTATGTTTATACTGCTCGACGCGTGTTCGGTAATATTTACGAACGGCGCGGGATCTTCCAACACATAATCCATCTCTTTTATGCAATCGAGAATGATCTGCTTTGCTTTTTCAAAATCGTCGTTATACGAAATAGAGAACACGAGATCCTGACGTCTCGTCTCGTTCTGATTGACGTTGACGATATGCTCGTTCGAAACCTTGCCGTTGGGCATAACAACGACTTTATTGTCTCCCGTCTTGAGATAGGTATAAAACAGCTTGATATCCGTGACGGTGCCCTCGTATCCGTCGCACTGAACGTAGTCGCCCACCTTGTAAGGGTGCATCACGAGTATGACTATACCTCCCGCGAGATTGGACAACGACCCCTGCAACGCAAGACCTATCGCTACGCCCGCGCTCGCGATCGCCGCGGTAATGCTCGCCGTCTGGATGCCCAGATAATCGAGGAAAATCAGCACAAGCACGAACTTCACGACTCTCCTGACGGTGGGTACGAGCACCCTGACGATAGTCGGTTCGATCATCTTGCGGTTGAGGAACTTGTCAAACCTCTTGGTAAAGAAATTGGTGATTTTAAAGAGAATAAACAGCAAAATCACGCCGACGACGACCTTGATGCCCTCGGTGATCGCCCATGAACCTATGCTCTTCAACATCTCTACGAAATTGTCCATTGCCGTCTCCTTTTCTGACCTTGCGATTATTATATCCTTTTTCGAAAATAAAAGCAATAGCGCCGCCGCAATTGCATTGGAAAATAATATAAAAAATTTTTAAATAACACGCAAAAATTCATTGACAAAACGGCAAAAAACATTTATCATTACTAATGCAACTTAAGGATTTGCGGTTATGGCGGAACTGGCAGACGCGTACGTTTGAGGGGCGTATGGGAGACCATCCGGGTTCAAGTCCCGGTAACCGCACCAAAAAAAGAGAAAGGATTTTTCCTTTCTCTTTTTTTGCTTGCGGCTACCAGGGACGCGAACCGTGAGCCTTAGAAAAATATTGCATTTGTAAGAATTATGCAGGCGAACGGTGCAAGAAACGAAGTATTAAAATTGGCAGTATATACAATCCCCCTTTCGTTTCTTTTTTTCGCGTAGCAAAAGCCCCACGGTAACCGCACAAAAAAAGCGCCGTTATCCGACGCTTTTCATTTTGATATATCAATCTTTTCTCAGCACTTTGTACAACTCCTCTGCCATAGCCTGCATAACCTTTTGATAGAACTCAGGATCGCTGAAAAGTTTCTGATATGCGTCGAAGTCCTCAGAATAGCAACGCGTTGCAATGCTTTTGAACTTGTCGGGGAAAAGGCTTTTTACGAACATTTCGGGATTATTATCCTTTGCGTACCGCCTGAATTTTTTTATATCGCTATCAGCCATAAAGCGTTGGAATATATTCTGCACGATATTTATATCCGCGCCCGCAAATTCACCGCCGAAGCGTTCGTTGACCTTGTCGATTATGCGTTGCAACGTATCTTTTTTAGGCACGTTTTTCTTTGCGTTACCCTGAGACGGTATAAGATCTGTCGACTTCTTTTCAAGGACGATAGCACCCGAAAAAGTCTCTTTCAGGTCGGTATACTGCAACTTGATTTTGTCGTCAATATCGACAGTCGGTACGCCTTCTGTCGGAAGCACGCTGATAAGATGCGTAGTAAACAGATATTCTTTGAACAATCCTTCGTCATGCAATCTTGTAAGCTGAGTTATGTAGGCGTAAGCGTTGTTGAATCTGCGTATAAGATCGCGCACCTCGTCTCTTTCTTTCTGCTCTAAGTCTACGTATCTGTCCTCGATCGGTTTTAATATGGAGCTGAGTCTGCCGAAAGCCATCGGGTCTTGCTTCTTCCCTGCCTGCGAACTCATAAGATTATAGAATCTTTCGACGTCCTCGGTATTGTAAAGCATATACGGCTTTATCTTGTTTCTGAGATCGTACACTCTGTTGAAGTCCGTCCTTCCTTTAAGCAGCGTTGTGCCGTAGAACGGTTGGAAGGAATTTTTGATATCCTCGTCCGTATTTTCAAAGTCGAGCACGAACGTACTTTCCTTTCCCTGACAAGTACGATTGAGGCGTGAGAGCGTCTGCACGGCATTGACTCCTTTGAGCTTTTTATCAACGTACATAGTATGCAAAAGCGGCTCGTCAAATCCCGTCTGATACTTGTTGGCGACGACCATAATGTTGAAATCTTCGCTTCTGAACGCTTTGCGGAATTTCTTATCCGTGTTGATAGAATGACCTTGAGAGTCAAAATTGAGTCCTGCCTCGGTATACTCTTTGCCGTCAAGTTTTACCGTGCCCGAAAAAGCTACGAGAACGTCCGAGCCTTTCGCTTTTTCCGCATTGTCTTTAAGGTATTGTTTTACGGCGAAATAATATCTGACAGCGTTGGCACGGGAATCCGCAACGATCATAGCCTTTCCCTTGCCGCCTATCTGGAAGCGGCAGTTTTCGAGGAAGTTTGCCATGATCATATCCGTTTTTTCGCGTATCGTATGACCGTGTTGCTTGTAGTATTTGACAAGCGCTCTGAGGGCAGGTCCTTCGAGAAGTTCGGGATCGTCCTCAGATATCTTTGCTATCCTGAACGCCTCTTTTATCGTTGTATAATTTGCCAGCACGTCGAGGATAAATCCTTCTTCTATTGCCTGTCTCATAGAATAGACGTGGAACGGCTCTATTTTGGGTTTGCCTTCCTCGTCGAAAAGCGTTTTACTGGGCGAGCCGAACAGCTCGATCGTCTTGGGCTTGGGCGTAGCTGTAAAGGCAAAGAAGGACTGATTGGAGTGTTTACCCTGTGAAACGAGCTTATAGACCGCCTCGTTTTCCAAGTCGACTTCTTCTTCGTCAATGCCTTCTTCTTTTGCATAATCGGCAACTGCAAGTCCCATATCGATAAGCGCCCTGCGGAGAGTTTTTGCGCTCTCTCCGCTTTGCCCCTGATGAGCTTCGTCGACGATGATTGCGAATTTCCTGCCCTGCATGCTGTCAAAATCCTTGTATGCGACAAGGAATTTTTGTATCGTGCAAATGATAATTCTCTTTCTGTCGTTGATCGCCGCAGTCAGACCTCTCGAGCGCTTTTTGTCGTCGATCGCCTCTACAAGCCCGTATGTATGCTCGAAACTGTTGATCGTGTCCTGAAGCTGAGAGTCAAGCACAACGCGGTTGGTAACGACTATTACGGAATCGAAAACGGGATCGTTTTCATCGTTATGTAAAGACGCGAGGCGATACGCCGTCCATGCGATAGAGTTGGATTTTCCGCTGCCTGCGGAATGTTCTATCAGATAACTTTTTCCCACTCCGTTTTCCCTGACGTCGGCTATCAGCTTTTTCACGACGTCGTATTGATGAAAACGCGGGAAAATGATCTTTGCCTTTTTGACTTCTGTCGCAACGCCGTTTTTGATTACCTCGTCTTTTTCTTCGACGTAGGATATAAACCTGTGGCAGAGATCGAGCAAAGATTCTCTTGCGAGCACTCTTTCCCAAAGATAAGACGTCGAGTACCCGTCGGGGTTGGCGGGATTGCCCTTTCCGCCGTCAACTCCTGCGCCGTTTGAGCCTTGGTTGAACGGCATAAAATACGTTGCGCCGTCCTTGAGCTGAGTGGTCATCCACGCTTCGTAGTGGTCGAGCGCGAAATAGACCAAAAAGCGGTGATTGGTTCTGAAGCAGAATTCCTTGCTGTCGCGGTTCATCTTGAATTGCTTTATACCGTTTTCGTAATTCTGCCCCGTGAACTGATTTTTGAGTTCGAGCGCAACAACGGGTATGCCGTTTATCGACAGCACCATATCTATAGTGTTGTGATTTTTGTCAGAATACGCAAACTGCCTCGTGCAACCGAGGATATTGCCCTCGTAGCATTTTACAAGATCCTCATTGAGCGCAGACTCAGGCTTGAAATAACATATCTTCAGCTTTACGCCGAGATCCTCAATGCCGTTGCGAAGCGTATGCAAAAGCCCGTTTTCGCTGACCGTCTTTTCAAACCGCGCATAGAGCTGCTCGGGCGCGCTGTCTCCGTAATAATGAGTATATTTTGCCCATGCCTTGGGTTGCGTCTTTTTTATAAACTCCACCAGCACGTCAAGGTATATCGCGCGCTTTACGTCGTAATGATATTTATAAACCCACTTGCCGCTGCCGTCCTGCCATGAGAGCTGCTCGTATCCCCCGTGAGTTATCAAAGAATATTCGATATCCGATTCAAATTGTTTTTCAGTTGTTATCATCGGGAGCTTCCTCCTTGGTAATTTCTTGTATAATATTTAAAACAATTTTATACTCTCCATCATTAACATATAATAACTTATAATAAAAATTATTTCCTAACATATCTTTAACTTTTAAATAACAAAATGGTTCATCCCACTCTTTACACGACTTGTTTGTAAAAAAATACAAGTATATCTGCTTGTTTTTCAGAACAAAATTATTCATATTTAATTTGTACCACTTTTTATAGTACATTTTATCTAAAATAAAAGATGCGTTATCTGAATTTTCAAGCAAACCGATAACCAGTATTTCCCCGCGATCTTTCTCTTCTGGTCTAAAACCACATCTTAACTGGTTGTCAACCTTTTGTTTTATACCAAATTGTATAATATGAGAAAATATTGGCTTAGCTTTCGCAATTTCTTCCTGCTTCCGTTCTTCTTCTCTTTTAGCAATATCCTCTCTTCGCGTTTCTTCCTGTCTTTTGATTGTCCATGCTACGCCGGTGAGAGTAAGCACGCCGCCGAGTAGACCTGCAAAGACGCCCATAATTGAATTAAACAAATTAGGATTTGCGGCATTGAAAAACCATACATAAATACAATAAATCATTTGTGCCATCAATGCAAGAACAGCAATAACAAATAATGCAAGTTGAATTATGTTTTTCGACTTTATTCCGGTTTTGAAAATGATATTAATAAAAACAACCAACGAAGCTATTGTATGTATCGTAAAAGCGATATTAAATACAATGTCTGGCTTTACTATCATTGCATATGTCAAAGCATAAAGCATTGTCAAAATAATTACTGCATAGCTTTTTATCGGGTTTTGCTCAAAGTCGTTTTTGTTTATCAAAAATTGTATTGTTATTACGGCTATTGATACAACTATCATAACCACAGCTACAAGCCAATATACAATATGACTTAGTATTTCCGTTGTATAAACTGTATTAATACCGCTTACAATTAATATCCCCGTACAAAGCGCAATAAAAAGAATTGCAAATACACTCAAAACTATCTTTTTAATATTATTTTGATGAAGTATTTGTTTTATTACGATATCGGTTATTATAACAATTGCGGCAACAGTAAACATAATTGAAGAAATTATGCTTAAAATGCTTTTAGCAGAATTTTCAACCGTTGTTGCAATCGCCATCAATATAAATCCGAAAAAAATTGACAATGTAACAACTGAAAATATTGTTGCTTTTATCTCAAATTTATCTTTCCCCTGCCCGTTGTCAGCCTGTTGTATTTTTTCTTTATCTTCTCCCATATCTTTTGTCCTTCTAAAAGCGTTTATTATATATTAGCACACTTCCTTTTTGCCTGTAACGTATTCATAGATCAAAGATTTTTTATATTCTTTGAGTTTTTCTATCTTCTGCTCTTTCAACTTGATCAGATCGTCTATTTCAGCACACTTTTTGTCGAGATAATCGGCGATTTGGTGTTGTTCTTCAAGTGGCGGCAACAAAATTTTAACCAAACCCAAATTGTTGCGACTTATTCTTTTCATGGCAGTACCACGAGAAAAATCCTCAACGTCATGTTGATAATGTTGACATTGTGTATAATAACAAATATATTTTTTATTATAGCTTGTCCTTAATATAACAATATCAACAGCAACCACATATTTATCTTCATCATTTGGCAAAATACATGATCTACCATAAGGAGCATTCAATCTTGAAAATACTATATCCTCCGGATAAGCATACTTGCAATTTAACCTTTGAAACGTCTCGTCTAATATGTAACCATCCCCTTGACGTTTGAAAATACCGTCTCCTATATTTCCTGTTGTAATATATCTGATTCCTTCATCTGAAATATCAGTGCTCTCTATCCAATCCCCGTCTATGAAGGCGTTAGGACAACTGTAATCCGGCAAATTTTTTATTCTTACAACCGTCCACCCCTCGGGAATTTTGCCGATCCACTCAATGCCGCTGTCTTTCAAAGGCACGTCGGGATCAAGACCTTTTGTAACCGCCTGAGTGATAACAGACTGCTTATACTCTTTGAGCTTTTCAATCATGCTCTCCTGCAACTCAATCAGCTTGTCAATCTCCGCACACTTTTTATCCAGAAAATCGGCAATTTGTTGTTGCTCTATATATTGCGGCACAATAATAATTTCAAACAAAAGCGACTCTAAATCCAAATTTTGTATGCCTGTTGTTTGCTTAATATAAGGTATTACAATATTGTTTTGATATAATGTCTTCATATAATATGCAACATATTTCGGATAATTTGCTTTTTTAATTGGCAGTTTATCGATAAAATTTGCATATAAATTCCCCTTGAGCCCGTCAGTTAAAATACTTCTTCCAACAGGCGTTTTTTCTCCTCCACCTGATTTTTCTATCAGCAATTCATTTCCTTGGATTTGCAATTTAGAAATAACGTCCGCATTATAATTTCTTACAGTCTTTTGCCCCTCCTTTGCGGCTTGTCTTTCAAAATCAAAATCCGCTACTCTTATGCAAACCCTATCGTTTTCATTTTCTTTTGCTTCATCTCCCCATGCTCCGCCTTGCTTTTTATTAAAAAGCTCTTTCAACCTTATTCCTTCCCATCCCTCGGGTATTTCTCCAATCCAAGCTATTCCGCTGTCTTTCATCTTTCTCATTGTTTTCACCTTAGTTAATCCTATAACAACTCAACTGGTTGTTTCTTTTCGTTATATCTATATACATCTGATAAATTGGAATCTGTTTTTGTTGAGCTATCTCCAATAACTTTTCCCCATTTTCATCAGAAATTTGATCTCCCAAATAAACAGCCAATGGTTTCAACGTCCCTACTGACTTATATCTTACGCCATTGTTCATTTCTGACAAACTCAACGGTAAACATAGTCTCCATTCTTGTTCATATTTCCATTCTTTACGTTTTGTTGTAAATAACATTCTATTGAACACGCTGAAATCTTTATTATGATATTTATTCCACGCATTAAACTCATCTTCAAACGTCAAATTGCCTTTCTGTCGTTTAATGCTTTCCAGTTCTTTTAGTCTGCATATTTCTTGTTCAACATCTGCAAATTCATATATATTATAACAATTATTCCTATACTGAACAGGTAATAAGCCATAATCTTTCAAGTTGTTTTCGCTAATTGCACAAATTTCATCCAATAAATCTTGCACATCCAAAATTGTAGCAAATTCGTTTCGCATTTTTTCTTTGTGCGTGCTAATATATTTTTGTCCTACGTTTATTAAATCTATTGCAGAATATTGAACCGCAAATCCAGTTGCATTTTGAGCATAATGCCCCCACATTATAGGACTGACAATGCTTTCACTAAAACAACTTATTGATAAAAAATTTCCAATTTCCGCAACGAATTTACGCAAAAAATCGAAAAATAAAATATTTTCTTCCCCTATTGTTTTTATCTTTGAATTATAAACATTTTGAACAATTTGTTTAATGGTTTTTTTATCCATGTAAAAAGATGTACAATCATACGGGTCGTTAAACGTAGACGGAGACGCGCCGATTATACTATCTTTGAGTAAAGATTCAATAGTATAGTCATTTACCGCACGATACCTATACAACATAAAATCGTCAATGTTGTAAGTAATGCTTGTATTGCCGTCTTTTTTCTCGACAACCTTTGTGTACCCTTTTGCCATTTTACTCCTTACCCAAAATCCCCTTCATTATTTCGCTTTCCTGTTTTTCAAGCTCTACAAGCTCGGCAAAGATCTCGTCGCTTGAACGAGGTGCAACGTACTTGTAAAAAAGTCTTGTAAACGGTATTTCGTAGCCTATCTTGTCCTTTGTGCGATCCATATAGGCAAGCGGATTGTACGGCAATACGTTTTTGTTGAAAAAGTCGTCAACATTGTCATTGAGCGGTATCGTCTCGGTATCAGTCTTGCCCTTTTCAAGCTGATATTTGCCTTTTTTGAGGATTGGTTTGCCGTTTTCGTCCGCAAGCGCAGTTTCTACGGTTACTTTGCGGTAGCCGAAATAGCTGTTTTCTTTGACCTTGCTTTCAACAATCAAAGAGCCGTCTTTATACTCGCCGTCTTCAAAAGTTTCATAAGCCTGCAAAATAAGGTCGATACACCTGTCGTCAAGGTCTACACGCTTGTTGCCTATGTTCTTTCTGCGCTTGACATAGCACTTTGACGCGTCTATAAGCTGCACTTTGCCGCTTCTCTTCATTTCCTTGCCCTTGCTGAGTAGCCATATATAAGTCGCAATGCCCGTGTTGTAGAAAAGATCGTTGGGCAGCTGAATTATCGCCTCGACAAGGTCGCTTTCAAGCAGATATTTTCTTATCTCAGAAGGACCGCTGCCCGCGTCTCCCGTGAACAGCGACGAGCCGTTCTGAATAATAGCCATACGTCCGCTGCCCTCTTTAAGCTTCTTTACGCCGTTGAGCATAAACAGCATCTGACCGTCGCTTATCGCGGGAAGCCCCGGACCGAATCTGCCGTTGTATCCCAGCTTTGTATATTCGCTTTTGACCTCTTTTTCTTCTCGCTTCCAGTCAATGCCGAAAGGCGGATTGGATATTATGTAGTCAAACTCATAGCCGCTGAACTTGTCCTCCGACAGCGTATCGCCGAACATCATGCCCGACGCGTTGCCGCCCTTGATCAGCATATCCGCTTTTGCGATCGCGTAAGTTTCGGGATTGAACTCCTGACCGAAGCAAGTCAGGTCGGCTTCTTCGCTTATGTCTTGAAGTCTTTCTGTAAGACAGCCCAGCATCTGCGACGTACCCATCGACATATCGTAAGCGGTCTTTGTGCAACCGTTTGCCCTGATCTCCTCTTTTTCTGGCGCGACAAGAAGTTCCGTCATAAGATAAATTACGTCTCTGCTCGTGAAATGCGCTCCCGCTTCTTCATTGTAACTCTCAGAAAATTTGCGGATAAGCTCCTCGAATATATAGCCCATATCCGTAGACGTGATCTTATCGGGAGCCATATTGGCTTTCTTTGAGTTAAATTCCTGAATAACGACGTAAAGGACCTTGCCTTTGACCATGTTCTTCACTTCGTCCGCGAACTTGAAGTTGGCAAGTATATCCTGTATGTTGGGCGAATATCCGCGCAGATAATCGGTGAAATTTTCTTCGATGTTGTCGGGATCTGCAAGCAGTTTTGCAAAATCGAACCTGCTGACGTTGTAAAAAGAGTAACCCGAAGCGTTGCACAGTATGCCGTCTTTGATAGTGCCTTCTACGTTTCTTTTGCTGAGTTCCTCGTTTGTTCTTAGTACCGCCTCTTTTGTAGAAGCCAAAGCGTCGTCAAAACGCTTCAAAACCGTCATAGGCAAAATAACCTTGCCGTATTCATGCGGCTTGTAAAATCCCACCAGGTGTGTGGCGATTTCCCATATAAGGTTTGCCTTCTCCTGTATGTTGATGTTGGTCTGCTTCTGAATTTCGCTGATCGTCATATCTTCTTCCTTTTGCGTATATTACTAATATTCTATCATAACCGCACGCTTTTCTCAATATTTATATAAAAATATTATTTTTATTGTAGCGACTTAAATGAGACAACGTATGTCCTGTTAAATTAAATATCGGATTTTTTCGGCACATAAAAAAGCGACCTTGTTTGCACAAAGCCGCTTGTTTTGCGAATATCGAGTTGTTGCGACGTATATCAGAATTCTGCGTTGCCGGTCGTTCTGCTGAAAGGAATGACGTCGCGGATGTTCTGCATGCCCGTGAGGTACATGATGAGACGCTCGAAGCCGAGACCGAAGCCCGAGTGCTTGACGCCGCCGTATCTGCGCAGGTCGAGGTACCACCAATAATCTTTCTCGTCGAGTCCGAGTTCTTTCATGCGTGCGGTCAGAAGGTCGAGGCGCTCCTCTCTCTGCGAGCCGCCGATGATCTCGCCCACGCCGGGGACGAGCATATCGACCGCGGCGACCGTCTTGCCGTCGTCGTTGAGGCGCATATAGAACGCCTTGATCTCCTTGGGGTAATCGGTGACGAAAATAGGCTTCTTGAATACCTGTTCGGTCAAAAATCTTTCGTGCTCGGTCTGAAGGTCAGCGCCCCAGTATACAGGGTACTGGAACTTGTCTTTGTGCTTTTCGAGGATCTCGACAGCCTGCGTATAAGTGACCTTTTCGAAGTCGCTTGCCACGATATGGTTGAGTCTCTCGATGAGACCTTTGTCCATAAAGTTGTTGAAGAACTGCATTTCTTCGGGGCACTTCTCGAGGACGTCCTTTATGACGTACTTGATCATATCGCGGGCAAGATCCATATCCGCATTGAGGTCTGCGAACGCGATCTCGGGCTCTATCATCCAGAACTCAGCCGCATGGCGGTTGGTGTAGCTCTTCTCCGCTCTGAACGTCGGACCAAAGGTATAGACGTTGCGGAACGCGAGCGCGAAGCACTCCGCATTGAGCTGACCGCTGACGGTAAGATTTGCACTCTTGCCGAAGAAGTCCTGCGAAAAATCCACGCTGCCGTCCTCTTTGAGCGGCGGATTCTTGGCGTCGAGGGTCGTTACGCGGAACATTTCGCCCGCACCCTCGCAGTCGCTGCCCGTGATCAGCGGCGTATTGACGTATATAAAATTCCTCGAAGCGAAGAATGCGTGTATCGCCTGAGCCGCGACGCTCCTCACTCTGAACACGGCGAGGAAGGTATTCGTTCTCGGGCGGAGGTGCGCTATCTCGCGCAGGAACTCGAGGCTGTGCCTCTTTTTCTGAAGCGGATATTGAGGAGACGAAGTCGCCTCTACGCTTATGCTCTGCGCCTTGATCTCATAAGGCTGCTGCGCGCACGGTGTGACGACGACGGTACCGACGACGCAAAGACCCGCGCCGACGTTCTGCGACACGACGTTTTTATACCCGTCCATATCGGCGTCCGCGACGATCTGCGTAGACTTGAATTTTGTGCCGTCGTTCAGCTCTATGAACGCAAAATTCTTGCTGTCTCTTATCGTCCTGACCCAACCGTAAACCTTGACGGTCTCACCGTCCAGCGCGGCGAACTGCTCGCCCAATTGCCTCAAAGTCAATTCCTGCATAACTACTCCGTTCGCTTGAAAGCGTTTTTATTAATATTACTGATTTTAGCACACGCGTGCGCCAAAAGCAAATAAAACGCATAAAAATGTGTGTATACGCGCAAAAATAGCGCGCAAGCGCATTCCGAAACGGCAGACGTCACTGCATAAAAAAGCGGGGAGCCGAAAAGCTCCCCCGATATGCGGCAAGCCGCCTGTCGCCAAACAACCAAAGACGAAAAGTTAAAACCCGCTACAAGCAGGTGGGTACGCTGTGACGATGTTCTGTAATCCTCTACGCAAAGCGATTTAGCGAGGCCCGCCATCCGACCGCCAACTCCGCATTCCCTTATTAATAACTGCGGTTAATGATATCGCCTTCGGTCAACTATATTATAGCCCAACGTCAACGAAAATACAATAGCAAATAAAAAATTTTACATTTCATTTCACCGCTTTTTACAAAAACGTGCGAAAAGGTTTTTGGTTGCGGGTGTAGATTAAACGCTTACTCTTTATATCTTTCCAGAAATGACGCCCACTCTGACAACAGATATTTCTTCTCTGTCGCGACGCGCGCAAGTCCCTCTGTCAGCCGTCTCGTTTCTTCTTCTACTTCTGCCGAATCCCTGCCGTATTTCAAGCCCAGCGCGGTCAGTCCGTACAACGCCAGCCCCGCCGCGTGTCTTGCGCTGTGCACGCTCGAAGCCGCGTGTGCGACCGCTCTCGCCGCCGCTTCCGCTACCCTGTTTCCGCACTCGCTTGCCGCCTTGTGCGCCGCGAGTATATACCGTCTCGCCTCGGGCATCTTAATCTG
This sequence comes from uncultured Christensenella sp., assembly GCA_949284695.1. Classification (GTDB taxonomy): domain Bacteria; phylum Bacillota; class Clostridia; order Christensenellales; family UBA3700; genus Ornithoclostridium. The sequence goes on along the minus strand of CASDWJ010000013.1, from coordinate 21,523 downwards.
CCCTTTCGCCCAGAGCAACGCCGCGTCTCTCGCCTGTCTCACCCTGTCGTCGTCCGAATATTCTTCAAAAAGCGACACGTAGCGCTCTGAATACTCAGATGCCCATGCGACCATGCAGAGCTTAGAACAATCGGCGGCAAACGCGTACAGCTCCGCGACCTCGTCGTCCGACGGCATGAACAGCAGTTTTCTTTGCCTCGCGCTCACAGCTGAGAACTCGTGCCTATGCGGCTTACGCCTGCCTCGATATATGCGACCGCGGTGTCGTAGTCGCGTATGCCGCCCGAAGCCTTTATTTTGCACTTGCCGCAGTTGGCTTTCATTATTTCCACCGCATGCAATGTTGCGCCGCCCTTGGAAAAACCTGTGCTGGTCTTGACAAAATCAGCGCCCGCTTCTGCGCATATACCGCACGCCGTCGCTATTTCTTCGTCGGTAAGAAGGCAGGTCTCGAGAATTACTTTCACCGTCGCTCCGCACGCGCGCACCGCTTTTACGTCAGCGTAGACGTACGCTCTGTCGCCCTCTTTCAGCGCGCCTATCGCGATGACCATGTCTATCTCGTCTGCGCCGTCCTCGACCGCTTTTTGCGCCTCGAAAGCCTTTGCTTCGATGCTCATCGCGCCAAGCGGAAATCCTACGACGCAAGCGACCTTTACGCCGCTGCCACCGAGCAGTTTTTTGCAGAGAGCGACGTAACGCGAATTGACGCACACGCTTGCGTACCCGTGTTTTTTAGCGGTCTCGCACAGATTTTCTATATCAGCCGTAGTCGCTTCGGGCTTGAGATTGGTATAATCTATGTATTTGCTTATGTCCATATAATCCCTCACTTTATTATACCCAGAACGGGTTTTCTGATTTGCGGTTTTTCGTCCGAGATCTCTATCGCCGCCAGCACTTCTCTCGCCAGAGCGACGTCCTCGTATTTTTCAAAGTACATTATTGCGACGCAGTCGTCCTCGTTGACCTTGTCGCCTCTGTGCACGTTGAGTTTTATCCCGACGTGCGGCAATATCTTGTCGTCTTTTTTCGTCCTTCCGCCGCCCAGATCGAGCACGACTCTCGCTATCTTCATCGCGTCTATTCCTGCGACGTAGCCCGCCTTGTCGCTGAAAACCTCTATCTTGCAAGCCGATCTGCATATCGGTTTTTCGAGCACGTCGGCACTCGCACCCTGCGAGACGAGAAGCTGTCGGAATTTTCCGAGAGCCGCGCCCGAAGCTATCGCCCCGTCCACCGCTTGCTCTGCTCCCTCGCAGTCGAGAAGCCTTACGCAAAGCGCCTTGGCGACCTCGTAAAGTCTGCAATCCGTCCTGCCTTTCAGCACTTCGACCGCTCCCTCGACCTCGAGCGAATTGCCTATGTAGTCCGAAAGAGGCTCGTCCATATCCGTTATCAGCGCGCTGACGTTTCTGCCTGCCTTTCTGCCTACTCTTACCATCAGCTCCGCGAGTTTCTTCGCGCTTTCCTTATCGCGCATAAACGCGCCTTTGCCGCACTTGACGTCCAGCACGATGTTCTTCGCGCCTGCCGCAAGTTTTTTAGACATGACCGATGCCGCGATCAGCGGTATGCTTTCCACCGTAGCCGTGACGTCGCGCAGCGCGTAAAGTATCTTGTCGGCAGGACACACCTGTCCCGTCTGACCGGCGATCGCAAGTCCCGCAGAGTCGAGCTGGGCATTGAATCGTTCTTCCGAAAGCGAAGTGCTTACGCCGTCTATCGCCTCGAGCTTGTCAAGCGTGCCGCCCGTATGTCCGAGACCTCTGCCGCTCATCTTGGCGCATATCTTGCCCAGCGCCGCCATTACGGGTATCACGATAAAACTGGTGCTGTCACCGACGCCGCCCGTCGAATGTTTGTCGACAGTCCTGTCGCCGAAGCGCGAAAGATCGACGGTGTCGCCGCTTTTCGCCATAGCGTCGGTCAGATAGAAAGTCTCGTCGTCAGTCATGCCGTTTATAGCGATCGCCATAAGCAAAGCAGCGGACTGATAGTCCGCAATGCTTCCGTCCGTCACGCCGTTTATCCAGAAAGCTATCTGCTCTTTTGAAAGTTCTCTGTTGCGGCGCTTGTCGTCGATAACGTCGTAAATGCGCATATTATCTCCTTTTTTTTGCGGTCTCGATGATACTCCTGACGCTTTCTTCGTCGGCATTTGCTCCGAGTTTTTTTATCCTGTAAAACAAGTCGGTGTCGAAAGTGACAGCAACTTCCGCATAGCCGAAATATTGAGAAAGCTCTTTTTCGAGCGTACGGGTGTACTCTGTTATTCCGCTGAGCGTAAACATAGGCTCTGTCATCAGCCCGACGGCGAGACAGTCACCCGCCGCGGCGTAACAGTACTGTTTTACCAGTTTGTAATCCGACAGGAATTCTCCTATATCCGCATATGCGGGAGCCGTAACTGCAAAAGACGCGGTCAAAGCCGCCAAAAACGCTGTATTCATAATTTTAGGAATATGCGTTTTTCGCGCTTTTATACGCTAAAATTATTGCTGTCCGTCCCCGTAATGCCAGACGTTCTGACCGTTGCTCCACAGCTGCTCGAGGCTGTAAAGTCTCCTGGTCTCCTCGTGGAACACGTGCACGACGACGCTGCCGTAGTCGACGACAGCCCATCTGCCGTCGCGTTTGCCTTCGCTTCTTATCGGCTCTATGCCGTAATTCTTGCTGAGTTCTTCCTCGAGGTTGCCGGCAAGCGCCTTGACCTGTGTGGTCGAACGTCCGCTGACGATGACGAACCAGTCGGCGACTATCGAAAGTCCCTCGAGGTCCACGACGGTGATGTCGATGCCCTTCTTGTCGTCGAGCACTTTGCAGATCAGATCTTTGAGTTCTTTTTCTTGCATAAATTCTCCGTTTATTTGTAGTAATCCACCGCTTCTTGCGTAAGCGGATATATATAACAATTTTTTTCTATCAGGTAGTCGTACGACCTTTTAAGGCAGGCGACGAATCCCTTATCGAAGTTTTCTCTTATCAGCTTTCTCAGCCTGTCAACGCCTGTGAAATCGCGCGCCTCCTCGAGCATATCCGCGCAAAAAATCAGCTTGTCCAGAGTATTCATCGCGGGTTTTCCCGTGCAATGGCAGGAGATCGCGTCGATGATCCTCGGGTTTTCTATCCCGTATTCTCTGCGCGCTATGACCGCGCCGTAAAACTGATGTTCGACCTCGCTCCCCTTGCTGTCTGCGGGCACTTCAGGCTCCTCGTGCGGCTGTCTGCTCCTCAGCTTTGCGCAGTCGTGCAACATCGCCGCGAGAAAAACTTCGTCGTTGTCTAGTCCGAGACGGCACTCGAAATTAAGCCGGAGCGCACATTCGCAGGTGCGCGCGATATGGTCGTACGTCTTTGGCAAGACCTCTCCTTTGAGTTTTCGCGCAAGACCGGCAAAGCGCGAGTACAGTCCTTTTTGCCTGATATATTCTGCGACAGACGGCGGCATATCGTCCGTTTTGTCCATATTTATAAGATAACGGACGCAGGTGGAACTCACCGCATCGGGCATATAGTCCGCGACGGTTATCTCCGCCCCTTTGCCTCTCCAGTACGCGAGAGCCGCGTCGAACTCCTCTTGCCTGTCCGCGCGCGGAAAGACAATCAGCGGCGCGAGGCTTATCACCTTTTCCGGATCTCTCCACTTGCCGAGGTCTATCAAGCTGTCTCCGCCGATTATATAGACGATATCTCCGTATATCTCCTTGAGTCGCGAAAGAACGTCACAGGCGTAATTTACGCCGCCGAGCTCGTATTCTATCCTGCTTAGCTCGAATTTTTTGTTGCAGGCAAGCCCGATCTCAAGCATCTCGAGCCTGTCCTCGAACGACACGTTGCACCTTTTGTGCGGCGGTATGCCCGACGGCACGAACACGACTTTGTCCAGACCGCAATCGAGCGCTTTTTCCGCCATAGCAAGATGAGAATTGTGCAGAGGGTCGAACGCGCCCCCGAAAATACCCGTTTTCGCCATACGATTATTATATATCAAAACGCGCGTTCAATCAATTGTTTTTGAAAATTTCGCGTATTAAGTATAGGGTTTGGAAAAACGGCAAAAATCAGGATATGCACAGATATATAGACATTTTATTTACGGTACTGGGCGTTTTCGTCCTCAGCTTTATACTCTGCGGTCTCGTCACCGCGCGTTTTGCGGTCAAACTAGCCGTCTCTTTCTTAGCCGCGATAGCCGCCACGTGTATCTTAGCTTACCTCGTGCGCGGCGGCAGAAAAAGGCGTACGGATTACCGCTCTTTCGTTACATACTGCATTCTTTCTGACGAAAAAGATGTGGTCCCGTATTTCGTCAAAGCAGGGATCGTCAGCGAAGCGACTCCCGACGACGGGCTGTACGCTTGCAGGAACGGCGCAGTCTGCCTCTTTCTCAAATTCTCCTGTCCGTCACGAGACAACATTGCCGCTCTTTACAAAAAATGCCGCGAAAAAGGAATTAAAAAACTCACCGTCTGGTGTGCGCGTTTCGAGCGTTCAACCACAGCCATAGCCTGTGCGATGCCCGAAGTCGATATAAGATTTTCGACCCTTAAGCCGCTGTACAAAAAGCTGAAAAAGCTCGGCGCACTCGACGACGAAGCGGTCAGACCCGCACCTCACGCGACGTTGAAAACGCTTGTACCCGTCGTGTTGAGCACGAAAAACTCTTACCGTTTTGCCGTTGTTTCCGCATTGCTGTACCTGCTCTCTCTGCTGACTCCGCTGAAAACCTATTATATCATTGTAGCCACTGTCACTCTCGCTCTCGCCGTAGCCGCGAGGATATACGGCGAAAGATCGGACTCTGCTTAGATTTATTTACGCGGCATACCGGAAATATGAGAAAGTAAGAACGCGCGCGTAATTTTACGCGCGCAAATCGGATATCAATATTGTTTCACAGTTTTCGACGACCTTATTCTATATCGTCGTCATCGGGCTTAGGCACGTCGTCCATCTGTTTCCTGCTCATTCTTTTGACCGTGTTTATTATGACGTTGTTGATATACAGTCTGAATTCGCAGCCGAGGAATTTTGCCGCCTTTTCGCTCATCACCATGCGCGGCAGGAATATCTTGAGATAATCCATCACGGACGAGGAATTGTCCATATAGAATTTCACGCTTATTATCTTCTTTTCGCCGTCGACGAGCACGATATTCTTGCGTATCGAATAATTGACGATGTCGTGAATATCCTCGTTGCGCTCGTTGAGTCGCTTGACTCTCGTGCGGTGCGCGTCGCTCTTGTCGGCGATTATTATTGCCGCCGCGATCTCGTTGACAACGCTTCCTATCTCCTCCTCGTGGTTGCCCACCGCGGAACATACCGCGCAGACGTCCTCGAGCGGCATGCCCATATCCTTGAGTATCGGATATATCAGCGTCGCGCCGGTCACGCCGTGATCTTTGCGGTTGATCATATTGCCCACGTCGTGCACGTATCCCGCTATCCTCGCAAGTTCCTTGGTCTTGTCGTCATAACCGAGCTTGTCGAGTATCATATACGCCGTGCGCGACACGTATCCGACGTGTCTCAGACCGTGCTCTGTATACTTCATCGCGCTGAGCACGTGGTTGGCGCCGTCTATCAGCATCTGAATTTCGGCATTGTTCCTTACGTCCTCGTATCTTATCATATTTTCCCCTCTCCTTATGTGAACAGTTCGTAATCGTCCTGTTTATCGACAAAATCAATATCGGTCGCCTTTTCGAGCACGCGTTTGTTATCTCCCGCGCCCGCGTTGGCGAGATAGTACATCACCATCTTGACGAAGGTCTGATAATCCTCTACCAGAGCGATCTTGTTCTGCGATATAAGCGCCGCCATAACGCGTTCGACCGCGTCGTCGAGCTGTCTTTGCGAATACTTTCCCTCCATTGCTCCCGTCACGCGTATCGTCACGTAAGCGCGTCTGAACAGAAGGTCTGAATTTTCGATTATCCTCGGCGCGCGCGTGTTCATTCTGTACATTCTGCCGTTGTGAACGTAATATATAACGCTTGCGTCCGAATAGAGGAACATACATGTGATTATCTCCTCTTTCAGCGCGGGCGTGATGTCGTCGTCGAGAAGCATATCCGCGACGAATTCTCTGACGTCGGCGGTCTGCTTGCTGTCGCAGAGGAAGATCGCGAAAGTGATTATACCGAGTTTTTCGTCTATCGGGCAGTTCTCTATCCCGAATCTTACGAAATATTCGTACGCGGTCAGTCTGTCTTTTATTTTGAGTATCGCGTTTTTCAGATCTCTCTGCGTGCCCGACATCCTCGTACCTTCCGCCGTGGTGCGCATCGGAAGCATACGGACGATCGCGTCTATATCCGCCTTCATGTCCTCAGCCATCTCGAGCGGCGCAAAGTCGTAAAAAGTGGGGCGTATCATGCAGTCGGAATACTTTTCGAGATAGGTCCTGACGAATTTCGCGTCGTCGGTTTCGCCCATAAGCGCGACCTGCGCGTTGATCACCTTGAGCGCTTCCTCTCTCTTTCCGCAGAGGTTGAGAGCGATCGCGTACATCTTGTTGTAATAATAATAGTCGGGATCCTCGACGGTCAGCGAACGCGCGAGTTCGAGAAGTTTTTCGTAATATCCGCAGCTGACGAACGCCGCGAAAATATCTCTCAGTCCTTTCAGATCGTCAGAATCCACCGCGTCGATCAGCCTGTCGGCGACCTCGTCAGTCATATAAGTATCTCCCAGTACGTATGCGGCGCTGAACTTTATGCAGAGCGCGGAGACGTCGTCGGAGACGATCTCGAGCACTTTGTCTGCGTAAAAAAGCGCCTTTTCGCAGTCGAATTTCAGGCAACATCTTGCGATTATCCTGTAAAATTCGCAGGTGTATTCTCCCGCCTGATCTATTTTTCCGAGCAGGAAATTGACCGCCTGACGGCACTTTCCCTTGTCGACGAGCGCTCTCGCCTGTTGAAGTATCGCGAATACCTTGTCGTCCGGCACCGGCTCTCCCTCAAGCCCGTCAATGGGCATGGAAAAACTCTGAAGCGACATCGCGAAATCGCGGAACGCCCTTTCGAGCACCTTCTTTTCGCCTTCGGGCGCGGACGAAAAATCGAGAGTGTCTTTCACAAGTCCGAAATAATACCCTACGGCTTCGGCGTTCTGCATCTGAATGTTGTTGCTGACAAGCTCTCTGACAACAGGTTTGACCGAAGCGTCCTTGACGTTGCCGCCCGACGACATATACTTCTTCAGCGCCCTGTGCAGATAGTAATTGGATACGGGATAGTTGCTCATTTCGGCAAAAGCAATGCCTCGCACCTTGTCGGAGCGCATATCTTTAAGCCCGAATCTGTTGAGCAATTTCACGCTTTCGGCGGCTTTACCCTTTGCGAGCATACCTTCTGCAAGCGTGAGCAGTCTTTCGGGATCGAAATCTTCGGCTGTCGGAAATTTAATCGTCGCCATTTGCTTCCTCGAAAATCCTCTCTATATCCTCTTTTGTGAAAACTTCCTTTCTGTGACAGAAATCGCAGGAAAACTCCACGACTCCGTTCTGCTCGGCGATCTCGAGCGCGTCCTTTTTGCCCATGGAGATAAGTATCCTCTCCATCGCCTCCCTGCTGCAACTGCATACGTACGCGGGGTACGTGGGCTGAAGCGGCTTGTTGTCGAACTGACCGAAATACTCCTCTATCAGCGCGGGAGGCGTATGCGTGGATACGAGTTCGTCCATATTGCCGAAACGTCTGACCGCGTCGACAAGCGTCTCAATTATCTCGGGCGGACAATTGGGCATAGGCTGAACTATAACCGCTCCCGCCGCCGCTACGCTTCCGTCGGGGTTGAGCTTTACGCCCGTCGCGATTGCGCTCGGGAGCTGTTCCGATACAGTGAAATAATAAGAATAATCCGCGTCCACGCTACCGTTCACCAGTTTTACCGTGCCGTTGTACGGCTCTTTGAGACCGAAATCCTTGATGACGGTCAGTCTGCCGTCGTTGCCGACCACTTCCGCAACCGGCCTCACTCCCTCTCCCGCAAAACACTCGGGATTGTCCATGCGACAGCGCACCTTTGACCCGGAATCGCCGCAGACGATGATATTGCCGCCCGCGCCGCCGCCGTCCACGATGAGCGTCAGTCTGTGCTTCAGACCTTTGAATCCCGCGCTCATAAAAACGCCCATCGAGAGCACTCTCGCAAGCGCGTTGGTGGCGCTGGGAGAGGTGCCGTGAAGCTGTCTCGCCTTCTCCGCCGTCTCTGTGCAATCTATTGCCGTAACTACAGCCTTGCCTTCAAAAAGCATAGACCTGCAAAGTATATCCATCACAATTTCTCGCAGACCCACAATATGCGCGCCGTCTTTGCGCCCGCCTTGCCCATGGTCTCAAAGTCGCAGGCTCTAAAAGAAAATCTCTTTGCGAGAGCGCTTTCGACCGCCTCGCGACCGTGCGCGTACTGGGTGTGCTCCTCCGTCATTTTTGTATATTTTCCGTCCGCGTCCTTTACGAAAAACGTAAGCTCCATTCTCACGCCGCCCGCAAAAAGCGAGTTGCTCCAGAGATACGTCATGTCGTCGTAGTCCTCGTAAAAGACGTTGTCGGATATAATGCGCTTTATCTTGTATTCGCTCGAAACGTCGAACACGAATTTCCCGCCGTCTTTCAGCATATCCGCTATGCCGTCGAAAAAGGCGGGCAGTTTTTTCGTCGGTATGTAGTTGACCCCGTCGCATACGCAGGTCACGAAGTCGACTTTGTGCTGAGGTCTGAACGCCGCCGCGTCCGACAGCACGAACACGGGTCTGACTCCCGCCGCACGAGCGTTCTTCGCCGCCTCGCCCAGCATTTCAGGGCTCAGATCAACTCCCGTCATCTTCTTGCCCTTCTTTGCGAGCGCGACGGTGATCCTGCCGCTGCCGCAACAGAGATCTATGCCTTCCGACCCTCCGAGTTCGCGATCAAGCACTCCGAGATAGCCGTCGTAATCGAAATCTGTCATCAGACGGTCGTAATACGCCGCTAAGCAGCCGTATCCGTTCATCTCTTCTTGCCTTTTTTGGGATTTACGCGCTTCGCTTTCGCCGCCACTTTAGTCTGGATCTTCTTCTGCGCCAACGCCTCTTTTGCCGCCTGCTCCTGCTCGTAGACGTACATCTCGTTGACGAGAAGGTCGTTGCAGAACCCGCCGAACGCGACGTTGAGCGTGATGTAAAGACCGGCTCCGACCGTTATCATCACGATATAGACGATATATTTGACTATATTGACCATGATGAGCAGCATGGGCGCGACCATAAGTACCGTGAGTATGAGGTTGGGCAGGAACATTATTATCGCCGAGATACAGCTGTTCTTGATCGTGTCGCCGTACCTGAAGTTGAACGAGACGCTCGTCGGCAGATATACCGCCGCAAACAGCATGGACAAAAGTCCGAGCAAAAGCGAACCTATGCTCCACACCCATATGCCCGCAGGCGCGCCGCCCGTGGTCGAGAACAGACGCATCAGCTCAATCGTGCCGCAAGCCGCGCTCGTACCCACCAGTCCGAGATAGGTGAACGTGATCAGGAACTTCCACCAATGCAGTTTTATACCTCTTAAGAAGTGCTTGAGTATCTTGACCTGCACTCCCCAGTAATAGTTTCTTATGCAATGGTATGCGCCCGCAAGACCTATCGAGAAGATCATAAGGCACGGCGTAAAGAAATAGAGGAAGAAATCGCTCCTGATGCCGTATATGAGATTTATGCCCGCGACCGTGTCGTCGACAAGCCCGTATCCTATGCCGAGAAAGCCGGAAAAGCTGTAGCCCGCCGCCGCGATCTGACTCTGCTCGTAACTTCCCATAAGAAAGACGAACAGGACGATGAACGGCAACGCGAATATGTCCAGCATAAGATTGATGGCAAGCATGTTCTTAAGATTGGAGCCGAACGTAGAAAGCGCCTTGCGCACCCTGCCGCGTTCGTTGTAATCCCTTTCGGGTCCCAGATCCTTGCCGAGCGTCATCTTCGCGGCAAGTTTAGTCAGCTTTGACATTGTATTCTCCTGAATATAAAAAATATCGTATCAACTATTTTACACTACTTTTATAAAAAGAGCAATAGAATTATCGTCAACTATTTACAAAATTAAGCGAAAACGCTTTACAGACAGCAACGGTTGTGATATTATTGTTGACAGCAATAGAGGCGCGGTACTCATCAGTACGCGGGTTTACGTCTCAAGGGACGCCGCCGAAAGGGTTTATCGCCGAAGTCGCTCTCTCTCCTTGACGGGCGCGCGGCTGGATGCGGAGTTAAGAGTTCCGTATCTGTCATCTTACGATGGAGCGCTATTTGCGGAAACCTTTTTTCGTTTTCCCTTTTCCGTTCCGTTGTTTGCGTGAACGGATTTTTTATTGCAGAATCAGTAAACAAAATTTCGGCAAAACGCCGTAAAACAGGAGTCAATATGAAAAAGTACAACGTAGCCGTTGTCGGCGCAACCGGCATGGTCGGCAACAAGTTCCTCGAAGTTCTGGCGGAGAAAAATCTCCCCGTCGAAAACTACTATCTCTACGCTTCTGCAAAGAGCGCGGGCAAAGTGGTCAATTTTATGGGCAAGGACTATACGGTCATAGAACTGACCGAAGCCAACGTCCTCGACAAGAAAATAGATATTGCGCTGTTCTCCGCAGGCGGTTCTACAAGCGCAAAATTCGCGCCCGTGTTCGCTAAACACGGTGCGGTCGTCATCGACAACTCCAGCCAGTGGCGTATGTACGACGACGTTCCGCTCGTAGTTCCCGAAGTCAATCCCCAGGATATCGACTGGAACCACGGCATCATCGCCAACCCCAACTGCTCTACCATTCAGGCAATGGTGGCGCTCAAGCCGCTCTACGACAAGTTCGGCATCAAGAGGATCGTTTACAGCACCTATCAGGCTGTCAGCGGTGCAGGCGTAGCGGGTTACAACGACCTGCTCGAAGGTATCAAGGCGTTTGCAAAGGGCGAGACCTACAAGACGCAGAAGTTCCCCTATCAGATAGTCAACAACTGCCTGCCCCATATCGACGTGTTCCTCGAGAGCGGTTACACTAAAGAGGAAGAAAAGATGATCAAAGAGACCAAGAAGATCCTCGGCGATCAGAATATCAAGGTCACCGCTACGACTGTGCGCGTGCCCGTCCTCAACTCTCACAGCGAGTCAATCAACGTCGAGTTTGAAAAGCCCTGCACCAAAGAAGCGGTCATCGAAGCGCTCAAGGGTCAGAAAGGCGTGGTGGTCGTCGACGACGTCGCCAACCTCAGGTACCCGATGCCCATCGACGCAACGGGTCACGACGAAGTTTACGTCGGCAGGATCAGGATCGACGATACCGTCGAAAGCGGCGTGAACCTTTGGGTCGTCGCCGACAATATCCGCAAGGGCGCGGCAAGCAACGCAGTCCAGATCGCGGAATACATGATCGAAAACGGAAAAATCTGATATAGAGGTGAATGATATGTTCAAGGGTCTCGGTACGGCGATGATCACGCCGTTTGACGAGAGCGGCGCGGTAGACTACTCCGCTCTTGAAAAGATTGTCGACTCTCAGCTCAATGGCGGCGTCGACGCTCTGTTCGTATGCGGTACTACGGGCGAACCCCCCACAATGAACGCCGCGGAAAGAGAAAAGGTCGTCAGATCGGTCATCGAACAGGTGAACGGAAAGATCGCCGTATTCGTCGGCACGGGCAGCAACGACTGCGCGCATGCGGTAGAACTCAGCAAACAGGCTCAGGCTATGGGCACGGATGGCGTTCTCGCGGTCTCTCCCTACTACAACAAGTGCACGCAGGAAGGTCTGTATCTGTACTATAAGGCGATCAACGACGCGATCGATATCCCGATCGTCGCATACAACGTCCCCGGTAGAACGGGCGTCAATATGAAACCCGAAACGGTAGAAAAGATGACCGCTCTCCCCAATGTCAGAGGCATAAAGGAAGCGAGCGGCAATATCGCACAGATCCTCGAAGTGTCAAGACGCATCCGCGGCTCTCAGATCAACCTCTACTCGGGCGACGATTGCATCGCGGTGCCCATCATGTCTGTAGGCGGCAGCGGACTTATATCCGTCGCTTCCAACGCGATCCCCGCTATAATGTCCGAGATGATTCACGCATGGCTCGGCGGCGATCACGCGAAAGCTCTCGATATGCAGATGAAATATCAGCCTTTCTTCGATGGCATGTTCCTCGAAGTCAACCCGATACCCGTCAAGACGGCATGCTCTCTGCTCGGTATGTGCAAGCCCTTTATGCGCCTGCCTCTGACCACGCTGACTGACGGCAACAGAGAAAAACTCGAAAAAATAATGAAGGATCTTGCGATCCTCTGAGGAGATCTTATGACAAGAATCACAGTTTGCGGCATAGGCGGAAAAATGGGAATGAAAGTGCTCGAAACGCTCTCCGCGTTCGACGACGTGACTTGCGTCGCAGGTATCGACGCGTATGCGGACAAGTGTAAATTTTCCGTGCCCGTGTTCGACAAACCCCAGGATATAGACGTTGAGACAGACGTGATCGTCGACTTCTCGAGACCGGAAGCTCTCGAAGGACTTCTCTCCTACGCGACCGTAAACAACGTCGCGCTCGTACTCGCCACGACGGGTTACTCCAAAGAACAGGAAGAAGCCGTAAAGACTGCGGCAACCATAGTTCCCGTCTTCCGCGCGAGCAATATGTCGCTCGGAGTCAACCTGCTCGTACACCTCTGCAAAAAAGCGGCGGCGATACTCGGCGCGGGGTTCGACGTAGAGATCGTAGAGACTCACCACAACAAGAAAGTCGACTCCCCTTCCGGCACCGCGCTGACGCTTGCAAACGCGATAAAAGAAGAAAAGGAAGGCTCGTATCTGACATTCGGCAGACACGGCAACGACACCAAGCGCAAGAAGGACGAAATCGGCGTGCACGCTGTAAGAGGCGGCACGATCGTCGGCAAGCACGAAGTGCATTTCTTCGGCGAAGACGAAGTCGTCACTCTGACCCACGAAGCGCACAGCAAGGCGGTATTCGCTCAGGGCGCCATCCGCGCCGCGGCGTTCGTCGCCAGGCAAAAGCCGGGACTTTACTCAATGCCCGACCTCGTCGCTTCCCTCTGACAATCCTCTTTCCCGTTAATTCGGGATAAATAAACTACAAAAAAACACGGGCGCGTCAACGCCCGTGTTTTTTATTCTTCTGCCGGTTTATTGTGAATGATATTTGTTGTACGCCTCGGCATAAGCGCGCTTGAACGCGTCGATGTCGGGTTTGTGCTGCTCGACGAGCTCGTCGACGTCGGCAGTCACGTAGCTGTGCTTTTTGTAGACGGTGATCTCGAACTGCTCTGCGAACTTAAGCGCGAGCGCCTGATCCCAGCTGTAATTTATGCCCGTTGTGACGGTGACCGTTTTGCCGTCGTCATCGTAAGAATACGTCACGGCATAAAAATTCTTCGTCGAATTGGACGACTTCATCTCACTTGTCAAATACCTCGCGACGACCTTTCTGCCCTTCCTGAGAGTCGTGACGTATACGGCATAACGTATCAGATACGACGTGGCGAACAGCGCGACGAGCGCTCCCGCGAAAACTGCTATGTAAAGCGACGCCTTCGCGCCCTGTATGCCCGCATTGTCGCTCCATACCGTCATGACCACGATCGGGGCGACGATAAGTATCGCCGCGACCGCATATGCTATAAAAGCCGATCTCAAACCCTTTTTGTTCATTTTTATTGTTTATAAACCAGCCTGTTGCAGTTGGGACAGAATTCGAGTCCTCCGTCCTGTCTGAGTTTTGCGGCGATGTCCTTGGACAGTTCGAGACAGCAACCCATACACGAATTGGTCGCCTCGTCGAAAGGCACAAGCGGCGGGAACTTCGCGTTTTCCTTCGCTTTCTTGTATTTTTCCACGAGTTCGGGCTCTACGGTCTTTTCAAGTTCTTTCTGAGCGAGCATAACCTCTTTTGCCTTGGACTGAATGCTGAGTTTGACCTTGTCCATTTCGGGAGTGAACTTCTTGACCGCCTGATAGTACGTGCTGACGTTGGAGAAGAAAGTCTTTGCGTCCGCGTCGAGTTTTGCAAGCTCTTTGCGCACGTTGTCAAGTTCTTTTTCGATCGATTCGAGCGCCGCGTCGAGCTTGAGAAGCTGTTTCTCGTAGTAATCCGCCTGCTTCACGTCCGTGATCTCGTCTACGCCCTTGTAATATTCGTCGATATCGGCGAGCAATTTTTCGTACTGTTTCGTCAGCCTGTCGATATTGACGAAATGTTCGCCGATCGCGCCGCTCATGCGCTTGCCTTCCTCGATAGTCTGCTTGTACAGCTTCATGTACTTGTTGTACTGTCTGGTCGCTTCGTGAGTCTTGAACTCCTCGTTGAGTTTGTTGATCTCCCTGTCCAGGTTCTGGTATTTGAGCATACCTTCTATATTCATAATTTCTCCTTCAAGCCCTGCGGTAGGGGTTGCCTTCCGTCTCGCTCTTTTGATAGTCTATATTGTGTTTTCCGAGCACTCCCGCGATGATATCCACGATACATCTCTCGCTCGAGTAATGGGTAGTCTCGACGATAGCGACGCCCGAATAGTCGGCTTCGAGCGCCACGTTGTGCCTGACCTCTGCGGTGACGAGCGCGTCGACACCCTCGTCCTGCAAACGGTAGATCAGCTCGCTGTCTCTGCCGCCCGCTCCCGTGCTGACGGCGACCCGGCGTATCTTTCTGGACGGATCTCCGACGTATCTGACGGTCTCGTCTGCAAGCCTGTCCGCGACGAGAGAAGCAAATTCCGCGAGCGGGCGCTCTCTGTCGAGAGTGCCGATCCTGAGAGGCTCGCCCTCTCCCTGCTCACAACGGACGCCGAGAAGCTCCGCGACCGTGTCGTTGGTGCCGCCCTTGCAGATATCTACGTTGGTGTGCATGGATATTTGCGCTATGCCGCGTTTTATCATTTCAGACACAACGGCATATCTCATCCTGTCTTTTGCGCTGCAAAGCGTCATTATCCCGGAAAAGATCACGGGGTGATGACTGACGATAAGATTGCACCCTTTTGCACAAGCCTCGTCAACAACGCGCGGCGTGACGTCGGTGCAAAGCATTACGCCCGTCACTTCGAGATCCTCGTCTCCTATGCAGAAACCGCTGTTGTCAAAGCTCATCTGAAGCTGCAACGGAGCGAATCCGTCAAGTATTTTCAATATCTCTTTTACCGTCATATTTTTCCTGCCCGTGTAGGTTAAAGCCTTTTTGCCTTACTTTCCGATATAGTCTTTCAGCTTTTTCGTGCGGTTAGGATGACGCAGTTTTCTGAGCGCCTTCGCCTCGATCTGTCTTATTCTTTCACGAGTGACGTTGAACTCTTTGCCCACTTCTTCGAGAGTCTTGGGTCTGCCGTCTCTCAGACCGTATCTCATCAGAAGCACTTCGTTTTCTCTGGGGGTCAGAGTGTCGAGCACCTGCAAAAGTTGCTCTCTGAGCATCCTCGCTTCCGCTTTCTCGGCAGGAGACGCGGCGGTGTTGTCTTCTATGAAATCTCCGAGGTGGCTGTCCTCCTCTTCGCCGATAGGGGTCTCGAGCGAAACGGGGTCCTGAGCTATCTTCTGGATCTCGATGACTTTTTCTTCGGGGATATTCATCTCTTTTGCGATCTCTGCGGGCGTCGGTTCTCTGCCGAGAGTCTGCATGAGCTGACGAGTCACCCTGCCCGTCTTGTTGATCGTCTCGACCATGTGAACGGGTATTCTTATCGTCCTCGCCTGATCTGCGATCGCGCGGGTAATGGACTGTCTGATCCACCAGGTAGCGTAGGTGGAGAACTTGAAGCCCTTCTTGTAATCGAACTTTTCGACCGCCTTCATCAGACCGAGGTTGCCCTCCTGTATGAGGTCGAGGAATTGCATGCCTCTGCCCACGTATCTCTTGGCGATAGATACGACCAGTCTCAGGTTGGCTTCACTGAGTCTGTCTTTTGCCGCCTGATCTCCTTTTGCCATTCTTTCGGCGAGGACGATCTCCTCCTCCGACGACAGAAGCGGAACTTGTCCGATGTCCTTGAGATACATTTTGACAGAGTCGTCTGTCGTACCCTCGAGCACGTCGAGCGTCATCTTCTCTTCAAGCGTAGTCGCCTCGATGGTAATGCCCTTGGACTCGATCTGCGTAAATACGCTCTCGATCTCCTGCACGTCGAGGTCGAAGCGCGCGAGTTTTTCGTTGATCTCGTCCTCGTTGAGCTTGCCGTCTTTGGCAGAAGCAACCAGCTTCGCGACTTCCTGCGCTATTTTTTCCTCTCTCGCAGTTCTTTTTTCGCCGTCTTTCTTTTCGTTTTCCATATTCCCTCCGACTTTATTTTTTCTTTTGGATCGCACTTATCTGTGCGAGCAGACGTGATTTTTCTTCTTCTGAATCGCTCTCGGAATAAGCCTTGAGCAACATTTTGCGTTGTTTTTTTATAAATTCGTTTTCAAGCGTAACGACGCACCCGTCGAAATAGCTTTTTGCGGCTACGTCGTTGACCTTTCTGCCTTCGGCGAGCACTTCTCCCGCCTCGGGTATCTCCTTTTCGAGCGACGTGAGGTCGTCGAGCGAAACCTCTCCGCCTGTATTGCTACGATAATAATCGTACAGCTTTTTGTGCTCCTCGTCGTCGATATACAGCGAAAGATCCCTGTCAAAAGTCAGTCCTTCCACTCCTCCGAACAGAACGTAGAGCACGTAACGCATCGCTTTATAGTATTTGCCGTCTTTACGTTTTTGCGGCTGTGTCAGCAATTTCGGAGTGCCGTCCTCAGCAAATACCGATCCCTGCATAAGCTGACGTCTGACTGTATCCGTGCTCAGACCGCTTATCTTAGAGACCAACGGTATATACGCGTCCGTCTGTGCGGGCGTGGGCAGGGTCTTTAATATATTTACGGCTTCGACCACGTATTTTCCTTGTTCTTCTGCAACTTTCATGTCGTATCCCTTGGCGAGAACGCGCAGTTTGTATTCAAAAAGCGGGAGCGCCTTGGCAAGCTGCTGTGAAAAACTTTCCGACCCGTACTTCCTGACGTACTCGTCCGGGTCGAGGTTGTCGGGAAGCGAGACGACCTTCACGTTGAGTCCCGCGCCGTAAAATATATCGAGGCTTCTCAGCGTGGCGGCTTGTCCCGCCGTGTCGCCGTCGTAGCATACGTACACCGTGCCGCAGAAGCGTTTGACGATCTCAGCCTGTTTTACGTTGAGCGCGGTGCCCATAGAAGCGACCACGTTGTATACTCCCGCCTGATACAGAGAGATAACGTCCATATATCCTTCGACCATTATCACGCTGGTGACGGTTTGCTTCAGCTTGAGTTGCCTCAGCATATTCTGACCGAACACCTCGCACTTTTTGTTGAACAGAATTGTATCGTTGGTGTTGCGGTATTTCATCTGTTTTTCACTCGTCAGCACTCTGCCGCCGAAGGCTATGACGCGCTTCAATCCGTCGATGATGGGCACTATGAGTCTGCCCGCCATAACGTCGAACACTTTGCCGTCTTTCTGACCGCAGGCGCCCGCCTCGATCATCTCCAGTTCGTTGTATCCGAGCGATTTCAGATGCGCAGGGAGGGAGCGCGGATCCGGTGAATACCCCATGCCGAACGTCTTTGCCGTGCTCCATGAAATGCCGCGTCTTTCAAGATAGTCGCGGGCGACTTTGCCGCCTTCGGCTTTCAGACAAGAGTGATAAAAGAGCGCCGCTTCGCGCATCATCTGATAAAGTCTTTCCTTCTTTTTGGCAATGCTCTCGCCCTGCTTTTTCGACTTGAACTCGGGCATCGGCATGCCGAATTTCTGAGCAAGAAGCCTGATTGCGCTCATAAAGTCGATGTTTTCTATATCCATCACGAACTTTATAGCGTCGCCGCCCACGTGACAGCCGAAGCAATAATAAGACCCTCTCTGTTCGTCTACCGTAAAAGAGGGCGTTTTTTCGTGATGAAAAGGACAGCAAGCCCAATACCTGCCGCCTTTGCTCGACAGCGTAACGTAACCGCTGACGACGTCCACGATATTTATTTTTGCCTTGAGGGCTTCAAGCCACTCGTTGAACGACTGTTCTTTCATGCTTCTATTAGATAAATACGAACTTTTTTTCCGTTTTCCTAAAAATAGATAATAATTTTTGCCGAATTTATAAAAATTATACTTAAAGAGCTTCGATTTTAACTAAAAACAACAAAACCTTCTTGCATATTGTCAATATAACGCGCGACTTTATTGTCAGGACAACGGCTCGCGTAGTTTAAACGCAAGCCGTTGGGATGTTTTTGCAGTAATGATCGGAGTTTTTCTCAAAAACGCCGACTTACATTATGTAGGGCACGAGCAACTGAACGTCCCACGGACGTATAACCTTCTGCCCGTCTTTGCCGACGTAATCGGGATCGAAAACGGTTTCTGCATCGGCAGGGTCGTCAACGATTTCTCCGCAGAGCGAGAGCAACGTGTGCATACTGAACGTATCGAGCACGTCGGGGTTGAGATACGGCTTGAACGCGTAAACGCTGTTGTTGTCAACGACTTGGTTGCCATTTCCGATCAACGTATTGAGGACTATCACTTCTCTGCGCTGCAGGTCGAGAGCGAATGCGGCAAACTGTCTGCTATCGCCCTTGACGCTTATTTTCATTGCTATATTGTCGGGCGCCCATGCCTTTGTTTTCAGGTCGTCTTTATCCTGATAACCGCAGTACACCTCGCCGTCATTGAACAGACCTCCGAACGAGTTGACAAAAACTACTCCGTACTTCCACCCCTTTTCGAGGAGCTCTTTGATTTTGAAATCGACGTACTCAGCGCCGTCTTTACCTCTTGCGTCACCCGAAGTCAATGCAGAATCGCCGAACGGCTTAAAGTCGTATGTGCCCCAGTACAAGGTATTCGTTTTCGATTCTCCGTCGTAGAAGACAGCGGAGAGATCCATATCGTACGTTTTTTCCCAGTAGCAGAAAGCGCGCAGATAATCGCCCTTTATCGGCAGACGGCTGCCCGTCGGCAAGACGTCGAGACCCTTTCCGCATGTGGCTGTATTGATCGGTACTCCGACCTTTCTGAAGACGTCTGCGATATATATCCTGCCTATCGACGGACGAGAGGCGTAATATTTCTTTATTCCGGAGACCACCGCGGCTTCTACTTTTTTACGCACGGACAGCTCCACGCGCGAGCGGCGTTTCTCGCTTTCTTCTTTGCTTTCCTCGTGCATGATTTTTGTTCCGTTTTTATAGAAAACGAAACGTCTGCACTCATCGGTATACCCCGACAACATATAAATGATCTGCATTCCGACGATCGGTTTGTTTATTTCGAGCAAAGCGAGTATTTCGTCCACTTCCTCGTCCGTTTTTGCGCGGGAAAGCAACCAGAACAGATTGCGGAGAAAGAGCGCGCCATTGCTGGCGAGAAATTTTGCGGCGCCGATAACGTCTCCGTCGGCGATAAATTTTTTCGCTATCGCATAAGGACTGTCCGAATTGTTTGTCGGCGGAACGTCCGCGCCCGTCTTTTTTATCAGCTTATTGAAATACTTCGACTGTTTCTTGCTCAGCACGCAGGGACGGGCGTTTTTTACGGCGAGCGAAAGCAGCGCGCAAGCCTTCCTGTCGATGACCAACTCATGTTTTTCTCCAAGCAAAGATACACTCATTTTCACGACGTCTTTATAGTCGAGCATTTTTGCAAACTCTTCACTGCCGTACATCTTCAAAAGAAATATGATGTTGTCCTTGCAGGCGATTTTCTGACCGGTATAATATCCGTTGTCGACAAAATACGTTATTTCGCCGTAGTCGGACATCGACCACGGACGGGTGTAAGCGCAATAACCGTCGAAAAGCCCCTTGGCATACTTCTCGGCTGCATCTCTGTCGATAATGCTGAAAGTGCGCACGACCTTTTCATTGTTTTTTCCGTACGTCGGCAAAACCTTGTCGAAAACGGGCACCCTGGCAAAGACAGCAGGGTCCTCAGCGTTCACGCCGCACATTTCGATTTTTATATAAGAAATAAGTTGCTCGACGTACAGTTCTTGTTCGCTGTAAAACGCAGTATCCTGCGGATTCGCATAAAACGAATCGGGCACGTCATGGCAAAACAGATCGGCAATGGCGCGTACGTTGTCTTCGCAAAGAAGGAGCGGCGCATTGACGACGACTCCGAATTCTTTCGCAAGATACGCCGCATAATACGGCGCGTCGGCTTCTTGAACTTCACCTTGAATCAGATATCTGTGCAAAATGAGCATATCCTGCAGATTTTTGATTGCCATATTCCCTCCTTTTTGCTCTGCGCGCGAACGCGGTGAAAAAAAGTAAGTACACCGGCCGATCTAAATACTTTTACTTTACTATGATCAAAGAAATAAGAGTCGGCTCCCGTACTTACGATTATATTATAACCCCCAAAGAGTTGCCCGTCAAGAGTTTTTGATAGAATAACTAAAAATTATCTACCGATAAAACTTTCCGTACAACGCAAAAAGAGAGTGTTTGTTCTCCGTTTTCATTCAAAACATTCCAAAAAGCAAGAAAAAGGCGGAGCCTAAGCTCCGCCCCCTGTCAATTTACCTTTAGGTAAAACAGGTATGTGCAGACCAAAGCGAAATCAAGATTTGGCAGAGATGATGTCAGCATAATCGCTCCGGTTTGCAGCCTCCTTATAGGTGTCGACCATTGACTCCGACCGTAAGTACTATATCGTTAAGCACGCAAAACAAGTTGCAACTTATTGCGAATGCCTTAATATCCGCATCGAAGTCTAAATATTTACCGTTGACCTGAGTGCGTCAGGTCGTATGGTCCGACTTTTTTATGCTTCAGGTTTCACAGAAATATTATCCGCAAATTTTGACCATCGCGTATCGGCTTTGTAAGTCTCGAGCAAAGATTCGGGCACGTAGATATTCTGGACAATATTCGAGTTAAACATATAGCTTCCGCCCTCGATCACTTCGTCTGTTCTCGTGACTTCTACAACCTGAATCGAATAGAAGCTATACGAACCTATGCTGTCAATCCTGTTTGTCAATACTACGCTCGTAAGACCTGATTCTCTGAATGCGCTGCCGCCAATGGTCAGCGATGCGCCTTCTTCACCGAAAGATACGCCGGTAAGACTTGCCACACCTGCGAATGCATACGCATCTACAATCTTAACGGTGGACGGAATGACGATCTCTCCTTCAATACCAGACCAGAATAATATGAAAAGCACACACAAATTCTCCCTCAAAATTCCTGCTCAACTCGCCGATAAACCGACCATTTTATCTCAATAATGCCCCATTGTACGAGATACCACGCGGACATATTATTGTAATTTGAAAACCACGCGATACTCGCGTGGTTTTCAAATTACAAAAAAAAACAGACGAGAAAAACTCGTCTGATTTTTTGCGGCAGTAATGTAAGCCTCCGGCGGGTAGCAAATGACCGGGCTTGTAAGGCGCGACGCGTTAAGAAAACGTGCCGGTGGCACGTTTTTAGCCAAAGCGGCGAAGCAATTTAT
>CASDWJ010000012.1 GCA_949284695.1 uncultured Christensenella sp. | reverse complement strand
CCGATCTACAAGACCAATTAAAGCGATACAATAGAGAGTACAACCAAACTCCTATGCGCCCACTCGGCTGGAAGTCGCCTAACCAATACCTTGCCGATTATTTTAACAACAAAAGTGTAACAGATGTTTGACAAACCAACAACGGCGCAGCCCGTAAAAGCGCGCCCGCCTTGACATTTGAGACAAAAAATGGTAAAATAGGCATTAAAGTATCAGGAAGGTAAAGACTATGTTGGATGAAGAAATAAAGAAAGCGAGAATACAGGCGATGAAGGATCGCAACAGGAGCGCTTCGGACGTGCTCAGCGTGGTCATGAACAAGATCATGCTCGCGAAAATCGACAAGCGCGAAAAGGGTCAGGAACTGACGGACGCGGACGTCATTGCCATCTTGCAGAAGACGGAAAAAGAGCTTTACGACGAGCGCGACAGCTTTGAGAAGGCGGGCAGAACAGAGAAGATCGCCGAACTCGACGCGCAGATCGCGGCAGTCAAGGCGTTCATCCCCGCGATGATGAGCGATGACGAGATCAAAGAGATAATCATGTCGCTTCCCGACAAGAGCATCGGCGCGGTAATGAAGCATTTCAAGACGAATTATGCCGGCAAATGCGATATGAAGACAGTGGGCGACGTGTTCAAGAGGATATGAAGATCACACTTCCCAAGGGCATAAAGATAGGGCATTTCAACGACGACTACACGGGCGTTACCGTCGTTCTCTGCGAAAAAGGCTGTATCTGCGGCGCCGACGTGCGCGGCGGTGCGCCTGGTACGCGCGAGACAGATCTGCTGAGAAGCGAGAAAGCGGCGCAGGAAGTGCACGCGGTAGTACTGACGGGCGGCTCTGCGTACGGGCTTGAGAGCACATGCGGCGTCATGGAATATCTCAAAGAAAAAGGCGTCGGCGTAAAGGTGAGCGGCAAGCGCGTCCCCATAGTTTGCGGCGCGGTGATATTCGACCTGATATACGACGATTACCACTGGCCTGACAAGGCGGCGGGTAAAAAGGCTTGCGAGAACGCGTCTGACAAAGACGTGCCGTTCGGGCAGGTGGGCGTAGGCAAGGGCGCGACGGTCGGCAAGTTCCGCGGTATGAAATACGCGTGCAAGAGCGGCGTAGGCGCGGCGACGGTAAAGGTCGCGGGCGTGACGGTCACGGCAGTGGTCGCAGTCAACGCTCTTGGCGATGTAATAGACACGGGCACGGGAAAAATCGTGGCGGGTTGCAAGGGCAAAGACGGCTCTTTCGTGGGTGCGGAAGAACGCATTTTAAACGGCGAATATCTCAGGCTTCTGACAGGCAACACGACCATCGGGTGCATAATCACGGACGCGAAGCTGGACAAGGTGTCCGCCAACAAAGTCGCGAGCGTGGCGCACAACGGGCTTGCGCGGACGATATATCCTGTGCATACCGATTACGACGGCGACAGTCTTTTCGTCATGGCGACGGGCAAAAAGACGGTGTTCAATCCCGTCCTTATAGAAATAGCGGCGACCAGGGCGGTCGAAATGGCTGTGCTCAACGCCGTCAGCGGGTGCGCCGATTATGCCGTCGACTGTTCGGAGGACGGCGAAGATTGAAAACAGGCGGCTTTTGCCGAAAAATTTTTACAGGATTAAGGAGGTAACAATGACGGATAAGACGATAATCGACAAGTATGAACAGCAATGTCTCGAGAGTTACCCCCTCGACACTTCTCTTTACGACCAATACCACGTCAAGCGCGGTCTGCGCGACAAATCGGGTCAGGGCGTGGTAGCAGGTATTACAAGCATATCCAAAATCGTATCTTCAAAGGAAGTAGACGGACAACTTGTACCGTGCGAGGGCGAGCTTTATTATCGCGGATACAGTATAGACAGTCTCGTGGACGGTCTGATCAAGGGCGACAGGTACGGCTTTGAGGAAATAGCCTATCTTCTTTTGTTCGGCGATCTGCCCGACAAGGAACAGCTTGCGGAGTTTACGCAGACTCTGACGGATTTCCGCAAACTGCCGAGGAATTTCACCAAAGACGTAATACTCAAGGCGCCCAGCAAGGATATGATGATGAGTCTGTCGAGGAGCGTGCTGACCCTCGGGTCGTACGACAAGAAAGTTGACGACATCAGCGTGCACAACGTGATCAGACAATGCCTTATGCTGATAAGCGTGTTCCCGATGCTCAGCGTCTATGGTTATCAGGCGTACAATCACTACGAGTGCGACGACAGCCTTTACATACACCATCCCGACCCGTCGCTCAGCACGGCGCAGAATTTCCTGCGCATGTTGAGACCCGACACCAAGTTTTCGGAACTCGAGGCAAAAGTGCTCGATCTTGCGCTGATACTGCACATGGAGCACGGCGGCGGCAACAATTCGACGTTCACGACGAGGGTGGTCACTTCGTCGGGCACGGATACCTATTCTGCGATATCGGCGGCGCTCGCGTCTCTGAAGGGACCCAAGCACGGCGGCGCGAACCTCAAAGTCGTACAGATGATGAGACACATCAAAGAACACGTGCACGACCTCGAGGACGAGGACGAGATCTACGCCTATCTTATAAAGATTCTGAGAAAAGAAGTGTTCGATCACAAAGGGCTGATCTACGGCATGGGGCATGCGGTATATTCGCTTTCCGACCCCCGCGCGCAGGTGTTCAAACGCTTTGTCGGAGAACTTTCGAGATCAAAAGGCAAGAGCAAGCTCTATTCTTTCTACGAGACGGTCGAGCGGCTTTCTGCCAAGGCGATAGCCAGCGAAAGGAGGATATACAAGGGCGTTTCGGCAAACGTGGATTTTTACAGCGGTTTCGCTTACAGCATGCTCGGCGTGCCAAAAGAACTGTACACCCCGATGTTCGCGATCGCGCGTATCGTAGGGTGGTCGGCGCACAGACTCGAGGAACTGATAAACGCAGACAAGATCATCCGTCCCGCTTATAAGGACATCGTAAAAATCAGGGATTATACAAAACTGGAAGACAGATGAAGAAAATTTCGGCAGACAGGGTTAAACTCGCGTTAACCCTGTTTTTGAGTTATTTCAAGATAGGATTGTTCACGTTCGGCGGCGGCTACGCGATGATAGCGCTGATAGAACGTGAATTCGTCATCAGAAAGAAGTGGATCAACGAGGTCGAACTCTATGAAATAATCGCCGTTGCCGAGTCTACGCCGGGACCGATCGCGATAAACTGCGCGACTTTCGTCGGCTACAAGATATTGGGCTTTATCGGCTCCTTTATCGCTACGTTGGCGGTCTGTATCCCGTCGTTTGCGATAATCTATCTGATATCAGTATTCTACGACGCGTTCATGGCGTTGACGGCGGTCTCCTATGCCTTCGAAGGGATAAAGGTCGGCATTGCGCTGATGATCACGACCGCGGGCGTCAACATGATAAGAAAAGGGAAAAAGAACGCATTTTCCGTCGGGATACTTCTGTTGTCTTTTGCGGCGGCGACCTGCATAGATATTTTTTCCATCGATTTTTCCACGATATATCTTATCCTTGCAGGAGCGGCAGCAGGCATAATCGCGGGTGTGATACGCGACGTCGTCGCAAAGAAAAAGGGCACGGCGAGCACCGCTACGGACGCGCATGAAAGCGACGGGCAGGAGTACGCAGACGTCAAGACGGGCGAAGCGTCGAGCGTAATATGCAAAGAGGGAGAGCACTCTTACGGTCTCGGGGAGAGACTTAAAAAAAGTGCGGAAAAGAGTGAGGGGAACAATACCGAAAACAATGATCTGACAGACACGGGCACGAAAAATATTCAGAATGCAAGCGGCGACGGAGACGACGCGTACAAAGGGGGAGAGAGCGTATGAACATATATCTCCAACTCTTTCTCGTATTTCTCAAGATAGGCGCGGTATCCTTCGGCGGCGGTTACGGCATGATCGCGCTGATACAGCAGGAAGTCACGTCGAGAGGTTGGATAGATGCGGACGCGCTGTGGAATTATATCGCGATCGCCGAGTCCACTCCGGGACCGATAGCCGTCAACATCGCCACGTTTATCGGCAGCGATCAGGCGGGATTTCTCGGCAGTCTCATCGCGACGACAGGCATCGTATTGCCTGCGTTCTGCATAATACTGATAATCGCCGCGGTATTCAGAAACTTCACTAAAAACAAATACGTCAAGGCGGCTTTTGACGGGATCACGCCCGTGATATGGGGACTTATCGTCTCCACGGGTCTGCTCCTTTTCGTCAAGTGTCTTTACGCCAATTACAACAATTTCGACGTGGCGGGCGAGTTCAACTGGCACGCGCTGATAATCTTCGCGATCGTAGGGGCGACTATGCTGATATACAGGCTTGTAAAGAAAAAGAGCATGCCTCCCATCGCGACGATACTCGTCTCCGCGGCGGCGGGTATGGTGTATTTTATTTAGCGCCGTTTTCCGCAAACGCGGACGGACAGGAAGGCGCAAAGCCTTAGTTTTTTTCGGATAATATGCGCCGGGCCGTTGCGGTCGGCGCGTTTTGCTGTTATACTCGGTATATGGATATAAAAATAACCGCGGTAAAAAAGGCTCGTTACGACGACCTGATCCAAAAGTACGAAAACCCGATAGAGCACGCTTGCGACGTGAAAGAAGGCGACGTATTCGTCTCGGAAGACGGCGAAAAGCCGAAAGGACTTTGCGAAAGCGCCTGGCAGAGCATGGAGTATTTCGTCAGGGAACTCGCGAAAGGCGGCGGCAATTTTTACGACGGCTGGATGAAAGACCCGCGTTCTGCGATGATATCGTGCAACGACGGGTTCAGACCCGTGAGTTTTTATATCGAGATCGCACAGGAAAAAGGTGATTTATGACTCAGAGAGAAATGCTCGGCAAACTCGAAAAATATCTTCAGGCGGCAAAGATAGACACCCTTCTGACAGAGGTGAAGGGAGTGCCCGTACTCAAGGCAACGTTGACGGGACTCGGAGAGAAAAAGGACGGCAGTGCGATCGCCGAGGTCAATTTCATAGACTTCGACGAGCTGGGCGCGCCTGCGCTGCAGGTGTTCACGACCGTCGCGCTCAATCTCGACAAGAACGGGCTCACGAGATGTCAGCTCGACCTTGCCGACTACAACCTCAAGCACGTGATAATCGGCGCGTTCAACGTGTATGAGCCTTACAGGCAGATATACCACCGCTACGCTCAGGTGCTGGTAGGCGACGACTCGGAGCAGGAAGAACAGGCAAGAGCCGTGTTAGAGGTCGTGACGACTCAGATCTCCGCGTGCTACGACGATATCCTCGCCTACGCCGAGGACGAGGACTGAAAGACGGCAAAAAGAGAGAAAAAAAGACGGGGCATACGCCTCGCCTTTTTGTTTGCGTTTTCAAGTGCTTTATTTCCCGCTGCGTTTTTCGTCGTATGCCGCGACCGCGTCGACCGTCTTTACGAGGAGCTCGAAAGATGTCGCGAGCACGTCCTCGTCGAGATTTTCGACCGTATCCTTGAGCGTGTGGTAATAGTCGGTCGTTGTCGGGTTCTGCGCGTTGAGGGTGACCGTCTTTACGCCCAGTCTCATTACGGGAGTGGAGTCGCAACCGCCCGCGGGGTTCTTGATGACCTTGGGGTTGAGACCCATCTCGTCCATCACCTTGAAGCAGACGTCGGTCAGCTCTTTGTCGAAGGTTGTACCCAGCCATACGTCGCCGTTGACTACGTTGAAGTAGTCAGCGTCTCTGAACGAGTCGAGGTTGAGGACATAGGTGCGGTCGTCGAAGAAACTGTCGTCCTTATGCTTTTCGCAGAATGCGGAAGATCCTTTGAGTCCCGCTTCTTCGCTGCCGAAGCCCATGCAGACGATCCTGCAGTTTTCGGGAGCCTTGTCGGGATTTTCTTTGTAATATTTCGCAAGCGCGACCGCAAGTCCGCAACCTGTCAGATTGTCCATCGCTCCGGGCGCCGCTTTGCTCTTGTCCCAGGTCAGGTATATGCTCAGCCAGTAGCAGCCGGGCAGACAGAGCAGGGGCAGGAAATAGAGGATTATCCTGAATATCTCAAGCCCGCCGTAAGACTCGGCGGTAGCGAGATCTTTTATCGACATAAAGCTGATGTTGCCGACCGCAAGAGCGACGACCGACATTATCATCAGCGCAAAGATGCTGATCACGCCGATGACCGTCTTGGGGATCGCGGTCCTGGGGTTGGTGAGCGAAAGATTCCAGTTCCAGCTGCTGTCGATATGACCGGCGAGCACGATGGTGCGCTCGGTTTTCCCGCTTGCGGGTTCGACCGAATTGTAGACGTTTCTCGATTCGCCTTTCTTGAAAAGGAAGTCGAGTTTGCCCGAATAGGTGAACACCTGAAGCGCCGCGAGGATAAAGTCGAATACCGTGGCGATAAGGCTGGCGATCGGCGAAATATAGTAGAGACCGAAGCTGATGATACCTATCAGACCGAGTATGGGTATCGCGGCGATCGAAGCGCGCGGGGCGCATATGAAAGTCTCCGTGACCGAAGGCTTGCCGGTAGCCTGAGCCATCTTTTCGGCAATGATTTCCGCGCCCAGTTTTTCTTCGGGCGACGTAGGCAGACGGGGACCCGTCCTGTCGATCACATCTTTGGTAAAATCAAGGACGTATTTTGCGTTTTCGCGTTTGATTTTTTCCATATTTTTTCCCCATGGATATTGATAAATACATTATAGCATAGCGCCGACGGCATAACAATAAAATAGGCAAAACTAATTTCGGACAAAACGCAGAAAAAAGTCAACTAATCCTCATATGAACTCGTGACGACAAATAGGGGTCGCCCGCGGCAAAATTGACTGCCCGACGGGAAAAATAAGGATTGACTACGCGCGTTAAAAGTGATAAACTATATATAATGATTTTGAAATATACAGGAGGTCATAC
Organism: uncultured Christensenella sp.; assembly: GCA_949284695.1. GTDB lineage: Bacteria > Bacillota > Clostridia > Christensenellales > UBA3700 > Ornithoclostridium. Next base: position 27,664 of record CASDWJ010000012.1, on the reverse strand, counting down.
AATGAAGGTTACATATACCGAACTTAAGGGTATGCAGGAAAAGGGCTACGGCGTGACCAGATGGGCAAATGCCAAAGAGATCAACTCCAGCCTCAAACAGCTTACCGACGCAAACATTTACAGCGTTCCCAAGGACGAGTACGACAAGATCGTATCCGAGTATTACGACAAGAAGTGCGCAAAGTCCAAGGCAATCACGGCAGAAGCGAAAGAGTACATACCGGGCGGCGTTCAACACAACCTCGCGTTCAACAAGCCGTTCCCGATGTGCATGGTAAAGGCTGACGGCGCATATCTGACCGACATTGACGGCAACGAATATATCGACTTCCTTCAGGCAGGCGGCCCGACCATTCTGGGCAGCAATTTCCCCGCGGTAAGAGAAGAAGCGATCAAACTGATCAAGGAATGCGGACCCGTTACCGGTCTTTTCCACGAGGCAGAACTCCTGATCGCGAAAGAGATCAACAAGCATATGCCCAACGTTGAAAAATTCCGTATGCTGGGCAGCGGTACAGAATCGGTCATGGCGGCTATCCGTATCGCAAGATGCGCTACCAAGAACAAGAGGATCATCAAGGTGGGCGGCGCTTATCACGGTTGGTCCGATCAGATGGTCTACGGACTCAAAGTGCCCGGCACCAGACAGTTCCTCGAGTCTCACGGTATCCCCAACAACATCTTCTCGGTAGTGGACGAAGTCAGACCCAACGACTGCGAGATGCTTGAGACCTACCTCAAACTCAACAAGATGAGAGGTGGCACAGCCGCCGTCATCGTCGAGCCGGTAGGACCCGAGTCGGGCACCAGACCCGTCGACTGGGATTACAACGCAAAAGTCAGAGCGCTGTGCGACAAGTACGGCTGTCTGTTCATATTCGACGAAGTCGTCACCGGCTTCAGAGTGGGTCTCGGCGGCGCGCAGGGACTGTTCAACGTCAAACCCGACCTCACCGTATTCGGCAAGATCGTCGCGGGCGGCTATCCTGCGGCAGGCGGCGTAGGCGGCAAGAGAGAGCTTGTCAACCTTATGGCGGCAGGCGTTGCGGGCGGCGCCAAGAAGGCGTACGTCGGCGGTACCCTCGCGGCTAACCCGCTGTCCGCTATGGCAGGCTACGTCGCGATCAAGGAGATCGCAAAGAACGACGCGTGCGTCAAGGCAGGTCTTGCGGGCAACAGACTGACCGACGGTCTCGTCAGACTCATCGAAGCGTACAAACTGCCTTACGTTGCATACAACCAGGGCTCGATCGTCCACCTCGAGTGCACGGGCGCAATGAGCTACGACTTCTCGTCGATGAACATCCTCAACCTGCTCAAGGTCCTCAAGAAGAAGGACATGATCATGGTCAGAAAAGAGGCTATGGAGCATATGGGCGCGGCTTATATGTCTCACGGCATCGTCACCCTCGCGGGCAGCCGTCTCTACACTTCTATGGCGGACACCGACGAGATCATCGACGAAGCTCTCAACCGCTTCGAGGACGTATTCAAGCTCGTCAAGGAGCGCAAGACCCCGATGGAAGATCAGGTAGCGGAATACCGCGCAAGGAAAGAGGCTTCCAAGGCGGCGGCAAAAAAATAAGGCAAGATAGGACTTAATATCCTGTGCGGACGGGGTTGCACACCGAATAGGTGCGCAACCCTTTTTCATATAACGGCATCACTTCCGATAAGGTGAAACGAGGAGAGAAATATGGGCAGATACATTATCGCGCACGACATGGGTACCAGTTCCGACAAGGCCGTGCTCGTGGATTTCGAAGGACGGATCATAGGTACCAAGACCGAGCCGTATCCGACGTACTACCCCAGCCCCGGTTTTGTCGAACAGAATCCCGACGAATACTGGTCTGCGGTTTGCGCGGCGACTAAAAAACTCGTGGAGGAGCACAAAGTGGACCCCGCCGACGTCAAAGGCGTAGTCTTTTCGACGCAGGCGATGGGCATCATACCTATCGACCAATGGGGCAACGTGCTTCACAACAACATCACGTGGGTCGACGGCAGAGCGGAAAAACAGGCGCGCTCGATAATGAACAAGGTCGGCGGCAAACGCATTTTCAAATTGCTCGCAGGCACGCCGATCATGGGTAAAGACGTCATCGCCAAACTGATATGGCTCAAGGAAGAACGTCCCGACGTCTACAACAATACGAAATACTTCCTCGACGTCAACGGCTTCCTCAAATTCAAATGTACCGGCGAAATGGTCGCGGAGTACAGCGGAGCGTCGAGTTACGGTCTCGACCTCAAGAAAAAGCAGTGGCTTTCCATTCTGTCTTTCACCGGTCTCGATATGTCCAAACTTCCTCCGCTCGTAAAGAGCACGGACAAGATCGGCGCGGGACTCACAAAGGAAGCGGCTGAAAAAATGGGACTCGAAGAAGGCACCGCGGTGTTCGGCGGTTGCGACGATACGCAGAGCGCGTGCGTCGGCAGCGGCATGAACGGCGACGGCGACATACACATATATCTCGGCACGTCGGCGTGGGTCGGCGCGGCGAGCAGGACTCAGACGGCGTTCAAGCACGGCGCGGCGGCTATACAGAGCGCAGACGTCAACATGAACCTCGTCGTCGGTATAACCGAGGCGGCGGGCAGCAATATACAATGGCTTATCGATCAGTTCTTCCGCACGGAGCAGAAGGAGCTGGGCGAGGGCATATACGCCTATATGGACAAGGTCATAGAGAGCATTCCGCCGGGAAGCAATCATCTGATATGCACGCCGTGGATGTTGGGCGAGAGATGCCCCGTCAGCACGACAACGACGCGCGCGACGCTGTTCAACATAGGTCCCGAGCATACCAGAGAGCATCTGATGAGAGCGGTCTACGAGGGTATAGGTTACAACCTCAGGTGGATACTCGAAAACTTCGAGAAGGACTACGGGTTCCATTGCAGGCAGTTCCGCATCATAGGCGGCGGCGCGCTCGACAACGCCTGGATGCAGATCATCGCAGACATCACGGGCGCGGAATTCGCGATAGTGGACAACCCGCGCAACGCAGGCGCGCTCGGCGCGGCGATAATCGCGCTCATCGGTCTCGGAGAACTCGAGAACTTCGAGGCGGCGAAACAGTTCGTCAAGGAGAGCAAGACTTACCGTCCCAATCCCGTAAACGCGCACATCTACGACGAAATGTTCATGACCTACAAGAGACTTTACAAGAGCCTCAAAAAAACCTACTATAAAGCAAACGCATTGAGATTCGGAGGACAGGATAATGATTGATGAAAAGATTAAACAGACAGTGCTCGCGTATGCGGCTAAGATCGTCGCAGAGGGCATGAACGGCAAAGGAGACCGCATCGCAATGCGTACCAGGGACGGCTTCTGCGTCAACGAGGAGGGCGCGGCGCTCGACGGGCTCAAGGCGGAAAATCTGATCGAGCTTCCGCTCACCACCGAGGACAAAGAGTACGTCGTGATCGCAAGACTTCTTGCAAAACGTCCCGAAGTGCACGCGGTACTGTATACGCACGCGCCTTTCGTCTGCGCGGTCGCGAGAGCAAAAGCGACCATACCCGCGGTGCTCGACGATATGACCCAGATAGTCGGTCTCAACTGCAAGACCTGCAGGAGCGCGACTACAGACGATATCGTCAAGGGACTCAGAAAGAGAAATTCGGTGCTCGTTCCGGGAGGCGGCGCGCTGACCGTGGGCAGGACGATGGACGAGGCATACACCTGCGCGCTCGTGCTCGACAAGGCGAGCCACGCATACGTCTGCGGCAGCGTCATCGGCGGCAACAAGGTCATCAACTGCATAGAAGCCAAGCTGATGAACTTCGTCTATCAGAAGAAGTACAGCAAGGTCAATCAGGAAAATATTTCAAAGAGGGAGGGCGAATAATATGGCTTGGACTAAAGAAGAAGAGATCAGACTGCGCAAAGTCATAAAAGAAAGCGGCGTAAACCTGCTCAAAGAAAACCTCGTGCAGGGCACCTGGGGAAATACGGCGGTCAGGCTCGACGAGGACCATATGCTCGTCACTCCGACCGGTCTCGATTACGTCGCTCTGCAACCCGAGGACATGCCCGTCGTGCAGATAAGCGATACGTCGGTATGGTCCGACGGCAAAAAGCCGACCAGCGAAAGAAAGATACACGCGGCGATCATGGCTGACAGACCCGAGATCAACGCGACGATACACTCTCACCCGGTATGGTGCTCAGTGCTCGCCTCCGCGCGCATAGAGTTGCCTGTGATGAGCGACGAGATGCAAAAGCTCGTCGGCGGTCCCGCGAGAGTGGGCGCATACGGACTTCCCGGCACCAAGACGCTCAAAGAGGGCACGGTCGCGGCTATGAAGGGCAGGAACGCCTGCTTTATGGCAAACCACGGCGTGTTCTGCGCGGGCAGAGATATGGACGAGGCGTTCGAGATAATCCGCGTCATGGAAAAGAGCTGCAGAGAGTACATCAAAGAGTGTACGAGAAAGATCACGGGTCAGCCCGATTACAGCGACGAACTGCTGTTCGATTACTTTGTCAGCAAGTATGGAAAATAAGACGGACTGCCTGCCTCTTGCAGGCATAGCTGTCAGCGAGAAACAGGCGCGGGAGATGAATCCTCTCGTGCTTGCCTATATAGGAGACAGCGTGCAGATGCTCTATGTGCGCACCCGCACCGCATTGGAGACGGGTCGCAAGGCGGGAGCGCTCCACAAGGCGGTCTCTCAGGAAGTCAAGGCGCATACGCAGGCAGTCGCCGCAGAGAGGATTCTTCCGCTGTTGACTGCCGACGAAGAGGGTATCTTCCGCAGAGCGAAAAACAGTCATACCAACAATATAGCGAAAAACGCCACTTCTTCGGATTACAGAAAGGCGACGGGACTCGAAGCCCTCATGGGATATCTGTATATCACGGGCAACGGGGCAAGACTGAAAGAGATAGTCGCCGCGGCTTATCCCGAGGAGTGAAAAGGGCTTGTGCCCGCTTTATCGAAAATACGAAATAGCGCCTGAAGGCGCCAGGAGAAAATATGCCACAGGTCAAACCCAAAGTTGTACTTTTGAAGCACACTCCCAACCCGGAGCAGGTCGTCGCGCTCGCGGCGAAATTGTGTTACAGCGACGCCGATATAATGGACCTCAAAGAGGGCGTCGAGGAGAAGGACGTCTCTAAATTCATCGCGAGGCTTGTCTCGATGGGACACCTTTCGCCGATAGAACACGCGTCTTTCACGTTCGGCATAGAGGGAGTGTCGAGGAGCCTTCTCGCACAGATCACCCGCCACCGTATCGCGAGTTTCAGCGTCAAGTCGCAGAGATACGTCGCCGCCAACAAGAAGGGCGCGTTCAACTATGTGATACCCGAGGCGATCGAGGCGCTCGGAGAGGAGTACGTGAACAGGTTCAAGGCTCAGATGGACGAGATACAGGGCTGGTACGACGAGTGGCAGCAAGTGCTCGGAGGGGACTGCGAAAAGTCCAACGAGGACGCTCGCTTCGTGCTTCCCAATGCCGCCGAGACCAAGATGATAGTCACGATGAACGCGAGAGAACTGATGCATTTCTTCGCGCTCAGATGTTGCAACAGGGCGCAATGGGAGATACGCGACGTCGCCTGGCAGATGCTCGCGCTCGTCATCAAGGTCGCGCCGACTCTGTTCGCAGGTTGCGGACCTGCTTGCGTCAAGGGCGCTTGCTCCGAAGGGAAGATGTCCTGCGGCAAGATGCTCGAAGTGAGAGAAAAGAGGAAGAGTCTCGACTGATGTTATCGGTAGGAAAAAACGCGGTCAGAGAACTTCTCGACAGCGACAAGAAAATAGAGAAACTCTACGTGCTCAAGGGAGCGCACGACTTGGATAAACTCGTCGAAGGCGCGCGCAGAAAGGGCGCGAGGGTGGAGTTTTGCGACAAGCACGCGCTCGACAGGCTTGCCGACGGGCTCAGACATCAGGGCGTAATCGCCGAGAGCGGGGACTTTGCGTACTGCACTCTCGACGATCTGCTTGCGATCGCGAGACAGAGAGGCGAAAAGGCGTTCATCGTCGTGCTTGACGGTATAGAGGATCCGCACAACCTCGGCAGCATTCTGAGAGTAGCGGAGTGCGCGGGCGCGCACGGGGTCGTGATACCGTCAAGGAGAAGCGCGAGCGTCAACGAGACTGTCGTCAGGATCTCCGCGGGCGCGGCAAACCATATCGCCGTCGCAAAGGTGGGCAACGTCAACGACGCGATAAGACGTCTCAAGGACGAGTTTGTCAACGTATATTGCGCGGATATGGACGGCGACAGCGTTTACGACGCGCATTTTCAGGACGATACAGCTATCGTGATAGGAAGCGAGGGCTTCGGAGTGAAAGAGCTGACGGCGAAGCTCTGCGACGGCAAAGTCGCGTTGCCTCAGAGAGGCAAGGTCAATTCTCTCAACGCTTCGGTCGCGTGCGGGATAATCTGCTACGAAGTGGTCAGACAGAGGTCGGCAAAGTGAAACTCAAGGACGACGCAGAACTTATTGCAGAAAGCAAGGCGGGTAGTCTGCAGGCGACAGAGGAGATACTGACGAGATACAAGAGCCTCGTTATCTCTGTCGCAAGACAGTATTTCCTCGTCGGCGCGGGCGACGAAGACCTGATACAGGAAGGAATGATCGCGCTGTACCGCGCCATCGACGCTTACGACGCAGAGTCGAAAGTGCCGTTTTCTTCGTTTGCGTACAGTTGCGTGAAAAACAGGATAATCGACGTCGTAAAGGCGGCAAACCGCGACAAACACAAGGCTCTCAACAACTACGTTTCGATATACGACGCAGAGTGTCTTATGAGCGCGACGTCGGCTGAAGACGCCGCGATAATGCGCGAAAACTCGATACAGGTCAAGAAAAATATTCTTGAAATACTCACTCAGGAAGAAAGAAGCGTGCTCGTTCTGTATCTCGACGGCAGGAGTTACCGCGACATCGCTCTGCAGACGGGAAACAGCGAAAAGTACGTCGACAACACGCTTCAGAGAATCAAGCGCAAAGTGCGAGCCGCTCTGAAAAAGATAAAATGATATCATGCCGCTTTGCGCGGCTTTAGTTTTTATGTCGGGAAATCCGCGACGCTAAAACGGGCATTTGACAACAGTTCAACGGAGGTCAGCCATGAAGATATTGACGGCATATTTTTCTCACAGCGGAGAGAACTATTTTTCGGGCAGGATAATCGACGTCCAAGAAGGCAACACGTCCATAGTCGCGAAAAAGATCGCGGAATTGACGGGCTCGGACCTCTTTGAGATAAGGAGAGCGACGCCCTATCCCGTATCCTATCGCGACTGCGTAAGAGAGGCGGTCGAGGAACTAAAAGCCGCCGCTCGTCCGACACTTGCGGAAAACAAGGACGCGACGGGTTACGACGCGGTGATACTCTGCTATCCCAACTGGTGCGGCACTGCGCCCACACCCGTTTTCACTTTTCTCGAAAGCGGCGACTTTGCGGGCAAGAAGATATATCCCCTCTGTACCAACGAGGGAAGCGGCATGGGCGCGAGCGAAAAGGACATCAAGAGACTTTGCCCGCGTGCAGAAGTCGCGGCAGGTCTTTCTGTCAGAGGCGGCAAAGCCCGCGACTGCGACAGAGAGCTTACCGCATGGCTCGAAAAGAACGGACTTTGGATCGACTGACTTATGGACAAGAAAACAGCTGACTATCTCGGCAAAATCGACGAGGTCATAGAAAAAGGCAGATTTAAGGACGACTGGCACTCGCTCAGCGCGCACCGCACGCCCGATTGGTACAAAGAAGGCAGATTCGGCATCTTTATCCATTGGGGAGTATACAGCGTGCCCGCGTTCGGCAACGAGTGGTATCCGCGCCGCATGTACGACAAGGCGGACCCCGTCTGCGTTTATCATACCGCTAAGTACGGCAGAGACTTCGAGTACAGGAATTTCATCGACAAATTCGACCCCGTGAAGTTCGACGCCGACGAGTGGGCGAAGATATTTGCCGATTCGGGCGCGAAATTTATAATGCCCGTATGCGAGCACCACGACGGAATAAAGATGTATGCGAGCGACCTCAACCGCTGGAATATGTTCGCGCTCAAAGGGCGCGATTATATGTCGGAACTCAAAGAGGCGGTCGAACGCGGGGGCATGCGCTTTCTCGCGTCCAATCACCGCGCCGAACACTTCTGGTTCATGAACTTCGCGCGCAAATGTTTTCCGTCGAGCGAAGTCGTGACCGACGAAAGCTACCGCGACCTTTACGGACCCGCATATCTTCCTCCGAGCGGCAACGCGAGAAAGACGGACAAGGAGATCACGGCGACGGAAGAATGGTTGCGCGACTGGCTCGTTTCAGCCTGCGAAATGGTCGACAGGCTCAGACCGTCCGCGGTGTATTTCGACTGGTGGATACAGAAAAGCGAGTTCAAACCCTATCTCAAGAAATTCCTTGCGTATTATTACGACCGCGCGGACGAGTGGAACAAACAGGTCACGGTCTTTTACAAGGTCGGCGCGGTGATGAAAGGCTGCGCCACGTTCGACGTGGAGAGAGGACAGGTTGCGGACGTGCGTGCCGACGTATGGCAATGCGACACGTCGACCGCGTTCAACAGCTGGTGTCACGCGACTACGAACATCTATAAAACGCCGACGGAGCTGATATGCAATCTGATAGAGGTCGTCTCCAAAAACGGCTGTTTTATGCTCAACGTCGGACCCGTTGCGGACGGCTCGATATGCGACAAGGACAAACACATATTCGCAAGCATAGGGGAATGGATGAGGATAAACGGAGAGGCGATCTACGGGTCGGAACCCTGCGAAGTCGGCTTCGGAGAGGGCAGAAAGAGGCTCTCGGGATCGTTTATCGAGAAGGCGGCGTTCGGCAAGCGCGATTTCAGGTTTACCTACAAGACCGGCGCGATATACGTGTTCCCGATGCAGGCGAAATACAGGAAAAGATACAGGATAAGAAAACTCGCGTTTTCGGGCGAGCACGGGATAAGGTATACGGTCAAAAGCGTACAGTTGCTGGGGTCTGACGAAAAACTCAGGTTCTACCACGACGAAAGCGGACTGTATATATTGCTTCCCGAAAAACCCGACCTGCCGTTCCCGTACTGCTTCAAGGTGACGGTAGATTGATTAACGTACACGGGCACGAAAATTTTGCAATACGATACGCCGCGATATTTTGTTGTCGCGGCGTCTTTTAAACGCTTTACCTTTTGCGCGGCGTCGGGTATAATGTATTTGACAAAAAGACAAAGGAGAAAGAAAATGAAAACGATAAAAACGCTTGCGCTTATCGCGCACGATCAGAAAAAAGCGGAAATGGTGAGTTGGGCGATGAAGAACAAGGAGTCGCTCGCAAGGTTCAATCTTTGCGGCACGGGCACGACCGCAAAACTCGTCGGCGACGCAACGGGACTTGAAGTGAAAAGATATCTCTCGGGACCTCTCGGAGGCGACCAGCAGATAGGAGCGAAGATAGCGGAGGGAGAGATCGACGCGGTCGTATTCTTTTGGGATCCGCTCAACGCACAGCCGCACGACCCGGACGTCAAGGCGCTTCTGCGCATAGCGGTAGTGTACGACATTCCGATAGCTACAAATACCGCTACCGCCAATTACGTGATAACGTCCACGCTTCTGCATTGAAGCAAAATATCCGCCGCGCTTTGTGCGCGGTTTTTAATAACATCGGAGATAAGTTTTTTGGCGAATTTTTCTCCGGGCTTTACAACCTATATTTATCGGTGGTATAATATCGTTATAAGTTGAAGGGAGGAGTTTATGTACGAGGTTTTTATTTCATATTCAAGCAAAGACAAGACGATCGCAGACGCGGTCGTGCATACGCTTGAGGAGTGCGGCATCAAGTGCTGGATCGCATACAGAGATGCAGTGCCAGGAGTGAAGTATTCTGAATCGATAATCGCCGCGATAAGGGAGACCAAAATCTTTCTCCTTATTTTTTCAGAGAATTCCAAAGAGTCGAGGCACGTCAAAAACGAGATAAATTTTGCTACAAAGGTCGGCTCCGTCATGATCCCTTTCAGGGTCGAGGACGTCGTGCCCGACGATTCGCTGGAGTACTATCTCGGCGCGACGCACTGGCTTGACGCGCTGACCAAGCCTTTGCAGAACCATATTTTGAGACTCAAGGATACGATAAAGGCGACTTTATCCCACGAAGTCAGCGTTGCGCCAGTTACGAATGCAACCAATACTACCAGATCGGGGCAACTCAGAGTCGTGGAGGCGGAATATCTCTATTCAAAGGGCTACACTCCGCTCAGAATAGCCGAGAGGCTTGTCGAAAACGATCTGAAACTTTACGAGGGAATATCGGAACTCAATGAGGGAAGCGCGGAACAATGGGCGGATTTTATCGAAAACTGTCCGGACTACTTCTGCTATCTGGTAAACGAGGCGGACGAGATCGTGGGAGACTGGTCGATGGTCGCGCTGGACGACGAAACGTACGCACGCGCCGTATCGGGAGATACGACGGAGAACGAGTTCACGCTCGACACCACGGAATATCTGTGTTTTCCCGGGGTATACAACGGGTATCTTCTCAATATGTCGCTCAATATGGAATATAAGACCCTTGACAACAACCTGAAACTGGTAGACAGTTTTTTTGCGAGATTGCTCAAGTATGCGGAAAACGGCATATTTTTCAAGCGTTTTTGCGTCAACGTGTTCAGACGAGATCAGCAGGCTTTCTATAAGAATTTCGGTTTTTCGTACGTCTGCGACAACAAGGAATTCGGCAAGATATACGCGATGGATTTTCTGCCTTATCCCTCAACGCCATTATTTGCAAAGCATGCGGAGTTGAAAAAGCTGTATGAAAACGCAGATAATTGACGGCGCTTTTCTGGATAAGGAACAGCTTGCGGAAACGGGCAGGATACTCTATCTGACAGATCCCGAGATATATCCGACCGCTTTCGGAAGCGAGCAGAACGCGGGCAAGGTATTTCCCTGTCTCACAGAGGAGGAAAACGGGTTGTTTTCGCCGCGCAACATATTTGCCGCAGTAGCCGACGGCAAAGTTTGCGGAGCGATCGTGGCGTGTAATGGCGCGCAATGGAAAAAAGGCACGCTCGAGAGGGCGTTTGTCAAGGCGGGATTGCCCGTGCCCGAAGGAGCTTCGGACGCAGAGGAAAACTATTTCGTTTACGAAGCGGAACACGAGACGGGCGATTACGTGCTTTGTCTCTGCGTCGCTCCCGAATTCAGAAATAAGGGCATAGCGAGAAAACTTCTGAGGAGTTATCTTGCGGATAAAGAGCGGGTCACGTTGGAATGTCTTGCGGACAACGCGGCGGCGCTCGCGCTTTACAGGTCGGAAGGCTTTAAAGACGTAAAGGAATATTACGGCTATTCCGCGCCCGGTATGCCTCCCGTAAAAGTGGTCAGACTCGTATACGCCAAACAATAGAGGAGAGTCGGACAAAACAAGCATATTGCGTCGAATGAAATAAGAGCTTCGCGTCGGACACAAACAAAAGCGTCGCGACATGGTAAAAAAATGTGCGGCGCAGAATAAAGTAAAAACGAAAAGCCTCCCCTTTGTACGAGCCGCGACGTGAGAACGTCGCTTTTTTATGCCGTTGACATGGGGAGGATATTTGTTTTATCGGTTTATCAAAGATTTCTGAGTATCGCTTCGGTCATTTCTCTGGTGCCGAGCACGGGTTTGCCTTCTTCTGCAAGGTCTGCGGTGCGTGCGCCTTCGTTGAGAGTCTTTTCGACCGCCGCGTCGAGGGCGTCGGCTTCTTTCTTCAGATCGAACGCGTATCTCAGCATCATAGAGGCGGAGAGGATCGTCGCGATCGGGTTGGCTATGTTCTTGCCCGCGATCGTGGGCGCGGAGCCGTGTATAGGCTCGTAGAGACCTCTCGTCGTCTCGTTGAGGCTTGCAGAGGGGAGTATGCCTATGCTTCCCACGCACTGAGAAGCAAGGTCGGAGAGAATGTCTCCGAACAGGTTGCCCGTCACGATGACGTCGAACTGGGAGGGATCTCGGACGAGCTGCATCGCCATATTGTCGACGAGCACGTCTTCAAGCTGTACGTCGGGGTAGTCCTCGTGAATGTCGTGCACGACCTTTCTCCATACGCCCGAAGTCTTGAGCACGTTGGCTTTGTCCACACTGGACACCTTGCCGCGGCGCTTCTGCGCAAGCTCGAACGCGAGGCGGCAGATACGCTCGACCTCGAGTTCTCCGTAAGCCATCACGTCGTAACCCTCTCTGCCGAACTTGCCTTCGCGTATTCCCTTTTCGCCGAAGTATATGCCGCCGATGAGTTCTCTGACCACGAGCATATCGATGTTTTTGGGATTTTTGAGCGGGCAGACATTAGCCAGCGCGTCGAACAGTTTCGCGGGACGCAGGTTGGCATAAAGTCCCATTGCCTTTCTGACGCCGAGCAGCGCGCGCTCGGGACGCTTTTCGTAGGGCAGGGAGTCGTACTGGGGACCGCCCACCGCGCCGAGCAGAACGCTGTCGCTCTTCAGACATTTTTCAAGGCTTTCTGCGGGGAGAGGCTCGCCGTATTTGTCGTAAGCCGCGCCGCCGCATATGCTGTATTCGAAGTTGAAAGTGTGGTTGTACTTGTTGCCTATTTCTTTGAGCACTTCGACTGCCGCCGAGGTGACCTCCGGACCTATGCCGTCGCCGGGGATAACGGTGATATTGTATTTCATATTTTACCTCAGTTGAATTTGTCCGCTTTGATCGCGTTGATGAGTCCGCCGCATTCGATGATGTTCTGTATGAATTTGGGGAACGGCGCCGCCTGCCAGCTCTTGCCCGTAGTGACGTCGGTTATCACGCCCGTGTCCACGTTGACCTCGACCGTGTCGCCCGCGCTTATGCAGTCCACGGCTTCGGGGCACTCGAGGATATAAAGACCTATGTTGAGAGCGTTGCGGTAGAAGATACGCGCAAAGGATTTTGCTATGACGATGGATACGCCGCAGCCTTTGATCGCTATCGGCGCGTGTTCTCTCGAGGAGCCGCAACCGAAGTTCTTGCCCGCGACGATTACGTCGCCTTCCTTGACCTCGCCGTAAAATTCGGGATTGGTGTATTCCATACAATGTTTCGCGAGCTCTTTCGCGTCGAAAGTGGAAAGATATGTCGCGGGTACGATGATGTCGGTGTCGATGTCGTCGCCGAACTTAAAAACTTTGCCTTTTATCATAAATCAGTCCTCCAGTTGTTCCGCGCTCGTGATCTTGCCCGCGATCGCGCTCGCCATTGCCGTTGCCGGGGAAGCGAGGTAGATATAGCTGTCTTTTGCGCCCATTCTGCCGATGAAGTTGCGGTTGGTCGTCGTGATCGCGACTTCGCCGCTCGCAAGTATGCCCATGTGACCGCCGAGGCAGGGTCCGCAGGTCGGGGTGGAGACTATCGCGCCGCCCTTGATGAAAGTGGAGATATATCCCTTTTCGAGAGCCTCGAGATATATCTTGTTGGTCGCGGGTATTACTATCGTGCGCACGTTGGGATCAACGTGTCTGCCTTCGAGCACTTTCGCCGCCTGTTCAAGATCGCTTATCCTGCCGTTGGTACAGCTGCCGATGACGACCTGATCTATTTTGATATCCTCTTTGAGTTCGTCGACGAACTGCGTGTTGCTGGGCAGGTGCGGCTTCGCGACTATAGGGCGGATAGAGGAGAGGTCGATGTCTATCGTCTGCTCGTAAGCGTCAGAGTCGGGAGTCTCGAAACGCTCGAAAGTCTTTCCGCATGACTCTTTCGTGTAAGCGTCGGTGACCTCGTCTATCGGGAATACGCCGTTTTTCGCGCCGCACTCGATCGCCATATTGCAGATCGTGAAGCGGTCGTCGGCGGTCATGTATTTTACGCCTTCGCCCGCAAATTCTATCGACTTGTAGAGCGCGCCGTCAACGCCGATCTTGCCTATGATGTAGAGTACCACGTCTTTGCCGCTTATGCTTGCGGACGGCTTGCCGACGAGGTTGAACCTGATCGCGGAAGGCACTTTGAGCCAGATCTTGCCGCTCATCATTATGCCTGCGATATCCGTGCTTCCCACGCCCGTGGAGAACGCGCCGAGCGCGCCGTAAGTGCAGGTGTGGCTGTCCGCGCCGATGATCACGTCCCAGGGTTTGGCGATGCCTTTCTCGGGGAGAAGGGCGTGCTCTATGCCCATGGAGCCGACGTCGAAGAAGTTTTCGACGCCCTTGGCGCGCGCGAAGTCACGCACTATCTTGCATTGTTTTGCAGACTGGATGTCGCGGTTGGGGGTGAAGTGGTCGAGCACGAAGGTGACCTTTTTCGCGTCGCACAGCGCGCAACCGCTCTTGTTGAACACGTCGATCGCGACGGGCGCGGTCACGTCGTTGGACAGCGCGGTATCCGCTTCTACCAGCACGAGATTGCCGGGCTTCAGCGAAGCGTCCGTAGCCGCGATCCCCAGCTTTTTCGCCAGGATCTGTTGAGTCATTGTAGCTTTCATATAAATATTCCTCGTTTTGAGTTTATTCCTTGAGTTGAGTTGCGGGTCGCCCGCTCGTCCGTCAATAGTCGAATTTCTGCGCGTTGCGCTTTTTTACGACGAGTATCACGACTATCACGGTCGCGACTATCACGACCGAGAACACGACGATCAGAGTTATCTGAAGCGGGGTCATGCCTTTGGTGATCAGATTGGCGGTCTTTACATAGCCTACCATATCTTTGTATACTATCTTCGTCCATTCGGACGACGCGTCGAGTTTTTCCTGCGCGAGCGTGATCTTGTCGCCGTCGGTAAGGGTGCCGAGCACTTCGGAGCTGTCGTCGGGCAGCAGATAGACGTTAATTATTCCGCCGAGAGATCCTGCCGATACCGTCGCGTCGGTAGAGAAAGATGGCAGTTTGAAGTTGGTGTACTTGCTCGCATAATCGCTCTGCACGTACCCGTACGTCATCGAGCCGTCCTCGCCGACAAGACAGATCTTGTACCAGCCCCACACCTGTTTGCCTCCGTCGGTCGCCACGTTGTCGACAACTATGAGAAGATCGTCGATGCTCACCGTCGCGACGATATCGTCTGAGATATACGGGTAGAGGTATATATTGGTGTTGTCGTGAAGCGCCTGCGCGTACTTGCCTACGGCTGTTTCGCTGCTCGCTTCGAGCAGAGTGATATCCGCCTTTTCGACGTAAGCGGTCTTGCCTTCGGTGTTTCTTACGAAATAGTAGTCGTCCTGCTCTGCGAGGACAAGCGCGTATTCGCCGCCCACGAGCGTGAACTCAATTTTTTTGTTTTTTGGCGAACGGTATGCGTCGGTTTCGTTTGCCGTTTTGCCGACCTTGAGGAGATCGTAGCTTTC
Source organism: uncultured Christensenella sp. (assembly GCA_949284695.1). GTDB lineage: Bacteria > Bacillota > Clostridia > Christensenellales > UBA3700 > Ornithoclostridium. Next base: position 12,350 of record CASDWJ010000012.1, on the reverse strand, counting down.
GGGATCGGAATATATCACACCGTCAAAGACGTTGTAGTAGGTTAGAGAAGCGTCGGCAAGCGTGCTTCCTCCGCAGACGTACTGGCTGACGTTTTTGCCCGCCTTGTCCTGTACGAGCAGATAAGTCACGCCGTCGCCTGCGAGCGCGCGAATCTTGCCGTCGGAAGGCTGATCGAGTACGAGTTTGTAGCTGTAATCCGACGGGTCGACCGCATAGATGCCGTCGTTGGAAAGGATATAGAGCAGTCCGTTCGCATAGGCGAGAGAAAGCACGGTTTTGTCCAGACAAAGAGTACTGTCAGGCTGCATCGAAGCGTCGTCCGTGCGGTAAAGTTTGCCTTGGGAGTTAAAATAGACCGCGTTGGAGTCCTGACATACGACGAAATCGGTCGCCGTGGCAAAATCTTTAACGGTGATGCCGTTCCTGTTCCACTGCATAGTGGTCAGATCGCCGAAATATATGCAGTCGTTGGGCAGAGTCCCTTCGGGATTTACGACGTCCGATCTTGACATGCAATAAACGTATTTGTCATCCATATATATTAGATCGTAGCCGCCGATTTTCACGCCGCCTATCAAAGTCTCGTTGACGAGGAATTTATTGCTTGCTATGTCTTCGTCGGAAACGCCGAACAGCTTGAGCGCGTTCTGCGCGGACTGAAGCGCAAGAGGCTCGGTCGTATACGGATATGCGAGAAAACTGATGTCGGACGAGGACTCGTTGGCTTCCGAAGTCAGCATAAAGACGTAGTCGCCGTTCATCGCCATGCTCAGGCATACGCCTTTATAGCTGACGCCCGCGGTCAGACCGCTTTCAGAAGAAAGATAGAGCTTGTTGCCCGCGGTATAAGCGACTGCATTGCCGTATGCGGCAAAAGAAGACGTGTCGTCCGGGTAGATCTTGATCTCGTCGGCGACCGCGGTCGGAGCGCAGACGGTCGCGGTAAACGCGACGGCGAGTACGAGAATACAAAGGATTATAGCGGTAGCCGATTTTTTCATAGTCACTATTATATCATAAAGATTATAAAAAGTACAACATATTTTGCGCGCTGTTGCGCGCGCGTATCGCTAAAAATACGCGATTGACAACGGCGGCGCGTGCGCGTATAATTTAATCAGTACGTGCAAGGAGATAATCATGAAACCCCATTACGCAGACGTAAACGTCACAGAGATAAACGCGATAAGACGCTATGCGAGCGGTTTTCCGATCGATGCCGACGGCAACGAAAAAACCGTATGCCTCGACGGCAAATGGAAATTCGCATTCTGCAAAAACCCGTCGGAAATACCCTCGGGATACGAAAAAGAGGACGCAGATCTTTCTGCATTTGGAGAGATAAAGGTCCCGTCCGAGTGGCAGATAGAAGGGTACGACGTGCCGATATACACCAACTATATCTATCCTTACGCGCTTGAGCAGACCAATCTTCTCAAAGTGCCGAGGATAAAGGACGAGTTGAACACGGTCGGCTGTTACGTCACGTATTTCGACGTGAAAAAGACGAATGACAGGATATTCGTGCGCTTTGACGGCGTCAACAGCTGCGCGGACGTATACGTCAACGGCAACTTCGTCGGATACAGCGAAGACACCTTCGATTTTCAGGAATACGAGATAACCGACTTCGTCAGAGAGGGGAAGAATAAACTCGCCGTGACGGTATACCGCTACTGCACGGGAAGTTACCTCGAAGATCAGGATATGTGGAGACTTTCGGGTATATTCAGGAGCGTGCACATAATCTGCAAGCCGAGAGTCCAGATCGCGGATTTCAGGTGCCTGTGCAGGTTAAACGATACTTTTGACAGCGCGGAGTTCGAGACTGAGGTCAAGCTCGCGGCGGTGGGCGCACGGCTTGAGGACGGCGAAGTCGAGGTCGTGCTTTCGAGAGAAGGGAAAGAGGTCGCAAGGTTGCGCGCAAAAGCTCAGCTTGCCGACGGAGAACAAAAGAGGGTATATCTTAAAACCGTCGTGGACAAGCCGCTTTTGTGGTCGCACGAAAAGCCCTATCTTTACGACGTACGCGTAGAGCTGCGCGAGGGAGAGACTTTTGTCGATCGCCGCGACTGCCGCTTCGGATTCAGAAAGATCGGGATCGCGCCTATGAAAAACGGCAGAGGACCGTTCATTCTTCTCAACGGCAAACCTATCAAGCTGTGCGGTGTGAACAGACACGAATTTCATCCCGAGTACGGTCACGCCGTGCCCGAGGAACTGATAAAAAAGGATCTTCTTCTCTGCAAGGCAAACAATATCACCGCCATACGCACGAGCCATTACCCCAACAGTGACGCTTTTTATTCGCTGTGCGACGAACTGGGCATACTCGTAATGAGCGAGACCAACCTCGAGACGCACGGACTCGCAAGGTGGATACCCGCGGGCGATCCCAAGTGGACGGCATCATGTCTGCAACGCGCCTGCAATATGGTCAACAGACTCAAAAATCACCCGTGCATAATCAGCTGGTCGCTCGGCAACGAGGCGGGTTACGGCTCCAACTTCGTCCGCATGCGCGACGCGATAAAAGAACTGGACGATACCAGATTTATTCATTATCACCCCGATCAGACGGGCAAGGTGGGAGAAGTGCTCAGCGGCATGTACGTCAAAATGGAAGATACCGAGGCGATCGCTCAAAACAAGGCGTTTATGCACTGCGCGGCGTTCTGGGCAACGTTCGGCACGAGATATACGCCCGATATGTACAAGGATCTGCCTTTCATCGAGTGCGAATACGCGCACTGCATGGGCAACAGTCTCGGCAATTTCTCCGACTACTGGGATATGTTCAAAAAGTACGACCGCTTGTCGGGCGGATTTATATGGGACTTTGCCGATCAGACGATACTGCGCGAGGAAAACGGCGTCAAAAAATGGCTTTACGGCGGCGACTTCGGGGACAAGCCCAACGCGGGCAAGTTCGCGTTCAACGGCATAGTCAGAGGAGACCGCTCTCCCAACCCCGCGCTTTACGAAGTGAAACACCAATACAGGCAGGTCGACTTCTCTTATAAAGACGGCAGACTGACCGCGCTCAACAGATACCGCTTTACCGATCTTTCCGAGTTCGACGCGGCGTATACGGTCAGCGCAGAGGGCGAGGTGATAAGCGAGGGGACTATCGCGGTCGCGGGCGCGCCGGACAGCGTGACGGAATACGAGATCCCCGCGGTAAAACTCCCGCAAGACAAAGAGTGCGTACTCGACGTAAAGCTGATGCTTAAAAAGGACGAGCCTTACGCGAAGAAAGGTCACGTCGTCGCGAGCGGACAGTTCGTGCTCTCGGACTACGACTTCACCGCAAAAGAAGTGAAGAAGGGCGTTTCGATGACAAGAAGCAAGACGGGCGCGCAGATAAAATGCGGAGATGCGATATATAGTTTAACAAACACGGGCACGATAAATTCGATAACGAGAAATGGAGAAGAACTGCTGTCCTCTCCGATAATGCCCAACTTCTTCAGAGCGACGATAGACAACGACAGCATGCCGCACGTGCCCGATTTTGTAGGCAAATATCTGCTGTTGCTCTACAAGTACAGGAGCGCGCAGAAACACCTCAAGGGCAAGCTCGCAAGCATAGAAGAAAAGGACGGCAGAGTTACCGCCGAGATCAGGTGGTCTATGCCTCTCATCAGATCCCTTAAGACGAGATATACTTTCGGAGCTGACGGCGTGAGACTTGAAATGGACGTAAGACCCTGGTTTGCGCTCGAGAGATACGGCTTTACGTTCAGGCTTGCAGAGGGAGTGGACGGGCTCAGATTTTACGGCAAAGGTCCGCACGAAAACTATTGCGACAGGGCGACTGCGGCGACTCTCGGCGTATACGAGGGCAAAGCCGAGGACTTTATCCACGACTACCTCGTGCCGCAGGAAAACGGCAATCACACGGGAGTGCGCTATGCCGAGATAGGCGGCGCGAAAGGCGTGAAGCTCAGTGCGGAGAACGCGCCGTTCGAGATGACTGTGCATCCTTACACCTGCGAGACGCTTTTCAAGGCAAAGCATCTGCACGAACTGCAACGCGAAAACGCGCTCACTGTCTGCGTGGACGGCAGACAGCGCGGAGTGGGCGGCGACGTGCCTGCGATTGCGAGCCTGAAACCGCAGTATAAGATAAAGGGCGGCAAAGAGTATTCCTTCTCGGTGATGCTCAAGGTCTGAAAGGGCGCTGACGTTTGAGAGCAAAAGCGGTTTTTCGAGCCTTTTCGCTTGAAAACGCGCGCGTATTTCAAATATAAGTTGCCTTGAATAAAAAATTGTGGTAATATCAACTTATATGGCAAGAGACAACAAAAGACGCAACAAGAAAAAGATAAACGACGGCTACGAGCCTCAGGGCGACGCGCTATCCCTCGCCACACCTCTCGACAAGCTCGGACTTTCTGAAAAGACCGAAGGCATACTCAGAGACGGCGGCGTTACCTGCGCAAAAGACCTCGCTAAGCGGCGCGCGGGCGAGATGTACCGCATACGCTACGTCGGCAAACGCGAGTGTCTCGAAGTGACCGAGGCGCTTAAAAAACTTGGACTTAGCTTTCGCCCCGACGAGCCGGAGCCTGAAAACGCAGGTAAAGGCGCAGAGGTCAGACCGCGCGAAAAGGAGCAACGCAAAGAGGGCGCAAAAGAAAAGGATAACCGCAATAATCAGAGCGTCAGGAGCGAGCGCGGCAAAGAGCGCGACAGACAGCCCGAAAGGGACAGACAGCAAAACGAAAAGCAGGGCAGGAATCAGCAGAAGAATAAGGACAAAAAGGGAGAAAAGCCGCAGGAAAAGGGCGGCAGACCCAAGTACGATTACAGACCGTACGACAACGTCAGTCTTTACGAGCTCGTGTACGGCAAACGCGAGCGGCCGGTAAGTCCCAAGCCGCAGAAAGACCATCTCACGCCCGACAGCATCGTCAAATTCTGCCGTCAGGGCAAATGGGGATACAAGGACTGGAAGGGCAACGTGCTGATACAGCCGGTATACGACAATGCCTATGCGTTCCACGAGGACAGAGCGTGCGTCGAAAAGGACGGGCTGCTCGGATATATCGATACAAGGAACGTGCTCGTCATCGATTTTAAATATGACAGCGCGACCAGTTTCAGCGAAGGTCTCGCGGCGGTCAGCATAGGAGAAAAGAGCGGGTATATCGACAAGGACGGCGCAGAGGTGCTCCCTATGGAGTTCGACGTCGCGACCGGCTTTGAGAACGGCAAGGCGATCGTCCGTCAGGACGGCAGATGGGGAGTGCTCGACAGAGAGACGCTCAAAGTTCTGTGGAGATAACGCACGCAGTTTTCAGATATAATATCAGACAAATCCAAGACCGCATGAGGGTATAAACCAATCTGCGGCGCAGGAAAAAAACGGGTCGTCGACCCGTTTTTTTGTTTGCATATTATCAATCTTTTGATCTATTTGCCGTCTATCAGAGAGACGACGCAGTCTGTGACGAGAGCCTTGAAACGGTCATAATCGATATATGCGTGATGATCGTATATATACTCGTGCGCGAACGATTGCAGAACGTCCATCGCAAAATGCACTTTTTCTTTTGCGTCGCTTTTCAACACGTCGAGGCGGGTAAGCCTGTCGGCGATATTGAGCGTAAGATCGTCTTCAAGACGTAAAAACTGCGCGCTTATTTCAGGATCGGTATGAGTGAGGGAGTGCAACGCTTCGTGTATCCCCGCGTTTTCTCCGTGCGCGTGTATCACGAGATCCACTATCCTGCATACGAGATCGCGGGCGTCGAACGGCGCTTCGAGGTTGTCGAAAAGATTGAGTATGGGCTTGGTGACTTTGTCCATATAGAGGGCGGTAACTTCGCGCAGAATATCTTTTTTGTCGCGGAAATAGCCGTAAACTATACCCGTGGACACGCCTGCGCGCTTTGCTATCTGCACGGTGTTGGTGTTGTAATATCCGTTTTCGGAAAAAAGCTCGTATCCTGCGGTTATTATTCTGTTTTTCTTGTCTATCGAGCGTTCCTGCTTTGGGTTGCGTATCGTTCTGGGCATAGCTATTCCTCTTTGTCATTATAATATAATCGTCAAAAAATTGCAAACACAAAAATATGAAAAATAATTCACATTCCGCTTGACAGCACAAAAAACGGTTGCTATAATTGAGTCGAAATATGAAAGAAATTTCACATTTTAAAAACGAAAATCATAGTGAGGAAAAAATGCCGATAGTATTTGCGCCGCAAGGCGAAATTCTCAGAGTGATACGCGTCCTTGCTGACGATAAGACGAAAAAACATCTCGAAAACCTCGGGATAACGGTCGGGTCTCAACTGACCGTATTGTCGGTAAGCGGCGGCAGTGTCATCGTTATGGCGAGGGATTCGAGGCTCGCTCTGGACAAAGGAATTGCGACGAAGATACTCGTTGCGTTATAAGGAGGTATTATGCAAGTAAGACTGAGTGAATTCAAGGTGGGTCAGTCGGGTGTGATCAGGAGCGTATCCGGCGAGGGCAGGATCCGCCGCAGACTGTTCGATATGGGCGTAACCCCGGGAGCCGAGGTGTACCTGCGCAAACGCGCGCCGCTCGGAGATCCGATCGAAGTGACGATACGGGACTATGAACTGACTTTGCGCAAAGGCGAAGCGGAACTTGTGATCATGGAGGTGAAAGAATGAAAAGATTTGCACTGGCGGGCAATCCCAACTGCGGCAAGACGACGTTGTTCAACAACCTTACAGGGTCGACCGCGCACGTAGGCAACTGGCCGGGCGTAACGGTCGACAAACGCGAAGGAGTCTACAAAAAACTCAAAGAGCAGATCGCCATAGTCGACCTGCCCGGTATATATTCTCTTTCGCCGTACACACCCGAGGAGGTCGTTTCGCGCAATTATATTCTCGACGAAAAACCCGATTGCGTTATAAACGTCGTGGACGCGACCAATCTCGAGCGCAACCTCTATCTGACCACTCAGCTGCTCGAGATAGACGTGCCCGTCATAGTAGCGCTCAATATGATAGACGAGGTGCACAAGGCGGGAGACAAGATAGACGCGGCAAAGCTGGAGCAGAAGATAGGCGTGCCCGTCGTCGCGATATCCGCGCTCAAAAGCGAGGGTGTCGACGAGCTGATGAAGCGCGCGTACGAATGCTCGAAAACGCCGAGAAAGGCTACGACTGTGCTCGAGGGCGGCGCGCTCATTCACCTTGTAAGAGACTGCAAGATAGCGCTTGAAGGTGCAGGAGTCGACAACGCTCTGTTCCATGCCGTCAAACTCGTCGAAATGGACGAGATAGAGGTGGCGCAACATCCTCAGGCGGCTTTGACCGTCGAAAAGTTCAAAGAGACTTTTGACGACGAGACCTTCGGCTCAGACTTTGAAGCCATCGTTGCGGATTCGCGTTACAGATACATATCGCAGAATTATTCCAAAGCGCTCGTCAGAGGGAAAAAGTCGGGCAAAGACAAACTCACCGCTTCGGACAAGGCGGACAGGATCCTCACTCACAGGATCTGGGGTATCCCGATATTCCTTGCGATACTCTTTGCGGTGTTCCACCTGACTTTTTCTGAGGACTTTCTGTACCTCGGCGCGATGGGCGCGCTCGGCAAAGACTGGACTTCGCTTCAGGGAATGTGGGGAGAAGGTATGTTCGGCTCGGCTGACGGCATCGCTTCTCCGGGAGTCATACTGTTCAACCTTCTCGATCATATAACGTCGTCGATATCGGGCGCGGTCTCTGACGCGATGACGAGCGGCGGCGTAGCTCAGTGGGCGACGGGATTCGTCGTTGACGGCATGTTGGGAGGACTGTTCTCGGTCATGTCGTTCCTGCCGCAGATATTGGTGCTTTTCCTGTTCTTCTCGTTGCTCGAGGATTCGGGGTATATGGCGAGAGTTGCGTTTATCCTCGACCGCATATTCCGCAAATTCGGCTTGTCGGGCAGAGCGTTCATGCCGATGATAATGGGATTCGGCTGTTCCGTACCCGCAATGGTAAACACCCGTACGCTCGCCGACGAAAACGAAAGGATAGCGACGATCCGCGTTATACCGTTCTTCAGTTGCGGGGCAAAACTTCCCATACTGACGGCGGTCGCGGGTGGAATAGCTCAGCTGACGGGAATGGGCAACGCCGACCTGATAACTTACGGAATGTACCTTCTCGGCATAGTCGTCGCGATCTGCGCGGTATTGCTGATGCGTTCTACGACCATGCGCGGCGATATTCCTCCTTTCATCATGGAACTTCCCGCTTACAGGATGCCTCAGCCGTACAGCCTGGCAATGCTGCTGTGGGATAAAGTCAAACACTTTATCAAGAAGGCGTTCACGATAATCCTTGCGTCGACGATAGTGATATGGTTTGTCAGTCACTTCTCGTTCGACTGGAAATTCCTGACCGACGACAGGATCAACGAGAGTATTCTCGCGGGAGCAGGTATGCTCGTACAACCGCTTCTCACGCCGCTCGGATTCGGCTCGCAGCTCGGCGAGTGGGGCTGGGTATTCGTAGTTGCGGCAATAACGGGTCTCATCGCGAAAGAAAACGTAATCGCGACTTTCGGAACGCTCGCGGCGTGCATTTCGAGCAGCTTCGTTGCAGACGAGGCGCTCGGCGGAGTGGATTCCGTGGCGCAGATGATAAGCGCGACGGGGATAGGAGTGCCGGCGCTGATAGCGTTCATCGCGTTCAATATGCTGACGATCCCGTGTTTTGCGGCAGTCGCTACCGCCAAGGCGGAAATGCCCGGCAAAAGGAAATTCAACTTCACCCTGCTGTTCTGGATAGCGACCTCGTACGTCGTTGCGTCGATGATATATCTCATCGGGCAATGGTGGTGGACTGCGTTCATATGGGCGGCTGTATGGGCAACGGTCATAGCGGCAGTCGTGCTTTACAACAAGGGAAAGCTCAACTTCGTCGATATGAAAAAAAGATTTGAAAAAAATAGAGAATAGCGATATGGGAGCAGTTGAAATAACGATAATCGTAATAGCCGTGCTTATCGTCGTCGGAGTGACGGCGGCGGCGATAGTACGCAAGGCAAAAGGCAAAGGCGGCTGTTCGGGTTGCGGCGGTTGCTCGGGGTGTCCTCACGGGGCGCGTTGCGCCGGCAGAACGGCAGAAGCGAATTGCAAAGAAAACGGCAAGTCTGCTTAACGTCGGACAAAAACCCGGTAATATAAAAGAAAAGAGAAGTGCAGGCTTCTCTTTTTTTGCTTTCAGACGATCGAAGTACGCGCGCTTGTCCCGTATCCGCTTTGCGGGCGGTCGCTAAGAGAACTTTTATCCGCTTTTTGCCCGCACCGGCGCGCGCGCAGAAGTCGGGCGGGACGCATCAAGGAAGGGCGGAAATATTATGAAAAAATAAAAAAAGCCGCGGATTTTCCGCGGCTCGCGTTTTGCTTGTTTTGTTACTCTGCTTTCTTAAGAGCGTCCAGCTTCTTAGAAAGTCTGCCGACGTATCTGCTCACGGTGTTTGCGTGATACACGCCGTCCAGTCTTGCACGGTCGAGAAGAGATACGGTCTCTGCGAGCAGAGCGGTAGCCGCTTCAACGTTCTTTTCTGCGACTGCAGCTTCAAACTTCTTGATGCTGTTACGCACGCGGGTGCGCTTCGCGGAATTGATAGCGTTCTCCTTTTTCGTGATCAAAACTCTTTTTTTCTGGGACTTAATGTTAGGCATAGGTTCCCTCCGTTTTCTTATTTGCTAAATAATTTTATCACAACAAAAATCATAAAGCAATAAAAATCGATCAGATTTACGACTTTTTTTGCAATATTTTTTTAACGTCGGCGCAGAAGGACATAATATCACGGTGTCGGGAAGCGCTTTTTCATTGCGTTGCGAACAGAGTGCTTTGCGGCAAAAAGCGCATTCTGAGACAGGAGAAAAAGAAATCATGCAGCAACTTCTGATAGAGGCGGCGCAAGCGCACGGCTTGCAGGGCAGAAGATATGACAAGTACGGCGCCGTATTCGACGAGTGCCGTCTCGATAAAAAACTCGCCGACAAGCTGGGCAGACGCGCGGGCAATTATCTGACCGTGCAGACTGACGAGGACACAGAGGCGCAAAAGGCGCTAAAGCACGCTCTGAGATCTTTTGTAAAGCGGGGCAAACGCGCTCTCGTCGTAGGCTTCGGCAACGGCGACGTGGTCGCGGACGCTCTCGGCGCAAAGGTCGTCGGGTGTCTGAAAGAAGCGGGTATCGCGGGCGGCAGGATCAGCGTTTTCGCTCCCGACGTGGGCGCGCTGACCAATCTCGATTCGGTGCGGCTCGTGCAGGCGGTGACAGACGGTTTTTCTCCCGATTACGTTATAGCCGTGGACGCTCTCGCTACTGCAAAAGCAGAAAGGCTGGGAACGTGCTTTCAGTTTACAGATTCCGCTCTGCGCCCGGGCGGCGGCATAGGGGACGGCAAGGTGCTCGACAGAGCCTGTCTCGGGAGCAGACTGATAGCTATCGGTGTGCCGTTCATCATTTCCGCTCAAGACCTCGGAGCAAAGGATAAAGTCGGATATTTTGTGCCTTACGACGCAGACAAGCGGTCTGATATCTGCGCAAAACTGATAGCGGAAGCGGTTTGCGATTGCTTCTGACGGCATAACCGCACGCTTGCCGCCATAAATAATAGTATGAAAATCGCGTTTTTAGACAGCGGCATAGGCGGACTTTCCATCGTCGCAAGGACTTTCGCAAGACGGGGCGGGGAATTTGCGTATTATGCAGACACCGACCATATGCCGTACGGAGCGATGACCGCAGACGTGCTTTACAGGCATATCTCCGCGGTTGTGAAAAAACTCGCCGCTTGCGGCGCGTCGGTCGTGACTCTTGCATGCAATACCGCCACGGCGGTATGTATCGACGCGCTGAGAAAGGAATTTCCGTCGCTGTATTTCGTGGGCACGGAACCTGCCGTCAGACCCGCCTTATGTTTCGGCGGAGACGTACTCGTGCTCGCAACTCCGCTGACGCTCGCTCAACCGAGGTTTTCGAGACTTCTCGTGTCTGACGTCGGCAAGGCGTTTTATACTCCCGACTGTTCGGGGCTCGCCTATCTCGTCGAGAGGGATTTCCCCGATCTGACCGCGGCTGAAAAGGCGCTCGATCTGATAATAGCGCCCTATCTCGGCAAGGACGTCGGCTCTGTCGTGATAGGCTGTACGCACTATGCGTTTTTGCAGAGTTATATCGAGAAGCGTTACGGCTTCAACGTCGTCAGCGGCGCGGGCGGGGTGGTCAGACAGCTTATAAGGACGGCTCCAAAGAAGTGCTTTTCCGACGAAAAACTTCTCAGAGTGCATTGCGCGTCGGAGGACGGACAAAAGATCCTTGAGGAGCGCGCGAGGCTGATATGCGGCGTGGAGACCGTGCCGCTGTGAATGACGATAAAAATAATTCTCGTGCCCGTGTATGTTATATGCGGTATTTCCGTCGCACTCGGGCAGAGATTGTGCACAAAAATCAACGGGGAGCATTTTTGCTCCCCGTCTTTTGCTTTTGCCGGGTAGAGGATATTTTATGACTGAAAGGTTGCTTTTTCTTTTGTACAATACATACTATGCGCATGTCGCATATAACGTTACCGCAAAAGTACGCGATTTTTACCATGTAATGATTTCGGCTGGCAGCTCACGGCAGCGAAACCGACCCGAGCGGAGCGTTCGCGACCTCTGCGGGCAAGGATACCGTTGTCGAATTTACAGAGAAAAATTCGACGCTGTAATATGACGAATACATATTGAAAGTCGCAATGAGAGAGTTGTTGTCGTAACGCAAAGTAAAATTCTTTACGGTATCGAATGCCGTCGTTGCCATGACGTATCTGTCATCGGCATAAGCCATGACCGTGTCAAAATTGTCGTACACGTATTGCAACAACGTCCTTGCGTATTCTTCTATCCCGTAGACATCGGAGATCATTGTCGTGTATTCATCATAATCAGAAGCGGATATCGGCATTTTCGTCCATTTGCCGTAGGAATTTTTCCCGTATGCGTAACAAGAATTTCCTGTGCGCTCAAAATAATATTCATCTGCGATATTTTCGTATACGTCGCAAAAGTAAATCGTGTTATTGTCGGCGACGAATACCAGACCAGAATAATACGAACAAGGTTTAAAGCGGCAAATTTCCGTAGCTACTGTGTTAAATGCCTTGCCCGTGTGACGGGCGCATATATAGGCTTCGCATCATGCAACTCGGTCAGGATAATAAATACGGCTTGAAACTGCATGGCACCCTCAGGCGATGATTTTTAGTGAGTGTTTTAGCGAGGCGAACGCAGATAATATTATAATATTTTCAAGTGAGAATCGTTAAAAAACACACAAAAGGCGCGCCTCAGGGCTGGTTCGTATT
>CASDWJ010000011.1 GCA_949284695.1 uncultured Christensenella sp. | reverse complement strand
TGCTATCCCCGTTCGACTTGCATGTGTTAGGCATGCCGCCAGCGTTCGTCCTGAGCCAGGATCAAACTCTCAAGTTCAATCTCTAACTCTTTAAACTCGTTGACTTTGCTTGTGTTTAATTGTACACTCGCTAAATTTTTAAGTTCAAAGCAGTTGTTTTCGCTTTATAGCTCAACTTCTACTTCTCACCTTTCTGTTCAGTTTTTAATGTCCGTTTGTCGCTGTCTTTTCAGACAGCTTTGTTATTGTAGCATACCCGTTTTTTAAAGTCAACGGATTTTTCAGCGATTTTTGCAATTTTTTTATAAATATCCACGCATACGCGCAAGCGCGCAAACAATATATCTAAAATAGATTATTCGTTGTATTTACGCTCGATAACGCCGCCGCCGAGACATACGTCGCCGCGATACAACACGGCATACTGCCCCTCGGCGATCGCCCTCTGAGCGCGCTCGAAAATCAGCTTTATCCCGCCGTTCTCCTTTTTTATGCACAGCGCTTTCTGAAGCGGCTGACGGTGACGTATCCTCACTTCGCACTCGAACGACTCCTCGCCCGGCGGATACGGGATATAGTTGAACCCGTCCGTCTCCAGCACGTTGTGATACAACAACGACTGGTCGCCCTTGGAAACGTAGAGTATATTGTTTTCAATGTCCTTGCCGACGACAAACCAGGCGCCGTCCGCGCAGTCTTTCACGCCGCCGATACCAAGCCCTTTTCTCTGACCGAGCGTATAATAGAAAACCCCGTCGTGCTTGCCGACAATTTTCCCGCCCGTGTCGATTATATCCCCTTTTTGCATGGGTATGTATTGTGACAGAAACGCCCTGAAATTGCGCTCGCCGATAAAGCATATGCCTGTGCTGTCCTTCTTCCCCGCAGTAGATAGACCGTATCTTGCCGCAAGCTCTCTGACCGTCGGCTTGTCCAGATCGCCTATCGGGAACAACACGTCTTTCAGCTGATCCGACGTGACCTGATTGAGAAAATAGGTCTGGTCCTTATTCTGATCTTTAGCTTTGAGAAGAAAGTTTGCCCCATCCTCTCTGTGGTACACGTTGCAATAATGCCCCGTTGCGATATAGTCGGCGCCCATCTTCCTCGCCTGTTCTGCGAACGGTGCAAACTTGATCTCTCGGTTGCAGAGCACGTCGGGATTGGGCGTTCTCCCCTTTTTATATTCTTCGACAAACTGTCTGAACACTCTATCATAGTATTCGTCTGCAAAATCCACGCTGTAATACGGCACGCCTATCTTCGCGCATACCGAACGAACGTCGTAAAAATCCTCGTCGGCGGTGCAACAGCCCGAATCGTCCTTTTCATGCCAGTTGCGCATAAAAAGACCGACCACATCATAGCCCTGCTCTTTGAGAAGCAGCGCCGCAAGGGAGCTGTCCACTCCTCCGCTCATACCGACAACGACTCTTTTTGCCATAATGCCTCGCAGTTTTTTGTAGAATCATTATAATACAAACGCGGCTTTTTTTCAATAAAAGCCGCACACAAATTCTTTTGATTGTCAGTCGCGCTTCACCAAGAAAAGCAACCGCACGCCATGGGACTAAACAGAGAATAAGCCTTGCCGCCGCTTGCATAATAACGTCATTACGTCAAAACCGCCTTAAATTTATCCCCGGTTAAACCTCGGCAGCCTTACAAAGCGCAACACGCCTATCTTCCCGATCGTCAATCAGAACGCTTACGGGTAAGTTTCATTTTGCAACTACGACTATCTTCACCCTGTCCCCGTACGCCTTATCGCTCGTAAGCATAGTGGTGCTTTCGCAATATTCCCTCGTCTTTCTGAAGATCGCGGCAAAAAACCATTGCACGTCGCTAAGCGCCGCGTTATTCGCCCCGATCCACATGATAATCGACCTGGCATGCGGCAGATAATCCGAAAATTCTTTGTCAACCACGACTTCGACCGCCGCACCGTAGACGCTGTGCTTGCCCGTCGCTTCTCCTGAAACCAGCACCGCTTTGCCACCAAAGAGAAATTCTCTCATCGCGCGTTGATCCTCCTCGCCGACCTTCTCCATTATCTCCTTTATTTCTTCGGTATCCGTCGTAACGCTTCTCTTCACTGTCTTTTCCTCATATTTATTAAAATAATTCTTTATAGTTATATTATACCAAATAACTTTTATTTGTAAAGCGTTTTTCAGTATTTTATTTCTTTTAAAACACTAATAAGCGTCACCCGAAATATGTACACATAAAAAATGTCCTACCGATTACGTACGGCAATGCAAAGCGGTGACGACAAGAGGAGCTTCTCCTTGCGGCGAAAACCGCGGCATCGGGAGTTATTGCGACTGGCAATATCGGTACTGCCGCGCCGTAAGGAAAGACGCGAAGTGTCTTGACGGAATAGCGAGGAGCCTGCCTGCATAAGCGATACAAAACGACGAGCATCAACCGCTCACGCAAAGCACAACAGGGTTCTTGTCCCCTTATCTCCACCACGCATAAAAAAACGAGCCTTATGGCTCGTCAATGCGTGGTGGAGATAAGGGGAGTTGAACCCCTGACCTCTTGAATGCCATTCAAGCGCTCTACCAACTGAGCTATACCCCCGAGGTCGATAAGTTGTATTTTTATTATACATATTTTGCAGGTCAATATCAACAGTTTTTTACAATATGAATGACAAATGCGAAAAACGCTTCTCTTCCCTTTTGTCTCGCACCTGACGAGCAGGTCGCAAAAAGTTGATAGCGAAGCGTGACTTTTTGCGAAAGCGGAAAAGCAAGCCGCAGATCAGACTTTTGAAAAAAGTCGCGGAAAAGGCTTTGCTTTTCCGCAAGTGGCGCATCCGAGCGGATTTGTAAGGAACAAACCCTTTTGCGACAGAATAGCGAGCTTTGCGAGCGTCACTATTTCGGTGTCCCGAGGATGCGACGATCAAAGCGAAGCTATAAGGACGGAATAAAAAACAGGGCGAAGTGCCCTGCTTTTTTATTTTGGCTCAAAGCGAGCTTTGCCATTGGCGCATCCGAGCGGACTTGAACCGCTGGCCTTCAGAGTCGGAGTCTGACGCTCTATCCAACTGAGCTACGGGTGCGCGCGTATTTATTATAACCTATTGTCTCTGCGTTTTCAAATAAAAGCGGCCAATTTGTAAGAATTGAATATTGACAACGCTATTGCTTGCAAATAAAATAAAATTGTGACGTATTTTTGCAAAATGCCGAAAAAAGCCGTGTGTAGCGCGGTATATATGTACGAGAGGTAACGTGAGAGACAAGGCGGATAAAAAAATCGGCAAGCTGATCGTTGCGATAGCCTGCGGAAAAGAGTCGGCGCTGGACGAACTCTTCTTTTCTACAAAGGAGCAAATGTATTTTGTTGCCTATCGTTACTTACGCGACAAAACCAAAATAAACGACGTTCTCAACGGCGCTTACTTCAGAATATACAGGTCAAGCGCGACTTACAAACCTTATAAAAGCGCGACCAACTGGATGTATACGATTGTCAAAAACACAGCATTGACCTACACGGGCAGGGATATTTCTCTTAATGAACAAGCGTTGACAGACGTATCGTCCGTCACTTCGGACTTTGTCGAACAATGTATAGAAAATCTTACCGTCAAGCAAGCGCTCGCCTGCCTTGACGACGAAAGTCGCACCGTGCTGGTGATGAAATTCTGGGGCGGATACACCTTTGACGAAATTGCCAAAGAACTTTCTTTGTCGAGAACTACTACATATGACAGATATAAATCGGCGCTTAAGCGTGTCGAAAAATACTTGAAGGAGGGGGAGCAATGAAAGATATAGAAAAGAAACTGCACGCCGTTGCGCACAACGGCAATCTCGCATCTCCTCTCCTGCTTGACGGTATCAAAGACAGGATCGCCGCCGCTCCCTTGCAAAAGGACGAGATAAAATCGGCAAAAGTAAAATTCGGTCTGCGAGCCTCTTTCCGAGCCGCGGCAAGCGCGTTGAGCGTATTAGTGATATGCGTTTTCTCGGTTTTTCTGGGATTTATAATCATTATGCCTGCGGGCTACGCTCCCCCGCCCGACGGAAGCTACCCGTCAGAAGACGCAGTGCTGTCGCTCGACAAGCTGACGGAGATATACGTCGCCGACTACACTCCGCGCGAATACTCCGAAAAACATTCTCTCGGTCTGATGTATCCCGACGGAGAGGGAAAACTGTACCGTCTCGAGGATCCATATGCCAATGACAACCCGCACAACGATCCTGCGGGCACGGGCATACCCGAAATCGTCACCGTGGCGTACAAATCGGTCCACACGCACAGCGACCTCACTCTGACCATAGTGCAGACCACTCATCCGTCGATAAGGATCTCGGAATACGAAAAATACCTGACCGCAGACAACAGCTATGCGACCTATTCGTTCAGGCTGGAGAACGGCGATTATATAAGTTTCGTCACATACGAGACTGACGACGGACTGATGTCGATAGTTTATTCAGACGCGTACACGGCGTATCTGACGGTGAACAGCAAAGAATCGTCCGATCTGCTGTGGTTCGTATATCAGATAATCGACAACTTGCAAGCGGGGATCTGAGGGCGACGACGGGCGGTAAATCTCCCGCGCAACGCCCGTTGACGGCGAAAAAACCCGCTCTGCAAAAATGCGATCGAAGCGCACAAAATCTGACGGCACAAAAAAAGATACGGATTTCCGTATCTTTTTTTGACAAGTATTCGGTTTTTTACTCTTTCAGCTTTCAAACTGAGAATTGTACAACGTCGCGTAGAAGCCTCCTTTTTCAAGAAGTTCTGCATGCCTGCCCTGCTCTATAACGTCACCGTCTCTCAGCACGAGTATCTTGTCTGCGTCGCGTATCGTGGACAGTCGGTGTGCGATGATAAAACTCGTCCTGCCCTGCATAAGTCTGTCCATAGCCTGTTGTATCAAAATTTCGGTGCGGGTATCGACCGATGAGGTAGCTTCGTCGAGTATCAGCACGGTCGGGTCTGCAAGTATCGCGCGCGCTATCGTGAGAAGCTGCTTCTGTCCCTGCGATATGTTGTCCGCCTCGGTATTGATCTCAAAATCGTACCCTCCGGGCAGCGTCTGTATAAAGTGATCGGCGCAGGCTATCTTTGCCGCACGTTTCACCTCGTCGTCGGTCGCGTCGAGTCTGCCGTAGCGGATATTTTCCATGATCGTACCCTTGAACAACCAGGTATCCTGCAATACCATGCCGACCTCGTTTCTCAGCCCCTCGCGAGTAAAAGAACGGATACTCTTGCCGTCGAGATATATGTCTCCTCCGTTGAGTTCGTAGAATCGCATAAGGAGTTTAACTATCGTCGTCTTGCCCGCGCCCGTCGGACCGACAATCGCTATGCGCTGACCTTTTTTGACTTCGCAGGAGAAGTCCTTGATGATGATCTTGTCCTCGACGTAACCGAAACGCACGTGATCGAAGGTGACATTGCCCTCGACGTTTTCCGGTACAGCATCGCCCGTCTCCTCTTCTTCGGGCTGCTCGAGGAAAGCAAATATCCTCTCTGCCGCCGCAACCGTTGACTGGAATGTGTTGGCAATACCCGAGATCTGGTTTATCGGCTGGTTGAACTGCCTGACGTACTGGATATAAGACTGGATATTGCCCACCGTCATCTGCACGCCCGCCACGTTTCCGTTGAGAACGAACACACCGCCCAGCACGCAGGCAAGCACGTAATTGAGGTTGCCGACGAACTTCATCACAGGCATCATCATACCGGTAAAGAACTGCGACGACCATGCGGAATCGTAGAGTTTGCCGTTATACTCGGAGAACTTTTCTATACTCTTTTCTTCCCCGTTGAACAGGCTGATGACGTTGTGTCCGGAGAACATTTCCTCGATGTGTCCGTTGACGTGACCGAGATATTCCTGCTGCATCAGGTAAAAGCGTTGCGACCTCTTGATGATCAGCATCACGATAAACATAGATATCGGCACGATCAGAAGCGTTATCAGCGTTAGTATCCAGTTGATCGTGAACATCATCACCATAACGCCGATTAACGTCGTGATACTTGTGACTATCTGCGAAAGGCTTTGGTTAAGCGAGTTGGATATCGCGTCGACGTCGTTGGTGATATAACTCATCACTTCGCCGTTGGTGGTTGTATCGAAGAACTTGAGCGGCAGGCTGTCTATCTTGTTGTTGATATCGCGGCGGAAGCGGTACGACACCCTTTGCGCCACGCCTGCGAGGAGCAATCCCTGCACGTATGCAAGTATAGCCGAAAAGCACACCAGCGCGATAATTTTTGTGAGTATGGATATTATCAGATCGACGTTTATTGACGGCGCCGATACGAGAGAGGTATTCTCTATCCTCGCACGGTATGTTATCGCGACGGAGTCGAGAGCCTTGGTTGCTCCGAGCGCGCGGAAAAGCTCTCCGACCGTCGTTGCCTCTTTCGCTTCCACTAATGCCGACAACTTGAGGTCAAGCATAGATTCGTCTACGCCCTCGGGAAGCATTCCCCTGTCCTCAAGATCGCGCAAAGTGAGATCGGGGAACAATTGGATCATATAAAGCTCGTCTTCGCTGAACTCGGGAATGCTGTCCTGCACCGTCTTTGCTTCTTTATAGAAAGTCTTACTCATCGTTCCCGCAAGAAGTTCGTCGGTTGCGCCGCCCAGTATATCGGGCACGAGCAAAGTCGCTACTACGCTGAAAACCGCGAGTATGAAAGCCGTGATTATGACGGCGACGTCCTTTCTCATATAGCGTACCGTCTTTTTGAGCGTACCGAAAAAGTCTTTTGCCTTTTCTCCGGGAACAGCCGCGCCCCCGGGTCCGTGTCCGCCGCCCATCATTCCTCTCTTTTTGATAGGAGTCTTTTTCTCTTTCATAGTCCGAGTTCCTCCTCCGAGAGCTGCGATTTTGCGATATCCGCATAGACGGCGCAATTTTTAAGCAATTCTTCGTGCGTGCCCTGCCCGACGATCTTGCCTTCGTCGAGCACTATTATCTTATCCGCATTCTTTATCGTACCCACGCGTTGCGCGACCATTATCACCGTCGCTCCGCTGAGTTTTTCCTTTATAGCCTGTCTGAGATTGGCGTCCGTCTTGAAGTCGAGCGCGCTGAAGCTGTCGTCAAAAACGTATATCTGCGCTTTTTTGGCGAGAGCGCGTGCGATCGCGATACGCTGTTTTTGTCCGCCCGACACGTTGTTGCCGCCCTGAGCGATCTCACTGTCATAGCCCGACTCTTTTTCCTCTATGAACTCCTTGGCTTGCGCAATCTCTCCCGCTTCTTTCATTCTTTCGTCAGACATTGCGGGGTCGGAATATTTTATATTGGTCGATATCGTTCCCGAAAAAAGAATGTTCTTCTGAGGAACGAAGCCTATACCCGCGCGCAACTTTTTCAGATCGAAATCCCTGACGTCCACTCCGCCTATCGTGATACTTCCTTCGGTCACATCGGCAAGGCGCGGCAACAGATTGACGACAGTGGACTTGCCTGACCCCGTGCTGCCGATGATAGCGACGGTTTCTCCTTTTTTTACCGTAAAGCTGATATCTCTGACCGCCTCTGTCTCTCCGCCGTAACTGTAGCCCACTTTGTCAAACACGATATCCCCGTCTACCGGAGCGTCAACGGTATTTTCGCGATTGACGACGCTGATCGGTGTGGAAAGAACTTCACTCACTCTGCCCGCGGAGACCGCCGCTCTCGGCAGAAGCACAAACGCAAGCGACAGCATCATGAACGACATTATTATCTGCATCGCGTATTGTATGAACGCCATCATATTGGCAACCTGTGTGATGTCCTCTGCCATAAGCGCGGCGATCCAGACTACCGCGACGGACACGCCGAACATAACAAGGGTGATATAAGGAGAAAGAATCGCCATGACCCTGTTCGCAAACAGACCCGTTTTGGTCAGAGCCTTGTTTGCCTCGTCGAATCTTGCCTCCTCGTAGTCCTGAGTGTTGAAAGCCCTGATGACCATAAGTCCGTTCAGCTCGTCGCCCGCCACCTGATTGACGCGGTCGATCTGCTTCTGCAACACCTTGAACTTGGGAAGCACGGTAATTATCAGAACTGCCACAAGCACGAGCAGAGTTGCAACCGCGACGCCGATGACGATTATCATAGCGCTCATGCCGTCACTCATTCTGATTGCCTTGATCACGCCGCCTACGCCCATTATCGGCGCATACATTACCATTCTGAGGAACATAACCGTGAATATCTGCACCTGAGTGACGTCGTTGGTCGCCCTCGTGATGAGAGACGAAATCGAAAATTTGTCGAATTCCGCATTCGCAAAATTGCTGACCTTGAAAAACAAGTCGTTTCTGAGATCGCGGGAAACTGCCGCCGCTGCGCGGGAAGCAAAGAAACTGACGCATATCGACGATACGCTGCCCGCAAGCGCGACGCCGAGCATGATCAGACCGTATTTGTAGACGACCTGCATATCCCCGACCGCGATGCCTTCTGAAACAATCTGCGACATATAGGTAGGCAGTTGAAGTTCGCAAAGCGCTTCGCAAGTAAGGAAAGCGAGCGACAACAATATGATCCACCAATATCTCGCGTAATAACCGAAAATCTTTTTTGTCACCTTTTCTCTCCGATAAATTATTCTGCCCGCATCGTTGCAGGCAAATTACCCTGGAATTTATTGCCTTAATTTATTGTACTACACGTATACGTATTTGTAAACAGCGATTGCGTCGACGTATGACAAATTTTGGTAAAATAATCGTTAAAAAAATCATTAAAAGCCGACGCTCCTTTCCCCTTCCTCCTGCATTATATATATCAATATAATTATATATCAATACAATGACAGGTCTGCTTTTTCATTTTCGTATTGATGTCGTGTGACCGTCATCGCTTTTTCGGGAGCTTTAAGCCGAAGCGCTCCCGAAAAAGCGAGTCCCGCGTCTTCACAACTACCGATCGATTCTGCGAGAGAGGATGTGCGCGGCGCTTTGTTGTCGGTTGGCGTATCTGCGTTGAGCGGGGCGGTGCGGCAGGCTCCTGCGCCGCCTTCCTGCAAGCGTTCCGATAAATCATAACCACCAGCCGTGCTGGTGGTTTGTGCTTGCCCCCCTGGGGCATTTTACCATGCCGAGTCTGTAGACTCATCGAATTTTTGCCAACCGCATATTCTTCACGAACTAAGCTTGAAGGCTTTTGTTTCTTTGTTTTATTTCACCGGCGCACCCGTAAACGGGTCTATGTATTCTTTTATTGTCAGTTGCTCGTACCCTATATCTTCCTGTAGTTGTTGTTGGATATATTCCGCGATTGCTTTTGTGTTCTTT
>CASDWJ010000010.1 GCA_949284695.1 uncultured Christensenella sp. | reverse complement strand
TGCAACTCAGTCAGGGTAATCAATACGGATTAAAACTGCAGGCTACCGCAGGCGATGATTTTTAGTGAGTGTTTCAGCGATTTTGTTGAGGTAAACGAAAAGACTTTGCTATGCGAGACAAGCAACTGCACGCGACAGCGATTACTGCTCCCGCCACGCGGGCGCCTCAGGGCTGGTTCGTATTATTCAGGTCTGGTATACGGTAACAAAACCGGCGCGTACCTATCGGTAACGCGCCGTCTGCGTCATTTAATATCCGGGTTTTTCTTCGTCGCGGATTTTTCCAGTTTCGCTTTTTCTTTTTCCTGACGAAGTTTTTCTTTTTCCTGTTCCTTTTGCTGGCGCTTGAGTTCTTTGCGCTTAGCGTTGGCTTCGTCCTTCATATTGATGTTGTACAGTGAGCCGAACACGCCGCCGATCATCTTGATGAGCCCGCGCAGTCTGTGTTTGTTGCCCCACAGCAACATACCGTCGATTATGCGGGTATCGATAAGTCCGCTCGATATGCCCACGAGACCGCGCAAGGGCATGCCTTTCATGCCTTGAGTCAGCATGATCATCGTCGTCATATCCGCGTCGGGGACCTGCGATTTGATCAGCTTGGGCGCAACTTTTATGATGATCTTGCCGATGAGACAACAGGAGAAATCTCCTATCGTCGTATTCTGGTTGAACTCGCCGCGTTTGGGCGCGACGTTGGGCGCGATCTCCTTGCCGTAAAGATTCTTGAACTGGCTGTCGTCGATCGTTTCAGAATTCGCTACGTCGTAATACTGCGGACATATTGCCGCATAATCGGGGACGGGTTGTTCGTCCTTGAAATCGACGTTGACGACTCCTTCGAGCCTGATGTCGCGAGAGGACGAGCCGACGAGCACCGAATATTCGCCCGCGGGAGCGTACCACTTTGACGTGGCTGTGTTGTAGAACGCGAAAGAGCGCATGTCGAGATTTATCTCCACCTTTGCGCTTTCGCCCGCTTTGAGGTATACTTTTCTGAAGCCTTTGAGCTCTTTGGGCGCTTTGAACACCACGGGATCTTTGTCGGCGATATAGATCTGGCAGACCTCGGCACCGTCGTATCTGCCCGTGTTCGTGACGGTGAAACTGACGTGGTCCTGAGAGCATTTCAGGTCGCTGTATTCGAACGTCGTGTAGGAAAGACCGTAACCGAACGGGAACGCGACTTCTTTTTTCGCGGCGTCGTAATAGCGGTAGCCGACGAAGATGCTCTCTCTGTATTCTACGTTTATCGGACCCATCGGGAAATATTTTGATGCGATGGAGTCGTTTTCTGCGAGAGGATAGGTCTCTGCGAGCTTGCCGCTCGGGTTGACTTTGCCGAAGATGACGTTGTAGATCGCCTCGCCGCCCGCTTCTCCTGGCAGATATGCGTTGATAAGCGTGCTTGTGTTGTTGAGCCACGGCATCAGCACGGGCGACCCGCCGGAGAGAACGAACACTACGTCTTTGCCGAGACCCTTGAGCGCGCTGACGACTTTGTCGTGCGCCGAGGGGAGCGCGAGGTGAGTGCGGTCGTAGCCTTCGCTCTCATAGTTGTCGGTAAGACCGATGAAGCAAATGATCGTGCCGTCGAAATTCTTCGCCTTGTTGATCGCCTCGGCATAAAGTTTTTCGTCATGACCGTTGCCCTTCAGAGAATAGCCCTCTGCGTAGTCGAATTTCTTGCCTTTTGCTGTGAGACAGTCTGTGAAAGACACGAGTTTGTACGGATTGATGCGACTGCTTCCCGAGCCCTGATAGCGGCTGTGCTTTGCCAGCGCGCCTATGACGAGAATGTCTTTGTCTTCGTCCGCAGGGAGCAGATTGTCGTCGTTCTTGAGAAGTATTATGCTTTCTTCGGCAACGCGTCTCGCAAGATCGTGCGCCGCTTCGTAATTTGCCTTATAACCGTCTTTGCGCGCGTCCTCGCATCTGTAAAGCAGTTTGAGTATGCGCATGACGACTTTGTCGAGCGCGGCTTCGTCGAGAGTACCTTTTTTGACTGCTTCGACGATCTTCTGATCGTTCATGCCGCCACTCGCGGGCATTTCGAGATCCATACCCGCGCGTATGCCTTCGACGCGGTCGTTGGTCGCGTTCCAGTCGCTGACTACGAGACCGTTGAAGCCCCATTCTTTGCGCAGAATGCCGTCGAGCAGTCTGACGTTGTCCGAGGCGTATACGCCGTTGATCTTGTTGTAAGAAGCCATCACGGTGTACGGCTGTTTTTTGACGCAGGTTTCGAAGGCGGGCAGATATATCTCTCTGAGAGCACGCTCGTCGACGATACTGCTTATCGTCATTCTGAGATACTCGTTGTTGTTGGCGCAGAAATGCTTGAGCGAAGTGCCCACGCCGTTTTGCTGTACGCCGTCGATATAAGCCGCTCCGAGAGCGCCTGCAAGATAGGGGTCTTCAGAAAAATATTCGAAATTTCTGCCGCAAAGAGGCGAACGCTTGATGTTTACGCCCGGACCGAGCAGTATGTCGACGTGCTGGTCGAGACACTGTTTGCCGAGAGCGTCGCCCACTTCTTTCGCGAGATCGGGATTCCATGTAGCGGCAAGAGATACCGCAGGCGGGAATGCCGTTGAGGGGAAAGAACTCTTGAGACCGACGTTGTCGTCGTCCTCGTTTTCTTTGCGCAGTCCGTGAGGACCGTCTGACATGACGAAGCTGCCGATGCCCAGTCTTTTGACGGGTTTCGTCGTCCAGAAATCCTTGCCCGAGCAAAGAGAAGCCTTTTCTTCAAGGGTCATTTGAGATATGAGTTCTTTGATTTTATTTTCGTCCATAAAAAAACCGATTTTTACCTGCTTCCTTATTATTATAATTATAATATCATTTTTCGCAGTCTGTTGCAAGTTATATTTTGAATATCTTAACACAATATTATCGTACGAATCCTTGCAGAATGTCCGAAAAAACACGCTCGTATGCGATCAGGGGAAAAAGTTTTGCCGTTTTTGTCGCAAACGGGCAAATAGCGGTTGTATTCGTTTGACTTTGCAAGGCAAAAAGTTCTAAAATTAGAAAAAGCGACAAGGAGATTTCTAATGGCTAAGATTGTAAAAGAAGGTCTGACTTTCGACGACGTACTGCTGATTCCCGGTTATTCCGAGGTGCTTCCTTATCAGGTCGATCTGTCGACAAAACTCACGGATAAAATCACTCTCAACATACCGCTTCTCAGCGCTTCGATGGATACCGTCACAGAGCACGAACTCGCTATCGCGATCGCTCGTGAAGGCGGCATAGGTATCATACATAAAAATATGTCTATCGAAGAACAGGCGGCGCAGGTCGACAAGGTCAAGCGCAGTGAAAACGGCGTCATTTCCAACCCGTTCTTCCTCAGCCCCGAGCACACTCTCGCTGACGCCAACGATCTGATGAGAAAATACCGCATAAGCGGCGTTCCCGTCACCAAAGGCACTAAGCTCGTCGGTATCATCACCAACAGAGACCTGAGGTTTGAGACGGACATGACGAAGAAGATCGGCGACTGTATGACCAAAGAGAATCTCGTCACCGCTCCCGTAGGAACGACTCTCGACGAGGCTCAGAAAATACTCGGCATGCACCGCATAGAGAAATTGCCGCTCGTGGACGAAGATTACAATCTCAAAGGTCTCATCACAATTAAAGATATAGAAAAGGCTATCAAGTACCCCAACAGCGCCAAGGACGCCAACGGCAGACTTCTCGCAGGCGCGGCGGTCGGCGTTACTGCGGACGTGCTTGACAGAGTCGACGCGCTCGTCAAAGCCAAGGTCGACGTGATCACCATCGACACCGCTCACGGACACTCCAAGGGCGTGCTCGACACAGTTTCAAAGATCAAGGCGGCATACCCCGACGTCACTTATATCGTCGGCAACGTCGCTACCGCAGAGGCCACCAAGGCTCTCATCGGCGCGGGCGCAGACGTAGTCAAGGTCGGTATCGGACCCGGCTCTATCTGCACGACGCGTATCATAGCGGGTATCGGCGTGCCGCAGGTCACCGCTATCATGGATTGCGCCGAGATGGCTGACAGATACGGCAAACGCGTTATCGCAGACGGAGGTATCAAGTTCTCGGGCGATATAGTCAAGGCTATCGGCTCGGGTGCAAGCGCGGTAATGATAGGAAGTCTTTTCGCAGGTACCGAGGAGACTCCGGGAGATATCGAAATGTTCCAGGGCAGAAGTTTCAAGGTCTACAGAGGTATGGGCTCGCTCGGCGCTATGGCGGCAGGCAGTAAGGACAGATACTTCCAGACCAATGCGAAGAAGCTCGTCCCCGAAGGCGTTGAAGGCCGCGTTCCTTACAGAGGCTCGCTGTCCGAGGTCGTTTTCCAGCTCATGGGCGGTCTCAGAAGCGGTATGGGATACTGCGGTATGCCCAATATCGAAATGCTCAGAAAGAACGCTCAGTTCGTCAAGATATCCAACGCGTCGCTCATCGAGAGCCACCCGCACGATATCTCGATCACGAAAGAAGCGCCCAACTATTCGACCAAGGGCTGAAATTAAAGAGAACGGTATCTTGCTATACCGCGTATACGACAAAAATACGCTCCGTTATCGGGGCGTTTTTTCTTGCGTCAAGCACCATTTTTTTTGTCTTGTGCACGCTACATTGACCGCCTTACGTATTGCGAACGCTTTGTCGTGTTATACCAGACCAGAATAATACGAATCAGCCCTGAGGCGCCCGCGTAGCGGGAGCAATTTTCGCTGTCGCGTATCGTTGCTCACTTGACAAAGCAAAGCCATTTTTGTTTTGTGCCATGGGTTTCCCGAATACTCACTAAAAATCATCGCTTGCAGTAGCCTGCAATTTCAAGCCTTATTTATTACCCTGACTGAGTTGCATAATGCGAAGTCTGTATATGCACCCGTCACACGGGCAAAACATTTAACTCAGTAGCTACGGAAATTTGCCGCTTTAACCTTGTTTGTATTATTCAAGTCTGGTATAAGTTGTTGTCATAAGTGCTTTTTAGTTCCCGATGCGTTGTCTGTCTTACGTATTGAGAACGCTTCGTTAAGTCATCGGTTGTGTACTTTGCTTTAAAAGTCCTTTTTGGTCCGGGTCGTCCTGTCGTGTGTATTGAGATGTGCACCGTATTCGTTAGTTGGATTTTACTCTGAAGTTTTTCTTGAGAGGGCGACAGAACTTGTGTCGGACAGTCGCCCTGTGTGATTTTTGACGTGTAGTGCGCGCTACACATTGCAATCCTGTTGCAATGCTTAGAGTTTGATTACTTAATGTGGCTTTGAATGTTTTGCGGTAAGCATCTGACAGTTGTGTCTTTACGATACGCGTCTCTTGCTTCGCTCCGCACAGCAATACGCGGTGTCCTTATCGTACGTTTTGCGTGCGAAATGCGTGTAGTTATTATCTGTTTTTCGAGGAGAAACTCAGAAACTTTCGTCACAGTAATTCCCGCTGCTGCAAAATTTATAGACAAGTAATAATTGATACTAATTGATAATAATTGATAATACTTAATAATAATAATAAAATGCTACTTTAGTCGCGAGATCATGGCGAGCGTTGCAAGGCAAAATGAAAAGAGATGTTCGTAAGGAGATTTCAGCACCGATGCAGATGAAGTGAAAGGCAAACAAGGCATTAAACGGTAAACGATTTTGTATTGTTGAGAGTGCGTTAGACGGTCATCGGTTTTGGAAGAGAGACGTAGATATGGCTGTAGACAGAAAATTTTTTGTTGGAATTGCTCCCTGTCCTCAAGGATATTGCGGGTTGTAAATAGTTGCAGATATTTTTTCGATTTTACTTGTTTTTACTGTAAAATAATGTTATAATAGTAACCGTTAAAGCACACAAGAAAATGTCGGAGGTAAACATGGCTATTACCGTTGAAGAACTCTCTAAGCAGGTCATGGCGCTCGAAGAAAGACTTGCAAAACTCGAAACTTTGCTTGAAAGGTCTGCTCCCGTTCAGAAAGCGCCGAGAGAGAAAGAAGAAGTGTATAACGTCGGAGTGAAAGGAAAATACAGATTTCTTGCCGATTTTCTGCATACACACGGCGGTGACAGCATAACCATGACGTTCAAACAGATCGAGGACCTTATCGGTCAGCCTTTGCCGTCGTCTGCCTACAATCACCGCGCTTACTGGTCTAATACGGACACTCACTCCATATCAAAAGTATGGATGCAGGCGGGATATATGACCACTTATGTCAATTTGCTCAGCCGTAAGGTCATTTTTGAAAGAAAACGCCGTTTTGACTGACAGTATTATTTTTGATAATTAAAGTTGAATTGCCGCCGAAAGGCGGCTTTTTTTGTATCTGTTGCTGAGCCTGCGATTGAAGACCGTGCGCCGAAAAGCGCGCGGATCGTTTAAATTTCATTTTCGCAAAAATCAGGTCGCAGGGTATAAGGTCGTCGTCGAGAACGCCGGTCTGTTGCGTATAGACTTACGGCACCGTCGGCTGAAAACTGTTTTGCATCAGATCAACGTTTGTATTTCTTTAAATCTCGTTGAGTTTTCACCGCATTTTAATGCAAACGATATACGGTTTTCCGGTGTCGGAACGAGAGCAGTGATACCGAGATCAGCCGCGATCGCTCTGCGATCGACCGTATCGTCTGAAAGGGGCTTTTCTGTGTGGGTCGGACTGATTGATCGCGATCAGGACTGTCCTTAAGGATTTAAACTATTATCTGCATGCGGGCGAGTCGATGGTGGCGGTCGTTAAGATCCGCGAAGGTCGCGCGTCCATAAAAACGCGGCTCCGCTTTTATCGCGAAGACGCAGGTCGTGCATTATCCTTGCGGAAGTTAAGCTGAAACGCTCGGCTTCAGAGCACCGTTCCTATGTGGCAGAGTGTCGAAACTGGCAGAGCGATCATGCCGCCGTCAGACTGCTTTTCAAAGAAATCGGTCAGTAGCGAAAGATAGCGTTCTCCTTCGTCGCTCTGCTTTGACGGAGAATACGACGACGAAAAACAGCGCCCGACGAATGCGTCGTAGTCGAAATGCAGGTCCTGCACAAACCTGAACGTCTCGTATTTGCCGAAGAAATCGAAGACTCCGCTTTCGGGAGACGAGCCGCCTGCAAAACCTTTGAATTTCGCAAGACAGGAAAAATTGAGTTTTTCGAGTTCCGCGACCGTCGGGCAGGTCGCGTCGTACGTGTTCCAGATCAGCGCGCATACCGCTTCGCCTCTTGAAATGCGCTTGCATTCTCTTGCAAAACCCCGTTTGTCAAACCAATGGAATGCCTGCGCCGCGGTTATAAAGTCGACAGACGCGTCGGGGAGAGAAGTGTTTTCCGCGCTTGCGCATACGGGCACGAATCCCGCATAGCCGTCAAGCATTGTTTTTGCTTTGGACATCATGTCGGCATTAGGCTCCACGCAGTATACGGTATTGCCCCTGTCGAGAAGAAGTTTTGCAAATTTCCCCGTGCCCGAGCCAACGTCCGCGATCACCGACTGCGGGGTGACGTATTTCGGGTAGAGAAGATCGAAAAGTCCGCTCGGATAGGACGGACGGTATTTATCGTATATTTCGGCTTTGCCGCTGAATTTTTCTTCGTTCATATTTCTGTCGGTGATCGATGATCTTATAAAAATGCGCGCCGTAATGCGACGCGCACTTTGATGGTATCAATACTGAAGGTTGTCCGAGAGGTACTTCTCGAGGTCGTCGATATTTATCCTGACCTGCGCCATGCTGTCGCGCTCTCTGACCGTAACGGTGTTGTTTTCGAGCGTCTCGAAGTCGACGGTCACGCAATAAGGAGTGCCGATCTCGTCCTGACGGCGGTATCTCTTGCCTATGCTTCCCGCTTCGTCGTAAGTTGCAGAGAACTTCTTGCAGAGCGCGCGGTAGATCTCGTCCGACTTTTCACCGAGCGCTTTTTTCTGCAACGGCAGAACGGCGACCTTGTAAGGAGAGAGCGCGTGGTGCAGACGAAGGACTACGCGTGTCTCGCCGTCGACGAGTTCTTCGTCGTAAGCGTTGCAGAGGAACGCAAGCACCATTCTGTCTGCGCCGAGCGAAGGCTCGATGACGTAGGGGATATATTTTTCGCCCGTGACGGGGTCTGTATATTCCATGTTTTTACCGCTGACCTTGACGTGCTGTTTGAGATCGTAGTCGGTACGGTCGGCAACGCCCCAGAGCTCTCCCCAGCCGAACGGGAATCTGAACTCGAAGTCGGTCGTGGCGGTGGAGTAGAAGCACAGCTCGTCCTTGTCGTGGTCACGCAGTTTGAGTCTGGTCTCGTCCATGCCGAGGTCGAGGAGCCACTTCTTGCAGAAGTCTTTCCAATAAGCGAACCACTCGAGGTCGGTGCCGGGTTTGCAGAAAAATTCAAGCTCCATCTGCTCGAACTCGCGGGTACGGAAAGTGAAGTTGCCGGGAGTGATCTCGTTGCGGAAGCTCTTGCCGATCTGACCTATACCGAACGGAACTTTCATGCGCGCGGAGCGCTGTACGTTGAGGAAGTTGACGAAAATGCCCTGCGCGGTTTCGGGGCGCAGATACACGGTGTTCGCGCTGTCCTCGGTAACGCCCTGGAAAGTCTTGAACATCAGGTTGAACTGTCTGATACCCGTGAAGTCGCTCTTGCCGCAGACTGGGCAGGGGATCTTGTTGTCGACGATGTATTTTTCAAGCTGTTCGTTGGTCCAGCCTGCGATGCTGCCTTCGATGCCCTTGCGCTTCATGTAATCCTCGACGAGGTTGTCGGCGCGGTGACGCGATTTGCAGCTCTTGCAGTCCATGAGAGGATCGCTGAAGCCGCCGAGGTGACCGCTTGCGACCCATACGTTGGGGTTCATCAGAATAGCGCAGTCGAGACCCGTGTTGAGCGGATTTTCCTGTATGAATTTTTTCCACCAGGCGCGTTTTACGTTGTTCTTGAGTTCTACGCCGAGGGGACCGTAATCCCAGGTGTTGGCAAGGCCGCCGTAAATTTCGCTGCCGGCGAAAATAAAGCCTCTGCTTTTGCAAAGGGCGACCAGTTTGTCCATAGTGAGTTCTGCCATATATAAGCTCCTCAAGGCGGGATTCCCGCCAAAAATTTATATTAACATATAGATTATAAGAATTTTATCCGACTTTGTCAATTGATGTAACGTTTTTGCCGCAATTTGCGTATTGTGAAGTAGCGGGATGAGAAAAAGACCCGTGACTATATGGGAGGAACGAACATGAACAATTTCAACGAATGCGGAATGTCCTGCGGCTGCGATTGCCTTTGGATAATTCTTCTGTTGCTTCTTTGCGGCGGCAACGGTATCAAGAGTTGCGGCTCGGGTTGCTGCAACATTATTCCTATTCTTGTGGCGCTCAGCTGCTGCGGAAGCGGCGACGGTTGCGGCTGCAAGTAAAAAAATACATACTGCAAAAAGCAAGAAACGGAGTCGGCGTAACAGCCGACTTTGTTTTTTCGGCTTTGCGTATTCAGTCGCGCCAAACCGACGCGTCGATCAATCCTCTTGCGGGGGAGGGCGTTTTTGACGGTATCCCGGTTGCAATGAGTAAGACCTGAACGCCGTTTGAGTATCGCGACTTTTACTTTCTGATTCAGCCTGTTCGCGACAAAGGCTTACGGTCGCGCAGTGCGGGAGACAAAGCGGCGGTTTGTCGCACAGGCAAAACGGCGTGAGTTTTAATCGCGGCAAAAGTGCGTTTGTAAAATCAGTCTTATACAAAAAAACGGATACGTATCGCGAAAAATGTCGGAAACTGCGAAAAACGCGGGCAACGTAAAGCGGATTTCCTGCACGGTCCCGAATGGAGATGGGGACGGCGCGGCACGGGGACTTGCTTCCGACCGTGACTTGTTATGACGAAGCAGAGCAATACGAACAAGGTGCAAAGCGCCGCTCCCGCAGTACGCGGTCAGCATTGCAACGATTGACTTTTTTTGCGGCAGGTAGTATCATGGTGTTATGAAAAAATACAATTTCGTCACCTGGTGGCTCGATCTGCCGGTCAAACCTCTGCCGTACAGGATCTGGAAGATGGTGATCACGCCCGTCGTGTTTATCGCGTGGGTTGTGTTCGTCGCCGTGTATACGGATTACTACTGGCAATTTTCTCTCTGCGTCGTGCTCCCCGTCGCCGCGGTAGACTTCTTGTGGGACGGCGTGCAATATTATCTGTACAAAAAAGGGAAGCTGAAACCGAGAGAAGTCGTGTCAAAATATTCGCGCGTCGGAGAGGAGAGCGGAGCGGCAGGTAGCGACTCAAATAGAGAAAACGACTGAAATGCGCCTTGTTACGGGCGCTTTTTTGTTGCCTGCGGGCAAAGGGCAACTGTCTTTATGACGGTATTTTCCGGTCTGGTATGCGGTAAGCGTACAGCGGCTCTGAAAGGACGGTGTTTTTGCGGCTCGGCGTGTTTTCCCGCCGTCGGCATAATGAGGATTTCAGCGCATAATTTATTTTATGCGGACAGTCAGGCGGCTATGGTCGGTCGCAATATCTTTCGGAATAGTTCTTGCGGCGGCGTTCCCGTCCGCGCTCGCGGTGGATACGGGCGGTTGGTACGCCTCTTTGTCTCTGCCCGATTTCGCTCTCGCAGACAAATGGCAGACGCCCGTGTGGGCGGCGGTCTACGCGGCGGACGTTGCGACGCTCTCGTCGTTGTTTTACAGGGGCGAAAAGGGACTTGCGCTTATTCTCCCGATATCGGGAGGGGCTCTCAACGCGTTCTGGTGTTACGTCTTTTTCAGGCTCAATTCATTGCCGGCAAGCATTATCGTGCTCTCTATCATTCTGGTCGGGAGCGCAGTCGGCAGTTTTCTCAATTTCAGGAAAAATAACTTCGCCGCGGCGATATTTTTGCTCAAGAGTGTCTGGTTTTCTTATCTTCTTGCGGTCAGCGCAAGTATTTGCGCGCCGTAAAAAGCCGCTTTTATGCGGATATAAACTGACAGAGGGCGAGAGCAAGAAAATGGCGCGCTCTCAAAATCGCTTATTTTATATTTTTAATTTAGTTGTAAAATACACGTTTGTTTGGTATAATTAGCGTGAACAACGACAGGCTTTTGCCGTCGCATGTTCGCAAAAACAACCGATTACCTTAAAGGATGGGTATTGCCAAAGGGCAAACTCAAGCGTGGTAGAAATGAAAAAATCGCACAGAATAGCGCTTCTCGCGTTCGAACTTGCGCTGATCGTCATATTCAGCCTTTTGCCGATCAATCTCGGCGCGGCGTCTCTGGCGCTGACTCTGCTTCCCGTACTCGTCATAGCTCTGACGCAGGATCTGAAAACCGCCGTGCTGGGCGGACTGATAATGGGTCTGACTTCTCTGATAGGCGCGTTTACGGTAGGCGCGGCGAGTCTGACGGCTCCGCTGTTCAGGAATCCGCTGGTATCCGTACTTCCGAGGATATGCGTGCCCGCAGTCGCCTGGGGTGTCAACAGAGGGATCAACGCGCTTCAGGTGAAGATAACGTCTCGCGGTAAGGTCAAGACCGAGGAAGGAGAGACCCACGTCGGCGACGGAAAGGAAACCGCAGAGGCAGAGGACGTAGAGTCTCGGGAGACCGGAACAAGCGGCGAAGCAAAGAGGAAAAGCGCGCTCGAAAGGACGAGAGAGATCGTCGTATACGCAATATCTTCGGCGCTCGGCGTTTGTGCGAATACCGCGCTCGTACTCGGTACGATATGGCTCTTTTACAAAGGCAAGACGGTCGGAGACAGCGCGATCACGCCTGAGTTTATGGCAGGGCTCGTCTCGCTCAATTTTGTGATCGAAGTGATAGTAATGACGGTCGCAACGCCGCCGATAGCTTACGCGATAAGAAAACAACAGGAGAAAAACCGCTGATATGTTACTCGTTATCGACGTCGGAAACACAAATATCAAACTCGGGCTCTACAAGGACGACAAACTCTGTCAGTCCTGGAGACTTTCGGTCAAAGTGCCGCGCACCGCTGACGAACTGGGCATAGAGATAAGCAATATGTTCAAGGTCGGGGGAGTGGATATGAAGGATATCACGGGCGTGATAATGTCCTCGGTATGTCCTCCGCTCAACTACACGGTGGAGCATGCGTGCAGATATTATATCGGCAAGAAGCCGATGACGGTGGGGACAGGGATAAAGACGGGACTCAACGTCAGATATACCAATCCGCAGGAGGTCGGCGCGGACAGGATCGTCAACAGCGTCGCCGCGTACAAGTTGTACGGAGGACCCTGCATAGTCGTGGACTTCGGCACCGCGACCACGTTTAATCTGATCTCGGCAAAGGGCGAATTCATGGGCGGTTGTATCTGCCCGGGCATAAAGAGCAGTCTCGAGTCGCTTGTCAGCAATACCGCCAAGCTGACGAGAGTGGAGCTGACCAAGCCGCAGAGCATAGTCGGCAAGACGACTGACGCAAATCTGCAGGCGGGCATAATATACGGCTTTACGGGGCTTGTCAAATACATCGTCGAGGGGTTCAGAAAGCAGGAAGGCTTTGCCGGAGCAAAGGTCATCGCTACGGGCGGTCTCAGCCAGCTCATCCTCGCGGTGGAAGAAGAAAAGATACTCGACATCGTGGACAGATCGCTGACTCTCAAGGGGCTCAAGATCATCTACGATATGAACGCAAAATGATCCCGCTTGCAACAAAAAAGCGGCTTTAATAAACACGGATAAACAAATTTTGCCTCACGGCACAAAGGAGAATATATATGAAAAAAGTCGGTGTAGCAATACTCGGTATGGGCGTCGTCGGCGGAGGTACCGCGCAGATACTCATCGAAAGAAAAAAGCAGATCGCTGAAGAATACGGCGTAGAAGTCGAAGTCGTGGCTTGTCTCGACAAGGATACGACCAAGGGCGCGAGATACGGTCTCGACAAGAGCTATTTCGCGGCGGATATAGACGAGATCTGCGCCAACAACAGCGTGGATATAGTCGTCGAATGTATGGGCGGAACGGAACCTGCCAAGACTTTCCTCATGAAGTCGCTCGCGGCGGGCAAGAGCATAGTCACGTCCAACAAGGAGATGTTCAGCAAGAGCTGGCCGGAACTCGAGAACGTCGCCGCAAAGACGGGCGCGGGTCTCTATTACGAGGCTACCACGGGCGGCGGTATGCCGATCATCAGAATGATGACTCAGGCTATGCAGGCCAACACGATCCTCGAGATAAAGGCGATCATCAACGGTACGACCAACTATATTCTCTCCAAGATGACGCAGGAGGGAGCGGATTATTCCGAAGTGCTCAAGGACGCTCAGGCGCTCGGTTATGCAGAGGCTAACCCCGTCGCCGACGTAGAGGGTTACGACTCCAGCTACAAACTCAGCATCCTTTCTTCGCTCGCGTTCAACAAGCGCCTGCCTGTCGAACTCATCGAGAGAGAAGGCATCACCAAGATCACGAGAGAGGATATCGCCATCGCGAAAGATCTCGGCTTTGTGATCAAACTCCTCGCGATCGCCAAGCAGAGAGACGGCAAGATCGAGGCGAGAGTCAACCCCGTGTTCCTCAGCAAGGATCACCCGCTCGCCAACGTCAACGACTCGTTCAACGCTGTATTCCTCGTCGGCGACAACGTCGGTGACATAATGCTTTACGGCAGAGGAGCGGGCGCGCTTCCCACAGGCAGCGCGATCGTCAGCGATATCGTGTTCTGCGCGAGACAGGACAAGCATGCGCGTTACGGCGAGATGAACAACGTGATGACCGCAAAGGATATCGACGAGGATTATCCCAGCGAATATTATATCAGAATGGACGTGCACGACGTCGCGGGCGTTATCGCGGACGTTGCGGCGGTGTTCAAGAAACACAAGGTGTCCATCAGCCAGATGAGACAGGACGACCGCAAAGAGATCATTCCCATCGTGTTCGTGACTCACGAGGTCAAGAAAAAGTCGATGATGAAGGCTATCGAGGAGATCAGCCGCCTTTCCAACGTCATCGGCGTAAGAAACGTAATAAAGGTGGAGAGATAAAATGCTCGACAAGGACGGCGTAGCGCTTCTTTCAAAGTTGTGCACAATGACCGACGGCGAAAAGTTTGCCGTGCTCGACTGGACCGACGTTTTCGACGGCGGTCCCGACGACGCGGGAAAAGCCGTATGGAAGTCGCTGTTGCAGCAGGGTTGCCTGACGGTCAAGTACAGCGACGACGAGTCGGTCTGCTTTGCCGTCACCCTCAAGGGCAGGAACCTCAACGAAGAACTGGCGACGATGAACGTTGTCAGCGACGACGAAAAAGCCGTCGTGCGCACCGACGCGGCGGGCAGACCCGTCGTCGTGATGAAAGGCGGAGAACAGTTCGTCGACCACTTGCGCAAGAAACTGCACAGTCGCACCCTCGCCCTGATATGGGGACTGACGGGAGGCGTTATAGGCGGCATAATCGGCGGCGCGATCGTCGCTCTGATCATGCATTTCGCTATCCATTAAGGCAGAAAACCTACACGGACAGGACAATTTGCAGGAGATAAGGATATGCTCAGTAAAAAACAGAAACTGCTGATGAAAGTGATCTATTCGCATGCTATCCGCAAGGAGGGCGTATGTCTGATACGTCCTATCGACCTGCTCAAGGAGATACCTTTAAGCAGTGATTTTAAACGCGACGAGCTCGAATCCAACCTCAAGGCGCTCGTCACCGAGGATTTCTTCGAGATGATCACGACGGACAAAAAGGGGGAAGAATATTATTGCTTCACCCTGCATCAGAACGGCTACGCTTTCTCGAGACAGATCGCCGCGGAAAAGCGCGCGATAATCTTCAAGCTGATACTTACTATCTGCGGCGCGATACTCAGCTTTACGCTGGTGCGCATACTTACTGCTATCTGGGGTTAAATGTTCGAGTTACACAGTAAATTTCAGCCTTGCGGAGACCAACCGCAGGCTATCGACAAACTCGTCGAAGGGATCAACGACGGTTTGAGGACTCAGGTCTTGCTGGGCGTTACGGGCAGCGGCAAGACTTTTACTATGGCCAACGTGATAAAGCGGCTCAACCGCCCCGCGCTGGTCATCGCCCACAACAAGACGCTCGCGGCACAGCTTTGCAACGAGTTCAGAGAATTTTTTCCCAACAACAGAGTCGAATATTTCGTATCTTATTACGACTACTATCAGCCCGAGGCGTATATCCCGCGGACGGATACCTATATCGAAAAGGATCTGTCGATAAACGACGAGATAGACAAACTGCGCCACTCGGCTACGGGCGCGCTCTGCGAGAGCAGAGACGTCATCGTCGTCGCTTCGGTATCCTGCATATACGGCCTCGGCGCGCCGCTCGAGTATTACAGCATGGCGATATCCCTGCGCCCCGGCATGACGATAGACAGAGAAGAACTCATCGACCGTCTCGTCGAGATACAGTACAAGAGGAGCGACATAGAGTTCGAGCGCGCGACGTTCAGGGTGCGCGGCGACGTAGTCGAGGTGTTCCCCGTGGACAGCTCCGAGATCGCGGTGCGCATAGAGTTCTGGGGCGACGAGATAGAGAAGATCGTGCAGTTCGAGCCGCTGACGGCAAAGCCGATAAGCGAGCTGAAGCACATCAACCTTTTCCCCGCGAGCCACTACGTCGTGCAGAAAGAAAAGAGAGAGGAAAGTCTGAGACAGATATCTCTCGATATGATAGACTGCGTAGAGGACTTCAGAAAGAGGAACAAATTGCTCGAGGCGCAGAGACTGCAGGAGCGCGTCAGCTACGACGTGGAGATGATACGCGAGATGGGCTATTGCAGCGGCATAGAAAATTACTCCCGTTATTTCGACGGCAGACAGCCGGGGCAACCGCCTTATACGCTCCTCGACTTCTTTCCCAAGGATTTCGTGCTGTTCGTAGACGAGAGCCACATGACTCTGCCGCAGATACGCGCGATGTACAACGGAGACCGTTCGAGAAAGGTCAATCTCGTCGAATACGGCTTCAGGCTTCCGTCGGCGTACGACAACAGACCGCTGACTTTCCACGAGTTCGACGAGAGAGTGGGGCAGATGATATGCGTGTCGGCTACGCCCGCGCCGTACGAACTGGGCGAGGCGGGTCAGGTCGTAGAACAGCTCATTCGCCCGACGGGGCTTCTCGATCCCGAAGTGGAGATAAGACCGATAGCGGGGCAGATAGACGATCTGCTCTCCGAAATAAACGAGAACGTCGCGAAAAAGGGCAGAGTGCTCGTCACGACGCTCACCAAGAAGATGGCGGAAAGCCTGACCGAATATCTGACCGAACAGCACGTCAAAGTCAGGTATATGCACTCGGACGTCGACACTCTCGAACGTATCGAGATCGTCACGGGTCTGAGAAAAGGCGACTTCGACGTACTGGTCGGCATCAACCTTCTCCGCGAAGGTCTCGACCTGCCGGAAGTGCGGCTCGTCGCTATACTCGACGCTGACAAAGAAGGCTTTTTAAGAAGCGAGACCGCGCTGATACAGACGATAGGCAGGGCGGCGAGAAACAGCGAAGCAAAGGTCATAATGTACGCCGACAATATCACCGGCAGTATGCGCCGCGCGATAGACGAGACCAACCGCCGCCGCGAAAAGCAGCAGGCTTACAACAAAGAACACAACATCACGCCGAGGACGATCGTCAAAGAGATCAGCAATACGCTCGAGATCACCAAGAAGCTCGAGGAAAAAGAGCGCGTGTCGACTGCGGATCTTTACAAGGAACTCGAGAGACTCAATTCGGCGATGAAGATAGCGGCGAACAACCTCGATTTCGAGCTTGCGATAAAATACCGCGAGCAGATAACTTCGCTCAAAGAGCGTATCGCCAAGGCGTCAAAGGGAGACAATAACGGAGAAAAGAAGGAGAGCGCAAGTTCTCAAGGCAGGAAAAAGAAGAAATGAGAGAGGATATTTTCGTAAAAGGCGCGAGGGTGCACAACCTCAGGAATATCGACGTCACGATACCCCGCAACAAGCTGGTCGTTTTTACCGGACTGAGCGGTTCGGGCAAATCGTCGCTCGCGTTCGACACGATCTTTGCAGAGGGTCAGCGCAGGTATATGGAGAGTCTTTCTTCGTATGCTCGCCAGTTCCTCGGGCAGATGGACAAGCCCGACGTCGACCGCATAGACGGGCTTTCTCCCGCAATATCGATAGATCAGAAGACCACTTCCAACAACCCGCGTTCGACAGTGGGCACGGTGACCGAGATATACGACTATCTGAGACTTCTTTACGCGAGGATAGGCGAGGTACATTGCCCCAAGTGCGGCAAGAAGATAGAACGGCAGTCTGTCGATCAGATCGCAGACAAAGTCATGACGGCGCAGAAAGGCGCGAAACTGCGTATAATTGCGCCCGTCGTCAGAGGAAGAAAGGGCGAGTTCTCCAAACAGCTCGAGCAACTCAAGAAAAACGGATACGTCCGCGTCATAGTGGACGGCAACGACTATACGCTCGACGAGGAGATCAGCCTTGAGAAGAATATCAAGCACGAGATAGGAGTCGTGGTCGACAGACTGGTGATGAAAGAGGACCTGTCGAGACGTCTGACCGACAGCTTAGAGACGGCGCTCAAGCTCGCCGGCGGGCTCGTCGAAGTGGAGACGGACGGCAAAAAGACGCTCTATTCCACCCTTTATGCCTGCCCCGACTGCGACGTCAGCATAGAGGAGCTGACGCCGAGACTGTTCAGTTTCAACAGCCCGTTCGGCGCGTGCCCCAAGTGTTCTGGTCTCGGATTCACTTCGAGGATCGACCCCGCAAAAGTCATCAAAGGCGACAAGTCGGTCAACGAAGGCGCGCTCGACGCTTCGGGCTGGTATATCATGGATTCTTGCAAGGTCAACCGCCAGGCGCTCGTGTCGCTTGCGAAAAAGTACGGCTTCAGCCTCGACACTCCGTATAAGGATCTGCCCGAAAACATAAAGCAGATATTGCTTTACGGCGACGGCTCCGACATCGAGGTGACTTACGACAGCGCGACCTTCCACGGCGTGTTCAAGAGAAAGTTCGAAGGCGTGATCAACAATTTGCAGAGAAGATACAACGAGACTTCTTCGGTCAACGTAAAGGCAGATCTCGAGAGGTATATGACTCAGGTGCCGTGTGATGTCTGCCACGGCAAGAGACTGAGAAAAGAAGCGCTCGCCGTTACCGTCGGCGGTCTGAATATATCCGAACTCTGCAATCTGTCGATAGACAAATGCCTTGCGTTTTTCGCGGGTCTGCAACTGTCGGATAAGGACGCGAAGATAGGCGCGCAGATACTCAAGGAGATCAACGCGAGACTTGGTTTTCTCAAAAACGTGGGTCTTGCATATCTGACGTTGTCGCGCGCGGCGGGTACGCTGTCGGGCGGAGAAGCGCAGAGAATAAGGCTCGCCACGCAGATAGGAAGCGGTCTTATGGGCGTCCTCTACATCCTCGACGAGCCGAGTATCGGTCTGCATCAGCGCGATAATTCCAGACTTCTCGAAACCCTAACCAGGTTGCGCGATCTCGGCAATACGCTGATAGTCGTGGAGCACGACGAGGAGACGATGGAGAAGGCGGATTATATTGTAGACATCGGACCGGGCGCGGGCGTGCACGGCGGCGAAGTCGTGGTCTCAGGCACTCCCGACGAGGTCATGGCGTGCGAAAAATCGATAACGGGCGCATATCTTGCGGGCAGAGAAAAGATAGAAGTGCCCGCTACGCGGCGCGAAGGCAACGGCAGGTCTCTCGTCATACACGGCGCGAGAAAGAACAACCTCAAAGGCATCGACGTGACCCTGCCTCTCGGCAAATTCATCGCCGTGACGGGCGTGTCGGGCAGCGGCAAGAGCAGTCTTATCAACGAGATTCTCTATCCCGTTCTCGCCGCGAGACTCAACGGCGCAAGAGAGGGGTATTCGGATTGCGACGGCATTGACGGCATAGAAAACCTCGACAAGGTGATACAGATCGATCAGAGCCCTATAGGCAGGACTCCGCGTTCGAATCCCGCGACGTATACGGGCGTGTTCACCAATATCAGAGAGCTTTTCGCAAAGACGCCGGAGGCGCAGGCGAGAGGATACCAGTCGGGGCGCTTCAGCTTCAACGTCAAGGGCGGCAGATGCGAGAACTGTCAGGGCGACGGCATAATCAAAATAGAAATGCACTTCCTCTCAGACGTATACGTGCCCTGCGAAGTCTGCGGCGGCAAGAGATACAACCGCGAGACCCTGCAGGTCAAATACAAAGGAAAGAGCATTTACGACGTGCTCGAAATGACGGTCGGCGAAGCGTGCGAGTTCTTCAGGAACATACCTCAGATATACAACAAGATCAAGACTCTCGACGACGTCGGACTTTCGTATATCAAACTGGGTCAGCCCGCAACGACTTTGTCGGGCGGCGAGGCGCAACGCGTAAAACTCGCAACAGAACTTTCCAAGCGCAGTACGGGCAAGACGATATATATTCTCGACGAGCCGACGACGGGTCTGCACAGCGCGGACGTCAAGAAACTGATCTCTATATTGCAACGCTTTGTCGAGGGAGGCAATACCGTGGTCGTCATCGAGCACAACCTCGACGTGATCAAGGTCGCAGATCATATAATAGATCTGGGTCCCGAAGGCGGAGACGCGGGCGGCACCGTGATAGCCGAAGGCACTCCGGAGCAGGTCGCGGAAAATCCAGCAAGCTATACGGGGCAATATCTGAGACAAAAACTCGGAATGCAATAAAAACGGGAAAGCCGATATTTTAACAGAAATCCGTTGACAAAGGTTCAACGACTGGTTATAATATCTGTGAAGTGTTGAAAACAAACCTGATTCTGGCACCGCCATAGCAGCGGCAGCAAGGCTGAACAGGCAGCCCGAAAATCGACACTCGGGGTCGTCCGTCGGACGACCTTGTTTTTTTGCCGACTGCGATAAAGTTCTCGGTTTTCAGCAAGAAAAGAAAAAGAGCGCATAAGTTTGCGCTCCTTGTGCCTACAGCACGTTTTTCCATTTGTAGGAAAGCAGATTTTTGGAGTTTTCAGCCATAGCCATTATGACTTCGCAACGAGTGATCGAGTCGTCGTACATTTCGGCTATCTGGGAGCCTTTGAGTTCTCCTATCTCTTTGGCGATGTCTTTGATGTCCGTGTTGGGGCAGGCGAACTCGAGCAGGTCGCGTTCTTTTCTCCAGTCGTTTTCGACGTGTTCGGTCATTTCAAGAGCCTTGTCGTAATCGCCTGAAAGCAGAAGCTCCTGTATCTTTGCGCAGTCGTTTTTCAGATCGTCAAAAGAGCTTTTTATGAACACCTGCTCGCAAATTCCGAGCGTGAGTATCACTACGGCGAGCACGACGGCGAGGATTATCTTATTCATTTTCAAGCTCCTTTGCGCTTCCCGTTTCGCAAGCGGAATTTATGGGTTGCAGATAATAGTCTCCGCCGCTCTCCGCCGTCAGAAGGAGCACGTCCTTCGCGCGCAGTCGTCTGCGTCTCAACAGCGCGTATATTTTCTTTTCGGACATATCCGCCTTTTTTATGTTGTTGCTCATCGTCTTGCCCTCGCATATCAGCGTGTAGGGAAGTTTTTCGCGCGCGCCTTGCCCGCTTTCTTTTTTTACTATCGAGATATCTCCGTTGGTCTCTGCGATCGCGTACTGTACCTCTGCGGGCGAAAAACAGCCTCCACCTCTCAGCGCTTCCATAAGGTCGCTGACCGTCATGTCGAGAGAGGATATCGCCTTGTAGTCTATCCCCTGCGGGTTCATCACTATCACGGGTTTGCCGTTGATGAGGTTGCGGATCCTCAGAGAATGTTTGACCGCTTTCGTGACTATGAATTCTATGATGAACAGCGTGAATATCGGCACTAATCCGTACAGAACGGGCACCTGCGTGTCGGACATCGGTATGCAGGCGAGTTCCGCGACGATAAGCGTGATCGCGAACTCGAAGGGCTGAAGTTCGCCCAGTTGCTTTTTGCCCATAAGCCGCATGGCTATCAGCAGAAATACGTATATGATTATCGCTCTGGTAAATACTGTCAGCATAATTCTATTCTGCGTAAAAGGGGCGGGTTTATACCGCTATAACTTCAGATATCGCGAAGTGATATTCGGGCGATTATTTTTGAATAGTGAGAAAACAGGTGACAACGCGCAAGGCAGATGATATAATGCAATCAGCAGAGTAAGCACAATGCGTCAAGTGTTGAAGGATGGGATGTCGCCTTCAAACGAAAAACCTGCGCGGTTTGCGGTGTTGTGTTGCGTCCGCTGTAAAATATTATTATCATAAAATTTTATTGCAACGGCTCTGCTGTATCACTATTTTAAGGAGGACTGCGCTATGAGAAGCAGGACACAGAAAATAGCTGATATGGCAATTTTTATCGCCCTCGGTGTGGTGTTAAATCTTTGTTCATTTCAGTCGTTTGGCACTTATCTCGGCAGGATAAGCATGGTTTATCTCTTTTGTTACCTTTCGGGATTCATTCTCGGACCGTGGCAGGGGTTTGCGGTCGCGTTTATCGCCGACCTTATCCCGGGGATCTTTTTCCCTACGGGACCGTATTCGGTAATGATATCGGTCAGC
This sequence comes from uncultured Christensenella sp., assembly GCA_949284695.1. Taxonomy (GTDB): domain Bacteria; phylum Bacillota; class Clostridia; order Christensenellales; family UBA3700; genus Ornithoclostridium. Next base: position 34,569 of record CASDWJ010000010.1, on the reverse strand, counting down.
AACGGCATTATGGCGCTTATCGCGGGTTGCTACGGCAGATACACCGATTGGAAGATCGTATACAAACTGCTTGCAACTGCGGCGACGTCGTTCGTCGTCTGCACGCTGACTCTCACGGTGATAGGAGAAGTCAACAGCCTTTTGATCGTTCCCGTAGGAGAGTACGAAGCGGCAAGCCTTTACAGTATTTATCCGTATACGCTTGCCAAGGTCATAATAGGCGAGGGCTGGGGAGTCAAAGAACCTTATTTTCAGATGATGCTTGCCAAAGCGATACAGCAACCGCTGTGGATCGTGCTCAATTCTCTTATCACTTACGTGATCTATGCGAGACTTCAGCCTATACTCAAAAAAGGCGGCTACGTCGCGTCTGAAGAACGCAAGAACGCGCAGGGCAACGGGCGCTCCGAGTGTGACGGGGTCGTCATAGCGGGCAAACGCGCGGAGGGTGATCCTCCCACGGTCTGAGTCGGCTCAGAGGCGACGTATGGTCAGAGCGTCGGCATTTCCCGCATTATGCGTGGAATTTAGCAATAAACGTATTTAAAAAGTGCGTGTCATTTCGCTTGCATAAGCGGTTTGTCCGCGCTTTTTTTCTTGCGTTTTTCAGAAGAAAAGAACTTGATATCCTCTTTTGCGATACATCCGCTCGCCCATACGTAAACGGCATATCCCGCCGTCAGAACACAGCTCGTTACGAATACGGAGAGAATGTCCGATACCTGAGAGAGCAACGCTGAGAGCGGCGACAGGCTCAGCGCGGCGACGGCGCAGAAAGCGTATGCCAGCAACGCGTGAAGGAGCTGTTTTTTGTCAAGTCGGAGATTTTTCGACAGCGTCGTCAGGTTGATGACGAGAGCGAGCGTATGCGACAGGGTCACCGCGAGGAAATAGGCGTAGACACCCATGAACCACACCGTGGAAAACAGAGTGACGAGAAGGAGCGCAAGTCCTGCGGTATGGCTCGCGAAAGTCGCGTTTTCTTTGCCGAGCGAGTTGAGAGCGGATACGCACAGTCCGTTGGCGCCCATCGGCAACATCGCCATTGCCGCAAAGCAGAGATAGCGTCCCGCAAGTTCGTCGTCGTACAGCAGTCGCCCGAGAGCGACGCCCGCACCTGCGAAAAGCGCGAAGAAAAATCCGCTTACGACACATGAGAATTTTATCGACTGAGACAGCGCGGATCCTATCTTGTCGCGTTCTTTGCCTGCGTTGAGAGAGGCAAATTCCGGGATTATCACGACGGCGAGAGAGCCCGTTATCGCTGTCGGAGCGAACAGCAGAGGCACGACCATGCCCGTAGCGCGCCCGAGTTCCGCGGTGGCTTCTCCCGTGGTCAGTCCGCGCGCTTTGCAAAGCAAGAGGGGCAGGGAGAGAGATATCAACGTCGACACGAGACTGCCGCAAAGCCTCGTCGCGGTCAACGGAGCAGAGCTTTTTACGACCTGCGAAAAACCGCTCGGTCTGCGCAATCTGCCGCCGCATACGAAAAACAAGGAAATCAGCATCGTCACCACGACTACGTCGCCCGCGACCATGGCGTAGGCGTAAGCCACCTGCACGTTTATCGCAAGGAGAGTTCCCGACAGGAAAAGGACTGAAAATACTATTTTCGCGATCTCGTCAGTCAGCTCGGTCGCCGCGTATACGCCGTAATTCTTATTGCCCCAGAACCACCCTCTGAGACAAGAATAAAGCGACGTGGTGGCAAGCAGGGGGAGCATAACGTAAAAAACGGGCACGCACCTTTCGTCCGAAAAGAGCATGGGAGCAAGCGAGGGAAAAGCCGCAAAAACCGCGCACGACAGCAGAGCGAACGACAGAGAAAGCACAGTCGCCGCGCACAGCAGGGAGTCGCTGACGGAGCGGTTGCCGAGAGCTCTGTTTTCGGCAACGATGCGCGAAAGCGTGACGGGCACGCCGCTCGAGCTTATGCAGGCGAGCGTTGCGACAACCGATATCGCGATCTGGTAGACGCCGAGCAATTCTGCGCCCAGCACCCTCGAAAGGTAGATCTTGAATATGAAAGAAATTATACGCGTGATAGTCGCCGCGGCGGTGACGAGCGCGAACGATCTGAATATTTTTTTCATATTATATGATATTACGCCTCTTTCGGCAATATTTTATTAACAGAAAAAACGGGGGAGGGATTTTATGAAAACCGTATTGTATACAGTCAAAGAAGGGGACAAACTAAGTCGGATAGCAGAGAGATTTCACTCTGCGGAAGCGGCGATAAGAGTCAGAAACGGGCTGAACGGAGAGCCGTTCGAAGGAATGAAATTGCTTATCGACGAGCAGGAGGCGTTCGGGTATACCGTGCGACCATTCGATACGGTGGACGGTATCGCCGCGAAATTCGGCACTACGGGCGAAAAGATCAGACAGCTCAACGGGATAGACGAGGTCTTTGTCGGACAGAGGATCCTCGTGCCCGAAAGCGGAGAATGACTGCCGCAGAGGCGCAAAAGCGAGCGGTCTCACTCCGCCTGCAACAACCGCGAAAGCTCACGACAGAGACTGACCGAGGAAGTCCGCGTCCGTGACTTGCCGCGGGAGCCGCCTTTGCTGAGCGAAAGTTTATCTGTCGCCCGACAAAGCGGTCGGGGAGGTTATCGGCGGGAAAGAATGAAAAAAGACGACTGCGTCTGCAGCCGTCTTTTTTATTCACAGAAAAGTATTATTTCGTATACTTGTCTTTCTTGCTCTTAGCGGGAGCGTCGGACTGTTTCCTGGAACCGCTCTTGACGAGCTTCTTGCTCTTCTTGGAGAACTTCCTGAACAGCACCACGACCACAGCCACGATGACGAGCGCGCCGAGAACGCCGGTGGAGATCCACAGCCACAGATAATCAGCGGCGGGATTGGTCGGCTCGGTAGTCTCGGTTTCTTCGGGTTCTTCTTCTGCGTCAGCGTCGTCCTGAGTGAACACGATGCGGTAGTTGTTGGCGACGAGTTCGTCGGCGATCAGCGATTCGTCGATCGTATCCTCGGTCTCGCCTTCAACGGGCTTTCTGTCGATGAAGTCGTCCGCGGTGATCTCGTCAACGGTGAAGTTGTCGAAGAACGCATAACCCTTGACGAAATTTTCTTCGTCGGCATATCCGAGCGAGAGAGTCAGGGTAGCGGTCGGAGTGACGTCGGCGTCAGTCTTGACGTAGAAGTTGTACTGCGTCCAGCTTCCGACGGTCTCTGTGCCGTCCTCTGCGTAAGTCGAGGTGTTGACCGCGCGCTTGACGTCGTTGCCCTCGGTGCGGGTCTGCTTGCCGAACGTGTAGCTGAGGTTGTTCAGCTTGAGAGCTATCGTCGCGCTGTCGTCCTTTTCGAGGCCGTAGGTCAGCACCCATACGCTTATTCTGTAATAGGTGTCGCCCTTGAGGGTCAGAGAGGACGAAGTGTACTTGTAGGCGTTGGCGTTCTTGTTGTAGATGACGAGCACGTTGTCGCCCACGTTGTTGGATTCGGTATTGTTGTAGATCGCATTGACGATCACGCTGTCTTCAGCGTCGTCCGGGTCGAGGTCGATCAGCGACCAGTCGCCTTCCTTGCGGTTGAATACGCCCGCGGTCAGGTCAACGTCGTCGGTGCTTGCGTCGTCGTCGATCTTGGCACCCGTCCAGTTGGAGGGGGTAGCCGCCGCGCCGTCAGCCGCCGTGTAGCTGTCGAAAGAGTCGGTGTTAAAGGATCTCTCGAACACGGTCTTGCCGAGAGTGTCCGCGTCGGTAGCGGCTTTTACAACGGCATTGTAAGCCGTCTCGGACAGGCTCGTGTAGGTCGCCATGGTGAAGTACGCTGTCTTGACTTCGCCGGGCAGACCGTTCTCGCTACCTATATAGAGGTTGAGGTTTGCAGAGACCGAAGTCGCGCTCGTCCTGACGAGGAAGGAATACTGCTGCCAGTCGGTGCCCATATCGCTTGCCGTGATCGGGGATACGGAGTAGTTTGCGCTCTTGGTGGTCGTATCGAGCGATACGGTCATGACGGAGTTGGCGTCCATCTTTGCCCATACGGAGACGATGTAGTACGAATCCGAGGACAGCGAGATCGTGTTGGACTTGTATCCGAAGTAAGCCGCGTCGCCGCTTATCGCGAGGACGTTGGGGTAGTCGGTCGCGTTGACGCCTTCCATGTTCATCGAATCGTAGAAGGTCGTTTCGTCGATGGTAAGACCCGCCGCGGTTTTCTGAGCCGCGTTGGTGATGTCGAGCACGCCCGCTACGACGTCGCCGTTCTTCAGAGAATCGGTATTGCTTGCCGTCCAGTTGGTGGGTACGCCGAGCGCGCCGGTGAGCACGCCGTCGCTATATACGTCGTCGCCGTAGGTCTCCATCGTGGACTTGACGTCAACGTTCTTGAAGTAGCCGTTGGAGGAGACTTCTGCGCTGCCGCCGGACGAAGCGAACGAATAGGTCTTGAGCACGGTGGATGTGCTTGCAGACGAATAATCGGACGCGCTGATCTTTTCTACCGTCGCGGTGGATATGAACGCATAACCCATAACGAACGAAGAAGAATCGTTTGCGGTGCCGCTTCCGAGGCTGACGTCGAAGCCGATCTTAGCGGATTCCGTGCCCGTCTGGACGAAGAATCTGATCTCGGTATAGTCGGCGTTGTTGGCGCTCTTGTAGTCGGAGAGATTTTCGGTATTCAGAGACGAGAAGGTCGAAAGGGTGGTCTTGGAGTCTTCGAAATCCTTTTCTTCGTCATAGCTGATGAGTGATACCGTAAGACCGGACGAGCTGTCGATGTCCTTGGTCTTTATCCACATCGTGAACGTGTAGTAGGAGTTGGGCAGTACGGTGTAAGAGCCGTCGCTGACCGTGCCGTCCGCTTTCTTGTAGACGTTGGAGAGAGTGTAGACGGAAGGCAGATAGTTGTTGATCACGAGCACCGAAGTCGCGAGCGAGGTCGGGGTCTCGGGATTGTCGATATAGGAGTAGCTTCCGTTTGCCCAGTTGGCGGTGTCGACCACGCCGAACGAGCTTCTGCCTGTGATCGCGTCCTCGCCGCCCGCTTCGCCGAAGTTGGCGAGATTGAGCAGAGAGTCTGCGGTCAGAGTGCTTGCAAAGCTGTGCTTGAACACGGTCTCGCTCTCGGTAGCCGCCTCATATTCTGCGGCGGTTATTCCGACGAGGCTCATGTCGTCGACGAAGAAGATGCCCTGTACGTGAGTAGAGGTGTCGTCCGCGCCGCCTTCACCGAGCCAGAACTCAAGATAGACGTCCTGATATCTGAACTGGTTGGACTGGACGTAGATGTCGATCTGCTTCCATTCGCCGGCGGTGTTGACGTTCTCAGCCGCGAAGTAGACGGTGGAATCGGTGGTGCCGTCGGTCAGTTTGATCGACATGCCCTTGCTCTGATCGGCAACGACCGTTCTCACCCATACGCTGAGTTTATAATATTCTTCGCCGCCGAGGAAACGGGTAGCGACCGTGCTTCTTATGCCGTAGGCGGTAGCCTTCTTGTTCTGCTGATAATATATCCTGCCCGCCGCGCCGTCGTGAGTCGTCACCTGAACGTTGGTCGCGGAAGCGCTGTCGGCAACCGTAGCCGTCTCTGCGGTCTTGAGTATGCCTTTGGTGACGTAGTCGGAAGCGGAGGGAGCGTCGTCGCCGTTGCCCGTGCCCTTGACGCCCGTGTATTTGCTCGGGGTGTAGGGGGAGGAGGTGGACGTCGTATAGTCGAAGTCTGCGTCAGAGAGCTTCATCGTATACTTGGCAACGCTCTCGGTCTCTTTGAGCTCGTTGTAATCTTTGGCAGTCCATGCGGTCTCGCCTTCCTCGACGTCGGTGAGGTTCTCGAGCGTAACGCTGTCGAAGAACGCCCAACCCTTGGTCATGGACTTCTCCATTTTGGAGCCGTTGCCCAGAGAGAGGACTACGGAGATCGTCTGAGAGGAGATGTCGCTCGTCTCGATGTAGACGCTGTATTCTTTCCATTCTCCCTCGGTGTCGATGGCTTCGAAAGCCGAATAAGCCGCGCCGTTCACATAGATATAAGCGCCGCTCTTGCCTTCGTTGTATTCGCTGTCGCTCTTGTCGATGCCGATCGTCTTGACCCAAACGCTGAGTTTATAGTAGGACGACTTGTCGAGCGTGACGCTTGCCGACGTGTACTTGTAGACCGTCGCGACTTTGTTGTATATCATAAGGATATTGTCATCGTCGCCGATCTTACCCGGGTTTGCCGCGCCGCCGTACGTCTTGCTGTTAGCGCGGTAGGTCTTGTCGTCGGTGCTGATAACGCCCGCGATAAGATTGTCGCTGCCGGTAGGGGTCTTATAGCTGTCGCTCGAGCTGGTAGATCCTGCCGCACCCGTCCAGTTGGAAGGGGTCTGGGGATAGACCGTGCCGTCCGCGCCGCTGAAACTGCCGTTGGTGAAAAGTTCGGAAGCAGATTCTTCTGTAGGGGTCGTCGTGGTGTCGTCTTTGCAAGCGACGAAAGACGCGACGAGAAGGATACAGAGGATCACCGAGATCACTGTGAGCAAAATTTTCTTGTTCCTTTTCATTTAACCACCTTTGTGTTATTGATTTCCTATTATAAACAGGCGCGTGCCTGCCTAACTCTAATAATTATATAGTACGCGCGAGATAAAATCAAATAAATACGCGCACATTTATTATAAACTTTACTCATTAAAATCAAAAGTGAAAAAATGTTAAAATACCGTTGAAAGCAGGTCGGGAATAAAGCGCGGAGAGCGTCAACCTGCGCTCCCGCGGTCGACGAGAACGCGCAGACTCCGAAGAAAAGAAAACGCACGGGATACGAGCATGACGGTCGCAAGGCAGATCAGAAAGACGGCAAAACCTTTGGATATCCCGTCCGCAGGTATCTTCTGCGCGGCAAACGAGGAGAGCGCGCAGGTGACGCAAGCGGGCAATGCTATCAGCAACGCCTTCTTGAAGTCGAGGAGTTTGTTTTTCGCGTGGATCACGCAGGCTACGATACTCATGGGAATAAAGGAGATCAGATTTATCGCCGCCGCCTGCTTTGCGTTTACGTCGAGAAAGAGCGTCAGCACGGGAATGAGCAGAGTGCCCCCTCCGAGACCCATACCGCCCATTATCCCGCCCGCAAGTCCTGCAAGAATATAAAATACCGCGCCGTGCGTCATCTCGTAAGCATCCTTATTCCCGCAAGGAGCATTATAGCGTAAAACACGAACTCGAGAAGTCCCGACGAGATCTTTTTGAGCAGAAAAGATCCTATGACACCTCCCGCAATCACCGCACCGCCGACGTAGTAACCGAACGACGGCTCGAAGTTGCCGTTTGCGATATATATCGCCGCGCTTATAGCCGAAAGAGGTAAGATCGCCGCCACCGCGGTAGCGTGCGCCTTTTTCGTTTCTTCTCCGCAGAAAAGGGTATATGCGGGCACGGCGAGCATGCCTCCTCCGCCGCCGAAAAGCCCGTTGGCGACGCCTGTCAGCAGGGCGGAAAAAATTGTGGCGGCGACAGCGGATTTTTTGTGAGACGCAAAGAATTTTTTCAGCTTTTCCATAGCTATATCGTGTGCAACGTCGCGTTAAAAATTCACCGCACGCAGATATGAACGTATGTCGATATGAAAATATCGGCAAAGACGGCAAAGAAATAGCGACGCGCTGAGATATGAGAATACGTCGATATGAGGATATCCTGACCGTTTAGTGCATAAACGCTCCGATCGGCGAATATCGTATACAAGAACGGTTGCGGAGAGAAAAATGGCTGATATGTTTGACGAAAGAGCGGTAAAAGAAGGTGAATATATCGTCGAAAGCGGGGCGACTGTCAGAGAGTGCGCGAAAGTTTTCGGCATTGGCAAAAGCACCGTGCATGCCGACGTGACGAAGAAGCTGAGGGCGATAGACGAAGATCTTGCAGCCGAAGTCAAAAAGGTGCTCGACGTCAATCTCTCCCAAAGACATCTGAGAGGAGGAGACAGCACGAGGAGAATGTACGAACAAAGAAAAAACCCGCATATTACAAACACGGGCAGGTAAATTTTAATCAGATACGTCAGCTTGTCCGTATGTTTCACCCGTTATCGTCGCCGCTGTCTGTTTTGTAGTTGACGCAGTTGTCCCACAGATTGTTGCGGCTCGGATTGTACAGCGCGGAAAGCATCAGCTTTTTTGCGTCCCTGAAGCGAGAGTCGAGTTCTTCGATGAGGTTTTTCATATCCTCGCGGCGGGTGTGCTTGTCGACGGGGCAAGGGTTGTGCACTATCGGGAGATCGTATCTCCTGCAAAGTCCCGCGAGATATTTTTCTTCTGCATATATAAACGGACGTATCAGAGTGATACCCGTTCTGTCCATAACGCTTACCGGCATGAACGTCGAGAGTCTGCCTTCGTGTAGCAGGCTGAGAAAGAAGGTGCCCAGTATGTCGTCGGCATGGTGTGCGAGCGCGAGTTTGTTGCAACCGTGCGCTATAGCCGCAGAGTTGAGCGCGCCTCGCCTCATCTTGGAACACAGGCTGCACGGGGATTTTTCTTTGCGTTCTTCGAAAATTATCTGCGCGATCTGAGTGTGTTCTATCACGAGAGGAACGTCCACGCTGTCGCAATATGCGCGCAGTTTATCGACTTCGGCTTTGTCGGTATCGGCAAATCCGAGATCTATGTTTATCGCCGTCAGTCCGAATTTTTCGGGCGCGAATTTTTTGTATGCGGCAAGCACGGCGAGCAGAGCGGTGCTGTCTTTGCCTCCGCTCACTCCTACGGCTATCTTGTCGCCGTCCTCTATCATTCTGTAATCGTTGATCGCCTTTCTCGTCAGGCTGAGTAGTCTTTGCATAACAATATAATAGAATAAATCCGCGTCGATTGCAACAAAAAATAATCTTGAGGGCATATCGTTGACTTTAGTCGGAAAAATCCTATATAATATAAAAGAAATATGACAGACGCCATTATCAATTTTTTTGAGAATACCATCAGGAACAACGTGCTGACGCTCATCGTCATCGCGATCATTCCCATCATCGAGCTGAGGGGGAGCATCCCCGTCGGAGTCGCGATGGGTATGCCTCTGTGGGAATCCTTTCTGTGGGCTTGGATAGGTTCTTCGCTTGTTTGCCCTATCCTTCTTCTGATACTTCGCCCCGTGCTCAACTGGATGAAAAAGACGAAGTGGTTCCGTTCGCTCGCGCTTGCTGTCGAGAGCACTTTCCGTTCGAGGGCGGACAAGGTGGTCAGAGAGTCCGAGAGGAACGACCCCGGGAAGATGAAAAAAAAGATGCTCGGAGTCTACGCGTTCGTAGCCGTCCCATTGCCCCTTACCGGCGTGTGGACAGGCACGGCAGTCGCCGCGTTTCTCGATATGCCGTTCTGGAAGGCGCTCGTCAGCGTGCTTCTCGGCAACCTTACCGCGGGAGCGATCGTCACGACGCTGACCTATTTCTTCAAGGATTACGTCGATATAATCCTTACCGTGTTCTTGATAATAGTGCTTGCCGTGCTCGTATTCTACGTCTGCATGGTGGCGATAAAGATATACAGGAACAAGAAAGCCGAAAGCGCGGCGAAATTGTCGGGCGAAGCGGCAGACGGAGCGGTTGACGGTCAGGACGTCGCAGACGGACAGACAAAAGAAGTCGTGGACGGGACTGATGGTCGTGCTTCGGAGAAGGAGAGCCGTACGGCTGTCGACACGGAGAACGGAGACCCTCCGCGGGAGGAAGCCGACGAGCGGAGAGAACTGGTCGCGAAAACGGAAAAGAAAAAAACAGATTGACGCAAGGCTTGTCGGATAAAGGCGCGAGTCGCCGTTTTAATCGCAAAACATTTTCAAACAGGCAAAAATATAGGACGGGAGATCCCCGTCCTTTTGTTTTCTCGGTTTTCGCGTCAGATCTCTCTGTCGGAGCAGAGCAGTATCACCGCGAGCATTCCCGCGCCGACGTGCGCGCCTATCACGGTGCCGACGTCAAAGATTAGCGTGTTCTTCACGCCGAGTTCCTCTTTGACTATTTTTTCGAGCGCGAGAGCGTCGTCGTATGCGTCGGCATGACCTATCGCTACGAGCTGTTGCTGTTCGGGCGGGAGCATTTTCTTTCTGGCAAGCTCGACTACGCCGCGGACGGCGCGCTTTTTGGAAATCGCCTTGGTCACCGGGATAAGTCTGCCTTCGCCGTCGATGTGAAGTATCGGCTTTATGTGCAGGGTAGAGCCGATGAACGCTTCCGCTTTGCTTACTCTGCCCGTGCGGCAAAGATGATTGATGTCCTCAATGGTGAAAAATCCGCACGCTTTGCGCGAGAGTTCTTTGACGAGAGAGACGCATTCGTCATAATCCGCGCCGTTGTCTCTTGCCCTCAGAGCGTAATAAGCGATGAGCCCTTCGACGAAGCAGGCGGCTTTGGAGTCGATGACCGTGATCCTGCGCTCGGGGAAAGCCTTTGTGAGTTCCTGAGCCGCGGCGCATATCTGGTCGAACGTGCCGCTGAGCTGAGAGGAAAACCCGATATGGATAACGTCGTGACCCGCTTTGAGTATGGGAATGAAAAATTCCGTCGCGGTATATGCCGTGACCATTGCGGTCGTGGGGAGATCTTCTTTGGTTTTTGCGTTGCGGCACGCGTCGTAAAATTCTTTGGGCGAGAGTTTTTCGTTTTCGCCGTCGTAGTCCTTGCCGCAGACGCTGTACGACATCGGGATGACTGCAAAGTCTTTCTCTTGCAGAGAAGAAGGGTAATCGCTGGTCGCTTCTGTCGTGATGAAATAATTACTCATATACAATGTCCTTGTTGTTTTTATTACATTTTTTGCAAAATCGTATGCTTTTACACGATATTATCATAATACATTATCAAATAAAATAAGTCAAATATAATTTTGAAAAGGGTTTTTCTGCGTCTGAGACAAACGGCTCGTCGTAAAAACGTCGTAGGGAGAGGGGAAAGTTTGTCGGTTTTTGCCGATTGTAAAACGGTTTTCGACTTGTGACGTTGCTGTCCGACGTAAAGACCGTCGCGGTATTTTGCGCCTCGTGAGCGCTGTTTTGCCGTGCCTGGGCGTGTGCAAAATTAAAAATAAATATCGTTACGAAATCATAAAGTTTTTTGGCTAAATTGAGATTTTCAGGCGATTTTTATGGACATATTTGGGTTTTTTTGTTCAAATATGATTTTATTTGCGACGACATTTTACTTGATTTTTACGCACATATAATATAAACTATACATTGACCCGAGGAAAAGAATAAAGGGTAGTTATTGTAAAGGAGAAGAATATGAAAAAGTTTACCGCAATCATCGCAATTATTCTCGTGGTAGCATTTGTCGGCGTTCTCGCCGTCGGTTGTAAGGATGAAGTCCCCAGCGAAGTAGAGAGCAGACCTTATTACACTGAAGGTTTCGGCAACACGTTGGGACTTACCCCCACGACGGCTATCACCGCAGATATGTCCGCAGTGGATATGCTTCTTGCAGGTGTTGACAACTATTACGGCGCAAATTACGTCGCATCCGTCAGCGAAGGCAAGATCACGACCGAAGTTATCGGTATCAGCCTTACCCAGTTCGTTCAGTCTATGACTATCAGAGAGGGTAGCGCTAACGGCGATTACCGTCAGTTCAGCGACAACCAGTCCGGTAGTATAAAGGATGACTCTTCGCTCCCCATCGAGATCCTTATCTGGGAAGAGACCGGTTACACCAAGACCGGAAGCACCGAGGACATCAAGTTCCACAGCGGTCTGAAGAAGGAAATGGGCGCAGGCACGATAGACAGAAACGGAGAGAGCGCTTATGCGATCTTCTTCGACGAAGGTAAGACCTTCCAGCCCACCGAGACTTTCAGCAACATCAGCGCTTACGCTGACGCTAAGGCGGCTAACCCCACCAAGATCTGGATGTACGAGATCGACGCCAACACCGTTATCGCAGACAAGTGCACGGCTCCTACTCCCGTTGACGGCGGCTACACCTTTAAGATCGTGGCAGACCCCAACACCTCTACGACCGAGTATCAGAAGCAGATGATGTACATGCTCAAAGAGCAGTCCGGTATCAGCCCCAGCGCGTTCAGATTCGACGCTATCGAGCTTGACATCACGATGAGCGACAACGGCTTCATCACCAAGGTCGACCTCGTTGAGACCTACACGATGACCCTCAAAATCCTCGTCAACATCAACATCACGATCAGCCTCAAGTCCACGAGATATATCTCCTACAAGGACACCGAGACCGGTATGACCCCCGCAGATCTCGACACCTATATGGCTAGATTCTGATAAGAAAAAAGAAAGATAAGATATCCGTCCGCAAGGGCGGATATTTTTTTATCCTTGTAAATTTGCTTTCAAGTGCAGCGCTTTGAGAATGAGAATAGTCCGCGCCTGTGGTTTGCGGCGTGCGGGTAAAGTATATGCAAGCGGTTTTGTCGTAGAAATAAGGTAAAATATATAACTGATATTTGCGCGCGTGCGAAGAAATTCGCAAAGTACTTGATTATACGCGCAAAAGATTATATAATAGTATAGGGTGCGCTACTGCGTGTTTAAATGCTATGAAAAGAGAAGAACGATTTTCTAAAACCTTTTTCTGGGTCGTAAACGCGATAGGTTTTGCATTTTTCGTCGCGATGATGGCGTTTGCCACGAAATACGATCTGAGGATAAATCACGCTTTGTCGGACGGTGACAGCTTTTTTGCCGATCTGTTTGCGATAATCGGAGAGTTTCCCGCGTATTTCGCCATGCCTGTCGGAGGGGTCATCGTGTTCTTCAACGCCTGTCTCCCGACAGAGAAGTATCAGAGAATCATCGTGCGCATCGTCGGCTGTCTCGCGGTATTCGGCGGTTGGTTTTTCTTCCTTTATGCGGGTACCAAGCTGACGGAAGTGCCGCACCTTGTCGGGTTTTCCGTAATCGGCGCGGCAGGGCTGGGCGCGCTCACTCTGTGGGTGGGCTCGCTGATCGACAAGGAGGCTATGAGAAAGCTGTTCAAATACGGCGTTTTTCTGATAGTTTTCACACTCGTCACCCTCGCGGTCATACAGACGAGCAAGAATATTTTCTGCCGTATGCGTTACCGCGATATGCTCAAAGAAGGCAATTTTGACGGCTTTACGCCGTGGTATAAGATAAATATCGGCAGGGAGAATCCCAACCCCGATTACCATTATACGTCTTTCCCGTCGGGTCACGCTTCAAGCGCCGCGCACGTGTTTGCGCTGTGCGTTCTTTGCGACATATATCCCGAGTGGAACAAGAAGACGCTCCGCGTTTTCGCCAACGTCTGTTGCGGCGTGTTCACCGTAGTCGTTGCGGTGGCGAGGATCGTCGACGATGCGCATTTCCTGTCGGACGTGCTTGTGGGCGGATACGTTACTTATCTGATATACGTCGTTTGCCGATATGCTTTTTTCGGCAAAGGCAAATACAATTTCCGCATAGCGGAAAATAAAATGACGGAAGGGGAAGACTTTGGACAATAGGAGATTGTACGTCTGGTCGGCATTCGTTGCCGCGGCGATATTGGTGTTTTTCGCAGCGGGCACGTTGTTCGATCTCAAGGTGTCGGAAATACTTTATATGCGCGACAACGCGTTCGGCAAGATATACGAGGCGATAGGCAAAATGCCCGCTTTCGTGCTCTCGGTATTCGCTTGCTTCGTGCTCGGGGAAAACGCGCGCAAGAACGAAAAGAACAAGGTCAAGAGGGTTTTGTTTTACGTTCTCGGCTATCTCGCGGGGATTCTCGCATTCCTCGATCTCGGCGAAATGATACTTGACAGCACAAAGTTCGCGCTCGCGGTCGGCGCAGTCTTGTCGGTGCCGCTTGCAGGCGTCGCTTACTCGGTCACACGTCGCATACCCGCTGACAACCTTGCCGCTTTCAAAAAATGGGCGCTTGTCGTGCTGTTCTCGGTAGCCGTCGTCGCCGTGCTCGTATTCGTGCTCAAGACGATATGGGGCAGAGCGCGTTTTGTGGATACTCAGATATCGGACGCGGAGTATTCTCCGTGGTATAAGCTCGCGCGTGTCGGCGGCGATTCGTTCCCGTCGGGACATGCCGCGTTCGGAGGCACGCTCTTTCTCCTTCTGCCTCTCTGCGGTATATCCGAAAAATTCAGAGGAAAGGAAAAGACGGTGTTCGTCATCGCCGTTTTATTCGCCGCGGTCGTGATGGCGGCGAGAATATCGGACGGTCATCACTATCTGTCAGACGTCGCGGTCGGCTTCGGCATAGCGTTCTTTACCGAGTGCCTGGTCATGCGCGTCGCGTATGGCAAGAAATTCGACAGACTGACGTTCGATACGGATACGAAACTCGAAAGGTTGCTCGATGCAGTATTTTGATAAGTCGATGTATCGGCATTTCGCGGATAATACCGCGCATCTGCCGGATACCAACAAATGCATATCTTATTACGGGCGCACGCTCTCCAAAGGCGAGTTCTTCCGTCATTGCGACGTTTTGGCGGATTATCTGCGCTGCGTGGGCGCGAAGCAGGGCGAAAACGTCGTTCTGTGTCTGCCCAATATCCCCGACGCGATCGTCTCGTTCTATGCGATAAACAAGACGGGTGCGGTCGTCAACGCGGTGCATCCGCTCGTGACGGGGCAGGCGCTTGCCGGTTTCATAAAGGATATGCACGCTTGCGCGGCGGTCATATTCGAGGAGTTTTATCCCGGGTATGCCGAGTATCTGAAAGACGTCGACGTGCCGCTTATCGTCGCGAGCGCGGCGGATTATCTGCCGCCTCTGTACAAGCCGTTTTACAGACTGAAGACGGCAAAGGCGGCAAAGACGGTGCCTTACGGCGGCAAAGTCGTGCGTTACGCAGACGTGATTAAAGGCAGATCGGGAGGCGGACAAGCTCCTTTTCCCGCAATAAAGGGCGCGGATATCGCGGTCTATATGCACAGCGGAGGCACTACGGGCGCGTCAAAGACGGTTATGCTCGACAACTCTGCGTTCAACTGCTTAGCGGACAACGCGCTCGCGCTTATCGGCGGCAAGCCCGTCGACGACAGAGACGGCATGCTTATGGTTTTGCCGATATTCCACACCTTCGGGCTTGGGATATGCATGCATACGACGATATGCGCGGGCGGGCAGGTCGTGCTTATGCCGAGGTTTGACCCGAAGCGCGCGTGTAAACTGCTCGCGAGCACTTCCGCGACGTTTATCTCGGGCGTGCCGAATATGTTCGCCAAGATGATAGACAGCGGTTATTTCAGGGGCAGGTACGTCAAAAGACTCAAGCATTGTTATTGCGGCGGCGACAAGCTGAGCAACAGCATAAAGGAGAAGTTTTACGCGGCGACAGCGGCGGCGGGCAATCCTATCCGACTCAACGAGGGGTACGGGCTGACCGAAGCGGGGATATGTTGCGTGAATACCCCCGAAAATTACCGCGAAGGCTCTATCGGCAAGCCGTTCAAGAATACGACGTTCGGCATTTTCGACGACGGAGACAAGCCTCTCGGCAACGACGAGGTCGGCAACCTCTGTATCAGCTCCAACACGATGATGAGCGGATACTACGGGGACGACGAGGCGACGAGAGCGGCGTTTTTCGAGTACGGCGGAAAAAGGTGGGTCCGCACGGGCGATATGGGCAGGATCGACAAGGACGGGTTCGTCTATTTCGTCGACCGCAAAAAGAGGGTCATAAAGATCGCGGGCAACAACGTGTTCCCGCAAGAAATAGAAAACGTGGTAAACAAAGTGGAAGGCGTCAAGCGGAGTTGCGTGGTCGCCATGACCGACGGCGGAAAACCTGCCGTAAAACTCATCGTCCAGCCGATCGAAGGAGCGGACGAAAAGACGCTTGAAAAGAAGATACTGCGCGAGATCAAGGCAAAACTGCTGAAATACGCGACCCCCAAAGTCGTGGAATTCAGGCAAAAACTGCCGCTTACGCAGATAGGAAAGGTCGATTACCGCAAACTCGAAGAAAGAGGAGGAGAAAATGCACAGCTCTGAACCGCTTATTCTCGTGTTCGATATCGGTACGCAAAGTACGCGCGCACTGCTTTTCGATCTCAAGGGGAACCTGATCGAAAAGGCGAAGCACGACGAGCCGCCGTACATTTCTCAGAACGACAACCGCGCTGAAAAAGATCCCGAGGAAAGCTGGCGCGGCATTTGCAAAGTCTCGGGAGATCTGAAGAAGCTGGCGGGGAAAAGATGGGACGATATCGTCGGAGTGACGGCGACAAGCGTGAGAAATTCTCTGGTATTTCTCGACAAGGACTGCAAGCCGACGAGAAACGCTATAATGTGGCTTGACAAAAGGGAAGTGAACTGCCCCGATCCGATGCCCGTGATCAACAGATTTCTGTATGCCGTGGTAGGAATGGGCGAGACTGCAAAAGTCTCGAGAAAGACTTGTTATATCAACTGGGTCAGGGTCAATCAGCCCGAAGTGTGGCGCAAAACCGCCAAGATCGTCATGCCGACAGCCTGGTACAACTACAATTTTACGGGAGAACTCGCAGACAGCAGGGCGGGACAGGCGGCGAAATTTCCTTACGATTACAAAAAACGCGACTGGATGAGCAAATACGCTCTCAACTATCCCGTGTTCGGGTGCCCGACCGACAAGATGTGCCGCCTCGTGGACCCGGGCGAGACAATAGGTTACATAACCGAAAAATGCAGTCGCGAGACGGGCATAAAACAGGGACTTCCGTTTATCGCGACGGGCGCGGACAAGGCGTGCGAGACGATAGGCAACGGCTGTCTGTCCAAAGAGATCGCGTCGATAAGCCTCGGCACGGCGGCTTCGGTCGAGATCACGACCGACAAGTATGTGGAGCCCGAGACCTTTATGCCCGCATACACCGCGGTCGCCAACGGCAAATACAATCCCGAAATTCAGATATTCAGAGGTTTCTGGATGGTGTCGTGGTTCAGAGATCAGTTCGCGCTCAACGAAAAGATAGAAGCGGAAAAACTCGGCGTCGCGCCCGAAAAACTCCTTGACGAAAAACTTGCGCGCATACCTCTCGGCAGCAACGGTCTGGTCGTTCAGCCGTACTGGGGACCCGGGCTTAAGACCCCGCAGGCGAAGGGCATGATGATAGGATTTACCGACATACACACGCGTCTGCACGTCTACAGGGCGATCATCGAAGGGCTCGGCTACGCGCTTTACGACGGGTTGGAAAATCTGCAGAGACGTTCCCGCAACAAGATCACGAGGATCGCGGTCGCGGGCGGCGGGTCGCAGAGCGACATCATCTGTCAGATAACCGCAGACATCATGGGCAGGGAAGTTTACCGCGTGCAGACATACGAGACGAGCGGTCTCGGTTGCGCGATCGTCGGATTCAGTTCGCTCGGATATTACCCGTCCATGGAGGACGCCGTAGCGAATATGGTCAGGATAAGGGATACGTTCGTGCCCGATGCCGACAATCACGAAAAGTATATGCAGTTCTACAACAGAGTATACAGGAAGATATACGAGAGGAATCAACCCATCTACAACGAGCTTTACAAAATGATGGAAAAGGACAGACTGTAATAATATCGTCGCAAAGGAAAAAGGCAACTCCGGTAATTACCGCGGGTTGCCTTTTTTGAGGTGTTGTATTATAAAAGTGAGAATATCTGATCAAACCGCCGAAGGAGTCTGCAAAGCCTTTTCGTATGCGGCGAGGATTTCACGGTTGATGCTTTCGCGCGTCTCTGTGTTGAGAGGGTGCGCGATGTCCTTATACTCGCCGTCGGGAGTCTTGCGGCTCGGCATAGCTATGAAAAGCCCGAGTTTTCCGTCTATGATCTTTATATCGTGCAGGACGAAACATTCGTCGAATACGACAGAAGCGACGGCTTTGAGCCTGTCGTTATCTTTGGTGACCATTCTGATTTTGATGTCGGTGATCTTCATAGGGACCTCATGTTGTTTAGGTTAATATCAATATATCATAAAAAATTAAAAAAAACAATATTTTAAATAAAAAAAAACTTAAAAAATTATTTGGCAAAAGCAGGAAAAGCGTTATCGTACATTTTGCCTTTCAATGCCCGAAATCCGCGCGTCTCATGCTGAGGAACGCCTTGAAAAAAGAGCGTAAATCCCACGTTCTCCAGGACAATTTCCCGCGCCGCGGCATATAATATGGTATGCTTGAACTGACAGATTTTCACAACGTGCATTTCATAGGTGTTTGCGGGGTCAGCATGAAGGCTCTCGCATTGCTGTGCGTCAAAGAGGGAATGACGGTGTCGGGATCGGATAAAGCCGATTCGCCGATACTCGAAACGCTGTGCAGGAACGGCGTTTACGCATATTGCGGCAGCGATCCCTCCGTGGTGGAAAAGGCTTCGCTCGTCGTATATACCGCATGCATACCGCAGGGAGACCCTGAGCTGTCGCGTGCTAAAGAACTGCGCAAGACCGTGATGGAGAGAAAGGCGTTCCTCGCGCTCGTCGAAAGGCTGTGCAAACGCACGGTGGCGGTCTCGGGCACGCACGGCAAAACCACGACGACCGCTATGATATCACGTATCATGGGCGCGCAAGGGGTGCGCTTTATCGGACATATAGGCGGAGATCTGCCCGGCGGCGAGATAAGCCTGACAGATACAGGCAGGGACGTTTTTCTGACCGAAGCGTGCGAGTACAAACGCAGTTTTTTGTCTCTTTCCCCCGACGTTGCGGTGGTGCTCAACGTCAAGTTCGATCATCCCGACTGTTACCGCGATATGTTTGAACTCGAAGACGCGTTCAGAGCGTTCGCGCGCAACGTGAAAGAAGGAGGACTCCTCGTGGTCGACTGCAACGTCAAAGAGCTGTTCGACGATGTCGCGGTGAGGAAAGTCACCTTCGGCTTCAATGCGGGTTGCGATTACAGAGCGGACGACGTCAGCTACGAAAACGGGATATATTCTTTTTCTCTCTACCGCTACGGGACGTTTGCGGGGAGATATACGACGCGCGTTTACGGTAAACACAACGTGCTCAACGCGCTTGCCGCGCTGGCGGTCGCCGACGGACTGGGACTGGATACGGCGTATGCGGGCAGAGCGCTTGCCGATTTCAGCGGGGTCAGCAGACGGTTCGAGTGCAGAGGTATGCTTGACGGCGGCGCGAGGATAATATCCGATTATGCGCATCACCCCGACGAGATAGCCGCGGCGATAAATACGGCGAGGGTGATGACGAAAGGGGACATAACCGTGTTTTTCGAACCGCATACGTTCAGTCGTACCAAGTCTATGATAAACGAATTCGCAGACAGCTTTTACTGGGCGGACGAGGTTGTTATCCTGCCCACGTATGCGGCGAGAGAAAAAAGCATAGAGGGCGGGAGCGCCTACGATCTGTATATGAGACTGAAAAAGAAAAAGCCCGAATGTCTCTATATGGACGGGTACGGCGCCGCCGCCGATTATATCAGGACAAGACTCGACAAAAACGGAATGATCCTCTTGCTCGGCGCAGGTGGGATAGACACGGTTGCCGATATGATATTCAAGGGATAACCTACACGGGCAGGTAAATTTCTGCGACCGCAAGACGTAGGTGAGAGAAAAGAAAAAGCGCAATACCGTATCGAAAAACTCTGCGCGATGCGTGTGCGTTCTGCGCGGAAAGCAAATAAAAAAGCCGCCATGTACGGCGGCATGCGTTCAGCACTTTATTATCGTCTTAAGCGGGTGGGGAGGTTCTTTCGCCATTGTCGCGAACGTCTCTGCCGCTTGAGAAATGTCGACTATCCTCTCGACGAGTTTGTCGACTTTTACGACCTCGGTCGCGATCATGTTTATACCCGTCTCTATCTCCCCGTCGCCGTTGTTAAGACCGTATATCTCGAGACACTTGCTGAAAACGGGAGAGAGGTCGGCTTTGAGCGCGTCCGTCTTTTTGTCGAGACCGGCAAGGCACATCTTGCCGCCCGTGCGCATACAGGCGAGCAGTCCGTCGGCATTGGGATACGTGTCCATATCGATAACGATATAGTCGCACATTTTGCCCGAAGTGATCTCTTTGACTTTCTGAAATACGTTTTCTTCGTTGGGATTGACCGTGTAATATATGCCGAGATCCTGCGCGAGGTCGAGGAGCTCCTGATTTTTGTCGATGATCACGGGTATCGCCTGATAGTATATCGCAAGCTGACCCACGATATAGTTGAGTGCGGAGCAACCGTTGAGAAGGATATAACGCGTCTTGCCCACGTCGAGTTTTTCTATCAGCTTTTCTGCGAGCGCGACGTCCTCTATGAACACCACGGCTTCGTCGGATATGCCTTCGGGGATCGCGTAAACGTCCGAGAGAGGGCAGATCACATAATCTGCAAGATATCCGTTTTTGTCCACGCCGCTGACCTGCAACGCACCCGCGCTTTTGCGATAGGGGGAGAGCATCACTCTCTGACCCGTCTTGAGCGTAAAGTCGGAACTTTCGCTGACAAGACCCATTGCGATCCTCGACGGCATTATCGGATAGGAATTCGACTTGCCTTTGTACGCCGACAGATCGGACGACGTGACCGAAGCGCGCGCTATGCGGATCTTCACGTGTTCGTGCGGAACGTCTTTTTCTTCGTTCACAACGGTTTCGAGTTTGCCCGGCTCTGTTAAAACCAAGGATTTCATATCATTCCCTCACACTTCTAAGTGGTATTTATCATAGCACAAAAACGCGGGGATTGCAAGGGCAAAAAGCGTCTTGAAGCGGCAAGGACGGGAAATAAAACGAAATTTGCCGTTAGTCGAAAAAAGCCGTGTATAACGCTTGACTTGCAAAAAATAAATATGTATAATCGTATGTGCGTAAAAGAATACAGTGAGGTGAAGAACATGAAAGAGAGCATTCAACCCAAATATCATGACGTTATCATCCAGTGCACCTGCGGCGAAAAGTTCGTTTGCGGTACCACCAAGGACGTCGACGTCATCAAAGTTGACGTTTGCAACAAGTGCCATCCTTTCTATACCGGCAAGCAGAAGCTCGTTGATACCGGCGGTAGAGTAGATAAGTTCAAGAAGCGTTACGGTCTTTGATCGACAATAATGGTGCGGGGGCTTATCCCGCACCGTATTTTTTTATGGAGGCTTTGCGATGAGAAAAAAGAGCGTGGGCATTGGCGGACAGGCTGTCATCGAAGGTGTCATGATGCGCGGCAAGCGCAGTATGGCGACCGCCGTGCGCGACGAAAACGGCAATATCGTCGTCGAGAGCAGATATATCAAACCTGCTGCAGAAAAGAACTTTTTGTTCCGCGCGCCCTTTCTGAGAGGAATATTCAGCTTCTTCGGGACCATGGTCTCGGGAGTGGGTACTCTCATGCGCTCAGGCGAAGTCTTTGACGGAGAACAGGAACCTTCAAAAGTCGAAAAGTGGTTTGCAAAGACATTTAAAGTCGACGTGTTCAGCGTCGTGATGGCGATATCCGTACTCGTCGGCGTCGCGTTGTCGCTGGGTCTGTTTTTCTTCCTGCCGCAACTCATCACGACGGGGATCACGGCGCTTTTCAAAATAGATACTCAGGCAAATATCGGCGTGCAGATCGGCATGAATTTCCTCGAAGGATTCGTGCGCATGCTGATCTTCGTCGCGTATATCGGGCTTACCTCGCTGATGAAGGACATCAGGCGGGTATACATGTATCACGGCGCGGAGCACAAGACGATCAGCTGTTACGAGCACGATCTCGAGCTTACCGTGGAGAACGCGCAGAAGATGACGACGGTGCACGACAGATGCGGCACGACCTTCATGTTCATCACGATGGTCGTCAGCGTGCTGATATTCTCGCTTACCGGCTGGAGCGGTCAGCTGTGGGTCAGATTTCTGATCAGGCTCGCGCTGATACCCGTGGTGGCGGGCGTGAGTTACGAGGTGCTCAAGTTCCTCGCCAAGTTCGACAACCCGCTCGTAAGGGCGCTCAAGGCTCCCGGACTTCTGCTTCAGAAGTTCACGACGCGCCAGCCCGACGACAGCATGGTCGAAGTCGCTATCGTCGCTTTCAAGACGGTGCTCGCTATGGACGAAGATCAGACGATACCCGAGCAGACCTTCGATACCAAGCTGCTTAAACGCAGAGTGCTCGAAGAACTCAAAAAGACGGGCGTCGCCGAGCAGAGAGCGAAAGAACTCGTCTGCAAGGGCGGCGGAGTGCCTGTCGAAGAATACGACAAGATAAGCCATATAAAACATTCCCGCATGCAGCTGATGATCAGGGCGGCTAAGGGCGAGATATCCGACGAAGAACTCGAAAAGACGGTCGCAGAACTCAATGCAAAAGCCGACAAGGCGAAGTCTGAGAACGCGCAAGAGGCGAAAGACGAAGATAAGCCCGTCACGGACGGAAGCATGTCCGCGGACGGCGAAGAAGCGGCAGATCAGACTCAATCGGCATCGGCTGAAAGCGGAAAAGACGCAGGCAACGCGGACGACGGCGGAGACGGCGACAGATGATCGCGCTCAGAGACGCGCTTTGCGAGATAGCGTCGATGATAAAAGACACTGCGGCGGACGACAGCGAACCCGACTGGATCGCCTGTCACGTACTCGGGTGCGGCAGAGCGGCGCTCAGGCTGAGGAGAGATATCGACGACGACGTGTTTGCGGCAATGAAGGCTGTCGCGACAGAGCGCGCTACGGGCAGACCGCTCAGTCAGATAATCGGCTATACCGGGTTTTGCGGTCTGAAGATACGCGTGAACGGCGACGTATTGTGTCCGAGACCCGAAACCGAACTTCTCGCAGAGCAGGCGATCATATTCTTAAAGGACAGAAAAGGCGCGCGCGCGCTCGATTTATGTACGGGCAGCGGCTGTATAGCTACGGTCATCGCGGTGAATACGCGTGCCGAAGTCGTCGCGAGCGATATTTCCCGTAAGGCGCTTGAAGTAGCCGAAGAAAACGCGAGGCAAAACGGCGCAAAAGTGAAATTCGTGCTGTCCGACATGTTTGGAGACGTGGACGGCAAATTCGATATAATAGTCTCCAATCCTCCGTATATACCCACGTCGGAGATAGAGGGTCTCGACCGTGAGGTCAGGGATTTCGAGCCGAGGGCGGCGCTCGACGGCGGCGAGGACGGACTGGATTTTTACAGAACGATAGCGGCGCATGCCGCAGACAAACTCAAAGAAAACGGCGCGCTCATGCTCGAGTGCGGCGAAGGGCAGGCGGCGGAGATAGCGAGACTGCTCGACGGCTTCGATTGTACGACCGTGGTCGACTATTGCGGCGTGGAAAGAATAGTAAAGGCGGTAAAAAAGAGTGTTTGACAAACTCGCAGCGATGAAAAAAAGATTTGACGAACTGACGGAAAAGATCGCAGATCCCGCCGTCATCGCCGATACCGCAACGTGGCAGAAACTCGTCAAGGAGAGATCTCAGCTCGAGGAAACGGTCGCGCTTTACGACGAATACCGCGCGGTCGAGGAAAACCTTGCAGAGTGCCGCGAGATAATAGACGACGGCTCCGATAAGGAGATGGTCGCGCTTGCCAAAGAGGAGCTCCCGGCGGCAAACAGAAAAAAAGAAGAACTCGTCGAAAAACTCAGGATCGCGCTGTTGCCCAAGGATCCCGACGACGACAAGAACGTTATAATAGAGATCCGCGCGGGCGCGGGCGGAGACGAAGCGGGGCTTTTCGGAGCCGAACTCGTCAGAATGTACGAGCGCTTTGCAGAGCGTTGCCGCTGGAAAGTCAAGGAGATAGACGTCAGCGAGAGCGACCTCGGAGGAATAAAAGAAGCGGTGTTCATGATATCGGGTCACGGCGCTTACAGCAGACTCAAGTTCGAGAGCGGCGTGCACCGCGTGCAGAGAGTGCCCGAGACCGAGTCGCAGGGCAGGATTCACACGTCCACGGTGACGGTCGCGGTGCTTCCCGAAGCGGAGGACGTAGAAGTCGAGATCCTCGAAAAGGATCTGAAGATAGACGCTTACCGCGCGGGCGGCGCAGGCGGACAGTACGTCAACAAGACAGAATCCGCTATAAGGATAACCCATATCCCCACCGGCATAGTCGTCACTTGTCAGGACGAGAAGTCGCAGGGTAAGAACAAGGAGAGCGCGATGAAAGTGCTCAGGACACGCGTCTACGACTATTACCGCACCAAGCAACAGAACGAATACGCTTCGAGTCGCAAACTTCTCGTGGGGACGGGCGACAGATCGGAGCGCATACGCACGTACAACTTCCCGCAGGGCAGAGTCACCGACCACAGGATCGGACTGACGCTGTATACGCTCGACGCGTTCCTTGACGGAGACCTGTTTGAAATGCTCGACGCGCTTGCGATAGCGAGCAGGAACGAATTGCTTTCTTCGGGCGAATGACCCGCAGAAAACCCTATACGGATAACAATTTCAGATCATACCTGATCAGAGGAGAAAGAGATGATCAAATACAATAAAGACAAAAATCTGTTGATCGAGAGCAACTGGCGCCCCTTCCTTCAGGACGTGGAGCAGCCCAACCTTTTCCGCGATCTTTTCGATTACGACAGCGTGCCCAAAGTCGCGTTCAACTTCCGTCAGACCCCGATGGATATGCCTGAGGAGATCTGGATAACCGACACGACTTTCCGCGACGGTCAGCAGTCCACTTCGCCGTTCACGGTCGAGCAGATAGTCAACATCTACAAACTTCTGCACAAGCTCGGCGGAAAAAAGGGTCTCGTCAGACAGAGCGAGTTTTTCCTTTATTCCGAGAAGGACAGAGAGGCGGTCAGAAAGTGCATGGAGCTGGGCTACGAGTTCCCCGAAGTCACCAGCTGGATACGCGCCAACGAAAAGGACTTCGAGCTCGTCAAACAGATGGGCATCAAGGAGACGGGCATTCTCGTAAGCTGTTCGGATTACCATATCTTCAAAAAGATGAACATGACGAGAAAGCAGGCGGCTGAAAAGTACCTCAACATCGTCAAAATGGCGCTCGATAAGGGTATCGTTCCGCGTTGCCATTTCGAGGACATCACGAGAGCGGATTTCTACGGCTTCGTCGCGCCGTTCGCGTACGAGCTGATGAAACTGCGCAAGGAGAGCGGCGTCGACATCAAGATCAGAGCGTGCGACACTCTCGGCTACGGTTTGTCTTATCCCGGCGTGACACTCCCGAGGAGCGTCCCCGGCATAATCAGCGGTCTCAAGTATTATGCGGAAGTGCCCAGCGAACTGCTCGAGTGGCACGGTCACAACGACTTCTACAAGGTCGTCACCAACGCGACCACCGCATGGCTCTACGGCTGTTCTTCGGTAAACTGTTCGCTTCTCGGCATAGGCGAGAGAACGGGCAACTGCCCCCTCGAGGCGATGATGATAGAATACGCTTCTCTGAAAGGCAAGGACGACGGCATAGATTTCAGAGCGATCACCGAGATAGCGAAATACTTCGAGGACGAACTGGGCTATATCATTCCTCCGCAGACGCCGTTCGTCGGCAAGTCGTTCAACACGACGAGAGCGGGCGTTCACGCGGACGGTCTGCTCAAGGACGAGGAGATATACAACATATTCAATACCGAAAAACTGCTGGGCAAACCCCCGCTCGTATCGGTGGACGCGCACAGCGGACTCGCGGGTATCGCTTACTGGATGAACGGCTTCTATTCGCTCCCCGAAGGACACAAGGTCGACAAGCACGACGAGATCGTCGTCAGGATCAAAGAGGTCATCGACAAACAGTACGAGGGCGGAAGAACGACCTATATGGGCGACGACGAACTCGACGTGATAATCATGGCGATCTCGCCCGATCTGCATAAGAAACTCGTGGTCAAAACGTATTGAACGACGGTTTGGACATAAATTTCGCAAAAGCTATTGAAATCCGCTTTTGTTTAGTCTAAAATAGAAGTATAAACAAAACGGAGGGCAAAACATGGTAAATCTGATTTGCGGAAACAAAGGCTCGGGCAAGACCAGCCGCATCATCGAAAAGGCTAACGCCGACGTAAAAACCGCCAAGGGAGACTGCATTTTCGTCAACGATACCGACAGGTATATGTACGACGTCGACCGCAACGTCAAGCTGATCGACGTTACCGAATATCCCGTCGCGGGAGAGGAAGGACTTCTCGCATTCGTGTGCGGACTTGCGGCGAGCAGAAGCGATCTGACCAACCTTTACATAGACGGCGCTTCGAGGATCGCCGGATGCGGACCCGACAAGATGAAAAAGTTTTACGACGAGCTGGGCAAGCTCGCAGACAAACTCTCATTGTCCGTGACGGTCACGGTCAGCGCTACCGCAGAAGAATTGCCTGATTTCTTATTGAAATACAAGATCATCTGAGGAGATAAAATGAATTATATCAGCACTCGCGACAAAAGCGAGAAATGCAGCGGTGCCGAGGCCATCGTAAGAGGTCTCGCGCCGGACGGCGGACTCTACGTCCCCGAAAGCCTCCCGAGGCTGACAGAAAAAGATTTTGAAGACCTGGCGAAAGAGGACTATCCTGCCCGTGCGGCACGCGTCCTCTCGCTTTTGCTCAGCGACTATACGTACGAGGAACTTCTCGACTATACGACCAAGGCGTATTCGCGTTTTTACGGCGACGATCCTTGTCCGCTCGTCAACGTCGACGAGGGCGTGTACGTGCTCGAACTGTGGCACGGTCCGACATGTGCGTTCAAAGATATGGCGCTCACCATGCTGCCGCACCTTCTTTCCGCGGCGAGAAAAAAGGTCGGGGAAAAGAACAAGACCCTGATCATGGTCGCGACTTCGGGCGATACCGGCAAGGCGGCTCTCGAAGGCTTCAAGGACGTCGAAGGCACCAATATCATCGTGTTTTATCCTTCAAAGGGCGTTTCCGATATGCAGAAATTGCAGATGAAGACCCAGACGGGAAGCAACGTCTGCGTGTGCGCCATAGAAGGCAACTTCGACGATACTCAGAACGCGGTCAAGAATATCTTCGCCGACGAGAAGATCAACGCAGAGATACACTCTCTCGGATTCAACCTCTCGTCCGCCAACAGCATCAACTGGGGCAGACTCGCGCCGCAGATCGCCTATTATATATCCGCATACTGCGACCTCATCGAAGCGGGCAGGATAAAATACGGCGACAAAGTCAACTTCTGCGTGCCGAGCGGCAACTTCGGCAACATACTCGCCGCGTATTACGCTATGCAGATGGGCGTGGGCGTCAACAGACTGATCTGCGCCTCCAACGTCAACCACGTGCTGACCGACTTTTTCAAAACGGGAACGTACGATATCAACAGAGAGTTCCACAAGACGATCTCTCCGTCGATGGATATCCTCATTTCGTCCAATCTCGAGAGACTTCTGTTCGAGGTGAGCGGCAGAGACGACAAGCTGACCGCGGAGAGAATGAAAGCGCTCAGGACCGTCGGCAAATATTCGGTCGGCGATAAAGAGCTGAAGACGTTGCAGTCGCTGTTCTCCGTAGGCTACGCGGACGACGAGGCGACCAAGGATACGATAGCGTTCGCAATGGACGAGTTCGGCTACCTGATGGATACGCACACCGCGGTCGCTTACGACGTGTATCTCGACTACGTTGAGAGTACGGGCGACGAGACCCCGACCGTCGTAGTCTCCACCGCAAATGCGTACAAGTTCCCCGCGGACGTCTACGAGGCTGTCAGCGGCGAGAGAATCGACGACGCGTTCCTCGCTACAGAAAAACTCAACGAGGAGACGGGAGAGGAGATACCCGAGCCTCTTGACGGACTTAAGGAAAGACCCGTGCGCTTCGAGGAAGTCATCGACCGCGCGGATATCGCGAAAAAAGTCGTTGAGTATTGCAGACAGGCGGCAAAAGAATGACGCTGATCACGAAATAAAAACTTCCGACCGAAAGGTCGGATTTTTTTGCCGCGTTATGTTTGTGTATATAAAGAGTTCGTATAATTTCCGCAAGACCTCTCGTCGCATTTTTGTCACGTTAGTTTGCGTGTGAAAAGAGCTCGTATAATTTCAGCAAATCCGCCTGTCTCGTATCTTAAAACGTGCGTTGCGCCATTGGGATCGCGCGGGCGATACTGGTCGCGGAGAAAGAAAATCCGTTTTGACGCAGAGAGTTTTGTCTCACGGGTTTTTGGCTGACGGCTCTGACCGTATAAAAAACACGACCCGTGAGAGGGTCGCGTTTTGTATTGTTGTGAATAAAAGCGTAAGTCGAAAGATCTTTTATTTAACCGCGCTTGCAAGCTGTCTGCCGTATTCTTTCGCAGCTTCGAGGTCGGCGTCGGTGGGTACGAAGCAGACTCTGAGCCCTTCGCCGACGACGGCGGTTTTGAGAGAATTGAGTCTCGCTATGAGGTTGGGCACAGCCTCTCCGCTCCAGCCGTAAGAGCCGAACACCGCAACGGGTTTTTTGCGGCAGTTGATCGCGTCCGCACCCGTGAGCAGATCCCATACGGGCGGCACAGCGTCCGAATTGAGAGTGGGAGAGCCGATCGCGCAGGCATCAGACGAATTGAACTTTTCACGCATATCCGACATATCGTTTTTTATCAGGTCGTAGATCTCGCACTCCGCGTCCGGGACGACTTCTTTAACGCCCGCTTTGATCGCTTCGGCGAGTTTCGCGGTGCAGCCGTATGCCGAGCAATAGAACACGGGGATCGTTTTGACCGCGTTTTTGACGACTTTGCTCCACTCGCGGTATTTTTCGAGCACGTAGGGGAGCTGTCCGTCCTTGGTCAGCACGGGACCGTGGCTGGGGCAGACCGTCTCGAACGGGAATTTTGCTATCTTGCCCATTCCCGCGACGACAAAGGGCTTGAAGGGTCCGAAGATCGCGTCGTAGTATCCTTTGAACGCCCTTCTGTAACCCTCTACGTCGGTCACGTCCTTGTCGAGAATGTTTTTGCTGCTGTAATGAGAGCCGAACACGTCGCAGCTGAACAGCACCTTTTCCTCGGGACAGTAGGTGAACATGCTGTCCGGCCAGTGCAGAAGGGGAGAGGGCGCGAAAGTCAGCGTCACGCCGCCGAGGTCGACAGACTCGCCGTCCTTGACGGGTCTCGATCTGAACGGAGCGTTGACGATGTTTTTCAGGTAATTGAGCGCGACCGCCGTTGCGAGCACGGTTGCGTCGGGACACAGCCTGAGTATGTCTGCGAGCGCGCCGCTGTGGTCGGGCTCGGTATGGTTGAGTATTACGTATTTTATCTCTGCGGGATCGACGACCTCGCGGATATTTTTTTCGTATTCGCCACCGAAATCCGCATGCGACGCTTCAACGAGCGCTACCGCGTCGGAGCCTTTGACGATATAAGAATTGTAGCTGGTGCCGAACTCCGTTGCCATTACTATGTCGAACACGCGCAGGTCGGGGTTCTGAACTCCCACGCTGTAGATTTTGTCGGTGATCTTGTCTGCCGCCATGATTATATCTCCTGTTTCGATTGATCGTTGATTAAATGCCGTGTTTTACGCGGTCTCTTTCTTCCGCGCGCTTTGCGTTGTTGAAGCGGTCGAGAGTGCCGACGAGATATCCCGTTATGCGGCGAATCCTCTCGAACGGGACCGTGCCGAACGTATATTTAAGGTCTACGTAGTCGCCGTCGACCGTCACGTCCATGCCGACGATGTTCTTGTCGGGGTACTTCTTCTTGCCGTAGTCGATGTATGCGTCTATCTCTCTCTGATCGAGACTGCCGCCGTTTACGTTTACTTTTACCATATTTGAGTCCTCCCTTGAATAGTGTTTTAAATCGCTTTACTTTTAACCGTTATTACTATAACATATTTATTGTAAAAACACATGTTGCATTTGCAACATTTTTGAGGAAAATATGGAATACAGAGAAATAAATTTGTTTGAGGGCATATCCGAGTCCGATCTCGAGAAAATGATAGTTTGTTTCGGCGCAAGGATAAACGCATTCCGCGAAGGCGAGGTGATCTGCGACTATTCGGATACGGGCGACGACGTGGGCGTCATGCTCGAGGGGAGCGCGTCGATGATACGCACGGACGAGAACGGCGAAGTCGCGGTCATGGAGCTGTTTTCGGCGGGCGACATTTTCGGAGAGGTGCTTGCGTTTTCCAACGCGGCGGGGGACAGTGTAAAGGTGATCGCGGAGAGCGACGCTAAGGTCATGTTCATCAAGTACGGGCAGATAACAAAAAGATGCGAAAAAGCCTGCGAGCATCACAGCCGTCTCGTCTCAAACATGTTCGGACTCATAGCGAGAAAGACTCTTTCTCTCAGTCAGAGGATTGAGATCCTTTCCAAAAAGACGACGAGAGAGAAACTGCTTTATTATTTCAATATACTTGCCAGGAATCAGGGCGGGGAATTTTTTCTGCCCATGTCGGTGACTCGGCTTGCCGAGTATATCTGCGCGGACAGAAGCGCTATGACGAGAGAGCTGTCGCGTATGCAGGCGGACGGTCTGATCGAGATGAACAAAAAGAAGATAAAGCTGAGGCGTACTTTCTGATCGCGTTTACGGCAAACAAAAAAACCCTTCTCCGTGTCGACGGAGAAGGGTTTTCGCATTTAAGCAGTTTGTCAGATAGCGGTGAAGTGAGCCGCTTCGGCAGTTATGGTCACCGCTATAGCTTCGCCGTTCCTGAGTACGTTCACGGTGACGGTGTCTCCGACCTTGACGCCCATCAGGGCCTCCTGCGCTTTGTAGAAAGCGTCTATCTTCACGGCTTCGCCGCCGTTGACGGAGATTGAGACGAGGATGTCTCCCACAGACAGTTTGCCGTACGCCGCGGTGTCTTCTCCGACAGAGTAGATCTTGTAGGTATAAGCGGTGCGTATCACGCCGTTTTCGTCAACGTATGTGCTGATATCGGTCACGTCCTCGGCATTGTTGGGGGAGGAGTTCGCCGACAGAGGACGGCTTATGCCGAGTACGAAGCGCTGACCGCCGTTTTCTATGATGTTGTCCGCGACCGCGACCGCGAGCGAAGCGGGTATCGCGTAGCAGACGTTGTCGTCTGTCGTATCTGAGGATTTTGCGTCCGAAATGCCCATCAGTTCACCGTATTCGTTGAACATACCGCCGCCCGAATTGCCGCTGTTGAGCGCCGCGTCGGTGCGGTAAACTCTTACGCTCGAAGAATACTTGGTCGTGATATATTCCGTCTCGACGGAAACTATGCCCGACGTCACCGAGAAAATGTAGAGCGAAGGCGTGCCGATCGCGAACGTCGCCTGACCTACCGTGGGAGTGGAAGTGTTGACTTTTACCGCGGCAACGGTGTCCTCGAGGAACATATCGGATTGAGCCTCTATGACCGCTATGTCGTTGCTCTGCGATGCGCCTACCACTGTTGCGGTGATCAGATCGTCCTCAAGCACCTGATTGTAAAGATATATCTGAATATTGTTGCTGTAACCGCCCGTGGAGCTGTCGTATATCACGTGATAGTTGGTTATGATATACGCCTTGTTGCCGCTGAGCTTGTATATCACGCCCGACCCCGACGAAGTGGAACGCGTGTTGGTGCAGATTATGCCGACCGAGCTTTTGAGCGCCTGCTGAACGACAGAAGTGATGCTGGGGGTGACGTCGAGACCGAGAGACGCGTAGAAGTCCTCTACGGTAGAGCCGGGATTGTTCTCGAGATAATAGTTGACGAGTTCGTCGAGAGTGAAAGCGTCTTTGCCGTCGCTCCCGTCGGTGCCGTTGACTCCGTTCGTTCCGTCGGTGCCGTCTTCGCCTTTAAGACTTTCCAGCCATTCCGCCTCCGTGCCTTCAAAGCCGTTCTTAACGGCGATGTCGTATGCGGAGTCGCCCTTCGTCTCAGGAGAAACGCACGATACCGAGAATGCGGCGATCAGTACGGTTACCGCTATGATCGCTATGATTGTGACGATTGATATCCGTGTTTTCATAATATGCCTCCCTGAATTCAAAAAGAGTATATTCCGAGTCTATGAAATAAGTCTTAAAATCAACGATAATTTTATCACGAAATGCGTTTTGCGCGCAAGAAAAGACGAGAAGAACGGGTATGAAAATTTTTATAATATTTTGTTATAGCGCTTGACAATATTGTACACTGTGGGTTATAATTGCAAATACAGGGACGCGGAAGGAAAATAATTTGCGCGTCTCGAGGAGGCTTTATGATAGAATTCGGAAACGTAAAAATATTTACCGACAGGGTGGGTGAAAACGCGCTTGCTCAGCTTCGCACGCTCTGCGGCACGGGCGTGTTCGACGGGCTTCCCATACGCGTTATGCCGGATGTTCATGCCGGCAACGGCTGTGTGATCGGGTTTACCGTGCCGCTCGGCGACAAGGTCATACCCAATCTCGTAGGCGTAGACATTTCATGCGGTATGCTCTGTGTGCCGCTCGGCAAGGCTGTGCCCGATTTCGCGGCGGTCGACGACGTGATCAGACGGTGCGTGCCTTCGGGGCGCGAAGTCGGAGAGATATCCCTTGAAGCGCGCGACATTATCGTACAGTTGCGTTGTTATGACAATATATGCAACAAGACGAGAATAGAATCGTCGCTCGGTACTCTCGGCGGCGGCAATCACTTCATCGAGATCGACGTCGACGACGACGGCGGGTATTATCTTATAGTACATACGGGGTCGCGCCATCTCGGCGTGCAGGTCGCCAATTATTATCAGAAGCTGGCGATCAAGTTGCGTTGGAAACTGATGAGCGAGGAACTGATAGCGCGCTACAAGAGAGAGAGGAGAGACAGAGAGATCGCCCCTGCGCTTGCACGGCTCAAGGCGGAGGATACTTTGCCCGAAGCGCTCTCATACCTCGAAGGAGGAGTTATGCTCGATTATCTTCACGACGCGAAGTTGTGCGGGCTCTATGCCGACCTCAACAGAAAGAAGATCGCGTCGGCGATCCTTGCCGCGTGCTTCCCGGGCGTTGACGTAGAGGACGGGTTTACGACTCTGCACAACTGCATCGGTGACGACGGCTATGTGCGCAAAGGCGCGATCTGCGCGAGAGAAGGGCAGAGAGTGCTGATACCTCTCAACATGCGCGACGGCTGTATCATAGGCATAGGCAAGGGCAACCCCGACTGGAACTATTCCGCGCCTCACGGGGCGGGCAGACTGATGTCGAGAGCCGCCGCAAGAGCGCAGATAGATCTCGAGGCTTACAAAGAGAGCATGAAGGGCGTGTATTCTTCTACGGTGTGCGCCGAAACTCTCGACGAAGCGCCTTCGGCATACAAGCCGACCGAGGAGATAGAGCGGCTCGTAAGCGATACCGTGGATATAGAAAAGAGAATATTCAGCGTCTACAACTACAAAGCTGCCGAATGACGGCTTTTCACGTCTGACGACGCGCCTTCTTTGCGGAACGGCTTTTGCGAGCGCCGCAAAGAGGGCGATTTTTTTGTTCGGATAAAACAGGGCGCTGCAGAGGGATTTTATCGCGGATCACGCACATAATATACGCGCAATACTTTAAACCACTATATATATGTGTCGCAAAGCCTCGCCGCTACGCTCTTTATTTTGCACGGCGCTTGCAAAAATGAGCGTATTTTAATTGCCAAAAAACACATTGTTTGATATAATATTAACAATTGCGGGACCGAGTAAAAAATCAGTGCCGCGACTTTAATAAGAAATATTTTTTATAAGGAGAATCATATATGACAGATTTGACTTCCAACAAGCAAGTGCTTGCGTTCGTCGAAGAAACCGTGAAGCGTTGCCAGCCCGACAAAGTCGTGTGGATCGACGGTTCTCAGGAACTCTACGACAAACTGACCGCAGAAGCTATCGCTACCGGCGAGATGATCAAACTCAACGAAGAGCTTCTCCCCGGCTGTCTCTTGCACCGCACCAAGGAAAACGACGTAGCCCGCGTCGAGGGCAGGACCTTCATCTGCTCCCGTACCAAAGAGGACTGCGGCCCCACCAACAACTGGTGGAAGCCCGAAGAAGCGTACGCTACGCTCTACGGCATTCTCGACGGTGCATACAAGGGCAGGACGATGTACGTTATCCCGTTCTCGATGGGCCCCGTAGGCGGCGCGCTCTCCAAGATCGGCATTGAGGTCACCGACAGCATTTACGTCGTTCTCAACATGAGGATCATGACCCGCGTCGGCGCAGACGTACTCAAGGCGCTCGGCGACAGCAACGACTTCGTCAGAGGCACTCACGCTAAATGCGACGTCGATCCCGAAAAGAGATATATCTGCCAGTTCCCCGAGGACAACGCGATTATCTCCGTCAACAGCGCGTACGGCGGCAACGTTCTTCTGGGCAAGAAGTGCTTCGCTCTGCGTATCGCTTCCTATCAGGGTAAGAACGAGAACTGGATGGCTGAGCACATGCTCATCCTCGGCATCGAAAAGCCCAACAAGGAGACCGTTTACATGGCGGCGGCATTCCCGTCCGCTTGCGGCAAGACCAACCTCGCGATGCTCATTCCGCCCGAGGGTTACAGAAAGAACGGCTACAAAGTGTTCTGCGTAGGCGACGACATCGCCTGGATCAGAAAGGGCAAGGACGGCAGACTGTACGCGATCAACCCCGAGAACGGCTTCTTCGGCGTTGCTCCCGGCACCAATCAGAAATCCAACCCCAACGCTCTTGCGGCTACCAGAAAGAACACCATCTTCACCAACGTTTGCCACAACCTCGAGAACAACACGGTTTGGTGGGAAGGTCTCGACAAGAATCCGCCCGAGCACGCTATCG
>CASDWJ010000009.1 GCA_949284695.1 uncultured Christensenella sp. | reverse complement strand
CCACTGTCTGGAAGAGTATATTCATTACTACAACAATACAAGAATATCTCTCAAATTAAAAGGAATGAGTCCTGTACAATACAGAACTCACTCAAATACAATTTAATTAATTCTTTGTCCAACTTTTGGGGTTCACCTCACCCGAGGAGAGGCGTTTGATTTACCCTCATTCAGCGGGGCAAGTCCCTTTCTTCTAAAAAGTCGTAAATAATCCCCGCGCTGTCGACCACGAATTTGGCGCAAGGACGCACTTTGTAATACTCCTCGTCTCTGACCTGAGGCACGTGTCCCGCGGTCAGATTTTTAACGTTTTTGAGAAGCTCGGCGCATATGTCGGAGCCGTTGAGCTCCTTGAATCTCGCGTCCATTCCCGATATCTGCTTATAGACGTCCGCTTTATCCGCAGCAACGTCCTCGCACTTGTCGTGCAAAAGTCCCGCGACAAAGCCGTATGCGCTTACCGCGCCGCAGAGATTTCTCGTCCTGCCGAAACCCGCGCCGAAACCGACGGTCAGCTTTTCGAGCGTAGCTTTATCGAGCGGCAACACGTCAGCATAGGCAAGCACCACCGCCTGACAGCAGTTGTACCCCTTTTTGAAAATGTCGTAAGCGATCTGTTTTCTTTCCTCTTTAGTCATTGTCCGTCATCCTTTTTGCGTCGAGATACGACTGCAGTTCTTCAAGTCTGCTCCTGTCGAGCGCGGGCGCACCTTCAAGCGGATTTTTTATGCCGAGTTTTTCGTATTTCGAAAAGCCCATAGTATGGAAGGCAAGAAGCTGATATCTCTCTATGCACTTGTAACCGCGCACCACCTGCAGATATTTGTCCACACACTCCTCGCTGTCGTTTATTCCGGGCACGATAACCGTTCTTATCCACACGGGCACCGTATTTTTTTCGCAGAAGCCGAGCGTGTCCAGCACGGTCGAAATACCTCCGCCGCAATACTTGCGGTAGCCTTCGTCGTCCCAGAATTTAAGATCGAGAATAACCGTCTCCGCACCCTTTAGAGCGCGCTTCACGTCGTCTGTCAGCGGCACGCCGCCAGACGTATCGAGCACGACTCCGACGCCCTCTTTCTTCATTCTCTTTTCAAATTCCGCGACGAACGCGCTCTGTACGAGCACCTCTCCGCCGCTTATCGTGACACCGCCGTCCTTGCCGAAATAAGGTTTGTATCTGACGACCTTTTTCGCGAGTTCGTCCACCGTGAATCTCTGCCCTTCTCCGCTCCAGGTGTCGGGGTTGTGGCAGTACACGCAACGGTAAGGACAACCGACGAAAAATATCCCGTAGCGTATCCCCTTGCCGTCAAGGGTCGCTAAGCTCTCGAAAGAATGGATATTCGCCGTCGGCACAGTCCTTTTCATATTCAGAATTTTTCGTGGAAGGTGCGGTTGATGACTTCCATCTGCTGATTCTTGTTGAGCTTGTTGAAGTTGACCGCGTAGCCGCTGACCCTTATCGTCAGGTTGGGATAGAGCGCGGGGTTGTTCATCGCGTCGATCAGCTTCTGTCTGTGGAGCACGTTCACGTTGAGGTGATGCGCGTCCTGAGCAAAGTATCCGTCGAGCATTGTGACCAGCTTAACCACTCTGTCCTGCTCGTCCTCTCCGAGAGTGTCGGGCGTGATCGAGAAAGTATTGGATATGCCGTCCTGACAGCAGCCGTAATCCAGCTTAGCGACCGAGTTGAGGCTTGCGAGAGCGCCCTCGCAGTCTCTGCCGTGCATCGGGTTTGCGCCCGGAGCGAACGGCTCGCCGCGCTTTCTGCCGTCGGGAGTCGAACCGGTCTTCTTGCCGTAGACGACGTTTGACGTGATCGTCAGTATGGAAAGCGTATGCTTTGCGCCTCTGTAAGTCGGTGTCTTGACAAGTTCTTTATAGAAGCTCTCGACGATCCACTGTGCTATCTTGTCCACTCTGTCGTCGTCGTTGCCGTACTTGGGGAACTCTCCCTCTGTGACGAAGTCGGTGATCAGACCGCGCTCGTCCTTGACCGCCGTCACTTTTGCGTACTTTATCGCGCTGAGGCTGTCCGCGAGCACGCTGAGACCGCAGATACCGAACGCCATGAGCCTTTCGACGTGCGTGTCGTGCAGACTCATCATCAGTCTCTCATAAGCGTATTTGTCGTGCATATAGTGGATGATGTTGAGCGTATTGACGTACAGCTTTGCCATCCACTTCATATATTTTTTGTAAGCCTTGAGCACTTCTTCGTAGTCGAGCACGCCCGCCTCGAAGATCTTGCCCTCGGGCGCGACCTGCATGCCGTATATCTCATCCTTACCGCCGTTGAGCGCCATAAGGAGCACTTTGGCGAGGTTGCATCTCGCGCCGAAAAACTGCATCTGCTTGCCCTCCTTCATCGCGGAGACGCAGCACGCGATCGCGTAGTCGTCGCCGAATTTCGGGCGCATAACGTCGTCGTTTTCGTACTGTATCGAATCGGTGTCGATAGAGACCTTGGCGCAGAACTCTTTGAAGCCCTGCGGCAGTCCCTGCGACCAGAGCACGGTGATATTCGGCTCCGCACTGCTGCCGAGGTTGTAAAGGGTCTGAAGTATGCGGAAGCAGTTTTTGGTGACCATAGGTCTGCCGTCCTCGCACATACCGCCCTCAGAAGTCGTGACCCAGGTCGGATCGCCCGCAAACAGGTCGTTGTACTCGGGGGTACGCAGATGTCTTACGAGCCTGAGTTTGAGCACGAGGTCGTCGATGAGCTCCTGCGCGCCCTGCTCTGTCAGAACGCCGTTTCTGATGTCCCTTTCGATATAGATATCGAGGAAGGTCGAGATCCTGCCGATCGAGTTCGCCGCGCCGTTCTGTTCCTTGACCGCGCCGAGATAACCGAAGTACAGCCACTGCACCGCCTCTCTCGCGTTAGCCGCGGGTCTTGAGATATCGAAGCCGTACTGCGCCGCCATCTGTTTTAGCTGTTCCATGAACTCGAGCTGTTTCTGCACGTCCTCGATGAGCTGTATGTTCTCGGCGGTCATATCGTTTTTGCCGAGCTCCTTCTTGTCGGCTTTTTTGCACCCGATCAGGTAATCCATACCGTAGAGCGCGATCCTGCGGTAGTCGCCGATGATCCTGCCTCTCGCATACGCGTCGGGAAGTCCGGTTATCACGCCGACGTGTCTCGCCGCTCTCATTTCGTCGGTGTAGACGCGGAAAACGCCGTCGTTGTGCGTGGTACGGTATTTGAACTCCGACCTGATGATATCGGACATCTTGTAGCCGTACGCCTCGCATGCCTTTTCGCTCATTCTCTTGCCCGCGAACGGGTTGATCGCGCGTTTGAGCGGCGCGTCCGTCTGAAGTCCGACGATGATGTCCTTTTCTTTGTCGATATATCCGGGGGCGAACGAAAGTATTGAAGCGACGTTTTCGGTGTCCACGTCGAGCACTCCTTTTTCCGCCTCTTTGACGAGCAACTCGTCGACTTTGGCCTTGAGCTCCGACGTTCTTTCGGTAGGACCGCTGAGGAAAGACCTGTCGCCGGTATACGGAGTGTAGTTCCTGACGATAAAGTCTCTGACGTCGATCTTCTTGCACCAGTTTCCCTTCTTAAAACCCTGCCATTCGATGTTCATACAATTCTCCTTTGTCCCGGAAAATAAAAATACCGCCGGGACGCTTTTTTGTTTTTTTGCCCAGACGGTCGACATAAACCGCTGTGCTCCACCATAGTAAACTATGTAATCCGTCAGTCGCACAGCTATCTTCTTATTGCAATGTCATTGTATCATAGAGAAAAACAAAATGCAACATTTTGTATATGTTAAATTTTGTAAAAACAATATATTGTGTTGGCGGCGTCTCCGACTCGTCTGCGGCACGCCTTCTCCCGCTTTTTATGCCGAGCGGTTTACCGTATTTGTCTCCGACTGTTAAGTTGCGCTTTATGCGCATTATTATGCAAAGCCTGCCCCGCGTTCCCGCTGTCGTTTCAGGCGCACCCACCACGCGGCGGGCGCTCCAACCGCGTTTTGCAGATAAAAAAAAGGAGAGCTTTCGCTCTCCGATTTTTTCTGCTATTCTTACAGACTGTCCTTCAGGGTCTTGCCCGCCTTGAAAGTAACAGCCTTGCTTGCCGCGATCGTGATCTTCTCGCCGGTTGCGGGGTTGACGCCCTGTCTCTCAGCTCTCTCTTTGACCTCGAATTTGCCGAATCCTGCAAGCGCGACTTCTTCACCGTTGGTGAGAGCCTCTGCGATAGCGCCGATAACGCCGTCAAGGCACTTGCCTGCAACTTCTTTGGTCACGTCGGCTTTCTCTGCGACAGCAGCGATCAATTCACTTTTATTCATACAATTTCCTCCTCGGGCTTTCGCCCACTTGTTTTTATTTAAGCCTTGCGGCCTATTTCCGAAAAACATAACGCGTCGCCGTCAAGCGCAAACCCTTGAAAACCCTTTTGTAATGCCGAGTTCAGCGCTTCGTGCTCCGTTATTTTTATTCTATCATATATTTCGGGCTTTGAATAGTGAAAATTGAATTTTTTTAATAAATATACGAATTTATAGCCGGGAATAGGCTCAAATATCGCGCTAAGTAAGAATTTTTTACCGAAAAACGTAGAAATACTCGCCTTGTTGAGGTAAAAAACCACGCCGCAGAGGTCTATCCCCCGTTCGTCGGCATACTCAGTGACTTTGGACATGAGGTAAGAAGCGAGACCCGCGCCCCTGTGATCTTCCCTGACCATAAGTCCGCTCGCCTCGTATGCGCGCTCCACATTTTCTCTGCCTCCGGTGCCTTTTCTGATCACTTCCGCGAGAATCTTTGCGTATTCTTCGTCGGTATCGACCGCGAACGTCGCGACTATCTCGTCCTTGTCGAGCACGCAGAGAAAATAGCCGTTTTCGAGCACGTTTTCAAGTTCTTCGCGCGTATACGGATAGAAAAACTCTATCGTCTCCAGCGCGTTCCTGCACCCGTCTAAAAAGGCAAAGACTTTGCCGTAGTCGGAAAGCTCCGCCCTGCAAAGTCTCATACCCGGGAATTTTTTATTCTCTACGTCGCAGATATAACGCATATCAGCCGAGCAGTTTGACGAGCACCGCTTTCTGCGCGTGAAGTCTGTTTTCCGCCTCGTCGAAGATTTCGGGATGCGACTCGAACACTTCCTCGCTTATCTCCTCGCCTCTGTGCGCGGGCAGGCAGTGCATGACCATAGCGTCGTGCTTTGCGACAGCCATGAGCGCAGAATCCACGCAGAAGCCTTTGAACGCCTGTTTTCTCTTTTCTCTCTCTCCTTCCTGACCCATAGAAGCCCACACGTCGGTGTATATCACGTCCGCGTCCTTAGCCGCCGCGTAGATGTCGTCGGTGAGCCCGAACTTGTCGCCGTACTCCTTCGCGAAGTCGAGGACCTGCTTGTCGGGCGAATAGTCCTTGGGACAGCCGAGAGACACTTTCATGCCCATCTTGAGACAGCCGACCGTCAGCGAATTCGCCATATTGTTGCCGTCGCCGATATAGCAGAATTTGAGGGTGTCGAACGCGCCCTTGTATTCTCTTATCGTCATAAGGTCGGCGAGCACCTGACAGGGATGCGCGAAGTCGGTCAGACCGTTGATTATCGGGATAGAGCCGTATTTTGCGAGATCTTCGACCTCCTGCTGCGCGAAAGTTCTGATCATGATGCCGTCGAGATATCTCGAAAGCACGCGCGCGGTATCCTGCACAGGCTCGCCTCTGCCTATCTGCAGGTCGTTGGACGACAGGAAAAGCGCCTGACCGCCGAGCTGATACATACCCGTCTCGAAGGACACTCTCGTCCTCGTGGACGCCTTCTGGAAGATCATGCCGAGCGTCTTGCCCTCAAGATGTTTGTGAGGGATGTTGTGTTTCTGATTGAATTTGAGCTGATCCGCGAGATTGAGTATGGAGAATATCTCCTCTCTCGACAGATCGAGCATTTTGAGTAAATGTTTCATACGTCTCCTTATTCTGCGAGGATACCGAGCAGGATATCCAACGCGTCGCCGAGTTGTTTTTGCGTTATCGTGAGCGGCGGCAGAAGCCTTATCTTGTCTTTTGCCGTAAGCATAAGCACGCCGCGCTCTATGCCTTTCTTTACTATATCCGCCGATTTTTTGCCGTCGGCGGGCTTGATCCCTATCATCAGACCGAGGCCGCTGACGCTCTCTACGCCCTTGGCTCCCTCGAGTTTTCTGCGCGCGAAATCGCCTTTTGCGACCACTTCTTTAAGGAACGCGTCGTCTATCCTCGAGAGCACTTCGAGCGCGCCCGCGCAGACTATCGGGTTGCCGCCGAAAGTGCTACCGTGAGAGGAAAATCCCATCACGTTTTCAACTTTGGCGTATCCCACGACCGCGCCTATCGGCAGACCGCCGCCCAGCCCTTTGGCAAGAGTCGTGACGTCGGGCGTTATACCGTAATTTTCGCTCGCGAGCAGAGTGCCCGTCCTTCCTATGCCTGTCTGTACCTCGTCGGCGATGAGAAGCACGTCCTTTTCGTCGCAAAGCTCTCTGACCGCCCTGATGTAGTCCTTATCCTGCGCTATGACGCCGCCTTCGCCCTGTATGAACTCTATCATCACGGCGCATACGCTGTCGTCGAGCGCGTCCTTGAGCGCGCCGATATTGCCGCTCTCAACGTATCTGAAGCCTTCCGTAAACGGGAAAAAGTAGTTGTGGAACACGTCCTGTCCCGTAGCGGCGAGCGTAGTTATCGTCCTGCCGTGGAATGAGTTCCTGAGCGTTACGACGACGCTTCTTCCGTCACCGTACTTATCGAAAGAATACTTCCTCGCGACCTTGATCGCGCCTTCGTTAGCTTCCGCGCCGCTGTTGGCGAAGAACACTTTTTTCGCGCCCGTCCTCTCGCAGAGCGTCCTTGCAAGCTTTACGCACGGCTCGGTATAGAACAGATTGGACGTGTGACTGAGAGTGCGCGCCTGTTTCGCCACCGCGTCCGCCCAGCCTGCGTCGCAGTAACCGAGACAGTTGACGCCGATGCCGCTGGTCAGATCGGTATAGCGCTTGCCCTTTTCGTCGTAGCAGTAGCAACCCTCGCCCC
This sequence comes from uncultured Christensenella sp., assembly GCA_949284695.1. GTDB lineage: Bacteria > Bacillota > Clostridia > Christensenellales > UBA3700 > Ornithoclostridium. The sequence continues at coordinate 19,784 of CASDWJ010000009.1, read as the reverse complement.
TCTCTATGAGCAGGTCGAAGCGGTTGTACGTGTTCATCACGTATTGTTTGTCGGTATTCTTTATATCCATAGTCTTATTTGAAAAGCGTGCCCACGCCCTCGCTGGTCAGCATGTCGATGAGTATCGCGTGCGGGATCCTTCCGTCTATGATGATCGACTGCCCGACGCCGCGTCTTACAGCCTCTACGCAACAGTCCACCTTGGGTATCATTCCGCCGCCGATTATTCCCTTTTTCTTGAGAGACGGGACGTCGCTGACGTTGACTTCGCTTATCAGCGTGCTCTCGTCGTTCCTGTCCATCAGAAGTCCTCTGATGTCTGTCATAAGTATCAGGTTTTCCGCCTTGAGCGCCGCCGCTATCCTCGCCGCCGCCGTGTCCGCGTTGACGTTGTAGATATTGCCTTCCTCGTCTGACGATACGCTGGCGACCACCGGGATATATCCCTTTTCGAGCGCGTCGAGCACGGGCTGAGCGTTGACGTCGACTATCTCGCCGACAAAGCCGAGGTCGTGCTCTCCCTTTGCCTTTTTGCAGACGAACATATTGCCGTCTATGCCGCAGAAGCCGAGCGCTTTGCCGCCGTGACGGGTCAGCATGCCGACAAGGTTTTTGTTTATCTTGCCCGCAAGCACCATCTGTACGATCTCTGCGGTCTCCTCGTCGGTATAGCGCAGTCCGCCTATGAACTTGCTCTCTTTGCCCACTCTTTTGAGCATATCGCTGATCTCGGGACCGCCGCCGTGAACGAGCACGACTTTGACGCCGATCAGAGAGAGCATGACGATATCGCGCATGACCGCGTTTTTGAGTTCTTCGTTGAGCATAGCGTTGCCGCCGTATTTGACCACGACTATCTTGTCGTAGTACTTCTGAATATACGGCATCGCGTCGCTTAATATCTGTGCTTTGGTTGAAATATCCATACTCACCTCAGGTCCTGTAATCTGCGTTTATCTTCACGTAGTCGTAGGTCAGATCGCAACCCCAGGCGACCGCCTCAGCGTCGCCGTCGTTGCAGTTCACGAGTATCTGCACTTCGTCTTCGAGAAGTATCTTCTTGGCTTCTTCTTCGCTGAATTCCACTCCGTTACCGCCTCTGCATACCGCGATAACGCCCTTTGACGAAGCGAGATCCACGTCGATCTTCGTAATGTCGAACTCCGCGTCCGCATAGCCTATCGCACAGAGAATCCTGCCCCAGTTTGCGTCCGCCGCGAATATCGCCGCCTTGAGAAGACTGCTGCACACCACGCTCTTTGCAATTATCTTGGCGGTCTGCTTGTCCTTGGCGGCGCTGACCTTACATTCCATAAGCCTCGTCGCGCCCTCGCCGTCCTTTGCGATCGCCCTCGAGACCTTGATCATGATATGCATGAGAGAGGCTTTGAACGTCTCGTAATCCTCGCCCTCCGCCTTGTCGACGACGGGGTTGCCCGCCATGCCGTTGGCGATGACGGATACCATATCGTTGGTCGAAGTGTCGCCGTCTATGCTGACCATATTGAGAGTGTCCTGAATGACCGCGTAAAGCGCCGTATGGAGCACGTCCGCATTGACCGCCGCGTCGGTAGTCAGGAAGCACAGCAAAGTAGCCATATTGGGGTGTATCATGCCGCTGCCCTTGGCGATCGCGCCTATGCGGCAGGTCTTGCCGCCCAGCGTAAATTCGCAGGAATACTCCTTCTTCACGGTGTCTGTCGTCATTATCGCTTCTGCCGCGTCGGACGAGCCGTCAACTGAAAGCGCTCCGGCAATCGCGGGCATACCGCTCTCGATCGGCTCTATCGGCAGTATCTGACCGATAACGCCCGTCGAAGCGACTATAACGTCCTTTGCGTCCACGCCGGTGTACTGCGCCGCAAGGCGGCACATTGCCGCCGCTTTGGCTTCTCCGTCCGCGTTGCAGGTATTCGCGTTGCCGCTGTTGCAGATCACCGCCTGTGCATAGCCGTCTGCGATGTTGCTCCTCGTCACGGCAATGGGCGCGCCTTTGACCTTGTTGGTCGTATAGACCGCCGCCGCGCTGCCCCTGACTTCGCTTACTATGAGCGCGAGATCTCTCTTTTCTTTATTCTTTCTTATTCCGCAATGCACGCCGCTCGCCTTAAATCCCTTGGGCGCGCAAATGCCTCCGAGTACGTCCTTCATATCAAAACGCGGGCGGAACGAAATCCAGACCGCAATCCTCCTTTAGTCCGAACATTATGTTCATATTCTGTATAGCCTGCCCCGCCGCGCCCTTGACCATATTGTCTATCGCGGCGACGATTATCGCCCTGCCGATATGCTCGTCCGCATGCACGGAGACGTCGCAATAGTTGCTCATCTTCACGTCGCGCAGGTTGGCGACCTTGCCGAGCGGCAACACGCGTACGAACTTTTCGCGCGCGTAAAAATCGGAATACAGCTTGTGCAGCTCTTTCACGTCGACCGCAGAGGTCAGCTTTGCGTATATCGTCGAGATTATCCCCCTGTTGACGGGCAGAAGGTGCGGCACGAAAGTCACGTTGACCTTTTTGCCGGCAAGTTTTGAAAGCGTCTGCTCTATCTCGGGAGTATGCCTGTGCGCCGCCACTTTATAGGGCGAAAACGCCTCGTTGCAGTTGGGGTAATGCGTGTTGTCGGCAAGACCTCTGCCCGCGCCGGTAACGCCCGACTTGCTGTCTATGACGATGCCGTCGTCCTCGACGATACCGCTCTTGACGAGAGGCGCGATACCCAGCGCGATACTCGTCGGGTAGCACCCGGGATTGCCGATGATCGGCTGACCCTTATACTGCTCGCGCATAAGTTCGGGTATGATATACACGCTCTTTTCGTGCAGATCTTTTTCTTCGTACGTCTTGCCGTACCACTTAGTATATTCCTCTGCGCTGTCCAGCCTGAAGTCTGCGCCGAGATCGATCAGTTTCACGCCTTTTTCAAGACACTTTTTTGCGAGTTTTTCGCTGAGACCGTGCGGCAGAGACGCAAAGACCACGTCGCTTTTTGCGACCACGGCGTCCTCGGAGCCGAGCGTGTCGTCGCATATCCCGTAAAGGTTGGGATATACCTCGCTTATGCTCTTGCCCTCGTAACTGACCGAGCTTATGCCCGTGATCTCAGCTTCGGGATGCGACTGAAGCAATCTTACAAGCTCAACGCCAGCATAACCCGTCGCACCTACTATTCCGACTTTTATCATTCTTTATCCTCTTTGAGAACTGTTTGTTTTATCTGCTCTATATGTTTTTTTACCGCTTCGGGAGCGGGACCGCCCGTCACGTTGCGTCCTTTCACGCAGGTAACGAGGTCTATCGCGTCGTAAACGTCTTTTTCAAAGACGTCGCATATCTTTTTATACTCGGAGAGGTCGAGTTTGTCAAGCGTTGTGCCCTTCTCGACGCAAATTCCGACGAGCGTGCCGACGATTTTGTACGCGTCCCTGAACGCAAGCCCCTTCTTGACCAGATAGTCCGCGCAATCGGTCGCGTTGATGAAGCCCTTTTCGCCCGCTTTTTTCATGTTGTCCTTGAGGACGGTCATCGTATCGAGCATAGGCTTTACCGTCGAAAGACAGAGCTTTATCGTGTCCACGCTGTCGAATATCGCCTCTTTGTCCTCCTGCATATCCTTGTTGTACGCAAGCGGCAGACCTTTCATCATCGTCAGAAGCGTCGTAAGGTTGCCCTGCACGCGTCCCGCCTTGCCGCGGATAAGCTCGCATATATCGGGGTTTTTCTTCTGCGGCATAATGCTTGAACCCGTCGCATACGCGTCGTCAAGCTCTATGAACTTGAATTCCCAGCTGCTCCACAGCACTATTTCTTCCGAAAGTCTCGAAAGGTGCATCATGCAGATCGCGATCGCATTTGCCAGCTCTATCGCGTAATCGCGGTCGCTGACTCCGTCCAGACTGTTGCAGGTCGGGTTGTCGAAGCCGAGGTGCTTTGCGGTGAACTCCCTGTCTATCGGATAGGTCGTCGTCGCGAGCGCGCCCGAGCCGAGCGGGCACTCGTTCATCAGCGAAAAGCAGTTGAACATCCTGACCATGTCGCGTTTGAACATCTCGACGTACGCCATCAGATGATGCGCGAAAGTTATCGGTTGCGCCCTCTGAAGGTGCGTGTATCCCGGCATGACCGTCTCGAGGTTTTCTTCCGCCTTTTCGACGAGAGTGCCGATGAGCGCCTTTATCATGCCGACGATCTGATCTATCTGCCCTCTCAGATACATTCTGAGATCGAGCGCGACCTGATCGTTCCTCGAACGCGCGGTATGCAGGCGCTTGCCCACCTCTCCCAGCCTTTCGGTCAGCACGGATTCGATAAACATATGTATGTCCTCCGCAGTGGGGTCAAACGCAAGTTTTCCGCTCTCTATTTCTTCATAGATAGCGGAAAGCTCTTTGCCTATCAGACGGCTGTCTTCTTCTGAAATAATGCCCTGTTTGCCGAGCATTACCGAATGGATTATGCTGCCCGATATGTCCTCTTTATACATGCGGCTGTCAAAGGAAATCGAGCTGTTGAAGTCGTTGACTTTCTCGTCGAGTTCCTTTGAAAACCGTCCTTGCCACATTTTAGCCATTATTTTTTCTTAGCCTTCATAAGTGCGTTGACCTTGATCGGCAGACCGAACAGGTTGATGAAGCCCGCGCTGTCCTTCTGGTCGTAGCAGTCGTCCTCCGCGAAAGTCGCGATATCCTCGTCGTACAGAGAATAGGGACTGGTGACGCCCGCATTGATGATATTGCCCTTGTAGAGTTTGAGTTTTACGTCTCCCGTGACCGTCTGCTGAGTGCTGTCGACGAACGCGCTGAGAGCCTCCCTGAGCGGCGTGAACCACTGACCGTTGTATACGAGGTCCGCGAACTTGACCGCGACGTGCTGTTTGAAATGCGCGGTCTCCTTGTCGAGACAGAGCGTTTCGAGCACTTCGTGAGCGTGATAGAGAATTGTTCCGCCCGGGGTCTCGTAAACGCCGCGCGACTTCATGCCGACGAGTCTGTTCTCGACGATGTCGGCAATGCCTATGCCGTTTTCGCCGCCGACCTTGTTCAGGTACGCGACGATATCGCTGCCCTTCATCTTCTTGCCGTCGATGGATACGGGCACGCCCTTCTCGAAGCCGATCGTGACGTAAGTCGCCTTATCGGGAGCCTTCTCGGGGCTGACGCCCAGCTCGAGTATCTTGTCGTAATCAGGCTCGTTTGCGGGATTTTCGAGGTCGAGACCTTCGTGAGACAGGTGCCAGATGTTCTTGTCCTTGCTGTAATTGGTCTCTCTGCTGATGTTGAGCGGTACGTTGTGCGCCTCAGCGTAGTCGATCTCCTCGTCACGCGACTTGAGATCCCATATACGCCAGGGAGCGATGATCTTCATATTGGGAGCGAAAGCCTTGATCGTCAGTTCGAATCTTACCTGATCGTTGCCCTTGCCCGTGCAGCCGTGGCAGATAGCGTCTGCGCCCTCAGCGAGAGCGATCTCGACGATCCTCTTGGCGATGATGGGACGCGCGAAGCTGGTGCCGAGAAGATACTTGTTCTCGTACACGGCGCCCGCCTTGAGCGTGGGGAAAATATAATCTTCGACGAATTCGTCGGTAAGGTCTGCGATATAGAGCTTGCTTGCTCCCGTCTTTTTCGCCTTTTCCTCGAGTCCTTTGAGTTCCGCACCCTGACCGACGTTGCCCGCCACAGCTATGACTTCGCAACCGTCGTAGTTCTCCTTGAGCCACGGAATGATGATGGAGGTATCCAGACCTCCCGAATATGCCAGTACGACTTTTTTGATCTTGTCCATAATTACACCTCTTGTGCTTTGTTGTATCTATCTTATAACAAAAAAATTTTTATTGCAAGCGTTTTGACATATTTATACACAATTTTTTTATAAAATTCTCATATAAATATAAGCGCAACGTGTATTTATACATAATATTTGTATGTTTATGCAAAATTTTATGAATATATGCAAAATTGCCGCCGATTGTCCGCGCTCCGTGACTCTGCCGAGGGCAAAACGTTGTGTCCGGGTCGGTATAAATACACAATCGGACGTCGGCGGCACTTTTATTTCCGCGCTCTCCCGTGCATAGCAAGCTGACGTTGAACAAGTTGACTTTTGTCCTCACTTCGGGCGACTTTTGTCCTCGTTACGGGCGGCTTTTGTCCTCTCTGCGGCGGTCGTCCTCTTTTGCCTGACAGACGGCGCAATGCGTTATACCGTGCGAATATCGCACGTTCTCTACTTCCCGTTCGAGCTCGGAGCGGCGCGCCCCGCACTCTTAAAAGCGGCAAAAAGCTCCCCGTAATGCGGGGAGCAAGTTGCCTGTATTATTCATGCGACCGCTTATCTGCGCTCATTAAAGCGTCATATTCAGAGCGCGGCTATGCAATGCCGGTTGCGGCTTTGTCGCCGAGGACGCGACCGCAAAAGTTGTCTTGCGACAGCTTTCTTTCGTTTTAATGCGTTGCAGGCATTTTCAACCTGCGGTCGTTTCCGTCATCGTAGCGTCTGCGATAAGGAAGCCTTTGCCCGCAAGCTCGAACTGTCTGCCGACATATTCTCTGAGTTCTTCCGCAGTCATAGAGACTCGCGGCACGCAGGCATCCATATTGCCCTTCTTGCCCTCGATAAAGCTCGTCAGCACATAGTCACGGGATATGACGTGCACGTTTGTGGAGCCGTACGACAAAAGAGCGTTTTGAATGACGTATACCGTATTGGCTTTGATCTTTGTCTCAATTTGCGCTATCAAAGCCTCGTCGTCTATCTTGCTCAGCATTTTGTAGCCGTCGTAAGTCCAACCCTTCCATGCACCGTTCAGGTCTATCACCGCGCCCTTGGAATTCAGATATTCGAACGCGTCGGAGGTTTTCTGCGCGGTGGGTTGCGACGTGACGGTCTCGCCGATCAGATCCATTTCTCCGGACACTGCCGTACCGGGGATATACGGATCGGCAAGAGATATCCTGTCGGGCAACATGTATTTGTTGGTGATCACGCCTTGATCGGCGAGTTTATACATCGTATACGCGACAGCCGTGACCATTTGTCCGCCGAAGGAGTGTCCGATAAATACGACTTCCCGATCGGTCGCGTCCTTCATCACCGCGTAAAGCGATCTGACTATCTCTCCCGCAAAACTTCTGCCGTCGAGAGCCTTGACTGCTTCGTAATAATTCCCGTCTTTTTTATCGATAGAGCTTTCCGATTTGACTACCCATATTTCGTTTTGCAGATCGTCGAGAGAGTGCGCATACTCGTACCAATCGAAGAAAGCGACGTTGTATCCGAGATCTTTAAGCTCTTTGGCATAATCGTAATTTCCCGAAGCGCCGTTAGTTTTCTCGTAAGTGCTCGAGACTGTTTTAAAAGTTTCCTTATCTTCACCCGAAGTTTTCCAACCGTGGGAATAAAGCACGGTGGGTTTGCCCGGATCGTAATATTCTACGGGCATATTCTCCTGCGACTTCATAGAATCGTCTGCGTTCTCCCCGTACCAGTACAACCCGTATTTCGTGTCTTCGCGCAGCGACATGTCTAAAGAAGCGTCTTTACACGAAGCAAAGACGGTCAGGCAACACGCGGCGATCGCAACGCAAAGAGCGGCGGTTATCAGTTTTTTCATAGGCGCCTCCGTATTATTGCAATTTATATTATAAATATTTAATCTGTTCCAGTCAATAGCGCGGCAAAACAAAACGGAAAATCACGCTCGATTTATGCGCGAACAGACCTGAAATATACGACAAACGCGCGTTTTCCGTTGTATAAACGGAGACAGCCGTCGGGCGGGCTCACGACGTACACGGGACATGTCGTTCACGATATTACCCTCGCATAGCCTTAAGCACGTCGCACGATCGCTTACCGTATCTGCGCCAAAGTATCGGTTCAAAAAAATGTCAAGGGCAAACAGCTGAGTGTCAATTCTTCTCAGGGATATCCCCGCGCAGTTATCTGCCATGCTTTATTGCAAAGCGGACTGATACGGCTGTGAATTTTACACCAAAAGTCAATATCCGTACCGCCCGTCCTGCTTTGCCCCGCAGTCCTCATTACAATTCGTCTATAAACAGCCGTCTGACGATAGCTACGGTCATTTTTGTAATAAATATTGTCTGCAAAAAGCGGTCAGCATAGCAAAAAAGAAGCGACCTGACGGCCACTTCTCTTGTTTCTGATCGTTGCAACGATCAATTTGCCTTGGTAATGCTCGTCACCCACGGACCGCCGTTTACGCAATTCTCGCAAGACGAGACGAGCGCGATATTTGCGATCTCCTTGGTGGTGGAAGTCATATCGCCCATTCTGACCTTTACGTTGGCAAGGTCGAACTTGACGGTTACGTTGACGGTGCTGAACGCTTCTCCGGTCAAACCGGTATTGCCTGTGAGCGTTGCGTTGTTGAGTGCGGTGATTGCCGCGACGTCAAACTCTACGAACGCCGCAAGGCCGTACGAGTAAACGTTCACGTTGCCGGTGTAAGCGCAGTTGCTGATCGTGCCGTTGTTGACAGCCGCGATACCTGCTACCGCATAATCCTTGCCGGTGTAAGCCTCGAGAGCCACGTCGACGTTGCCTGCGAATACGATGTTGTCGATCTTACCGTTGTTGACAGCTACGAAGCCCGCCTTCTCACTCTTGAAGGACTTGACGGTGTAGTTGCCGATCATCTTGCCGTTGCCCTGCAGAGTGCCGTTGAAGGTAGCAATGGGAGCGATCTCCGCGCCGTTCATATCGATATCGTCGGTCACGGTAATGACGTTGCCGTCAAAAGTGACGTTGCTGTTTACCATATCGAGGATCTGATCCGCGGTGAACACTTCGTATCCGGTCGAGCTCGGGAACTGATTCCACTTGACAGAGCCCGTAACGTTGAGGTTGAGGGTCAGATCTTTGCCGTCGACTTTCATGTTGAGCGCGTTCATGCCGTTGCCGAGCTTGAGCAGCTCTTTGACGGGTACGGAAACCGTAGCGGAATTAGCAGTTGTCTCAACTATGCTGAGCGTGAAGTCGTCGGAAGCGACTGTAGCCGCATTGGCGAAGCCGTTGTACAGTATCTCAAAATTGAGCGTATCGGAAGAGCTGCTATAAGCATTCTTGTCCACCACTACTGTGTCGTTGGTAAGAACGGGATCCGCAAGCGAGAACTTGTAGTTAACGTCGACGGTAAGGTCGGTGTTCGCAACATAAGTAGCGGTGACTACGACTCCGTTGAATTCGTTTTTAGCTTTGATCACGTTGTTCTCGATATTGAGAAGACTCGTATTTGCGCTTGAGTAGGTAAACTCTTCTGCCGCCGCGATCTCGGTAAATCTCTCGCCGGTGACGAGGTCATACATATATTTCTCGTAGATAGCCGGGATCTCCGTATTATAAGCCTTGAGGTTGTAGTCTGCAACCGTAGCGCCTATGCCGAGCACGAGATACCTCTCGCCTGCGTCGTAGCCCTGGATCTCGCCGTCAGCGATATCAGCCTTGTCGGAAAGATTGAGCAGACTGCCGATCTTGATGCCGTAAGAGAGGTTGACGTCGTAGTAGAAGCCGCCCACGAAGTACGCGCCGCCGACGAAGTAGTCGTCAGAGCTGTCTACGAGGTTGCTGGACTCGCCGTAACCGTAAAGTCTGTTGTAGTTGCCGATCTCCGCCTCGATGCCGATGCCGAGAACGCCCGCGAGGATATCGAAGCTGAGATCCTGTCTGAGACCGATCTTGAGCTCTGCCTTGCCCTCGATGCTGACGTTGACGTCGTCGATGCCGTTGCTCTCGCCGATCTCCTGAGCATAAGACTCGAGACCGTACTCCTTGGTATACATAACGCCGACTTCGTAGTCGAGGTTAGCGTGCGCCGTAGCGTCGATGCTGCCCGCAACGCTGAATCTGAACATCAGATCCGCATTGTAAGTAATGGATGCCGCGCCGTTGGCAATGGGAACGGTCCACTTGAACAGCGGGACCGCAGTAGCGGAATCTTCGCTGTCGTTGGCGAGCTGTGCGAGCTTTTCCATAAGTTCGGGGATATTGACCGCACCGGTATAACCGCCGTCAGTCTCGAGAGATACGGTGGTGGTGATGTCGTTGTAGACTCTTGCGCTGAGAGCGAATTCTTCTGCAAGATTGTCCTTGTCGATATTCGCGCTCGCCTCAACGTCCATCACGTTGTGCACGGTGATGACGAGACCGGTCGAAGCGTAACCTTCGAGCTTGACGACGTTGGGAATGGTGATCGTGATGTCGACGACCACGTGACCGTCCTTGTCGAACTCGGGAACGGATACGTCGAACTCGGGAGCAGAACCGAACATCGAGAAGATGCTCATCGCAAGTTCACTGTTGGAGAGAGACTCCTTGCCGTTCATATAATCGAAATCGACGTTGCTGTCAGCTGTCATTTTGCTGGTAGCGCTGTAATCGAACTCCTCGAAAACCTCGTCGAAATCCGGCTTTTCGTAATTGATAAGGCAATTGCCGGTGGACATACCGCCTACGGAAGCGGAAACGACCTTGTAAGCAGACTGAGTGCCGTCCTCGTTCTCGATGAGGAAGATCGTGTCCTTGTCAAGCGGATTAGCGGAATTGATCTGAAGAACCATCTGACCGGTCGTAACGCCGTACGCGTCGGTCTTTTCGTTCGCCTTCATATTGTCAACGTCCTGAATAGCGCTGACGGGATATGTAAGGAAGCCCGAATTGAAAACCACGTCGTAAGCCGTCTCGGAAATGACGAAAGTGACGGAATCGACGCCCTCGTAATTGACGAACGTAGCGCCGTTGGAAAGGATGATCTTGTAAGTTCTTCCCTTCTCGTAGCCGCCGGTGGGCGCCCATACGGTGTAAACGCCGTCAGCAGACTTGATATCCACAGCGACAGCATCGCCTTTAGCGTTGGTGACCTTTATGTCGCTCGCGCTGTCAGCCTTGACGCTGAAAGATATGTAAGGATCTGCATTGGAAATGTTGTAAGTCGTGCCGTTTCCCGAAGTATTGCCGTCGCCCTCGGTAAAGCTGCCGCCTGCGTTCGTATCTTTGTCAGGATCGGTAGTCGCATTGTTGTCGACAGGACCTTCGGTCTTCTGGCAACCGACTACTGTGATCGCGAGCAAAGCGCAAACGAGCACGAGTGCGATCAGAATCAGGAATCTGTTCTTTCTCATAGTAACCAAACCTCCACAATTACCATATTGAGGGATTTCTCCCTGTATCGAGTTTAACATTTTAAGCGGTGGTTTTCAAGCCTTAACCTGAACTTAAATGTAAAATTTTTGTAATATTTGTTTATCTGAGGCTTTTGAGCACGCTTTCGAGGTGTTTTGCGAGCGTTTTCGCCTTGCTTTCACTCTTGCACTCGACCATGATCCTTATCTTGGGTTCGGTGCCCGAAGCGCGCAGAAGCACTCTCCCCTGCCCCGCGAGCTGCTCGTATATCCTGCCGACTTCGCTTGTCACCGCCTCGCTGTTGATTATCCTCAGCTTGTCGGTCACGGGCACGTTGATGTTGACCTGCGCGTACCCCTTCGCGTCGTCGAGCTGAGACAGAGTCTTGCCCGAATCGACGATTATCTGCGCTATCACGAGAGACGCGAGTATGCCGTCGCCCGTCGTCGTGTATCTGCCGAGGATTATGTGCCCCGACTGTTCCGCTCCGAGAGGCGAGCCGTCCTTGAGCATCTGCTCGAGCACGTATTTGTCGCCGATGTCCGCGCGGACGAGTTTTACGCCCTGTCTTTCGAGTGCTTCCTGCACTCCCATATTGGTATGATGAGTGCCGACCACGGTGCCGCATTCGAGACGTCCTCTCTTTTTCGCTTCGCAGGCGAGGATATAGAGAAGATGGTCTCCGTCGACGACTTTGCCGTTCTCGTCGAGAGCGATGAGTCTGTCTGCGTCCCCGTCATACGCGAAGCCTACGTCGAAACCGCCGTTTTTCACCTTGTCGGACAGATTGGAAGCATAGAGCGCGCCTACGTTTTCGTTGATGTCTATGCCCGCAGCCGAAGTGTTTATCGCGACGACGCTCGCGCCAGCCTGTTCGAACACGTTCTTGGCGACCCTGCCCGCCGCGCCGTTGGAGCAGTCGATGAGCACTCTGAGACCGTTGAGCCCCTGTATCTGCGAGACGAGAAATCTGACATAATCCGCCGCCGAATCGTGCATAAAAATATATTTTCCGGTCGCGATCGCCTTGACGACGTGGGGATGTGCCATTTTTTGTTCAAGTTCTCTCTCCCTCTTATCTCCGAGCTTGTAGCCGTCCGCATCGAACACCTTGATGCCGTTGTATTCTGCGGGATTGTGAGAAGCGCTTATCACGACACCGTAATCCGCCTTGTAATAACGCGTCAGATACGCGATGCCTGCCGTAGGCATAATCCCGACGTCGAGCACGTCTCCCCCGCCCTGCATTACGCCCGTCGCGACCGCGTGCAGGAGCATGTCTCCCGATACGCGCGTATCCATTCCTATCAGTACGCGGCAATTCTTTTTGCAGCTTGCAAGCGCGTTGCCCACGCTCTGCGCGAGCGGGCAAGTGAGTTCTACGTTGGCTATTCCTCTTATACCGTCTGTTCCGAAATACATAATTTACCTCTCAGAATCTTCCTTTTCCGCGTCCTTCTTTTACCACCTGACGCGATCTGCCCACTACAAGGCTGTCCGCGGGCGTGCTCTCCGTAACCGTCGTGCCCGCCGCGATATAACTTCCGTCCGCGATGTTCACGGGCGCGATCACGTTGCAATTGCTGCCGATAAAACAGTGGTCTCCCACCGTCGTGCGGTGTTTTTGCTTGCCGTCGTAATTGACGAATACCACGCCGCAACCCACATTGCATTTCCTGCCCAGTTCGCAATCGCCGACGTAGGTCAGATGCGCGACCTTGGTGCCGTCGCCTATCTTTGCGTTCTTGACCTCGACGAAGTCTCCGACCCTGCACTCTTTGCCTATATCCGCGCCCTTTCTCAGATACGCGAAAGGTCCGACCGTCGTACCGTCGGCTATCGTCGCGCCCTCCATGACGCTTGCGGTTATCTTTACGTTGTCGCCTATCCTGCAACCGTCTATGATGCAGTTGGGCATTATCACCGTATTTTCGCCGATGACGGTCTCTCCCGTTATCGTATTGTTGGGATAAATGACCGCGCTGTCAGCGATCTTCGCTTCAGGCGAAATATACGTCGTTTTTTCGTCTATCAATTTCATTGTTCCCTCCCGACGGCTTTCTTTTTTCAGTTTATGCCGCGATGTCCGTGATGTTTCTTTTATTTACAGTTTTGCCTCTTTGATACCTTTCAGTCGCAAAACCCGTAAAAATCACGCTTAATTCAAAAATAACACAATCTCATATACTTCGCAACGATAACTTTACAAACATCCGCGATCGAAGATCGTGTTATTCACTCTCAAAACGACAAAAGACGGGGCAAATGTGCCCCGTCACATTGACATATCGTAAATTTTCCGGATAATACGTTTTTTGTGTCTATCACAAAAACTTAACGCTCCGATTCTTCTTCCGGAGTGCTCTCCTCGTCCGACGCGTCCGCGCCGCTACCGACGTAAGGCGTCCTGCACAGCAACACGGTGACGACCGTAGCCGCGATCGAGAACAGCCAGCCGAGCAGGACAACAGTCAGCGATCCCGCAAAACCGCCCGCTCCCGCAATGATCGAAACGACCGCGAGTATCAGAGGACAGCTCGCCGCGATACAGCCTACGAACCCCGTGCCCGCCGCGCGCAATGTATTGCAGGAGCGTTCGTCTGCGGCTGCTTTCGCGTTCTTGCGTTTCGCCCACGAGCAGGCAAACACTATAATCACGATGAGTTCCGCAAGCCCGAGCGCAGGACTACCGAACACGGTAATGCAAAACAACGCCAGTTTGGGATAATCGATTCTGTTCCTTTCGGGATTTTCGCTCTCGCTGAGTCTGAAAGAAAGTTCTCCGTCGGGAAGCGAGTCGAAGTGTGCCTTATACCCCGTCTCGGTTTTTTCAAAACCGTTTTCCTGCGCGCCGACCATTTTGAACGGCGTGTTGACTTCTATGTCGAGAGTGCCGAAGCTCTCCCAGCCTTTTGCCGGGGACAGCAGATACCCGTAAATATACACGGCGGGCGTCCACCCCTGATCTATATCGGGAAAAAGCGGCGCGGTCACGCTGTTGGTAACACTACCTCCCGCAGGCACGACGATCGTGTACTCCATCCAGTTCATTATCTTCCTGGAGACGAAATAGCCGACGTCGCTGAAAGGATCGGGCGAAAACGAGACAGATGCGCTGTCGGTCATGCTGTCCACTATCGCGTTGAACCAGTCGATATGCGCGCTTTCGCTGTCGTCGTCGAGAGCGTATACCGATTCTGCGTATTCTTCGAGCGTCATCTCCGTTCGGCTCACCTGCCCGAACGTGCATTCTATATTTTCTCCGGAACTGTTACCGCTCCTGGCGTAGAGCTCAAATGCAGGCTCTTCGCCGTTGCATACCACCCAGAACACTATCCTCGCCCCGTTGAAAACGCTGCTGCCGTAGACTATCTTATCGAGAGTCTCCTCTACCGAAGTGCCTGCGCTGTAGAGATATTGTCCCTTCGCTTTGGGCATCTCTATGTACGCGTTGTAACTGCCGTATGCCGCACCTCCGACCTTGTAGATGTATTTTATCACCCTCGTCTGAGTCGATATGCCGTCCGCGGTCTTTTTTTCGTCGAGAAGCTGTCCGACGGCGGTGCCGTTTTCGTAATCTTCGGTCCACGAGCCGCTGCCGCCGTTGTAGGTGTATCTGTTCACGACCTCAGCCTTTTCGCCGTTGACCGTGACACCGTATCTGTCGTCAGACGAAAACGAACTGTATAAATAAGACGGCATTATCCCGTAAGGGAACGCGAGCCTCGCGGTGACTTCGTAGTCCGCGGTGTTTTCAAGCTGATAAGTCGCCGTTACCGAAGCGGAGTAATCTGCGAACTTTTCCGCTTCGTCTCTGTCGTAATAAGTATAGGGAAACTGTTGTACGTCGAAGACGATCTTTTCAGACTTCACCGCGATCGGCACCTGCTCTCCGAGCACGGTCGTACCCGCCTCCGTCGTACCGTACCAGTATCTCTGAGCCGAATTGGCATATGCCGCAGGCGCGGCGCATACGAGTACCGCGACAGCAACGGTCAGAACCGCAAGGATACATATCTTTTTTTTCATGATCTTCGCCTCCTTACTTAATATACCGTTGAAAAAAGAAATTTTTCGGCTCGTCTTTCCTCATTCATTATACTATAAAAAGCCTCTTTGGTCAATATGCCCTCCCGAGCGTTGATTTTTGCACAAAACCGCGCTATAATTATTTGCGGAGGTATTGAAAATATGGATAAAACAGAAATGAAAAAAGAAGACGTGTTTTCCCTTATCGGTGACAGATGGATGCTCGTAGCCGCAACCGACAAGAGCGGCAAGACCAACGCGATGACCGCTTCCTGGGGCGGCATGGGAGTGCTGTGGGGCAAGAAAGTCGTTTTCGTATTCATACGTCCGCAGAGATATACGAAACAATTCGTCGACGACGCAGACGTCTTTTCCCTCTCCTTCTTCGACGAGTCCTACAAGAAAATGCTCGGCTATATGGGCAAGGTCTCGGGGAGAGACGAGGACAAGATCGCAAAAAGCGGTCTGACCCTTACGGACAAGGGCGGCGCGCCCGTATTCAAAGAGGCGGGCATGACTCTGATCTGCAAAAAGCTCTACCGTCAGACGATGAAAGAAGAAAACTTCATCGACAAGAGCAATATAGAAAAATGGTATCCGACCAAAGACTATCACGACGTGTACGTCGCAGAGATCACCGAAACGGTCTGCTGACCGCACGCGACTTTTACGCGAAGCGGCGCGGATATATCCCGACTACGCGGCTTATTGTGCCATGAGTTGCGCGCTACCCGACAGCCGCGCAAAAATCACGGGTCGCATTGCCCGATCGGCGGTATTATATTGATATAATATAAAACTTTAATGCAAAACCCCGCAGGAACATCCTTGCGGGGTTTTCTCGTCGGCATTATTGCGCCGCCGTTTTTACAGTTTGTCCGCAACTTTGAGAAGCAGATCTCTCGTCTTTTCCCAACCGAGACAGGGGTCTGTGATCGACTTGCCGTACTCGTCGCCGCCCGGCTGCTGAGCGCCGTCCTGTATGTAGCTCTCTATCAGGAAGCCTTTGACGAGCGAGCGTATCTTGTCGCAATGTCTGATGTTGTCGACGACCTCTTTGACTATCCTTATCTGCTCGAGGAAGTTCTTGCCGCTGTTGCTGTGGTTGCTGTCCACGATGACCGCGGGGTTCTTGAGATTCTGCGCGAGATACATGTCGTGGAAGCGGATCAGATCTTCGTAATGGTAGTTGGGGATATTGTTGCCGTATACGTCTACGCTGCCGCGCAGTATCGCGTGCGCGTAGGGGTTGCCCTGAGTCCTTACCTGACATGTGCGGTATTTGAACTCGTTGGGGATCTGCGCCGCGTATATCGAGTTGAGCGTGACGGGCATGCTTCCGTTCATCGGGTTCTTTATGCCGACGGGAATGTCTACTCCGCTCGCGACAAGCCTGTGCTGTTGATTTTCGGAAGAACGCGCGCCGACCGCGACGTAGGTCAGAAGGTCGTCGAGATATACGTGGTTTTCGGGATACAGCATTTCGTCCGCCGCCGAAAGACCGCTCTCGGATATCGCTCTCAGGTGCATTTTTCTCAGCGCGATTATGCCCGCCTGTATATCCGTCTCCTTTCTGTGCGGATCGGGATTGTGCATTATACCCTTGTAGCCCTCGCCCTTAGTGCGCGGCTTGTTGGTGTATATCCTCGGCACGATGAAGATCTTGTCTTTGATCTCGTCGGCGAGTTTCGCCAAGCGCGACACATAGTCGCAGACCGCCGTCTCGTTGTCTGCCGAGCACGGTCCGACGATCATCAGCATACGCTTGTCTCTGCCCGCGATTATGTCCATGACCGCCTTGTCGCGCTCCGCCTTTATTCTTGCGATCTCGTCGCTGACGGGAACGAGCTTTTTTATTTCGTCCGAACTTATTATCGTCTTTACCTTTTCGAACATCAGTCTTTCACCTCGTAATCCTGAGCCTTTATCGCGTCCTTTATCGCCTGAAGCGTGACTTTGTCGGCATCGTATTCAACGACCGCCATGCCGTCTGCCGCGCTTGCCGACGAGGACTTTACGCCGTCGAGAGCGAGCACCGCCTTGTTGACTCTCGCCTCGCAGTGCGCGCACATCATTCCTTCTACCCTGATCTCTGCTTTCATGATATTTTCCTTCGCGAGCGGACAGCCTATGTCGCAGACCTCCGCCGCATTTCCGTTTTTGTCCATTATCTCACTTTTTTCCGCTTTTTTCAAGCGTTTGGGTTTAAAATAAGACAGTCTCAAGGCGTTGAGCACTACGCATACCGAAGAACAGCTCATCGCAAGCCCCGCTATCATCGGATTGAGGAGCAATCCGCCGAGCGCGTAGAACGCGCCGCACGCGAACGGTATGCCGAGCACGTTGTATATAAATGCCCAGAACAGGTTTTCTTTGACGTTGCGAAGCGTCGCCCGACCTATCTCTATCGCGTCCGCGACCGCCGCGACGTTGCCTCCGACGAGCACCACGTCCGCGCTCTCTATCGCGACGTCGCTCCCCTCTCCTACGGCTATACCCACGTCGGCTTCGGTCAGCGCGGGAGCGTCGTTTATCCCGTCGCCCACCATCGCGACGCGCGCGCCGCCCTTTTTGAGTTCTTTTATCTTTTCGGTCTTGCCCTCGGGGAGCACTTCGCTGACGACCTCGTCTATCCCCACCTGCTTTGCGATATACGCCGCCGCCTTTGAGTTGTCGCCCGTCAGCATAACCGTCTTTATCCCGAGTTTTTTGAGTTCTTCCACAGTCTCTCGCGCGCTTGCCTTGACTCCGTCCGCAAGCGCGATACAGCCGAGAGCCTTGCCGTCGGCAGCTACCGCCACCACGCTGCTGCCGCTGTCGTAGCACTCCTCGAGATAACCGTCTATCGACGCCGTGTCCACCCCGTTCATCCTGAGAAGCGCGCCTTTGCCGCAAAGTATCTTTTTGCCGCCCACCTCTGCGGTCAAACCGTACCCGCTGAGATTTTTCACCCCGTCGGCGGGCAGGAACGCGAGACCTTGTTCCTCAGCGTAGTCCGTCACCGCCTTCGCGAGAGGATGAGTGCTCGCGCGTTCTACCGAAGCACAAACCGAAAGAAGCGCTCTTTCGTCGCCGTCTGCCGCGTAAACTTTCACGACCCTCGGCACACCCTCGGTCACCGTGCCCGTCTTGTCGAACACGACCGTATCCACGCGCGCGGTCCTCTCGAGCGCCTCTGCGTTCTTGAACAAAATACCCAGTTTCGCGCCGCAACCGCTGCCAGTGATTATCGCCGTCGGCGTAGCGAGACCGAGCGCGCACGGACAGGCTATCGTCAGTACGGACACGAATATCTTTATCACAAACGCGGCGTCTTTGCCCGCTATTGCCCAGGCGACCGCCGCGATCACGGCTATCGCCATTACCGCGGGCACGAATACCTTGGCGACCTTGTCTGCGAGTTTGGCTATCGGCGCGCGCGAATTCTGCGCGTTTTCCACGAGGGTCACTATACGGGAGAGCATTGTCTCCTCGCCCGTGCCGGTAACTTCGAACTCGACGACTCCGTTGCCGTTCACCGTGCCGCCTATGACCTTGTCTCCCACCGTCTTGTCCACCGGGAGGCTCTCCCCCGTGATCATGCTCTCCTGCACAGCAGACGCGCCCTTTGTGATCACTCCGTCGGCGCAAAAGCTCTCGCCCGCCGCTACCCTGACGACATCGCCCTTTACGACTTCGGACGAGGGAACGCGCACGAACCCGCCCTCTCTCAGTACGAACGCGTGATCGGGCGCGAGTTTCGTCAGCTCCTCTATCGCCTTACCCGTCTTTTTAAGGGCGCGGTTTTCGAGATATTTGCCGAGAGATATAAGCGCGAGTATCACCGCCGCGGATTCGAAATAAAGCTGATGCGCCGCGTGCGCGTCACCGCCGCATATCAGTACGAACCCGTACACGCTGTAAGCAAACGCCGCCGTCGTGCTGACCGCGACCAGCGTGTCCATATTCGGGTCAAGTCGGAACAGGTTGCGGTATCCTCGCAGGTATATGTTGTAGCTGAGAGCCATTACCGGCACGCAGAGTATTATCTGAACGAGCGCGTAGACGAACGGATTGCCCTCCGGCGATATCGCCGACGGATAAGGCACCCCGAGCATGGGAAGCATAGACCAAAGAAGCAACGCTCCCGCGAGCACAACCCTTGCGAGCGTGACCGCAAGATCCTTGTCCAAGCCCTTCCTGCCCTCCTCTTTCTTCTCGAAGCGCGCGCTGTAACCCGCTTTCGCGACGGCGGCGGCGAGGTCGTCCTCGGTGAGCTTGCTTTCGTCATACTCGACGACAGCTTTGCCGCTTGCGAAATTGACGTCGGCATTCTTAACGCCGTCGAGGGCGAGAAGCGCTTTTTTGCAACTGCCGCTGCACACTACGCAGCTCATACCGTCTATATTGAAAATAACGTTTTTCATTTTTCTCCTTCATGTTTAGTTCATGCAGAAATTTCAATATCATTATAAACCATTTAAGCCTAAAATCAATAAAATTATCCTTTGCTGACGCAAAAACATAAAAAAAGAAGGAGCGATATACGCTCCTTAGTCTTTTTAATGTCTTTCAGGTCATTGGGGGAAAGTTATCGCACTGTCAGAGTAAACGAAATCCGCAACGATG
>CASDWJ010000008.1 GCA_949284695.1 uncultured Christensenella sp. | reverse complement strand
TACTTTTTTTGCCCAATTTCGCGCGCCTCCCCCTCGGGGGAGGCAGACTGCTTTCTTTCACTTAAACGCCGCCTTGCTTTGCTCCTACCTCCTCTTTCGTTAACATCATGACTTTGTAACAATTGTACTGTAAACCTACATTTGACTAAAAAAATTCATATTTTTTTTATTTTTTGACAGCATTCCCGCCTTTTCTCCGTAGCGCCGCACGATCTCGGAAAAATTATATCGGCAAGCCGCACGATCGCCAAAGAAACGTCTATCATTTAACATAATAAAAGACGCGTGCCTGTCCGCGTCTTTTATATAATCTTTATCAATAAATATATTTCGTCAATCCCACCACGACGTATCGAAATACTTGGCAACGCCGATGTCGTTGTACTCGGCAAGCGGAATGACCAGCTTGCCCGACGTGTCTATCACACCGTAAGACGACCCGCTCTTGACCAGCGCGTAGCCGCAATAGAAATCCGTAACGTTGTCAAAGCGCGTCTCTATCGCCACGTCGCCCTTATTGTCGATAAATCCCCAAAGCTCGTTTTTTTTCACCGCGGCAAAACCTTCGCTGAAATCGCGCACTTTTTCGTAAGACGCGCTCTTCTGATTGCCCTTGGTATTTATGAAAAATTCCTGCGAGCCGCTTCTGACTCTCGCCAAGCCGTCGATAAAGTCGCCCGCGTCGTTGTACAGCGCGTCGATCTTGATCTCGCCGTTGGTGCCGATGTATCCGTACTTGCCGCCAACGTATACCCACGCGAGTTTATCGTCGTCGCCGAACTGTCCGACGGGGAGTCTCTCTCCCAGCTCCGTAGTATAATAGAATTTCTTATTGCCTTTGGCTTTGCCGTTCTTGTCTATCAGCGACCAATAATTTTCAATGATCCCGTCTTTTTCCTGCACGACGTTCACGAAAGCGACGCCGTATTTGAACTCAAGCGCGTTTTCGTACTGACAGTCGATCACGATCTTGCCCTTCTTGTTGGCGTAACCCCATTTGTATATCGGAGTGCCGTTCTGCGTATCGCCTACTTTCTGATATACGGGAGTGAGATTGCTGTTGAAAATGTCGAGCGATAACTTTTCGTTGACGGTTATTTTGAACGGCGCGGTGAACAGCAACATCAGCAACACGATGAGCATCACCGAAATGAAAGCCACTATGTATCTTTCCGGAAGCTTTTTCTTGAATATTTTGAAAATACCGGTATTGATCCACTTCGCGAGCGTGGTGATAAAAGCAACGATATAAGTCCATATCTTGAGACAGAACATGTCGAACTTGTTCAGCTTTTTCGCTTCGGCATGCTCTCCTATGCGGATTATACCGTCGGAAGCGCTCTCTGCGCTCGCTTCGGCAGACGTATCTTCCGCTTCGTCGGGCGCGGCAACGCGCGCATCGTCAAGCTCGTCGGTAGCCAGACTCTCCGTCTCGTTTTTCTTATAATTTCTTGCCATATCGCACAATCCTCCGCAATCCCCGCGCGACTGAACCCGCGGTCGGACGCAACATTACATTATAATATTATAACAATATAACTGCCGAAATCAAGTATTTCGCTACAGTTTTCATCTCGGCACGGAGACGTCGGAGTCGGGGATTTCGAGCGTGCCCGTGTAGGATAAAGCGTTAAAAAGCAGTCTGACGCATTCTCCGCAACCGATATAGACGTTGTCCGCGATCCTGCCGGTCGCCTTGCCGTCCTCCTCCCCGCCCGCTCTCCTCATATCTATGTCCACTGCGGTTTCTGCATCCGAAAAGTCGTTGTTCACAATATATATTTCGCCGTCCGTAGCCCCCGCTTCTATACATTCGGAATAACCGCTGAACGAACACGCTCTGCAATATACCGACGCCGCGTCCGACGGCGCAAAAACCGCCGACGGCGACCTGCTCTCACCGCTCGGATCGTCGTAAAAAAACGTGCATCCGACCGCTGTGAAAGAAGCGTTTTCCCCCACTTTGACGCACGCGTTTTCGCCCGAGACCGACGTCGCGTATACCGCTACGGATTCTATGAAAAGCTGCGCGTCGTCAGCCACTTCGAAGCCCGCGACAGCCGCGTTGCGACAGCCTTTTACCGCAACTCTTTTGTCCACTTTCACGCTGTCGAAGTAACCGTCCGTAATCAACACGACGCCGTTGTTTTTTACCCTGTTTAAAGCCGATTGCAACCCGTTTTTTCCGTCTTTTTCTCCTACGGTCTCATCTGCGACCGTCAGCTTCATTTCCGCCCTGTAAAGCTTCCCTTCGACGCTCACCCTGATGACGGTTTCGCCGCCCGAGACGGCAGTAACGAACCCGTCGTCGACGGTCGCGACGCTTTCGTCGGAACTTGCCCATACGAGGCTGTAATTTGCCGCCGCGGGACTCTGCTTTGCGTAATAGCGCCTGCTCTCTCCCGTCTTGAGATAATCGAAAGAACAGTTGAGAATAACGTGACCGTCGGAAGCACGTGAAAAAGCGCCAGACGACGTACACGAACACAAGAAAAACAGCGCCGTGGAGACAGTCGCCGCGAGCACAAAAACGACAAAAATCATCCTTGAATAACGTTTGGTTGTCATATAATCAAAATTCCTTAAAAATCAGATGTTTTTTCGGCTTTATTATATGTAATTTAAGTAAAAAAATTTTAATAACGCTTGAAATGATTTGTCCGCTTATGGTATAATTATGCCAAGGCTGATTATGCCATATGAAAACATTCATTTGGAGGAATTATGAACGAAAAGAAAGTTGTGTTTATCACGGGCGCTTCTGGATCCATGGGCAGCCAGGTTCTTCAGAGCGTTATGGAAGAGTCCAAGATGTTCAAAGCTCTCATTCTTCTGAGAAAGAAAGACGCCAACATCAAACTCGCCAAGAAACTCGAAAAGAAATACGGCGACAACATCAAAGTCGTATTCGGCGACCTTTCCAACAAAAAGGACTGCGTCGATTGCGTCGCTCAGAGCGATTACGTTTTCCACTGCGCCGCTATCATCCCGCCCACTTCGGACCACAATCCCAAGCTGGCTAAGAGCGCAAACTACGACGGCACCTGCAACCTCGTCGACGCTATCGCCGAGAGCCCGCGTGCCAAGGACATCAAGCTCGTACATATCGCGACCGTAGCGGAATACGGCAACCGCGACTGGCAGCACCCCTGGGGCCGCGTAGGCGATCCTCTGCTCCCCAGCGCGTTCGACTTCTATGCGATCACCAAGCTCCGCGCAGAGAGATACCTGCTTGAAAAAGGTCTCCCCAACTGGGCAGTCCTGCGTCAGTCCGGCGTCCTGCACGACAATCTGTTCAAGAACAATATGAGCGACGGTCTTATGTTCCACACCTGCTGGAACGTTCCCATCGAGTGGGCTACCGCTAAAGAGAGCGGCATCCTGATGAAGAACCTCGCCGTCAAAGACGCGACCGGCACTCTCAAACCCGGCTTCTGGAACAAAGTTTACAATATCGGCGGCGGCGCTTCCTGCCGCGTGACCGGCTACGATACGATGGCGGCCGGCTTCGGTATGATGGGCGCTATCCCCGAACAGTTCTTCAAACCCAACTGGAACGCGACCAGAAACTTCCACTGCTTCTGGTACTACGACTCCGACGTGCTCGATGACTATCTCGACTTCCAGAAAACGGACAGCTGGGATGCATTCTGGGCAAGAATGGCTAAACAGAACTGGTATTTCAAGCTGGGCGTTCTCGCTCCCAAGAGCTGGATCAGCAAGGCGGCTATCCAGAGGCTGTTCAAGGACAGCAACGCTCCTATGTACTGGCTCAGCCACGGTCTCGAAAAGCGCGTCACCGCGTTCTTCGGCAGCAGAGAGCAGTATGACAAGATCGGCGACGACTGGAGCAAGTTCCCGCTCTTCTGCAAGAACCAGATCAAGGACAAGGACGGCAACGTCGTCGACTACGAATACCGCAGAAACATCAAAAACGCAAAGCAGTTCCTCCTCAATCACGGTTACGACGAGAGCAAGCCGGACAGCGAACTCGACATCACCGATATGCAGCAGGCGGCTGAATACAGAGGCGGCAAGTGCCTCAGCAAGACCATGGTAAAGGGCGACCTCTACACCAAGCTCAAATGGCAGTGCCACGACGGACACGTCTTCGAGTCCTCTCCGTACACCATCATCAAGGCGGGTCACTGGTGCCCCGAGTGCTGTATGCCCGCTCCCTGGAAGTTCGACGAGCTTGCTAAGCACATCCCGTTCTTCGCGCAGGTCTGGTACGATACCCACGACCCGTCCGAGAACAACTACTATGACGAAAACTGCTACAAGGATATCCTTGAGACAGAAAAAAAGGCTAAAAAATAAGGAAACGCAACGGTTGTCTCTCCCGTTTTCCGCGGGAGGGACAATTTGTGAATAAAGAGGTGAAATATGGAAAATACAGAAAAGAAATTGGACGTAAAAAAGGTGTTTATCTGCGGCGGTACCGGCTTCCTCGGTTTTTACTCCGCCAAAGAGTTCCTGAAACAGGGCGCTGAAGTCGCGGTGCTCGCTCTCCCCAACGAGATCACCCTCAACCAGAGCTGGTGGCCGAAGGAGATCAAGGTCAACTACGGTATGCTCTTCAATCTCAGACAGATGCATGCCGATGAAAAGTGCCTGAAGAAGGAAGAACTCGTCGAGTACTTCAAGGGTTACGACGTTATGGTTTACGCAGTCGGTCCGGACGACCGTATGCATACCCATCCCGGCGTAAGCGGCTACGACTTCTTCCACTACTATCTGGTCGAGAAAGTCATCCCCGTGTTCGAAGCGGCAAGAGAGGCAGGCGTCAAGAAGGCAGTCCTCCTCAACTCCTACTTCGCTTACTTCGACAGAGTATGGCCCGAAAAGCATCTTGCCGACAACCATCCGTACATCAAGGTACGTTGCGAGCAGGCTGACGCTCTCATCAACGTCGGCGGCGGTCAGGAAAACGGCGGCATGGATGTCGTAGTCCTCGAGCTCCCCTACATTTTCGGCAATATGCCCGAGCGCGAGCCGCTCTGGAAAGAGGTGTTCCTCGACAGATTCGCCAAGATGCCCGCTGTTTTGTTCCCGAAGGGCGGCACGAACATGATCCACGTTCAGGGTATCGCAGAAGGCGTCGTTTCCGCGGCGTTCTACGGTCAGCACGGCGACAAGCTCCCCATCGGCGCTTACGACAGAAAGTATAAGGAAATGATCAACCTGATGATGGAATACGTCGGCGCTACCAAGCGTTACATGGGCGTACCCACCTGTTTGGCTACCATCGGCGGCTACATGGTCGCTCACGACCTCAAGAAGACCAATCAGGACAGCGGCCTCAACTACAAGAGGCTGATGACAGACATTCAGTCTCAGGACCTCTTCTTCGGTCAGGACGTCATCGACAAAGTCAGAAAGCATCTGCACTACGACGAGTTCGGCTACAACGGCGGCGGCACCCTCGAGGACGGCATCAAGAAGACGATGATCGCTTGCTATCCGCACAGATTCGACGAAAACGGCAACCTCAAGAAAGAGTGGATCGGTATCAACCCCATCAAGAAAGAGACCGCTACCAACAACGTTTTCGTGAACAAGAAGAAAAAAGAGCAGAATAAGTAATTCCCCAAATCAGTTAAAAAGCCAAAAGGCAACAACAAAAGGGTCACGCGTTTTGCGTGACCCTTTTCATACCCGTTAAAACGGTTTTTTAAATCGTTTTCTGACAGCAGCCTCAATAAAAGCGCCGTGCGTTTTCGCTTGTCAGAGCTCCCCTCTCGCCTTCATTGCCGCATATTCAAAGATCGCGATCAAAGTCTTGCTGTCGTGTATCTCGCCTCTCACAGCCATCTGATACGCCTTCTCGAACGGCACTTTCTCCACGCCGAGGAATTCTCCTTCGTCAAGGTGCGCCTTCGTGTGCTTCAGCCCCGTAGCGAGATAGAGATAGAGGATCTCGTTGGTATATGCCGGCGTGGGATATACGCTCGCCATAAGGCGCATACTGTCGGCTACGAGTCCCGTCTCCTCCTCGAGCTCTCTCGTAGCGCAGACCAGATGATCTTCTCCCTTTTCGCGTTTGCCTGCCGGGATCTCGACCGTCTCGGCGCCGTACGGATAACGGAACTGAGTGACGAGAAAAATATTTTCCTCCTCGTCTACCGCAAGCACGCACGCTCCGCCGCTGTGACGCACGTATTCTCTTACGCTCGTCTTGCCGTCCTCAAGTTCTACGTCGTCCTTGTACAGCTGCAATATCCTGCCGTCGTAAAGCAATTTGCTTGCAAGAGTTTTTTCTTTTGACATAATTTCTCCTTTACGGCTTTTATGCCGTCGACCATATTATATTGTATTATCCCGATGTAAAAAAATCAAGTCGCTTATAGTACTTAAAAGCAATAATTTTAAAAATTTCTAAAACTTTTTGTTTTCAATGCAGACGCAAAAAAGGAGCGGATCGCTCCGCTCCTTCGTTGACTTTGACCGTTTATGCGACTTCTTTTACCGTAGCCTTGTAGACTTTGGAATTCTGAGAAATGCATTTTTCCGCATAGTCTTTGATGATCTTGTTCTGAACGTCGGAATTGTTTTCACTGATCTTGCCGTCCCTGATCGTCTCGGAGAAGGTCTCGCGCACCGTCTTGATCTCAACGGCAATGCTCTCGACCTCGTCGGTATCGTTGCCGTCAGCGTCCTTGACATACCTGACCTCTACGCTCTCCGAGAAGCGGTAGTCGAGACCGAGCAGATAGCCCTTGACTTCGCCTTCTTCGTCCGTGACTTCAACGATATTGTCGGACTGAGACTCGTCGACATACAGGCTCTTGACGAACACGACGTGGATGCCGTAATCGTTGACGATAAAGCTGATCTCGTTGCCCTCCTCCGTCTTGAGAGTGTAAATGGTGGTCTCAAGATCCTCTCCGTCAGCGTCGGTGGACTTGCTGACTTCTGCGGATATCGAGTAGGTCTTGCCGTTTGCCTGCGCAAGGAGCTCGGTCGGGGTCTTGCCTTCCTCGACAGTATAGCTGAGCGCTACGCCGTCGGTAAAGTCGGTTGCCTGAGAATCGTAGTAGCTGCCCGCGCCCTGAGCAGCGAGTTTTCTCGCAAGGACGGTGTATTCTTCGACGTAAGAGCTGTCGGAGCCGTCAGGAGTCACTGTGTAGGTGTCGCTCTCGAACATTCCGTCGTCGTCGTTGACGAGGTAGAGCCAATCGGTGATCGCCTCATTGAGAGCGTAATTCCTGACCGCCTGAAGTTCTACGGCGTCGGTAATGCCCTTAGCCTGAGCCGCCGCGACCAGCTTGTCCGCCTTGTCTGCGATGTCGTTTGCCATAGCGTAAAGCACGACGCGGTAATCTATGCCGAGATCGGTATAAGCGTCCTTGAGTTCGTCCTCGTCGGCATTGTAATCGGGATTGCTGACGTTGACCTTGATGCCGTTGTCTGCAAGGTTCTCGTAAATGCCGAGACCGGAATTGTCTGCGACGTCGCTGCCGAGAGCGAGAAGCGCGCGGTATTTCTCGATCGCGGCGTCATTGCCCGAGAGGAGCGACTGCACGTTCTTGAGCACCGCGGACTGGTCGTCGCTGAACTGGAGCAGTATGCTCCTGACCTGCGAATAGCCCTTGGTCGTGTGATAGATGACGTTGCTTGCCGAGGACAGCGCGCTCGAATAAGCCGCCTCATCGACGTAATTGCTTATCTGAGTGTTCTTCAGCTTGTTGTAATAAGTGCTGACTTCTTCGTCGGTTATTTCGGGCAGAGAGTCTCCGAGCATTTTCTCGTACTTCTCGAGGATCCTCGTCTCGTAATAACTGTTGAGATAATAATCGTAATCCTTATAGGAACTTGCGAGGTTTTTGTTGAGGTCGTTGAGCGCGGTCTGCATATTCTTCTGCGCGGTGGCATCCTGCTCTGCTTCGATCTTGCCGCTCACGTAATCGGAGAACTTCTCGGGGAGCTTGCTCTCGTCGGTCAGTCCTTCGTCGACGTACTCGTCGGATTCTTCGGCTTCGCCTCTCGTGGGACGGGCTTCAAGAAGATCTTCGTCCTCTGCGGGCTCCTCGTTGTCGGAGCCGTTGTCGTTGCCCTGATTCTGCGACTGCTCTTCTTCGAGATCGCTGATGAGCTGTTGCCAGCTGTCTTCAAAAGTCTTGTTGGTCATCTCGATGCAGTATCTGCGCTCGTCAACGGTCAGGAAATCAGCATTGGAGAGTTTCGCGATCTCCGCGTCGTCGGTGATACCGAGATCGTTCTTGGCAAGATAGTCCTTTGCATACAACAAAAGCAGCTTCTGCTTGGAAAGCGAATCGTAGAAATACTCGACGACTTCTTCCGAGCTCATGCCGTAATACTGTATATACATCGCCGCATACTGGCTGTAATACACCAGAACGTCGCCCTTGTATATCGGCTCGCTCATCTGATTGTACTGAACAGTCGCGACAACCTGATGATAGTCTCTGTCACCGTCTTTCTCGAACAGACCGGAAGAACATCCGACCGTAAGAGACGCGACTATGATGAGAACTACCGCGATTGCAAGCAATTTACTTTTCATTGCATATGCTCCTTTTATTTTAAAAATAAAATACTACTTATATTATTATACACAACACTTTGCGCGTTGTAAAACGTTTTATTCAAAAGTTTTGACCGATTTGCTCAAAAACTCGCATACGAGCTGGAACTTGCGCTCGTTGGGCAGGTTTTTGCAGTCGAAAACGACCTTGGGCTCTGCGTCTCCGCTGAGCGTGCAGACAGACGACATTGCCGCCAAAGCGTCGAAAACCCCCTTTCTGCGTATATGTTCCGCATCTCTGAACACAAGTTCCGCGATCTTGTCCGATACGACGATCTTTCTGACCCCGATGCGCTTGGCGTAATTCTTCGCCACTGCGACGTTGACGAGGTTGACGAGCGGCTTGGGCACAGGTCCGTAATGTTCGCGCAGTCTGTCGATAAAGCCGAGAGCGTCCTCGGGTCCGCAGAGATCGGCGACCGTCCTGAATATCCTGAGTCTTGCGTCCACGTCTTTCACGTAGTGCGAGTCGAGATATGCGTTGATCGCGACGTTGACTTCCACGTCGCTCTCCTCGTCGCTTTCCTCTCCTCTCAGTTCCGCCACGCAACGGGCGAGTATCTTGCAGTAAAGGTCGTAACCTATCTTGGCGATATGCCCGTGCTGTTCTCTGCCGAGTATATTGCCCGCGCCGCGTATCTCGAGGTCGCGCATCGCGATCTTGAAGCCGCTGCCGAATTCCGTGAAATCCATTATCGCGGTCAGTCGCTTTGTCGCGTCCGACGTCAGCACTTTGCCCTGTTTGGTCGTGAAATATGCGTACGCTATCCTGTTGCGCCTGCCCACTCTGCCCCTCAGCTGATAGAGCTGGGCAAGCCCGAGCCTGTCCGCGTCGCAGACGATGAGCGTATTTGCGTCGGGCACGTCGATGCCGTTTTCGATTATCGTCGTGCATACGAGCACGTCCGCCTGTTTGGAGAAGAACGCCTGCATCGTGTTTTCGAGTTCTCCGCCTTCCATCTGACCGTGCCCTACGACCACTCTCGCTTCGGGTAGCAGTTTTTTGATGTTGCCCGCAAACTCGTCTATCGTCTCCACCCTGTTGTAGAGGATAAACACCTGCCCGCCGCGCGCAAGCTCTCTCGTCACCGCGTCGCGTATCAACGCGTCTGTCAGCTCTGTAACGTAGGTCTGAACGGGGATCCTGCTCGAAGGCGGCGTCTCGAGCACGCTGATATCCCTTATCCCGCTCATCGCCATGTTGAGCGTGCGCGGTATCGGAGTAGCCGAAAGGGTCAGCACGTTGACGTCGCTTCTCAGAAGTTTGAGTTTTTCCTTATGTTCGACGCCGAAACGCTGTTCTTCGTCCTGAACGATAAGCCCGAGATCGGCAAACTCGACGTCCTTTGAAAGCAACCTGTGCGTACCGATGACGATGTTGGCCTTGCCGCTTTTCGCGTTGGCGAGCGATTCGGCGATCTGCTCTTTCGTCCTGAAGCGGTTGAGAAGTTCTATCTGCAGACCGAAGCCTTCGAACCTCTCCTTCGCGCTCTCGTAATGCTGATTCGCAAGTATGGTGGTCGGCGCGAGTATCACCGCCTGTTTGGATTCCATCACCGTCTTGAATATCGCGCGGAAAGCGACTTCTGTCTTGCCGTAGCCTACGTCCCCGCACAAAAGCCTGTCCATCACGATGCCCTTTTCCATATCGGCTTTTATCTCGGCGGTCGCCCTAAGCTGATCGGCGGTCTCCTCGTACGGGAAAGCGTCCTCGAATCTCTTTTGCTCAAACGTGTCGGGCGGATACCTGTGCCCCTTTGCCTTGTGCCTCGCCGCATACAGCTGAACGAGGTTTATCGCCATCTTCTTTATCGACTTCTCGACCTGCTTTTTGGTCTTTTCAAAGTCCTTGCCGCCCAGTTTCGACAGCTTGGGCGCGCGGTCGCTGCCCGAATATCTGCTCAGTCTGTCCATCTGGTCGATGGGCACCTGAAGAAGTCCTCCTTCCGCGTATTCGATCACGACGTAATCACGCTCCACGTCGCGGTATTTTATGCGCTCCGTGCCGATACAACGACCTATACCGTGCACCTCGTGCACGACGTAATCGCCCACCTTGGGCAACGTGAATATCCTCGTCTTGGAAGCGTCCGATCTGACCATTCCGCTTCCCTTCAACAGATCGCGCTTGCCTATTATCACTATCCTTTCGGCGGGATAACAGAAGCCGTGTCTTATCTCTATCGGAGTGACGAGCAGAGTGTTCTGCCAGCCGCCGAGCTCCTCCTCGTAGCGCGAGGGCACGCCCTCCTGATAAAGGCTCTCGGCAAAGCTCTTTGCCGTCGCCCGATCGCCCATACAAGCTATCACGCAATAACCCGCCGTCACGAAATTGACCGCGTCGCGGTGGAATTGTCTGATATTGAAAGTGTAGTTCTCGACAGAGACCGCGCGGGGACTGTAAAGCGCGGACGGACCCGACACTATCCTGTTGGTGGAAGTGACCTGCGCCGCGCCCACCTTGCAGTATCGGGAGAGCACTGCGACTGCGTCGTCCGCCCCGATAAAAGCTCCCGCGTGTTCTTTGAGCACCTCTCCGTCCTCGGCAAGGTTTTTGACCCTCTCGAGAGTCTCGCGCTCGACGAGACACATCTTTTCGTAGATCGCCGACGGCTCGTCGAAAAACACGACGGCGTCGCCCGGTATGTACCCCGCTATCGTCGTCATCTTCTTCTTTACGAACGGGATGAGCCACTGATAACTCTGATCGCCGACCTGATCGGACTCGAGCTCTCCGATTATCTCTCTCGCGCGCTCGGCGGCTTTGACGGGGATCTTTTCCGTCCTCGCCTTTGCGGTAGCGAGCGCGTTGACCATGTAGTCGCGCTCTATCAGCATATCGTTGACGGGATAGATCGTCACCGACGGCACAGTAGCGACCGTGGTCATCGTATCGGGGTCGTAACTCTTGATGTTTTCTACCGTATCGCCCCAGAAAGATATCCTGACGGGCAGTTCTCTGTCTGCGGGATAGACCGAAAGTATGTCTCCGTTGAGACAGAAAGTGCATTTTTCCTCTACCGCGCTCTCTCTGTGATAACCCGCCGCGACAAGCCTCTCGCAAAGCGAATACACGTCGAGTTCCTGTCCCGCGGTTATCACGA
Source organism: uncultured Christensenella sp. (assembly GCA_949284695.1). GTDB lineage: Bacteria > Bacillota > Clostridia > Christensenellales > UBA3700 > Ornithoclostridium. The sequence goes on along the minus strand of CASDWJ010000008.1, from coordinate 12,817 downwards.
TCGTGGCATTGAGCAGATTTTCGGCAAACGGCATATACTGCATAAGCGCCGCCGCCGTCGTGATACAGCACCTGACCTCTCCTCTCGCGAGTCTGCTGAGCACGGATACGCGCCTGGTCAGCGACGTCGCCTGAAAAGCCTTGCGGTATATCAGCACGTCGTCTTTTTCGGGGAGACAGGCTATCTCGTCCGCCGCAAAATAATCGGACAGCGCCTCCTCGGCTTTGAGCGCATAAGTGCCGTCTTTTACGACATAAAGCAGAAACCTGCCCAGCCCCGACGCGACGTGAGCGCGTTGCGGAGTATTGAGCCCGAATACCATTATATCCCTGCCTGCCTGCACGTCGTCGTAGATCTTTTTAAAGTCTCCGCCGAGATTTTCAAGCGACAGAAGTTGTCTGAGTTTTTCGTCCATAATCGACACGGGTATGAAAATTTTATTTCTTGCGAGAATTGTATTTTCTCATTATTGCGTCAAAGTCTCCGTTTTCGAGATACTCTTTTATCGCCGCCGCCGCGTCGTCGAGAGCCTTGGCGACGACGTCTCTGTATTCCCACTCGACCTTGGTGAGCACAAGATCGCGCAGTTCCCCTTTGGTCTCGTGACCTATGCCTACCCTTATCCTCGGGAACGCGGTGGCGGCGAGTTTTTCCACGATGTCGCGCATGCCGTTATGCGTGCCCGCGCTGCCCTCTTTCCTGAGTCTCAGATTTCCTATCGGCAGATCGACGTCGTCGTACACGACGATACATTCGTCGAGCGCGAATCTGTACGCGCCAAGAAGCTGTTTTACGCTCGATCCCGAAGCGTTCATGTAGGTCTGCGGTTTGGCTATGACCGTCTTTTCTCCTTTGACGTAAAAGGTCGCGACGAGTGCGTCGCAAGACTTTTCTTTGATCTGTACGCCCATAAGTTTTGCAAGCCTGTCCACGACCTGAAACCCCATATTGTGATAAGTGTCCTCGTATTTTGCTCCCGGGTTCCCCAATCCTACTATCAGCATGTCATACTCCTTTTTTCCCTTCTTTCGCCGCCTTGTTCTGCGCGCGTTTGTTTTTGAAATATCCGCTGAGAAGCGACGCGCATTCTTCTCTCATAATGCCGCCTTCGACTTCGAGCGTGTGATTGAACCTGCCGTCCGCGACGAGGTTTTCGAGCGAGCCGCAACAACCCGCCTTTGGATCGTACGCGCCGAAATACAGCTTGTCCAGTCTCGAATTTATAAGCGCGCCCGCACACATCGGGCAAGGCTCTAAGGTGACGTACATCTCGCACCCGTCCAGATACCAGTTGCCCAGCTTTTTGCACGCCTTGCGTATGGCGACGATCTCGGCATGGGATACGGCGCAGTTGTCGCGCTCCTTTCTGTTGCCCGCGACGGCTACCGCTTTGCCGTCCTTGACTATGACCGCGCCGACGGGCACTTCGTCCGCCTTCGCCGCCCGCTTAGCCGCGGAGATCGCCATTTTCATAAACCTTTCTTTTTCTGTCATATCTCCTTCCTTGCCGCGTCGTCCAGAGCCTGCAACAGCCCCGAGTTCTCCGAAAGCATAGACGGCAGTTGCTTCTGCAATTCACCGTACGGCGTGCCGTCCGTTCCCACCTCGACGGTGATGCCCGCCCTGTACGTCGTCAGCACGAACCAGTCCTTGTAGCCGCCCGCGCTCCCCTCGGACGTGTATGCGGGGTATCCCGTCGAGTCGCTCGCTATCCGAGGTATCTGCGGGTCGGGGTTTTCGCCGTTGAAGCCGTAATATATTATGCGTCCGCGCGCGTGGTAGCTGACCGTATATCTCGGACGCACCTTGTCGGTGAACGCGGCGAGCGCTTTGCTCTCGCTCTCGCTGAACGGATACGGTCCTATATAGTTTGCCGGCGCGGGATAGGTAACGTTGCTCCTGCCCGTCCCCCACAGCGCGTTGAAATTGACGTTGAGATCGACGGCGCGCGCGTTGGCTTTCCACATCGAAAAGTCGCCCGAATAGCCGTTCACTTTATATAGGAAGTCGCGCCTTTCTGCGCTTGCGACGCTGTCCAATCCGTACTGCGCGAGCATTGCTCCGTCGGGGTTGGACATCGGCACGCACCACAGCCCGCACTTGCCCTCGTATCTTTCCGCAAGCAGTACGCAAAGTTGCGCCGTCACCCATTCGCGGGCGTGTATCGCGCCCTGAACGAGCAGTTGCGGTCCGTCGGTTCTGCCTTTGAATATGCCTTTTATCGGTCGCCCCAGTTCGCTGTAACCGACCGTGAATATCTTCGCGCCCTTCGACTCAAGCACGGACAGATCTCTGTCGAGATCGATGATCGTATACATACCGTCATTGTATGCCTGAGGCGCAAAAGCCGTTACTTGTCCGTCATTTGTGATATCCGCTTCCCTCGGCAATCGTGAAGGCGCGGTATATCTGCTCCGCCGCGATAACGCGCATGAGCTGATGAGGAAAGGTCATTTTGCCGAACGACAATTTGTAGTCCGCTCTTTTGAGCACGCATTCCGCAAGTCCGTACGAGCCGCCTATCACGAAGGTGACCGTGCTCGCGATCTGCATAAGTCCGGCGATCTTGGCGCTGAGCTGTTCGCTCGAAAGCTGTTCTCCTCGCATATCGAGCGCGACGACGTAGCCTTTCACCGCGTTGACTATGCGTTTTCCCTCGTCCTCTTTGACCGCCTTCACGTCCGCTTCGTTTCTGCCTTCGAGCTGTTTTTCGGCAAGTTCTGTGACCGTGAATTTACAAAATCTCGACAGCCGCTTTGCGTATTCGTCGAGCGCGTCGCGATAGAATTTTTCCTTGATTTTCCCTATGCAGACTACGTTGACGTTCATCTCACACCACGTTGACGATAAAACTTATTATCCAGACCGCGCAGGTCAGCACAAAGCTGTATATCAGCGCTTTTTTGTCCTTCATTTTCGCCTTTTTGGCGGTTTCGTCCATATCGGCGCGCACGACGAGCTGTTCTGCCTCGGTAGCCGCGCCCGCGAGTTTTGCCTCTTTATCGGCAGCCTCGGCATTGTCCGCGAATATCTCGCCGTCCGAGCGGTGAAGTTCGAAAAACTTCTTCTGCAAGCCGGGCACGGCGTATTTTTTGCGCGCATATTCCGCCGCCGCGCTTTCGGAAAGAGTCTCGCCCCTCTCCGTCTTTTTCGCATATCTCGAAGAAAGCGCTACGACCGCCCACAAAAGCAGAACGCTTGCGATAAGTCCCGCGACGCATACGAGCGCCCACCCCCATACGGGCAGATCTATCGGTTTGCCCATGCTCTCGAAGTACCCGAGCACGAGCGCGGTCGCGTTGTTGAGAAAATGCAGAAGTATGGACGGGATAAGGCTCCTTGTGGAAAAATACAGCACTGCGCAGGCGATGCCGATAATAAACTGGTGCACGAGCTGCAGCGGATTGCCGTGCATAAGCGCAAACAGCGCAGACGATACGAGTATCGCAAAGAAGTATCCGTTTTTCGCAAATCCTCTCGCAATGGTGCCCCTGAACAGATATTCCTCGGCTATCGACGGTATCAGCGCGACGAACACGAGTGTCAGCGCGAGGTCGGAGCCGCTGTCCACGACGACGGAAGTCACGTTTTCTGTCTTGTAGCCGATCAGCTCTACCAGTTTCACGAACGCGCTTGCGAGCGGCGAGCCGAAGCATATCACCGCTATTGCCAGCGGCACGCAAAGCAAAGCTACCCACGGCGAAAACTTCTTCTCAAAGCCCATATCGAACAACAGGTTCTTGCCGCGTATCTTGCCGTATGCGAGCGGCGTCAGGAAAAATGCCAGCTCGTTGAGCGACGTGATCAGGCATATCCCGCCCATCGTGGACGTAAACGTGTCGGGCACGTCCGTCATCGCGAGAAGCACGACGAGCGCGACCTGCAAAAACAGTTTGAGCACGTAGCTGCCGATGAACATTGCACCCGCGTCGTACGTCTCGAGGTAGGGGTAATTCTTGTTGCGGTATTCGTAAATTTTCATAATCTTACTATCTCCGACGGGCGGTATTGGCAGGCTATGTCGAGCAGGACGTCCTTTCCCTCCCGTATCCCGTGTTTGTCAAGCTGTTCCTTCGTTGCCTCAAAAGCAAGCTCCGGAGTGTTGTTGTCCTCGCTCAGATGTGCGAGAAATATCCTTTCTGCGCCGCTTGCGACGAGCTGAGACGCTATCGCCGCGCTGTCGGCGTTGGACAGATGTCCGTTCTTGCTCGCGATCCTGACCTTGAGCGGATAAGGATATCTACCCTTCTCGAGCATCAGTTTGTCGTGATTGCTCTCGACTATCACCGCCTTGCACCCGCAAAGCCGTGCGAGAGTGTTGTCACTGACAAAGCCGAGGTCGGTCGCGATCGCTATATCCGTCTTGCCGTCCGAAAGCCTGTATCCGACCGTATAGCGCGCGTCGTGCGGGAGCCTGAACGGCTGGACGTGCACGTCGCCGACGTCGAAGCCCGTCTCAAAACCGTCTACGTGCTCGTACGCGGTCACGATCTCGTGCCTCGAGCGCATCGCCTCGTAGCAGGTCAGCGGCATATAGACTTTTGCGCCGTACTCTCTCGAAAACTGCTCCACGCCCTTGACGTGATCGCTGTGTTCGTGAGTGACGAGCACGGCAGATACGTCGGCAAGGTCTATGCCGCGCAAAGCCGCTCTGAGTCTGAGCTCTTTAACGGTCAGCCCCTCGTCGACGATAAGCGACGTCGCGCCGCACCTGATATAAGTACAATTGCCCTTGCTTCCGCTGGCAAGGGTGCAGATCTCGAAACTTCCCATAACGATTTGCCGCGTCCACGTGCGCGTATGCGTATACACGCCCGACTTTTCGCGTTATATAATTGTATCACATTTTTATTGTGCTAATCAACTGATTATGGTAAAATACAAAGAGCGGAGGAAATATGACTGAAGTCGACGTAAAACTCATTGCAGAAGGCATTAAAACTGCCATAGACAAGATAAGTTGCGAGGTTGAGCCGTCGTGCTTTGCGGCGCTCAGCGCGGCGCGCGACTCAGAGAAAAACCCGACCACGCGCTTTGCTCTCGACGTCATGTGCAAAAACGTGGCGTACGCGCAACAAGCGCATCTTCCCGTCTGCCAGGATACAGGCATGGTCGTGGTCTTTTTAAAGATAGGTCAGGACGTGAAGCTGACGGGAGGCTTCCTCGACGACGCGGTCAACGGCGGGGTAAGAGAGGCTTTTGCCCCTCTCCGCAAATCGGTGCTCGACCCGGTGTCGAGAGTCAACACAAAGGACAACACTCCCGCGGTGATTCACACGAGTATAGTCAGAGGCGACAAGATCCAAGCCGAGATCATGCTCAAAGGCTTCGGCAGTGAAAATATGTCTCAGCTCTATATGCTCAATCCCGCACAGGGTCTCGAAACGGCTAAAGACCTGATCGTCCGCACAGTCGAGAGCGCGGCGAGCAATCCCTGCCCGCCCGTGATAATCGGCGTGGGTCTCGGCGGTACTTTCGAAAAATGTGCAGAGATGAGCAAGCACGCGCTTTTCCGCAAGATAGGCAGCGACAATCCCGATCCCGTGCTCGACGCTCTCGAAAAGGAACTGCTCGGCAGAATAAACTCACTCGGCATAGGCGCGCAGGGCTTTGGCGGCGCGACCACCGCGCTTGGCGTATTTATCGAGAGCTACCCGACCCACATATCCTCTCTGCCCGTAGCGGTCAACGTGCTCTGCCATTGCTCCCGCGCGGCGAAATTCACGGTAGACGAAGGAGGAGTATCCCATGAGTGAAACAAGACTTCGCATGCCCTTTGACAAAGAAGAACTCAAACGTCTCAAAGCGGGCGACAACGTGTTGCTTTCGGGCGAAATGTTCGTGTTCCGCGATGCGGGTCACAAGCGGCTTTTCGCAAGCATAGAGGCGGGAAAACCCGACATCGACTACGTCGGAGAGACGGTATATTTCATGGGTCCCTGCCCTGCGCAGAAAGGTCAGATAATGGGATCCTGCGGTCCGACAACGTCCTGCCGTATGGACAAGTATACCCCGTATATGTTCGACCACGGTCTGGCGGCGCAGGTCGGCAAAGGCAAAAGAAGCAAAGAGTGCGTCGACGCTTTCGTACGCAACGGCGGCGTGTACTTTGCCGCGATAGGCGGCGCCGGCGCGCTGTACAGCAAATGCGTCACGGCGGTCAAAGAGATCTGCTACCCCGACCTCGGCACCGAAGCCATAAGACGCATAACCGTCAAGGACTTCCCCGTAGTCGTCGCGATAGACAGCACGGGAGCGAGCATTTACAAAGACTGACGCTTGCCTTTGCAAAGAAAACTTGCGTTTAACCTACACGGGCACGAAAATTTATATTTCAACAGCACAAACAGAACGCGCATGCTTCTAAGCATACGCGTTTTGTTTTCCGATTCGTATATACGGGTTTTCTCATTACGACGGAGCGTGAAAAGATGTCGCGATATTCAAGAGCCGACAGAGCTCCCGCCGCATTCTCGTCCTGTTTTCAATACAGCTTTTCCTTGGCGAACTCGCACATCAGAGAGTTGAATTTCTTGTCTCCGCTGACGACGATATACAGATAATATTCTACGCCTTCATGCTCGAAAAACACGTTGTAGGACGTCCTGAAAAACCCCTGTTTGCGCGTGTAGAATATCTGCATATCCTCCACTCTCGCGGGCTTTGCGTTCATCATCAGAGAGCGGTCGAAAACGCCTTTCTCTGTAAAACAATACTCCTCTATCTCGTGATTGCCGAACATTATCTGCAATTTCTCGTAAAGGTACACGGTCTTCCCTTCGCGCACACCTCTTTTGCATTTGAAATCGGTGATGTCGCTCGGGTCGAACAGCAGATATCGGGTACCGTTGACGGCGTTGTATTTGGAGATCGACTCCTCGTCGACCTCTTTTATGCCCTTGGGAGAATACAGCTTACTTGCCATATCTGTCCTTGAGCCCCGTGATCATATTGAACTCGTATTTGCCGTCCTTGCCGTAATCCCTGACCGCGCTGAAATATCCCATGCGCATAAACTGGAAGCGGTCGTATGGCTTCACCTCTCTGAGCGCCGCTTCGCCCTTTGCCGACGGATAGACCGTATGGCTGTCGGGGGTGAGGCGGTCGTTGAAGTCGCCGTCGCCGTCGAGAAGCAGGTAGTCGAACTCGTGCAGAGTCAGATCGACGCAGTCTTTTGCGTTGACCCATTGGATAACGCCCTTGACCTTCATCTCGCAGTTGACGCCGCCCTGAATGCTGTCGGGAATATATCTGCATACGACCTCAGTCACGTTGCCGTCGTCGTCGCACTTGTGACTGACGTACTCGACGATATACGAGCCTTTGAGCCTTACCGTGCCGCCCGGCACAAGCCTCTTGTATTTGGGAGGCGGTACGGGCGCGAAGTCGTCGCGGTCTATGAACAGCTCTCTGCCGAACGAGACTTTGTGCGTGGTCTTTACCTCAGCGTTGGGGTTGTTCTCAATGTCGTAGACTTCGTCCCTGTCCGCGTTCTCGACGATGAGTTTTATCGGATTTCTGACGACCATCATTCTGTCGGCGTTCACGTTGAGGTAATCTCTGACGAAGTGCTCGAGCATCGCGACGTCTACCTCGCTGTTGGATTTGGAAACGCCCGCAGCCGCGCAGAAGTTGCGGATCGCCTCGGGCGGATAACCTCTCTCTCGCATACCGCTGAGCGTAGGCATGCGGGGATCGGACCAGCCGTCGACCTTTCCTTCCTCCACGAGCTTTTTGAGATATCTCTTGGACATTATCGTCCTCGTCATATTGAGTCTTGCGAACTCGATCTGCTTGGGGAAATCGCCGAAGCCGCAGTTGTACTTGACCCAGTCGTACAGAGGTCTGTGATCCTCGAACTCGAGCGTGCAGATGCTGTGCGTTACGCCCTCGAACGCGTCCTCGAGCGGGTGCGCGAAGTCGTACATGGGATATATGATCCATTTATCGCCCGTGCGGTGGTGCTTTTCGCGAAGTATGCGGTATATGACGGGATCGCGCATATTCATATTCGGGCTCGCCATATCGATCTTCGCGCGCAGAACTTTTTCTCCGTCCGCGTACTTGCCGTCCTTCATCTCCTCGAAAAGGCGCAGATTTTCTTCAACGCTTCTGTCTCGCCACGGGCTGTTCTGTCCCGGGGTGGTCAGGTTGCCGCGCGTATTTCTTATCTCGTCCGCAGAATAGTCGCAGACGTAAGCGAGACCTTTTTTGATGAGACCGACCGCACATTCGTACATTCTGTCGAAATAGTCTGACGCGTACAACTCGTTATCCCATTCGAAGCCGAGCCACGCGATGTCCTCTTTGATCGAGTTGACGAACTCCACATCCTCTTTGCTCGGGTTGGTGTCGTCGTATCTCAGGTTGCATTTGCCGTGATACTCCTCTTTCATTCCGAAGTTGATGCAAAGCGACTTTGCGTGACCTATATGCAGATAGCCGTTGGGTTCGGGCGGAAAGCGCGTGATTATTTCGGATACCGCGCCGCTCTCCAGATCCTTGTTGATAATTTCTTCGATAAAATTGGTATTGTCAGCCATATAAGCTCCTTTATATCAGAAAAGACCTTTTATTTCTCCTGTGTTTTCGTCGATAGTCATATTGACCGCGTTGGGGACCTTGCTGAGTCCCGGCATAAGCATTATGTTGCCGCAAACGACGACGATAAAGCCCGCGCCGCCTCTGAGTTCAACATCCTGAACGTGCAGAGTAAAGCCGACCGGACGTCCGAGTTTCTTCGCGTCGTCAGAGAAAGAATACTGCGTTTTCGCGATACATATCGGAAGATTTGCCTTGCCTATCTTCTTTATCTGCGCGACCGACGACATCGCCTTGGGCGAGAACTCGACTTCCTTCGCACCGTAAACGCGGGTCGCGACAGCCTGTATCTTCTCTATTATGTCCATTTCATCGGTATAGGAAAGCCTTGTCTTGCCTCCCTTCGCGACTGCGGCAAGCACCTTTTCGGCGAGCGCGACAGAGCCTTCTCCGCCCTTTGCCCAGCACTCGCAGATCTCGCATTCCGCGCCCGCCTGCTTGCAGACGTTGGCGATATAGGCGATCTCCTCGTCGGTATCCGTGATGAACTTGTTGATCGCGACGACGACGTTTGCGCCGTACACTCCGCGCAGGTTGTCAATGTGACCGAGCAGGTTGCATATTCCTCTCTCCAGCGTATCCATGCCCGCTTTTGCCGCGTCTTCCTTGCTCGCGCCCCCGTTGTACTTGAGCGCTCTGACCGTCGCGACAAGCACGACCGCCTGAGGCGAAAGACCTGTAAGACGGCATTTGATATCGAAAAACTTCTGTGCTCCGAGGTCTGCGCCGAAGCCCGCCTCGGTGATGACGTAATCGGCAAGCGAGAGCGCCGTCTTTGTCGCTATTATACTGTTGCAGCCGTGCGCTATGTTAGCGAAAGGACCGCCGTGCACGAGCGCGGGAGTGCCCTCCAGGGTCTGCACCAGATTGGGTTTGATCGCGTCCTTGAGTACGATAGCCGCGGCGTCAGCGCACCCGAGGTCTCCGCAGGTGATCGGTCTGTCGTCATAACCGTAAGCGACGACGATGCCCGCAAGTCTCTTTTTGAGGTCTCCGAGATCCTTTGCCAGACAGAGTATCGCCATTACCTCGGAAGCCGCCGTGATGTTGAAGCCGTCCTGACGCGGCACGCCGTTGGCAGAGCCTCCCAGACCGCAGACCGTATATCTCAATGCGCGGTCGTTCATGTCCATGCAGCGTTTCCATATCACTTTGGTCGGGTTTATACCCAGTTTGTTGCCCTGATAAATATGATTGTCGAGTACCGCGGAGATCAGATTGTTCGCGCAGGTTATCGCGTGCAGATCGCCGGTAAAATGCAGATTGATATCTTCCATCGGAGCTATCTGAGCCATGCCGCCGCCGGTTGCGCCGCCCTTGACGCCGAATACCGGTCCGAGAGAAGGCTCTCTCAGCGCAAGACAAACTTTTTTGCCGAGTTTTGACAGCCCGTCGGCAAGTCCTATCGACGTCGTCGTCTTGCCTTCGCCGAGCGCAGTCGGATTGATAGCCGTGACGAGCACGAGCTTGCCCTGCTTGCCTCCGTTTCTCGGAGTGACTTTCGCCTTGTACTTGCCGTACTGCTCGAAGTCGTCGTCCGAAAGCCCGAGCTTTGCCGCTATCTCCGCGATCGGCTTGAGTTTTACGCTGTTTGCGATTTCGATATCCGTCTTCATTTCAAACTCTCCTCTTTAGCGTATATAATTATTTTATTATTTATATTATTATTAGTCAAGGGCAAGAGACGATTTTGTACTCTTGCCCTCACAATTTATCCACGTCGACACGATCGCTCCATGCATATAAAACGGAGAGACCGACACTGTTTCAGATTAAAAATTTGCCATTGAAGTACCCATAAGCGCAAATATAACAATATAGTAAACGACGATCACCGCGATCCATGCGATGACGATTCCGAGCGCGATCTTGCAATTCTTTTTGCCTTTCAGATCCGCTTCGGTATCCCCTTTGTAATAGAACAGAAGCCCGAACAGAGACAACGCTATTCCGAGCCAGCCTCCGAGCGCCGCAAATATTATCGCCGCTATGCCGACCGCACTCGTCTTGTCGACCATATAGTCGCGCCTTTGAGAACAGCCGCACTTGGGACAAACGACTGCCTTTTCGTCTATGACCGCGCCGCAACGCACGCAATGTTTTGTCGCGCCCGTCGCGTAAGAGCTGTTGCCGTTGTTGCCGCCGTATTCGGCAAAAGGATCGATCGCAGGCTGCGAGAGCGCTTTGAAAAACCTCGAAGCGAACGCATTGTAATCGCCGTTGACGTCTCTCGGTTCTTCTGCGCTCTCCTCGTCGGGATTAAGTACGAGAGTGACGTCGGTGCCGTCTGCTCCGCAAGGTCTGAGAGTCACCGTCGCATAGAAAGAGAATCCGCTGCCCTTCTTCTGCACGCTGTTGAATCTGTATACGTCGGTTCCTACGCTCCTGTAACCTATGCCGACGTTGCCGAGCCTCTCGCGACATTCTTCGACAGGACATGCGATATAAGACGTTTTTTCCATTTCTGCTCCTTGTCGACGGATTTTGTTTCCCGCGCCGCGGGCAACCGCCGTCATATATATTATACATATTTGACTCAGAGATTTCAACCTGTCAGGATTGTCATTGCGTCAACCTTGAGTTGCGTTTTGTCGGTTTGCAGCCTCAGTTTGGTTTTTGTGGTTGAACGCGTCGCTCTGCGATGGTATAATATAAAAGTGAAAAAAGATGAGGAGGCATTCCCGTGACTCTTACCAAAAAGAAAATTACAATTCTGGTATCGGCGGTCGTCGCCGTCGTTCTCATTGCGGCGATAGTGCTGACCACGGTGTATTTCTGCACGCGCAAAGACGCGCTCGATTTTGTGGAGATACCGACCGTATATCTCGACCCGAAATATCAGTCCGTAGTCGACAAGACAGACGGATACCTCGGTCATCCCGACGTCGTTCTCGCCGACGACGGCACGCTTTACTGTGCATACCCCGCCGGGCACGGCAAGGGCGACATAATCATGCAAAAGAGCACGGATTACGGCGACAGCTGGAGCAACGTGTCCGAGGATCTGCCCGACAGCTGGGAAAAATCGCAGGAGACCCCAACTCTTTACAACCTGCAATTCACAGACGGCAGTTCAAAGCTCCTGCTCGTAAGCGGCTGTCCGTCATGGGATCCCGACGACGAATATTATGCCGACGGCTTCAACTGTTCGGTATCGTCCGACGACGGCAAGACGTGGTCGGAGTTTACGAATTTTTACGGCACAGAGTGGGCAAACTCTCAGCCCGCAAAGAGCGCGGATACCGACGTTGACGACCCACTCTCTCCCAACTACGGAGAGGACGGCAAGGTGCTCCCTTACGACGTGATAGTGGCAATGTCCTCGCTGACGAGGCTCAAAGAAAACGGCAAGTACGTCGACAAGTGGATGGGCACTTTTCACGACTACGACTTTTACAACTACACATCTGTACTCACCTTTGACGAGGACGGCAATCCGCAGTGGTCTCAGCCGAAAAAATTCCTGCACGAACAACGCGACGTTGAGAGCAAAGCCAATATCTGCGAAATAGAGATCGTCCGCGCCGCGGCGCCGAACGACGACAAGCTGATACTCATCGGCAGAGGCAATTCGAGAGCCACCAATTCGCTGATCTCGGTATCTTCGGACGAAGGTGAGACCTGGTCGGAATTCCGCGAGCTGCCCTACGCTCTGACAGGCGACAGACATAAGGCAGAATACGACGCTACTACGGGCAAATTGATAATCTCTTTCCGCCTCGTCGTGCCCGGAGTTAAACGCAACGCCTTCGATAAGACCAACTTTACCGGCGGCTACTGGGTCGCCTGGGTCGGCACTTTCGACGATCTTCTCTCTTATGCCGAAAGCGGCGAAAAAACGGACAAGCTCGGCGAAGCTCTTATCGTCCTCGGTACGACCAACGACGGCAAAGCCGACTGCGGATACAGCGGCACGATATGCAAGGACGGCACCTTTGTCCTCACCTCTTACGGCAAATTCAGCAAGGACGCGAAAAACCCGTATATCATGCAGGTGAAATTCAGTCTGTCCGACGTGTTGTAAATCGCCTGTCTCTCCGATAACAGAAGAATCGAAAAACCGACCCGATTCAGGATGAGGTGAACCCCAAAAGTTGGACAAAGAATTAATTAAATTGTATTTGAGTGAGTTCTGTATTGTACAGGACTCATTCCTTTTAATTTGAGAGATATTCTTGTATTGTTGTAGTAATGAATATACTCTTCCAGACAGTGG
>CASDWJ010000007.1 GCA_949284695.1 uncultured Christensenella sp. | reverse complement strand
TGGTCGTGCGTGACGTAAATTGTCGTCGCTTCCACTTCTTTGTGGATTCTGACGATCTCACTTCTCATCGCTACTCTGAGTTTTGCGTCGAGGTTGGAAAGAGGCTCGTCCATAAGGAACACCTTGGGACGGCGCACGATCGCTCTGCCAAGCGCGACTCTCTGTCTCTGACCGCCCGACAATGCGCGCGGCTTCCTGTTGAGATACGGGGTGAGTTTAAGTATGTCAGCCGCCGCTCTAACCCTCGAATCTATCTCCTGTTTGGGAACTTTCCTGAGTTTCAGCGCATACGCCATATTGTCGTAAACCGTCATCTGCGGATATAGCGCGTAAGACTGGAACACCATCGCTATGTCTCTGTCTTTTGGCGCAGCGCTGTTCATCAGTTTGCCGTCGATATACAACTCCCCGTAAGATATCTCCTCGAGACCTGCTATCATTCGCAGCGTCGTGGACTTGCCGCATCCGGACGGACCGACGAAAACGATGAACTCTTTGTCCTCGATGTCGATCGAAAAATCGTGTACGGCGTGAACGCCGCCGTCGTATACTTTATTTACGTTTACAAGTTGAACAGTTGCCATATCATCTTACCGCCTTATCTACAGTTTCTCTGTTTCCCATCGAGGGGATCGCGCCGTAACCGGTAGTGGTATACGCACCGCATTTGCAGGCAAAATCGAGTATTTTGCCGTAATCAATCGTATCTTCAAGCAGATTTTCGGGTTTCGCACCCGCCTTGAAAAGTCCGGCTATCAGCGCGCCGAAGAACGAGTCTCCCGCACCCGTCGTATCCACGGCTTTGACCTTGTATCCCGTGCACTCAAACCTGCGACCGTCGGCGAGTATTATATCTGCTCCTTTGCTTCCGTCAGTTACGGCGAGCACTTTGAGACTGCCTCCGAAAAGCGCTTTTTCGCGATCAGCGGCGTCTCCGACGATAAATTCAAGCTCATCTTTGCCCACCTTGATAACGTCGGCATACCCGGCAAATTCTTTGACGATCTTTTTCAGCTCCTCGGGATCTTTCCAGAGATTAAACCTGAGATTGGGATCGAAACAGATCAGCGCTCCTGCCCTTGCTGCCTTTTCTATCAGACATCTGTGAGTCTCTCTCGCAGTATCCGTAGCGAGCGCTACGCTGCCGAACTCCAGCACGTCGCCTTCTGAAAACTCAACGTCGGCGAAGTCGGCGGGCTCTATGTAAAGATCGGCGGTCATAGTGCGGTAAAAGCTGAAATCCCTCTCGCCGTTCTCACATATACTTACGAACGCGAGAGAAGTGTTGAGATCTGCGCTTCTTCCGATATAAGAGACGTCGACGCCCTCTTTTTCGAGAGTTGCGACGAGAAAATCTCCAAACCCGTCAGCTCCGACCTTGGTCAGATAGACGGCGTCGCAACCCAGTTTTTTCGCCTGAACGCATACGTTGGCGGGAGCGCCGCCCGCTTTTTTCACAAACCTGTCGGTTTCTTTCAGCGAGCCGTTGCCCTCAGACTGAAAATCTATCAGCAATTCTCCCATGCAATAAATTTTATTCATAAAAACTTATACCTCCGAATTTTACGTTTAC
>CASDWJ010000006.1 GCA_949284695.1 uncultured Christensenella sp. | reverse complement strand
GCTTCGATCCTGTCGATAACAGCCTGCTTGCCTTCTTCAGTCACGTCGTTGTCGATGATGTACAAAAGCTCGTACTTGTTCATAGAAACCTCCTTTTGGTCTGATGTCTTCCCGTCTCAGGGGAAGCAAGGATTTTGAAAAATATATTCAAAATTGCTTATATAATATAGCACAAGAAAAATTATGTGTAAAGTTTTTTGAAGTCAAAATATAATTTTTTTACAAATCAGCTATTTTCGGAGCGGTTATCAACGCCCTTTCCGTCCTCTTTTCCCGCCTCTATGGCGTCTTCGCCGCTCTTGAAAATTACGTCTGCGCCTGCCGCGCTCTCAACTTTTTCTTCCGACTCAAGCGGCGCTCCCGCCTTTTGCCTTTCCGCAAGCGGACACATTCCCGCCCTTTTCGCCGCAGGCAAAATCACCTTGGAAAGGGGCACGAATAAAAGCGGAAAGACGACAAGATTGCATATTATCTGCACCGCGTAGAACACGCCGCCGCGCACGTAAATTATCGCAAACCGCTGCCAGAACCTGTCGAAAAAGCCGCTGAAAAGACCGGTATCGACAAGAGAAGTCTGCACCCCGAAAAGGGTCGTCATCACCGCCGCGACAAGCGTTATCAGCCACCTGTTTTTGACCCCGAGCCGCGCCAGCAACATAAACACGAGAGCGACGCAAGGCCAGTGGATGAAATAGGATATTACCCACGGACCCAAGCCGAATATCGCCGTTTCTATCGCGCAGAACACGAGCGTCGCGACCACGCCGCCCGCGCCCAGACAATAGCCGTACACCGCCGAGAGCAAAGTCACGCCCTCGACGTTGGGCACAGCGTTGAGCGCGAACTTGACCGCCTCTATCGTCGCGGCGGCAAGCGCGGTCAATGCAATTCTTTTAGCGGCAAGTCTGCCGCCTCGGGAGATCTTCTCTTTTTTCAATGCGTTTATTGGAAATATATCCCGTCAAGCCGCGTTTTCTCAATACGAATCCACTCTTATCAGGATTATGCAATCTTTTTCAACAGTCATCTGCGAAATGCCGACGCCCGAAGAAGTGAGACTGACGCCGTCGTACTCTATCGTCGTCGCATAAGCGTCCACGCCCTTATCCTTTTCGACCGACGTAAACAGTCTGACGTACTCGTTCGCCTCGGTCGGCTGTACGCACCCTATATTATTCAGATATTTGCCGTAGCTGCTCTCCTCCCAGCTTACGCTGACGCCGTGATTGCCGACAAGCTGCATGATCGCCGCTTCGCAGTTGAGCTGACCTTCCATAAGGGCGATGTCGACCGTGTATTCCTGAGCCTCGCCTTCTTTGGGCACGAGCACTACTCTGAAAGTGCCTGCGGTATCCGCAGGGGTCTTTGCGTCGTCCGTGCAAGCCGCGATCGCAAATACGAGCGAAAGCATAAGAACGAGCGCGAGCATTACTGCCAGTATTCTTTTTCTGTTCATATTATACTCCTTTTTCCGCCTTGTCGCGCTTTTAGCGCAAGCGGTAAATTTATTTCGTCAGAATATCTTAAAGTTCGGCGCGTTTACTCGTAATCTGCAATCAATTGTGCATGATCGTGCGTTCGCGCATCCGTGTGTTTCTTTTGCATGTCTTGCGGAAATTCAAAAAAGCCGCATGAAAGCGGCGGAAAATCAAAGCAAACTGCGGCGCGGACGTGCCCGTACCGTAAAGCCCGTGAATCTCCCTCCGAAATTCCGTTTTTCTCTCCGTCGGCAGGTCTCCTGACTTGCGGCAAAACGCTGCGCCTTCCCTTTTCAAGTGGCATATTGCAACGTCTTAACGCCGCTTACAGTAGCGGGGGCTGTACGGGTCTTGCACCCGTTTCCCTTTTAATGACCGCCTTGCGGTCAACCTGACAAAGACTGTTCCTCTTTAAGAGTATTCCGGACGCTAAGTCCGCTATTCATTATATCAACGCCGTGCTCTTTTGACAAGCGTTGATACCGAATGATGCAAATTCAGTCCTCTTTCAGAAAATCTTCCAGCAGGACGTGCGTATATACCGGGCGCTTTTCCGGATTATAGCTTTTATATTCCTTTACGGTCACAAACCCGTAGACCGCAGATTCTTTCATATGCTGATAGTCTGTCCACTCTGCGCCCGTTTCAACGAGTTTCCTGACTTCTTCTTCACCGTCTTTCCAGCCTTCACACGGTTCTCCCTCGCAATATATATTGAGTTCGGGGCACCCGGCGAACGCGTTTTCTTTTATCTCTTTAACCGTTGCGGGGATATATATCTTTTTAAGTCCGCTGTCTTCAAAAGCACTTTGGCATATCGTCGTTGCTCTTTTGTTGACGATCACACGCGAAAGTCTGTTCCCTTTGAACGCGTTAATGTCTATGACGTCAACGTTGTCCGGGATATACAACGTATCCGCTATAGCGCCCTCGGCGCTGAGCAAAACGACGTTGCCCCCTTTTTCGTTCATATAAAAATCCGCCTCTCCGACTTTAAGCTTTATGCTTCTTACTATGTCGAGGCAGGTCTCCGGCAATTTATAACAGTTGTAAAAAGCCATATTGTTCACTTTTTTCAACCCTTCCGGGAAATTTATACTTTCAAGATTTTCGCACCCTGAAAAAGCATAGAACATTATCTCTTCAAGTCCGTCGGGCAGAACGACTTCTTTAAGCGAAACACAACCTTCGAACGCGCGGCTGCCTATCCTTTTCACGGTAGACGGTAGGACTATTTTTTCAAGCGCGGCGCATTTTGCGAACGTCTCTTTCTTTATCTCTGCAATCCCCTCCGGAAGTACGATTTCTTTAAGCGCTTCGCAGCCGCAGAAAGCCTGTTCGCCTATTTCTTCCGTGCCGTCCTTCATACTTACGGTCAGCAGACTTTTGCAACGGGCAAAGGCTTTATATCCAATACTTGTCACGGCGGGCACCTCTATATGCGTCAATGCGCTGTCCGAAAACGCGTTAGCAGCTATCTTTTTCAGACCGACAGGCAATACGACGTCTTTGAGTTTATCGCAACATGAAAACGCGTGCATTTCTATTTCGGTAAAATTTTCTCCCGGACACACGCTTGCGATCTCCGTCTGAAAAAACGCGCTCTTCCCCACCTTTCTGAGTGAAGCGGGAAAATTTACGCTCTCTATTCCCGAACACGCGAATGCGTTGTCGCCTATTTCTTCGAGTCCCTCCGGAAGAATCGCCCTTTTCAGCTTTTTGTAACCCGAAAAAGTACAATCTATCTTTTGTACGTCCTCAGGCACCGTTATTTCCCGTATATCGTCGGGCAGACTTGTCCACGTCAGGCAGACTTTGCCTTCACTCTCTTTTTTTTCAAATTCAGTCATGACGATTTCCTCCATAAAAGCCGAAAATACAGTATAAATTTTACCATACGGCGCACCCGTTTGCAATAAAAAGACGATATTCCTTAACATTCTGCCACTTACGTATATAAAAAAACGAGGATCTCTCCTCGTCTTTTCTCTTTATTTGCAAAACTTTTTTCTTTATCTTACGATAAGCGATCTGCCCGTCATCTCCTTGGGGATCTCAACGCCCATAACGTCGAGCATGGTCGGAGCGATATCGCACAGCTTGCCGCCGTCCGCAAGTCCCTTTACGCCGTCCGCGCCGATGACGAGGAAGGGTACGGGGTTGGTCGTGTGCGCGGTGAACGGTGTGCCGTCCGCCTCGAACATATAATCCGCGTTGCCGTGGTCAGCGGTGAGCAGAGCCTGACCGCCTACGGAGAGTATCGCGTCGATGACCTTCTGCACGCATTCGTCGACCACTCTGACAGCTTTTTCAGCCGCCGCCATTACGCCCGTGTGACCGACCATGTCGCAGTTGGCAAAGTTGAGTATCATCACTTCGTACTTGCCGCTTTTTATCTCCTCGACCGCCCTGTCGCACACTTCGTAAGCACTCATCTCCGGCTTCATGTCAAAAGTGGCGATCTTGGGAGAGTCGATGAGTATTCTGTCTTCGCCGGGGTTTGCCGCCTCAACGCCGCCGTTGAAGAAGAAGGTGACGTGCGCGTACTTCTGAGTCTCTGCGATCCTGAACTGCTTTATGCCCTTCTTGGAGAGGTATTCGCCGAGAGTGTTGACGTATACCTCGGGTCTGAACGCAACGTCGAGGAAGTCGTTGAACTTGACGTCGTACTGCGTGAACGAGACGTATACGGGCGAGAGGAAGCCTTTCTTTCTCGGGAAAGACGGGAAATCGGGCATTATGAAAGCGCGCGATATCTGTCTCGCCCTGTCGGGTCTGAAGTTGAAGAATATCACGCTGTCTCCGTTATCCACGGTCGCGACGGGCTTGCCGTCCTCGGTAAGGACAACGGGCACGACGAACTCGTCTGTCACGCCGTTTGCGTAGCTGTGCTCCATAGCCTCGACGGGGTCTTTCTCGAATACGCCCTCGCCGTCTGCGAGCGCCGCGTAAGCCTTCTCCACTCTGTCCCAGATGTTGTCTCTGTCCATAGCGTAAAATCTGCCACTTATCGTCGCGATCTTGCCGAACTTTTCTTTAGCCATAAAGTCGACCAGCTCTTTGACGAAGCCTTCTCCGCTCTTGGGCGGAACGTCTCTGCCGTCCATAAAGCAATGCACGTAGACCTGAGAAAGACCGCGCTGTTTCGCCATTCTGATAAGCGCGAACAGGTGATTGATATTGCTGTGCACGCCGCCGTCGGACAGCAGTCCCATGACGTGGAGCTTCTTGCCGTTCTTCTTCGCGCTGTCCATCGCGTTGACGAGCGCGGGATTTTCAAAAAAGTCGCCGTCCTCGATAGACTTGGTTATTCTCGTCAGTTCCTGATAGATAATCCTGCCTGCTCCGATATTGAGGTGACCCACCTCGCTGTTGCCCATCTGACCCTCGGGCAGACCGACCGCGAGTCCGCTCGCGTTGAGCTGAGTAAACGGATATTTGCTCTCGAGCGCGAGAACATTGGGAGAAGTCTCGGGCGAAATGGCGTTGTTGGCGCCGAACTTGTTGATGCCGTAGCCGTCCATGATGATAAGACCGGTAAATTTCATATCTATACCTCTTTTGCCCGCAAGGGCGAAAATTTTTTTCGCTGTAATTGTATCACACGCGAATATTTAAGTCAACGTTTTGGAGAGTCGGTAAAAATGCCGTCATTTGATAAATACGTCGCTGCCCATCTCGGTAACGCTCTGCGGCACGTCTATCTCTCCCAGCGCTTCGCAGTATGCAAACGCGCGGCTGCCTATCCTCTCAAGCCCGTCGTTAAGTACGACCGAACGGAGCGACGCGCAACTCATAAACGCATTTTCTCCGACAGATCTCATCGTAGACGGGAAAACGACTTCTTCAAGCGCCGCACATACCGCAAACGCTCCGTCGCCTATTTCCTCAACGCCTTCCAAAAGGGTCGTCACAGTCAACGATTCGCAATCGTAAAATGCAAAACTGCCTACACGGGCGCAAGAAATACTCACTTCTTCGAGAATCTGCGCTCCCGCAAATGCGTAAGCGTTTATTATCCCCGTTCCCTGTTTCACGGCATAGGATATCTCCTCTCTGCAAGACGGATATGCGACAAGCTGAGTGCCGTCGGACGAATACAGCACGCCGTCCTCGGAGACGAACGCCTCGTTGCCGTCCGCCACGTATATCGCGGTCAGTCCGTTCATCGCGAACGCGCCGTCGCCGATTTCCGCGAGCGTGGACGGCAGAGTCACCGTTCCCTCAAACGCAGTACCCGCGAACGCAAGCGCGCCTATGTTTTCAAGATTACCTTCTTCGAAAGCGAGCGTCGCGAACTCTGCCCCTCCCTCTATCGAATACAACAAATAGTCGGGCACCGAGACGACCTCTTTGCCTATCGTGAACGTGCTGTTTTCCGCTCCCGCTCCGTCGAACGCTGTGCCGCTCATACCCTGCGAAGATGCGTTCGACGCGCGGTATTCGACCTTGGTCAGAGAAGCGCAACCCGCAAAAGCGTCCGAGCCGAGCGTCTCAACCGACGCGGGTATCGTTATCTCGGCAAGCGCGGTATGCGCGAACGCCTCGGGACCTATGCTCCGCAGGGCGCAACCGTCTGCAAAGACGACTTCTCTGAGGTGCAGTTCTCCCGCGCCCGCTCCGTCGAAAAGTCTCGCGGGCAGAGAGACGACGTTGTTTTCCACTCTCAGGGTCAGTCCCGTTGCCGCGCCCGCTCCGTCGAATATCGCGTTGTCCTTGACGAGCGCGGGCATATTTTCTGCCGCATAACTCACAGTCTGCAAGGACACGCACCCCGCATAAACGCCGTTGCCCGCCGTCGTTAGCGCCACAGGGAAATAAGCGGTTGAAAGCATTATGCAGTTTTCAAACACCCTCTCGCCTATGCTCTGCACGCTGTCAGGCAGAGTTACCTGAGTCAGGAACGCGCTGTTTGCGAACGCGCCCGCGCCTATCGTCAGCACTCCGTCGGGGAGCGTGACGGTCGAGAATCCGCTGCCCGCGAACACGCCGTCCGCAATCGAAGTTATGCCGTCGGGCACGGTCAGATCGCCGCTGTCCCGTCCTAAATATTTTATCAGTTCGCCGCCCGACTTGTCGGTCACGAAAAGTCCGTTCGCGGCAAAAGACGCGTTGTCGGAATCAAATTCCACTTCTTCGAGAAGGGGCAGATAAGAAAACGCGCTCCAGTCTATATCCGAATACCTCTCTCCCAGTCTGACGTATCTGAGTTGCGGCACCCGCGCGAACGCGCTCGCTTTCAGACCGTATACCGTGAATATGCCCCACGACGACGGCGCGACGAGCCAGTCGAAAGGATAATCGGAAGATATGCTCTCAAGATAGAATCTGCCGCTGCCCATATCGAGACTGAGCGTGGAAAACCCGAGCGCATACAGCTCTTTGTCCTGCTCGGTCGCGGGCGAATAACTCAGCGTGACCGTCTCGTCCTGTTTGACCTCGGTATAATTGCCGTCCACGGTCAGCGATAAAAGCGAATTGCCGTCTGCGACGTACTTTTCCACAGGCAGTACCGCGCTCTTGCCGTCCTCGACCTTCTGCACGGATACGTTCTCTCCGCCAAGCACGAAGGTCACGGTATGCGTGACTACTTCCGGCTCCCCGCTCTCTCCGTCATCGGGATCTTCGGGATCGTCAGGGTCGGGATCTTCCGTGACAGGAGGGTCGGTTTCCCCGTCGGGCAGTTTGTTCCACGCCGCGTACAGACTCACGTCCGTCTTATCCGCCGCCGCGACGAATTCTTCGTATATAAACGGGATCGTAAAAGCCTCGTCGTAAAACCAACCCGCGAACGCATACCCCTTTTTCTCGGGTTCTTCGGGCATTGCGAACGCGCTCCCCGCGCACACGGCTATGCCGTACAGCAGACCGTCGCTGTAAAAACTGACCTTTACTCCCTCGACGACGATCTCCCCGCCCTGCTCGGGAGACGGGATATCGGGCGTATCCGTAACGTCGGCTTTTTCGCACGCGCATAAGCCCGCCGCGGATACCGCGACGAGCAGAAGAATCGTCAACGTACGGAAAATGCCTTTCTTCATATCTCTCCCTGCGCCCTTGCGGCGCGAATTTATTTCCTTTTACAGCGCGGGCACGTCGAGCACTCCGCAATCCACCGCGCGCAAAAGCTGATCTGCGGTCTTTGCGGCGAAAACTTCGAGCTTGAGCTGTTTGCCGCCCCTGAGCCCTTTGCAGTAGCACGCCACCTGTTTTTTCATATTGTTGACCGCATACGTCTCGGAATGGAAGCGCAGAAGCGTCTCTATATGTGCGACCACCATGTCCCTGACGGTGCGATAAGGGCACTCCCTGCCCGTTATCTCCGCAAATATCTGAGGTCTTCCCAGCGCGCCGCGCGCTATCATCACTCCCGCCGCCCCGGTATGTT
Source organism: uncultured Christensenella sp. (assembly GCA_949284695.1). Classification (GTDB taxonomy): domain Bacteria; phylum Bacillota; class Clostridia; order Christensenellales; family UBA3700; genus Ornithoclostridium. Next base: position 21,141 of record CASDWJ010000006.1, on the reverse strand, counting down.
CCTTGATCGCGCGGTAGTCCTCTGCGCAAAAGACGTCGCCGTTGGCGATCACGGGTATCTCCGCCGCACGCACGACTTCGGCGATGTAATCCCAGTCGGCTTTTCCCTCGTAAAACTGCTCTCTCGTCCTGCCGTGGACTGTCGCCGCCGCCGCTCCCGCGTCCTGTATATACTTGACAAAATCAACACCCGTACGGGAATTTTTGTCAAAACCTATCCTGAATTTCACCGTGACGGGCTTGCTCGCTTTCCTGACCTCTCTGACTATGTCCGCGGCAAGACGCGGGTTTTTGAGAAGCGCGCTCCCCTCGCCGTTGGACACTATTTTTCTGACGGGGCAACCCATATTTATGTCGACGATATCGAATTTTGCGAGTTCTTTGCTCGCCGCCGCGCGCGCCGTTATCGCGGGATCGCTGCCGAACAACTGCACCGCGCGCACCTTTTCCGCGTCCGTCGTATGCAAAAGATCTTCGGTATGCTCGTTGCCGTATATCAGACCCTTTGCCGACACCATCTCGGTATAGGTCAGAGCCGCGCCCATCTCCGCGCAGAGCGATCTCATTCCCACGTCGCTGAACCCCGCTATCGGCGCGAGCACTACGTCGCCCGCAAGCGTTACGTCACCTATCTTCATCTTTTGCCTTTCTCCACAGTATATCGAGTTCTTCGGGCGTACACTCGCTCATCGGCTTGTCGCAATGCTCCTCAACGTAGCAGAAGCGTTTGCAGAATTTCTCGATCGCCTTTGCCAGCGCGACCTCGGGTTCGACCTTGAACGCGCGGAGCACGTTGACCGCCGCAAAGATGAGATCTCCGCCCTCGTCCTCTCTGTTCCCGGGCGAAGCGGCGAAGAATTCTCTCGTTTCCTCGGCGAGTTTTGCCGCCGCGTCCTCGGCGCAGGCGAAATCCATGCCCGCCTTTGCCGCCGTCTTCTGTATCTTGTACGCCCTCATCAGCGCGGGCAGACTCCTGGACGTCTTGTCCATCTTGTCGGCAAACGACTTGTAGTGCTTCTCCTTGCCCTTTGCCCTGTCCCAGGCGGCGAGACCTTCCTCCGCGGTGCGCGCGACCACGTTGCCGAACACGTGCTCGTGTCTGCCTATCAGTTTTTTGACGAGCGCGGTAGTGGCGTCGCGCATATTATATTCCCCGCAATCTTCTCCTATCACGCCGTGGAATACCGCCTGCAACAGCACGTCGCCCGTCTCCTCTATCATATTGTCGATGTCTTTGTTGTTGATCGCGTCGACGAGTTCGCATGCCTCCTCTATCAGATTGGAACGTATGCTCTCATGCGTCTGCGCCCTGTCCCACGGACAGCCGTTTTCCCCGCGAAGCCTGTACAACAGCTCGACGACGTCCTGAAAGCCGTAACGCTTCTTGTCGAGAAAGTCCTTGGGAGGACAATAAACGGTTGTGGAATAGTCGAATTTCTTGCCGAAGTCCACTTCTGCGACGATACGCTCTTTGCCCGATACGAAAACCTTTTCTTCGTCGCCTATCAGGTCTGCGAGCCTGAGTTTGACTTCCTGCGCTATGTATCTGTCGTCCACGTCGGTTATCACGAGCGGGAGCGACGCGTCGTAGTCGAACGCTCTGTCCGCGACGAAGTCGTACGCGCCGATGAACACCGCGCCCGTTGTAAATCCCGCCGCCGCGACCGCGCGCGACACCGACGGATAGATCTTCACGTCCGTCCTCGAAGCGAGCAACGCGACCGACTTGTCGTCATAACCGCTGCCGTTGACGCAATATACCGTCCTGCCCTTCTGGGCGAGCAGTCTTTCTACTATCTTCTCGTCGAGTTCGTCGAAATTTTCGCTCGAATCGTAAACGTCGTCCATTGTCGACACCTCTTTGTCCGCGAAAAATGCGAAAGTTTCCGTCTTTGCCGTCTTGACGAAAACGTGTTTAGCCTTGGCGACGGCTTCCGCGCCCTCGAGCGTGATCTGTCCTTTGCGACAGCCGAGTCCTACAACTTCAATCATTGTCCTCTCCTTTGCCGCGGGAAAACGCCGCCCGTATGCCGCCTTTGCCGAAGGCCTTTGTCGCCCACAGCAATAGGAAATATACGGCGACGCCCACAACGGCGCCGACGGCTATCCGCGCGTACTTTCCGTTTACCGTAAGCGCGACCGCCTGTATACATACGCTCATTATAACACCGCCGAGCACTATTTTGCTACTTGTTTTGACAAGCTGAGAGTTTTTTCCCACGAGTTCGGTATATCTGACAAAAGAAAGAGCGAGCGCGAGCGCGTAAGCGGCAAACTGAGCAAGCGGAGCGGCGACTATGCCGATACGCGGCAGAAGCACGACCTGAAGCACGGTCTTGAACGCGACGGACAGCGCGAGATAGACCGCCGCGCTCTTTTCCTCTCCGAGCGCCTGCAGTATGCCCGACAAAAGCTGAACGAGAGAAGCCGCGACCACGTTGACCGCCTGATACCTGAGTATCGTCGACGCGCCCGCGAGTTCCTCGCCCGTAAACCCGGGATAGAGGACGGCGACCACGTCGCCCGCAAAGACGAGAAGGGCGAAAAAGCAGGGAACGGACACCGCAAGACCCGCGCCGAGAGTGAGTCCCGTCGCCTCGTTGACCCTGACGTATTCGCCCCTCGCGACACCCGACGACACCTTTGGGATAACGGCGACCGCGAGAGATACGGCGACGACTACGGGCAGATTGACCACGGTGCCGACCGCGCCGCTGTACAGACCGTACTGCGCCGTCGCCGCGTCGAGAGCGCTCCCTCCCGCCGTCAGAAGCCTGACTATAAGAAAACTGTCTAAAAAGCCCGAAACGGGCAGAACGAGCGCCGCCGCCGTGATCGGAAGCGACGCTTTAAGTATATCGTAATAAATGCGTTTATCTACACGGGCACGAAAATTTATTTCTTCAAGCCTTTCCTTGCGGTATGCGGCATACATAAGCGCAAGCCCCGCAAATTCGCTGACCGTGACCGCGGCGAGCGCGCCGTAGACAGCCGCTTTTACGCCGTGATCCGCAAGCGCGAAAGCGAGCGTCAACCCGACCGCGAGCTTGACAGCCTGCTCCGCGGTCTGCGAAAGCGCGTTGGCGGTCATTCTCCCCTTTCCTATGAAATAACCCTTGTAGTATGCCGAAAGGGTAACGGCAAAAACGGCGGGCGCGACGAAAAGGTAGCCCTTCCATATCTGCGGTCTCGCCTGAAGCGCGGCGACGGGCAGAGCGAGAGCGGTCGCGGCGACCGCGCCCGTAATGCCCAGAAAAAAAGATATCCTTTTCGCCGCCGCGCGCGTATGGGGTATGTCTGCGCCCAGCGCGTCCGCGTACGCGACGTATCTGCCGACTACCGTGGGCACCGCCGCGCCGACCAGCGTGAGAAAGAGCGCGTAGACGGGAAAAAAGGTCTGATAAAGACCTATCCCCTCCGCGCCGAGCGCATTGGTCAGAGGCACGCGGTACAGCGCGCCCAGCACCTTGGACACTATCCCCGCGAGCGCAAGTCCCGCGGTGGAATGCCAGAGCGAATTGCCGCGCTTTGAGCGCATTACTCGAGAGTTGCCGCTATCAGATCGGCGGCAAGGGCGCACAGCTTGGCTTCGGTAGCCGAAATAGCCGCGTCAGAGCACAGTACCACTCCGCCGTAGAGGTCTCCGCCGACTATCAGCGGGACGATATGCTGATTGCTTGCCGCGATCTGCTTGTCTCTCGCTATCTGCACGGGGCTTTGCGGTTCGCACGCCTTGCGCCCGTCGAGCGTCTTGTAAAGCCTGTCGCTTATCTCCTCGCCGACCAGTTCTCTGTAAGGCGCGCCGCTCGCGCCGAGCACGGTCGCGCTGTCGCAGATGACCGCCCCCTTGCCCGTCGCACGGTAAATGGCGTCGCAGTACGCCTGCGATACGTCCGCACCCGCACCGAGCGCGCTGTAACGTCTAAGCACGAGCGACTTGTCGCCCGTAGTGAAGATCTCCATCTGTTCGCCCTCTTTGAGTTTGAGGGTCTTTCTGAGTTCTTTGGGTATCACGACTCTGCCGAGTTCGTCGATACGTCTGACAATTCCCGTTTCTTTCATTTCTCCTCCGCTTTATCGCGATTAGTATCTTCCGTAAAACGTCAAATATTCGCGGGATAAGCGGATTGTTTTATACGAATTCTTCGGGGGTCGGATATATTGTCTGCGAGTAATCGGGACCCGTATACTCCTCGAGCGGATACAGATCGACGTTCGCCCATTCTTCGTTTGCCTTGTAGATCTGCATATAGTGCGACGGCACGTATATCCTGCAATTAGTATTGCGCGAGGTATAAGTGAACTTATCCATCATCGCAGGGGTATCGGAGAGAAGCAATATCGCCTGCAGATTGAAGAAGTCGCCTATGCTCGACGAGGTCGTCACGTTGCCTTTTATTATCAGCTCGAATATGAGATAATTTCCTTTGGCGCAGTAGGCGAGACTTTTCACCTCGTCCGACAACACTTTGATGACGGAAAAACCGATGCTCCTGCTGAACTTGCAGCCGAGTTCGCAATTTGTCGGCAAGTCGACGCAAAGCAGTCCCGACGTCGGGCAATGGAGTCCGAGACATTTTTTCCTAACGGTATCGATCAGGTATTTGCCTCCCTCGTATCGCTTGCTGCCGAAAGGCACGACGTATTGCCCCGCGGTAAGGTTGACGAACTCGCATTCGCGTTCGTTGACGAACACTCTGCCGTGGTGGCTATACGTTTCGTCGAAATATACCTTGGTCACCGCTTGCCCTTCATAAAAACAAGGCAGATACACGTCCTTGCTGCCGAGACGATTTACCGTCAACGTCCCCTCGGAGAAATTCAGATCGTAGCTGTTGCGGCAATTGGCGTAAAGCCTGACGTCCTGCTCTCCGACAACGTCGGTTGCAAAATCCCACAGTCTGCTTTTTTCTTGACAATACCAGCCGTCGCATACGCAGTCGTCGGGGAAATCGTACTGCGGCTCAGGCACCGCCTTGCCCTGCACTAACGTAAACGAAGCCACGAGCTTGTCGTAAAACCAGAATTCGGCCTTTGCCAGCGGCAGAGTCTTTACCGTATCTTTCATCTTAACCGCGACTATCTCGTCGATCTTCCCGTCGAGGCTTTCGAGCGTGCTTTCTATCTCCTCTTTCACCTCTCTCGCCTCCTCGACCGTCTTTGCCACTTCGTCGTTGAGATTTTCCGCGGTAAGGACCGCGGACGACAACTCTGTCAGCATGTTGGCAGGCTCTATCACCCTCGTCTCGAGCGAGTTGACCGAAGCCGCGACCTCGAAAATGCCGCCCGTCCTGCCCACGCTCTTAGCAACTACGCTCGCGCGCGACTTTTCGTAAATGACGAGCTGCGCCTCCACGTAGCCTTCGTATTGAGTCAGACAGTTGGGAACGTCGAAGTTGATACCGCCCTCGCCGTATTCGAGAGCGGGAGAAGAATAAGCCGCCTTGACCGCACCGCCGTGAGTCATGCAGACGAAGTCGATATAATAGCCGTACGCCGTCGGGTCGGTCATGCCGACGCATTTGACGTTGATCGTGTCGGAGAGATTGTTGTTCTGCGCGACGACGTAGCGGTGGCGACTGACAAGAGAGGAATTCTCCTTGTCGTATGTGCAATAAATTACCATTTGCGCTCCTTGAGGGGGAAAGAAGCATAGCCGACGCTATAAATATAAACCGCATAGCGGGACGAATCAAGTCTCAATGCCAGATTTTTTCAGATCGGATATGTCACAAAATAACGCGAATTATCTACACGGACAGGAGATTTTTTTGATACGGGCATAAAAGCCGTCGCTTTCTTCCGATCGGTTTTTCCGCAAACCGAAGCAGGCAGAAGTCCGCGCTCAGATATTTACGACAGCAAAAAAAATGACAAAAGGAAGCTACGTCCGCTTTGTCCCGAGCGGGTAAATGCCGTCAGCACGAGGCATAAAAAACGCGGCGCAGACGCGCCGCGCATATTATCTTTTTTACCGTCAGCCGAGTATCTCTCTGAGAGCCTTTACCGTCGCGTTGGCGTCTTTGCAGTAAACGCCGCCGATGCTCTCTGCGTACTCGGGAGTGATAACCGCGCCGCCGACGAGCACGGGGATATCTGGATATTTTTCACGCACGAGCCTTATCGTCTCTGCCATGTTCTGCGCCGTGGTCGTCATAAGCGCGGAGAGCCCGAGCGCGCACGGATAACTCTTTTCGACAGCCGCGAGCACTACGGGATAGTCCACGTCGCGACCGAGGTCGACGACCTTGTAGCCGTAGTTGGACACGACCGCTTTGACGATGTTCTTGCCTATGTCGTGGATGTCTCCTTTGACGGTCGCGAGTACGAAGCGTTTGTCCGAGTCTGCCGTTCCCTGCGCCGCCATTCTGACTTCGAGCGCCGCGAAAGCCTGTTTCGCCGCATCCGCCGCCGCGATGAGCTGAGGCAGGAAGATGATCCCTTTTTCGTAAAGATCGCCCACTTTGTCGAGCGCGGGAATTATGTGTTGCGCCGCGACGTCGAGAGGCTCGAGCGTTGCGAGCAATTGCTCTGCGACTTCTTTTGCGCGCGCGCCCATCCCTCCGACGATCGCGCGGGTCATATCCGGGGTATCTTTGCCCGTCAGGTCCTCTGTCTTTACGCTGTCCGTCTTTGCCGCATAGGCGATGTACGCGTCGGTCGCGCCCTCTTTCGCAAGCAGGAAATCGCGCGCGTAGTCGCTGTGTTTTATATTGATGAGAGATGGGTTGATGATCGCGAGATCGAGTCCCGCCTCTCTCGCCATCCCGAGGAAGCACGCGTTGATGTCCTCTCTGTGAGGCATGCCGAACGAGACGTTGCTGACCCCGAGTACGGTGCCCGCGCCCGTCTTTCTGATCTCGGCAAGCGCGCCTATAGTGCAGAGGGCGCTTCCCTTTTCTGCCGATTCTGCCATCGTCAGCGTGTCTACGTATATATCCTCTTTCGCGATGCCCGCTTTGAGACATTCTTCGACAATGCGTCTGCCGACGGCGACTCTGCCCTCGGAGGTAGACGGGATGCCGTTTTCGTCCAGCGCGAGGCAGACGACCGCCGCACCGTATTTCTTAACGAGCGGGAGCACGCCGTCTATACTGCTCTGTTTGCCGTTCACGCTGTTGACGAGCGCCTTGCCGTTGTAGCGTCTCAGCGCCGCCTCGAGCACTTCGGGAGACGAACTGTCTATCACGAGCGGACGGGAGACGACTTTCTGAAGTCCCTCGACGACGCGCACCATATTGTATTTTTCGTCCGTGCCGTTGAGTCCTACGTTGACGTCGAGGATATCCGCGCCCGAAGCGGATTGCTCTATGCCCTGCGCGAGGATATAGTCGAAATCGCCCTCCCTGAGCGCCGCCTGAAATCTCTTTTTGCCCGTCGGATTTATCCTCTCTCCTACCACTTTCATGCCGTCCACTCTGACGGTAGCCGTGCCGCAACAGAGCGCGCGCACGGGCTGATAGGGTTCTCTCTCCGCCCTGCCCGTAGTCTGCGCCGCAAGCATGCGGATATAGTCGGGCGTCGTGCCGCAACAGCCGCCGAGTATGTTCACGCCCAGCGCGTGGATCTTTGCCATTGCCTCGCAGAACTGCGTCTTGTCTATGTCGTAGACCGTCCTGCCGTTTTCAAACCTCGGCATGCCCGCGTTGGGCTTGATGAATACGGGAAGCGGGGTGCTTTCCACGAGCTTTTTCGCCATCGGGTACATTTCAACGGGTCCGAGCGAACAGTTGATGCCTATCGCGGAGACGCCCATTCCCGACACGGTGCGCGCAAAGCTCTCGACGTCCGTGCCGAACGCGCTTCTGCCGCCCGCCTCGAAAGACATCGACAGCATGACGGGAAGCGAGCTGTTCTCCTTTGCCGCGAGCAGAGCGATGCGCGCGTCGGCGATATCTGTCATCGTCTCTATCACTATCAGATCGGTCTCGTCCGCCGCCGCCCTTATCACCGCGGCGTAGTTGTCGTACGCGTCGTCGAAACTTATGCCGCCCTCGCCTATCAGTTTGCCGAGCGGACCCACGTCGAGCGCGACGTAAGCTCTGCCTCCTGCCGCCTTTCTCGCGATAGCGACCGCCGCTTTTATCACCTTATCGGTCTCGTCGCCCAGTTTGAGGGGGTTGGCTCCGAAAGTGTTGGTATATATCACGTCGCTGCCCGCTTCCACATAATCGCGGTGCACCGAAAACACGACGTCGGGGTCTTCGAGATTGAGTTTTTCCAGGCGGTATCCCGCGGGCGCGCCGCTTCTCTCTGTCAGCAGACTGCCCGTCGCGCCGTCCAATATGAGTTTTTTGCCAAAGTCAATCACTGCAAAGTCCTCCGTCGCACGAGCCGTACTTCGAGCACGACTCGCAACGCTTTTTCTGTTTTCCGTTTCTGCCTATCCCCGCGATCGCGGTGACCGTCTTGGACGGTATCATCATGCCGCCCTCGGTCAGCCTTATGCCGAGGAACTTGTCCGCCTTGAGCGTCTCGATGAATTCTGCCTGAAGCACGAGCGGCAGATCGCCGTATCCGCACGAAAAACGGCTCGTCAGCGACCAACCCTTTCCGGACAGCTTAGCGCGCATAGCGTTCTCGAGCCTGTCGCAGTATTCGTCCACCCACAGCCCAGCGCAAAGATCGACCGCATAGGCAAGAGTCAGATCGCTGAGTTTGAGCCTTTCTATCGTCCTGTCGACTTCTGCGCCTATCGTGGCGCAAAAATAATATACCGCGTCCGAGCCTTCGAGCAGATCGGCTATGTCCCTGCCCGGCAGTTCGAGCATCGTGTTTTCCACTCTCAGCGTGCCGTTTTCTCTCAGAAGGCGCGCGCTCGCTTCCACGCACTTTTCCTGCGCGCAAGCCGCGACTTCTTCCACCGCGCGCCTTGCAAGGCCGAGAGCCCCGTCGCCTCTGCCGAGATATTTGGCGAGTTCTGCAACCTCTATCACTTTCTGTCTTCCTCGAACGCGTTGAAAATGCGGCGCGCGACGTCGCCCTTGTTCATCGTGTAGACGTGTATGCCCCTCACTCCGTGGTCGATAAGGTCGCGTATCTGCCCTATCGCGTATTCTATCCCCGCTTCGTAGAGATCCGCGCCCTGATAATTGGCGCATATCTTGGCGAACGCCGTCGGTATCTGAACTCCGCACATCGAGACGATCCTCTCCACCTGCTGTACGCTCGTGATCGGCATTATGCCCGCCGACACGGTCGCTTCGATCCCCTTTTTCTCCGCCTTTTCGAGAAAGTCGTAGAAGGTCGCGTTGTCGAAAAAGAGCTGTGACACCAGATGTGAAACTCCGCACTCCGTCTTGAGCTTTATCATATCGAGATCGGCGTCAAGACTCTTCGCCTCGGGATGTCCCTCCGGATAACACGCGCCGAGAAGTTCGAAGTCGGGATACCTCTCGCCGATGTATGCCGCCAGCTCGTTTGCGTGACGGAAATCGTAAAATCTGCTTCCCTCGACTATGTCGCCGCGCAGAGTGAGTATGCTATTGACCCCTTTGCGCCTGAGCATGGCAAGCCTCTCCTCGAGAAGCTCCTTGGTCATATTGACCGCGGTCATATGCGCGACAGCCGTCATATCGAAAGCGTCGATGACCACGCTCGCAACGTCGGCAGTCGTCTGTCCTCCGCTGCCGCTCGCACCGTAAGTTATCGACACATAATCGGGATCGAGCGGTCTTATCTCCTTGAGCGCTCTGATGACTCCCTCTAACATGCCGTTCTTCTTGGGCGGGAACACCTCTGCGGACATTACGACCTTTTTGTTCTCAAACAAATCTCTTATATACATAAATACACCTCGCGCGCTACACGCATATATTATTATGATAACACACTTTTCAAGGATTTTCATCAAAAACGATAAAAGAATAAATAAGGCGGATCATGCCGCCGTCACACGGCACGGAAAAGCGCATTGCTCCTCGCATTGAGCCTCTACCCGCGAAGCCGACTTTTGCCGCCGTCACACGGCATGGTAAAGCATTGCTCCTCGCATTGAGTCGCAATTCGCGAAGCCGACTTCTGCCGCCGTCACACGGCATACAAGAAAGCTATGCACACGCATTGAGTCGCAATTCGCGAAGCCGACTTCTGCCGCTGTCACACGGCATACAAGAAAGCTATGCACACGCATTGAGCCGCAACTCGCGAAGCCGACTTCTGCCGCCGTCACACGGCTGACTAAGGGGCAACCGAAAACTCGGTTGCCCCTCAGCCAGTTGTGTGTAGATTTGGGATTTGGTTACCCTATAAATAGGCTAATATGGAATTATGTTGTGGGTTTTCACCCGTGATAAGACTTTGTTACTGCTGAGCGCCGTTGCCGTTGCCCTGACCGTACTGCCACTGAAATCTCGCCTGTTTAGCCTGAGCGAGGAAATCTTCGGCTTGTTGCTTTGCGCTCTCGATCGCCGTATTGTAGACGGTCTGCGCACCGGATACGAGTCCCTGATAGCTTGCGACGTACTCTTTCGCTTCTTCGAGTTCCTCGGCGGACAGATCGTTTTCGATCTTGGTCATCGCCTCGTCGCGTTTGCCTTCGAGATAAGTGACCACCGTTCTCACGTCGTCGACAGTAAGGTCACCCAGCTTGTCAACGAAATCGACGATATCACTGCCGAGCACTTTTACGTCTGCTATTATCTTGTTGATCGCGTCGGCATACTCCTCGGGGAGGGTGTTGACGAATTCTTCAACGTCGGCTTGCAGAGAATTGACATAAGTCTCAAGCTGAGGCAAATTCTCTTTGACAGCGGCATACGCTTCTGCGCTCATATTCTTGAGCGTCCTGTCGATATAAGCCTCGAGGCTCTCAAGCGTCACCTTGCCGTCGTCCCCGACGATCGCCGCGTCCACTTCGCTCTTTTCCACGCCGAGAGCGTCGGCGATCTTCTGCGTGTCGACGTTGGAGAGCGCCGCGTTGGCATATGAGGCAAGCTGCTCTATCTTGTCAAGCGTGTAGTCGAGCGTCACCGCCGCCGAATTGTATACGCCGTAAGCGATACCGTAGTTGACGGGATGCTTGAGCACGTTGAGCACGTAGTACGTCGACCATGCGGTGCTTTCCGCGCTCGCCTTGGCGAGGTCGAAGATCTCGCTGGCTTCGGCAACCGCGAGTTTGTACGCCTCGGTCGCATACGGCTCTATCTTGTTGTAGCACTCGTTGAGCTTCTCTATCAGATCCTCGTTGTCAAGGCTTGCGGCATACTCGAAGGTAACGCCGTCGTCGTTGGCGACAAGTTCCGTCACCAGCTTGAATTTGCCGATCGACATATTCTGCACCGCGCTTACGTTGGGGTATTTGCCTTTTGCGTATTCAAATTGTCTCTGCAACGAAAAATAGGCACCCGTGTTGATATTTACAGATATATCCGCTTTTTCCGCTTCTGCCTCGAAAGCCGTCTGAACTATATTGCCGACCCGCGTCTCTACTTCTGCCGAGCCGTTGCCCGCAACCACGTTGACGCTTACGCCGCTGTTCTCCTCGGTCAGATATTTGCCCTCGACCGCAAGGCTTGCGATGAGTGAGAACGCTTCCTCTGCGGTCTTGCCGACAAGCACTTCGCCGTACAGCATGACCTGTGCGTCCTCGTTTGCCGCCTCGACCGATTCGACCTTGCCTTCTCCGTCAATTACCAGGTTGACGGAAGGATTTATATCAACGCTGACGTAGGTCTTGCCGTTGTCTTCCTTTGCTTCCGAGCAGCCGACGAACGCCGAGCATGCCAGCACCGCTACGAGAACTACCGCTACGATCAAGCCGATTTTTTTCATCGTTGTCCTCCTCCTGAGATATATTCCGTATATTAAACAGTCCTGAGCGGGCTTTTATTGGAAAAGAAAAAAATTTTTATAATTTAATTCATTTTGATATAGCGGTTGAATTTTACAATCAATTGTTGTATAATTGTAATGACCTATCAAAGGAGAATAACGATGACGACGCTGCCGACTTTGCCGACTTTTAACAAGAACGTTCTGAAAAACTGCGTTGACGTCACGCCCGAAAGTCTGAGACTGCTTTTCCCCGGGCGTAAGCTGATGATGTCAGGTTTTGAATACATGAGCGACGTAGAATTCCAGATAACGGCCCGTAGCGCGGCGAGTCTCACCAACACCTCATTCGACAAATTGCTCGTGCACTATATCGCGTTCTGCAATCCCTGTCCCCGTATCGGATACGGAGAAAACGAAAGAACTTATCGGGGCACAGACGACCCGTTGTTCGGCGCGGCGCGCCCTTCTTTCGAATTTAACGGCAATTCGATCGTAGCCAACATGAGGACTTTCAAATGCGTCGCTCCCGTAATGTCTGCTAACTTTTCGCTCGAAGACCTGCTGGTCAACGACGGCGGCTTCATACAGATATCGTTGTATATACTTTTCGAAGCAAACGGGAAATACGTGCTATACGATCTGTCCGAAAAAAAGACGTATATAGAAGGCGACGTGTCGGTTGCGCCTTCGGTATCGGCTGAGCCCCGGCATGTCGCCACACCCGCAAAGGAGACGAAAACCGCGCCCGTTCCCAAGACCGCAACGACCCCGAAGCCTGCGCCCGCTCCCAAGCCTGCGGCAAAACCCGAGGTAAAAACGGCGGCAAAAACCGCGGCGACCGTTACGCCTGCGCCCGCTCCAAAGCCTGCGGCGAAACCCGCGGAAGCCCCGAAACCTGCGCCCGCTCCCAAGGCTGTTGCGCCCGCTCCCAAAGCTGTGGCGACTTCAACAAGCAGTCGCACTTCATACAGCCCGATCTCTGCGAAAAAGACTTATCGCTATTCGAGTCATTACCTGTACGTCTATGCCCGGATCCTCAACGCTCTGTTCGTGCTCCTGCTGTCTTTCTGCCTGATCTCGACGTCGTTTGAAATAGCTTTCTTGTCCTCTTACTATATGCACAGCGCAGGGATAGGCAACGTGATAGGAGCGTTTGTGACAGCGATCGTATTGACGGCGCTTCTCGAAGGTCTTACCGTGTTTGTCTACGTCGCGTCATACAAGGATGTGAGGAAAAAATTCCCGGTATTTTACAGATTCAAAGACAGAAAAAGAGTATCGAAATTCGATATAAAATTCTCATCATACAGGATACCCGTACTTATAAATTGCTTGAATATCTACGCAATATTGCATTGCGTGTCGCGCTTTTTCCTCATCTATTACAGCGCGGAGATATTCGATTTCCTTTGCAATCTGTTCTTCTGAACAACCTTAAACAACTCGCCCCCGCGGTACACGCAGGGGCATTTTTATGCCATTAAGATAACTGCCACGTCTCAGAAGTATTGTCAAGGCGGTCAACACAGTATAGGCGGAAAAAGACTTCCCCGCTTATTCGCCCATTCTCCCTACAAAAAAAGAACGTCGGGGCGGGGTGGAGAAAAATCGAAGCAAGGGCAAGGATGTTTTCGTTTATGCAAGGCGAGCGCCGCAGGCAATACTCGTAGGGTATTGTCAAGGCGCTCAACAAAGCGTAAGCGAAAACAGATCCCCCCGCTTATTTGCCTACTCTCCCACAAAAAGAGTGTCGGGGCGGTGAGGAAAAATACGGTCGGCAAAAGGTGAAATTTTTGCGGTTGTACAAGGCGAGCGCCGCAGGCAATACTCGTAGGGTATTGTCAAGGCGGTCAACACAATACAGGCGGAAAAAGGCTAACACGATTATTTGCCTACTCTCCCACAAAAAGAGTGTCGGGGCGGTGAGGAAAAATACGGTCGGCAAAAGGTGAAATTTTTGCGGCTGTACAAGGCGAGCGCCGCAGGCAATACTCGTAGGGTATTGTCAAGGCGCTCAACACAGTACAGGCGGAAAAAGGCAACTATTGCCCGTATTTTTTCTCACCGACCCGACACAAACCCCCAATAGGCTTCGAGAGAGCCGTACTGAGTGTTTATATTGAGATAAAAATCCTGATAGTCCTCGGCAGACAGCGCGTCTCTTTCTTCCAGATAGGAGTCGAGGTACACCTCGTAAAGCTCCTCGCGCATGCTGTCGATCACGTTCTTACTGCCGTCGAGGAAGTCGCTGACGGAAGAAGGCACGAGCATCACGGCATCTCTGAGCGCCTGAGTGATCTCGATGTTGAGGTCCTCGAGCGCGCCGATTATCTCGTCGAAGCCCGCTTTGAGGTCGTCGAGAGTGGCGTTGCCTATCTCGGAGATCCATTCTTCGTCGATAAACAGATCGTAAGCCATGACGAGCCCGAACAGGTCTGCCCCGTTGTCTACGGGATCGTTCCTGAGCGTCTCTATTCTGTCGAGCACGGCTTTCATCTCGTTGATCATTACAACAAGGGTCGGGTCGTCTTTCCAGTCGTCGGAAGCTATACTCGCCCAGTAATCCGCGCCGAACAGTATCGAGTTGTAAGAAGATATCCTGTCGTTGAGCTGCTTTGCGCTGTGGAGCAGTTCTCTCGTCTTGCTGATCTTGTTGCACTCTGCGTTGAGCAGGTCTTTGAGGTAATCGAACACCTCGTTCTCGTAATACGTCTTGAGATTTTCGAGGCTGTCGGCATTCGTCTCGGCGAGCTGAGCGAAGTAACTGTCTGCCTTGGTCGCAACCGCCTGCACCGTCTCTTTGAGCGAGTCGGACGCTACGCCGTACTCGTCTGCGAGCCACTCGGTAGTCCTTTCGACCGCGACGACCGCGACAAAAATGCCTCTTTCCATAAAGTTGCTTTCTATAGCAAGAGAAGTCTTTGTCAGCACTTCTTCTCTTTGCTTATCCGAATTTGCGACCACGGTAATCCTGACGGCTCCGTCGTTGTCCGTACTCAAAAAGCCGAGCTTGCCCGCTTCTCCGGCTATAACTGCGGCGGCTTCGTCGACGGGTTTGCCGACGACCTCTGTCCTTAGTTCTGCCGAGAGCAGGACGTCCGCGTCGTTGTTGGCGCTCTTGACCGCCGTGACCTTGTTGTCCTTGTCGTAAATTATCTCGACGGACGGGTTGACGTCCATTCTCAGATAACCCGCCTCGTAAGTCGCGGGAGTATCCGACGTGCCGCCGAAAACCGAGGGCAGTACCACCGCCAACGCGATCGCGACGACGAGCACAGCGGCTATCGCGCCG
Organism: uncultured Christensenella sp.; assembly: GCA_949284695.1. Taxonomy (GTDB): domain Bacteria; phylum Bacillota; class Clostridia; order Christensenellales; family UBA3700; genus Ornithoclostridium. The sequence goes on along the minus strand of CASDWJ010000006.1, from coordinate 6,075 downwards.
ATCAGATACGGCTTTTTACTGCGCTTTTTCTCAGCGACGAAATCAACCTTCTGCGTGCTCTTTTCGCGCTGTTCGCTCTTGGTGAGTATGCGCGCTTTTCTTACCTTGTCAGACATGGAAGGCGTCAACGCGTCGAGTTCTTTTTCAAGCAGTTTTTTGAGTTCCTTCTCGTCCATAGCTCAGCCCTCCTTTAGTTTTGTCTGCAATTTTTTTATAGCGACGTTGTATTTCCACAAGACGGTCCCCAGCGCAAGCGACAACATCTCTGCGATCTCGCGGTGTTTGAAGCCCCAGAGCACGTGCATTATCACGATCTGCCGCTCTTTGGCGTCGAGCGCGGTGTTCAGCGCGTCGAAAACGGGAGAATCGTGCATCTCGTACGTTTTCGATTCAAACCTGCCCGTCTGTTCTTCAGAAGCGACCACTTCCCGCTTTATCTTTTTTATCTCGTTAAGCGCCGTGTATTTCGCTATCTGGAACAGCCACGCTCTCGCGTCTGTACCCGCGTTGTATTTGCTTATGTTTGCCTTGACTTTCAGATATACGGTCTGGGTCAGATCTTCCGCGGTATGGTAGTTTTCACAGAAGCCGTAGACGAACGCGAAAATGCCTTTCACGGTGTTATTGTACAACTTCTCAAACGCGGAATTGTCGCCCTTCGCCACTTCCTGCAAGCACAAGTCCAGCTCTCTTTTGTCCAAATCCCTCTCCCTGTTCAGATATTAAACAACGGATTTCCGTTTTTTATTGGCAAAGTTTTTGCCGCGGTTCCGTATTGAAGTTTACCACACCACGCGCTACAACGCAAACCGAGGCGGGTATCCCGTAAGATTTTTCTTTTTTCAGCCGTTTTTTTTGTAAAAATGCCACGATGATCTCCTCGCGCGGCACCGCGTCAAATAATTCTTTTCTCTCTGCATAAGATAACCGTGCGTTGCTCTTTGCGCGCAAGTCTGTTATAATATGCAAAAGGAGTATCTATGAGTTTTTACGACGACGTATATCAGGTGGTAAAGGCGATTCCGTGCGGCAAGGTGGCGACGTACGGACAGATAGCGAGGATCCTCGGTTCTCCGCGCGCCTCTCGCGCCGTGGGCTATGCCCTTCACGACAACCCGACCCCCGTGATAATCCCCTGTCACAGAGTGGTCAACCGCTACGGCTCGCTCGCGAGAGCGTTCGCGTTCGGCGGTATAGAAGCGCAGGCAGAGCTTCTCGCGAAAGAGGGCGTGCCCTGCGACGAAAATTATATTGTGGATCTCGATAAATATCAATGGCAAGAGGGACTCGGACTGTAGAAAAATATCAGGTGACGGCGGCTTTCGACGGCAGTGCGGCGGACGTTTTGCGCGCCGCGGGCTTTTCGCGCACTTTCGTGACCGAACTGCGCAAGGAAGAAGGTCTGATACGGCTGATAAAAAAGAACGGCGGGAGCAAAATCATCTATGCCGTCGACCGCGTGGAAAAGGGAGATACCCTCGCGCTTACTCTGCCGATATCGCCCGTTGCCTACCCGCCCGCTGAAGTACCTCCGACGTTTGCGTACGAGGACGACGACATAGCCGTGGTGATAAAACCGCAAGGCGTTGCCGCGGTGCCTCTGCGCTCCCACTTCAAGGACAGCCTCGCAGGTATGCTCGCCTGCGTATGGGGAGAGTTCGTATACCGCCCCGTCGGCAGACTCGACAAGGATACGTCGGGACTGATGATCGTCGCGAAAAACGCGTTTTCGGCAAGCCGTATGCACGCGATACAGCTCGAAGGCGGCATCGACAAGACGTATACCGCGCTGACCGAAGGAGTCCTCCCCGAAAGCGGCGAGATAGACGCGCCGATAGCGCTCTCCGCTGACGGCATACACCGCGAAGTGTCGGAAAACGGTAAACCCGCAAAAACGCTTTTCAGACGCCTTGCCGTAAAAGACGGCATGTCGGTCGCGCAATTCACTCTGCTGACCGGCAGGACGCACCAGATCCGCGTGCACTCGGCATACATAGGACACCCTCTCGCGGGCGACGAACTTTACAACGCGGGCAGCGGCTTCAAAAGGCTGATGCTGCACTGCTCGTCTCTGTCTTTTCCTCACCCGACGACGGGAACAAGACTGACCGTGACTTCTCCGTTCGACCCTTTTTCTGCCGTCTGAAGCCTCTGCAGGTTTTTTTATTTTCTCAATATTTTACTCATACGGGTACCGAATATCCTTTACAACTCGTGGACGCAAGCGTAAAATATAGTCGGTTTAAAGGAGTAGCGGTATGGTAAAAGATCTCACCCAAGGCAAACCCTCAAAAGTCATACTGATGTTCAGTCTCCCGTTGCTGCTGTCAATGGTGTTCCAGCAACTCTACAACATGGCGGACAGCATAATCGCGGGCAAGATGATCTCCAACAACGCGCTCGCGGCGATAGGCGTCTCCACGCCCGTGACGATGATATACGTCGCGATAGCCGTAGGTTGCAGCGGCGGTATCAGCGTTGTCATTGCCAATCTTTTCGGTCAGCATAAATACCGCTCGGTCAAGACGGCTTCGAGCACTTCTCTCGCGTTTATGTTCGCGCTCGCGGCGGTGCTTACTCTCGTAGGATATTTTGTCTCGACTCCTCTCGTAAAACTTTTGCAGACTCCCGCTTCGATAGAGGGCGACAGCTCTGCGTATCTCAAAATATACACGCTCGGTCTCGTGTTCGTGTTCATCTACAACGCGTCCAACGCAGTGTTTACCGGCATGGGCGACAGCATGACCCCTCTGATACTTCTGATATGCTCGTCGGTGGGCAACGTCATTCTCGACATAGTCATGGCAAAACCGCTCGGCGTCGCGGGTCTCGCATACGCAACGCTCATCGCTCAGGCGGTCGCGGGAGTGGTCGCGTTCGCGCTCGTGATAGTCAAGATGAAAAAACTTTCTCAAGGCGAGGAAGCGGGTCTGCCGCCTTTGCCCTATCTCAAACGCACGTTCAACTTCCGACTGTTGAAATCGGTGCTGGCGATATCCATACCCGGAGTATGCCAGCAGTCGTTCGTATCCGTGGGTCAGTTGCTCGTGCAGGGACTCATCAACGGCTTCGGCGAACAGACGATCGCGGCATACACCGCGGCGATGAAGATCAACACTTTCTGCATACAGTGCATTGTCACCACAGCCAACGCTGTCGCCGCGTTCACCGCTCAGAACATGGGCGCGGGAGACCTCAAACGCGTAAAACAGGGTATGCGCTCCGCAACCGCCCTGCTGTGCACTTTCGCATTGATAATCATCGCGATAGTCGCGATATTCGCAAAGCCTCTGACCGGCTTCTTCATCAACAACAGCGGCGACGGCATTATTTCAAGTAGCGCCGTTATCGACACGGGCGCCAAATTTTTGTGGATAACCTGCCCGTTCTATCTGTTCATTGCGGTCAAGACTTCGGCAGACGGAGTCATCAAGGGCGCGGGCAAACTCTTCCAGTTCATGGTCTCGACCTTCGTGGATCTGATACTCAGAGTCGTGCTCTGCTATGCGCTCGCCCCCTCGCTCGACTTCCTCGGCGTATGTATCGCATGGCCGATCGGCTGGGTCATAGGCACTGCGCTCGCGGTCGGTTTCTATCTGTCCAAGCGATGGCAGAAAAGCAAATTCGCGGTATCGGCTTGAGACAACCCGTAACGGTAATACCTCCCGTCAAGGGAGGTTTTTTGTTGCGAAAACAACTCGGCGCGGGTTATCCCGATACCGCGCGGCTTTTAGCTGATATCTTTGCCTGAGATACGCTCTTGCGGACGCGACTTATCGCGAAGCGCGTTCGCTTTAAGCGCCGCTCCGTCTCGCTCTTTCCCATTATCTCAAAATATGAAAGCGTTGCCCGAACGCACCACGTGCCCGCCGCCGTCATACTATGAACTATGGCAACTCTGAGTGTGACTATAATAGCGAAGGACGAAGCGGACGTGATCGCCCGCGTCCTCGACTGCGCGAAAAAATTCGCTGACGAGACGATCGTCGCAGATACCGGGAGCAAGGACAGGACGGCGGATATTGCACGTTCCCGCGGCGCGAAGGTATACGACTTTAAATGGGCGGACGACTTTGCGGCGGCGCGCAACTTCGCGTTCTCCAAGGCGACCTGCGACTATGTTATGTGGCTGGACGCGGACGATGTAGTGAGCGGCGACAATATCGACAGGATAATCGCGCTCAAACCTCTGCTCGACACCCGCGATATATGGTATTTCAAGTATGCGACCGCCTTCGACAAGGACGGCAGACCCACGTTCGAATACTGGCGCGAACGCGTATTCCGCCGCTCGTTGGGCGAGAAGTGGACAGATCCCGTGCACGAAGTCTTTCATGCGGCGGGCACGCGAGCATTTGAAAACGTGACGGTGAGGCACGCAAAGACCCGTCCCTCTCCGCCAAGGCGCAACCTCGATATATATCTCTCCCTGCTCGCTACGGGCGCGACGCTCTCTCCCCGTCAGAAGTTTTATTTTGCCAACGAACTGTATCAGAACGGCCTGACGACGCTCGCCGTACCGGCGTACCGCGACTTCCTCGCGTCGGACGGTATGGCAGAAAACAAGGTGCAGGCGCATATCAACCTCGCGAGGATATTCGCGGTCGGAAAAGACCCGACAGCCTCGCTGAAAGAACTGACGGACGCGCTCGCAGTCGGCGAACCGTCGGCAGAACTTTGCGTCGCTCTCGGCAACGCTTTTCTTGCCGTCGGAGACGTCGACGCGGCGACCTTCTGGTACAAAGCCGCGCTGAGACCTCTGCCCGAGACGACGCTCGCGTTCGTCGACGTGTACTGCTACAACTACTACCCGCTGATACAACTGGGACTGTGCGCCTACAAAAAAGGCGATATAACAGGCGCGATCGACTTCACGACCCGCGCGCTCTCATACAAAAAAGATGACGGGATCGCCCTCGGCAACCTCGCCTTTTTCAAAAAACTGCTCCAATAAACTTGGAAATACGCATTTTTTACTCTATTACGATCTCTCAATTCTCTTTATATAAAAACTAAACCTAAATTTAATAAATTTTTCTCTCAATATTGATAATCTCTTTTATTTTTCCTTTTATATTTTTCCCTGCAAGATGATCGCTCGGCGTTCGTAAAACAGTAAACTTATACCTGGAGTCATGAAAAATCAGTTGAATATGCTTGCCTTCTTCATTTATTGTAAATCCAACTTTTTTCAGCTTTGATTTATCTGTCATACATAATGACTCTCCACCTCTAAAAACTGCTTCTACGGTTTCAATAATATGCTCACATTCTCCACTTCTCGGATTAGCCTTTAGCAAATCTTCTATTATTTGTCAATTGATAATTTTGATTTTTAAGATCAGCTATTTGTCTGCTTGCTTCTTCCTTTTCAGAATCTGAAATCCTGAGTAGTTTCTCATACAGCTGGACGTCTTCTTTACTTTCTTCTAACCCCGATATTTTCGCTTTAATTTGCAACAATTGTTGCGACACAATTTTATGGACACTCATTAGACAAAGGTATTAGCGGCAGAAAATAAGCGTATGAGTTCAGATAACCCATACGCTTCCTATTTGTAAAAGTTTTAGCACGCAAACACGACAGTTTTTGTCGCATTCAAAAACTTTTTCATAAGCATACAAACCAAAGGGGCAGGTTTTTTGCCACTTTGAAAAAAATTGTAAAAATTATGCACCAAGCAACATGAGAAAAGGCAGTTGCTTTATAGCAAGCAACCGCCTCTAATGAAGTATGACGCAGAAAATCTATCCGTATATTGCGGAATACCTCGCACGCATTTTCTCGAAGTATTCATATACCGTACTTACCGCTCTCGAAAGCAGTTTCGCTATCTCGGGATAACTCAAGCCCGACATACGATACTCGAGCGCAAGGCTCATGTTTTCCGTAAGGTTCAAGGAAGCCACGATCTCATCTGCGTGCGAATAGTCCTGTTCTTCGCCTGCCTGATGTTCATATACGGGTTCCGGCTTCTCTTTCGTGAATTCAAGGCATTGACATTTGCAAAGGTCTCTGTGGTCTCTTGCCAATATTCTCGTGACAATGAGATAACATTCTATTTTTATCGTTCT
>CASDWJ010000005.1 GCA_949284695.1 uncultured Christensenella sp. | reverse complement strand
TTCGTCCTTGATAAAAGAGCCCGTGCCTATCGCCGCGTCGGGAGAATTGTAATTTTCCTCAAACGGGATCGCTATTCCCTCGTCGGTATAATGCAGAAAATCGGTAGTCGTCAGCCTCGATATAGGATGATAATACGTGCTGAGAGTTCCCCTGCTGTTCTGCAGATGGTAGATGTTCATAACGCCGTCGTCGTAAAACGGCATCACGTCGCCCATCGTCACCCCGACCGTTTCGTTATAGGACGAGACGGGAAATACCGACGCGGACAGATCCTTTTCGTTTTCCTTGTCGTCGCACGCGACGAAGGTCATACAGAGCGCCAGAGCCGCCAACGCGACCGCAACCAATTTTCTTAATCTCATACGTCCACCCTTTCCACGGCTGATATTTCCGCTTTGCCGACAGTTTCAAGCGACAACCCGCCGTCTATGTAAATTCTGCTGCTGACGGCCTCTCTACCGCCGTCAACGAATATTTCGACACCCGATACGTCGAGGAGTACGAGCACTTCGCAATCGGTGTATCTGCCGTTGGTTTTTCTCACGCAACCGTTCATATTGTTTGAAAGCGTAGTGTCGAGATATACCCGACCCGACGCGCTGCCGACGGAAAACTCTCCGTCCTTTCCTCTGAACGTGACTTTGCCGTCTCCCGTAAGTCTGAGTCTGAGACGCGCGCAACGCGGCACTCCGTCGCCGACGTAAGGCAGACAATATTTGTCGAGCTCGCTCACCGGCGTCTGGAACACGTCTCCGTCTCTCAGAGAGATCTCGCGCGGTATCGTGAAAGCTCCCACCCAGCCGTCTCTGTCGTTCTGCGTGGGATAAGGTTTGCCCCACATCTCCTGCCAGCCTATCATCACGGGCTTTTGCGCGCCGTTGACGAACTGCGGCGCATAGAAGCAGTCGCCCTTGTCTATCTCTTTTATCAGATCGACTTTCATTCCGCCCTTTTCGAAATCGACGTTGCCGACTATGAACACGCTCGAATTTACGTTCATAAAGTCGTTGCCGCGCTCTTTCACGTTGCAACCCGACACGACGAACACGTCCTTGTCTCCCACTCTGCACAGCGACGGGCACTCGCCCATATCGCCCAGCTCGTAAAACGGTCCTATGGTGAACCTGTACTCGAGTCGGGAAAGGTCTTTGCCGCCGAGTACGACGATAACGCCGCTTTCCGTGCGCACGTCTTTCCCTCCGAGAAAGACAAAATACTCGCCGTTTCGCTTTACGGGACAGGGGTCGCGGAAATCCGCGCGGCTGATATATCCCGGCAGTCCCTCGTTGTCGAACGCCTTTTTCTTCTCGCCGAACGTCACTCCGTCGGCGGAATAAGCGACGAAGGTCTCCTCTCTCTTGACGAACGCGCTCTCGTGGTGCAAAGTGAACACGGCACACAAACCTTCGTCCGTTTCTGTCGCGCCGCCCGAAAAAATGCTGTCGTGTTTCGCGTCGGGAGCGATCGCGACGGGTTCGTCGACGTATTTTATCAGATCCTCGGACGTAAAGTGTCCCCACAGCATCACGCCGGGCTTTACGTCAAACGGATTGTACTGATAGAAAAGATGATACTTTCCGTTGAACACGCACAACCCGTTGGGGTCGTTCATCCAGCCGACCGGCGGCATCATGTGGTATTTTTGTCTGAAGCGGGGATCTATGCCCGCCTTGTTTTCTCCGATATACGCGTTGATCTCTTTCAATGTCTTCATAGTTGTCAGTCCAAAGTTGCGTCCTTATATGAAATTTTCACGTCGCTTATTTCTATCTTCACGTCGTTATAAGCCTGATTCGCCTGAGAGCCGAACTGCCAGACGAAGTTGTTGAGTCTGTTGCCGCCCGCGGAATTGCAGAAGAAGGTATACACCTGCTCGTCTTCGGTGATCGTAAATTTCGACCATATCCACGTCGGATCCCAGCCGCCGTATACGACCGCCGCAAAGATGGTGACGACGGGTCTGCTCGCCTTGGCTTTGAACGTCACGACATAATTTTCGCCGCTGCCGCCGACGTAAAATTCGGGTCCTATCACCTGCTGTTGCCAGTCGGTAGGAGCAAACGACGGGATCGTGTATGTGAAGCTGCCGCCGAAAGTATGCAATACGCCTTCGTAGCCGTCTGCCTGAGCGGATACGAAATCCTTGAGCGTGATGACTTCGGTCTTGCTGCCGTCCGATTTCGCGACCACGCTGAGATCGGAAATCGTTATGTTGTTGACTTCGGTGCCCGACTGCACGTATATCCAGAAAGCGCCCGCGTTTGCGGCGTCGGGAACAAACGTGCGCGACACGCGGCTTGCCGTAGTCGCGTCGCCCGTCGAATACGTGTCGAACTTTATCTCATTCCATTGATCTCTTTGCAAGACAACTTCAAACGGCTTAGCCTCACTGCTGACGACAGTATAAGACACGGTATATTCCACTCCCGCTGAAACCGTGAGACCCGTATCGATGAACATACCTCCGCGCCAGATGTCGTGTTCGTCAGCCGAAGTGACTTCGAGCGTAGCCGCCTTTCCGTCGTCCGAGACCCACGCGTTGCCGTTCGTCCCGTCGAATCTGCCCTGAACTCTGCCCGCCAGAGAGAAGTTCTCCAACTGCTCTCCGTCTATGTTCTGCGCGAAAGTATACTCCGCGCCGAGCAGATAGAACTCGAATTCTTCGAGCGCGCCGAGAAGCACGGATATCTCCACCGCCGCGCTCTCTCCTTTGTCTATCGGCACATAGGAGAATCCGAGGACGTTTTCGCCCTTGAATATCTCCTTGACCGCAAAAGGCTCTCCGTCCGCGGTCACGGTGACTCTGCCCGCCTTGCTGCTGTAATAGCGGTAAGAAAATCTGTATTCTTCGCCGCCTGTGAGCGTAAAATCTCTGCTGAGGCTTACGTCCTCGGCGATCTCCGCTCCGCTCGCCTTTATGCGGTAAACGCCGTCGTACATACCGTTGTCGGTCAGCACCGCGCCGCCGGACGTAGTGCATTTAAACCCGCTGACCTCGCTGAAATCCATATAGAGTTCTCTTTCGACCGCGCTTACGATAACGCTCTCGCTCGTACTGCTGCCCGCGCTGTCTTTTGCGGTATATGTGACGCGATAATTGCCTTCTTCGGGAAAAACGGCATAGCCGTCGTCTCTTATCTCCGCCTCGGGAGTGATCGTGATCACCATACCGGGAGTGATATCCCCGTCCTCGTCGTCGAGAGCGGCGACCCCGTCGAGAAGATCCACGGGGGTATCGACGATGCAGTCGAAATCGTGCGCTCCGTCCACCTGCGGCGCGGAATTTTCCGTCTCCTCGTCGCAACCGATCAATACCGACGCGAGCAACAACGCCGCAACCGTGATAATTATCGCGATCTTAATTGTGTTTTTCTTCATTGTCGTCTTCTCCGTTCCGTCCGTTTTGCGGATCTCTTTTTATTTTACCGTATTCGTCGAGATAATCGTCTCTTTTTTCTCTTTGTTTCAATTCGTACACCGAAGTGCCGAGAGCCTTTGCCTTGAGTCTGAGAAAGTTTTCTCTCATGAGCTTAGTCACAACAAGCGGCACCGCGTACAGCGTCAGCGCCACGGCATACGGATAGAAGATCACAAGAGCCGCCACGCCCGCGACGCATATCGCCGCAAGTATCCCGTTTGACCAGCCGCCCGAAAAAAGTATCAGGCAATTTTTGAGAAGCTGGAAAAACGTGACGTTCATATTGGCTATCACCGTCGGCGCCGTTATCGCGAACAGACACCCTATCGCGAGCACCGCGTAGCTTATGCCGAGTACGATCGCGTTGGACGCTTCGGGATGCGTATTGAAAAAGAACACGTTGAGCACCGGGAAAATTATCGCGACCAGCTGAAAAAGCGTATATGCCGCAACGATTTTCGCGTTTTTTGCAATGGAGGAAAAAATATCTCTGAAAGCGCGCGTCCCGAAGTCTTTGCCGAAATAATCGGCAAGCCCGACCGTCACCGGGAAAAACGGCAATACCGTCACCGCCGACACCGCCACGAGCGCGGTAACGACGAAAAATTCCCACAGATATTCTCCCAGCCTTTGCAACCCTCTCATTGACTCTCCTCCGCCTTGAGCGCCTCAAGATAGCGGTCGTACGCCTTTTGATTTATCGCCTTTATCTGCTCGATCGCGGTCCTGTTTTCGTTGAGGAAGCTCTGCCACGATTCCCTCGTCGGAGCGCTCGAACCTATGATCGCGTTGGTCATCCACTTGGTGATGTTGTTGCCGAGCGACGACTCGTAGGCATTGAGATCCTTGAGTTCCTGCTCAGTATAATTCAGATTGGGTATTCCGCGCGCGCCCTCATACGAATACGGCTTGACGTAAAGCTCAAGTCTCTCGAGCCTGAGTACCGCACGCGATTCCATCTGCACGTTGTTCTCCCATTCGTTCTCTGTCAGATAAACCACTCCGTAAGGCGCGTTCTTCATACGGAAGTCGTCCGCGCTCTGCTCGCCGTGATCGTCGTTGGGGATCAGCTTGCCGTCCACCTTTTCTCTGAGAAAGGCGCCCGACTCGATCGAGCCGTAGTTGAGCTGAGCCGAATAGTCGGGCTCGAAGAACTTGTCGAAGTATCCGAGAAGCCCTTCGGGGTCTTCGCACGAACTCAGTATCACGCATTCTCCTTTTTCGACCTCGAGTTCGTTGCTCACGCCGACGTAACGGTTGCCGTCGTCGTCCTTGAGCGGTTGCACAATGATGTAATCGTCGGGATTGGCGACGACCGTCTCTTTCTCCCACCAGTAGAACGCGCCGTATCTGCCGTCCTGACCGTTGGCGAGGAAGCTGTCCTGACTCTGCGTGAAAGAAGTGGAACGTATCAGACCTTCTCTGAACCACTCGTTCATCTCGGATATTGCCCTGAACCAGTTTTCGTCCTCTATCGTGAACACTACTTTGTCGTTGACAATCGTCTTGTGCTCTTTGTTTTCGGGAACGCCGAAAGACGCGATGAAATCAGACTCGTTGCCTTGCCAGTTGCCGCTGACGAACGCGAGAGGCACTTCGTTGGTGGTGCTTCCGTCGCCGTCCATATCCAGCTCGTTGAACTTACGGATTATCTCCTTGAACTCGTCGCGGCTGAGGTCGAGACCGTCTGTCAGATCTTCTTTTGAAAGTTTGACAGAAGAAGGCATCTGCCCGTTGTCGATCAGCTTTTCTATCCACGACTTGTTGATGAACAGGATGTTGGGATACGCCTTGAGCCCCATCTCCTCCACTCTCGGCAAAGAATAGATGTGTCCGTCGGGAGATTTGAGCGCTTCGGCGATATCGGGACGGTCTTCGAGGATCTTCTTGAAATTGGGCATGCTGTCAATGTATTCGTCGATCGCGATTATCCTGCCCCTCCTGCCGTAATCGTACAGCTTGAGGTTGGAAAAACCGGAATGGTAGATCGCGTCGATACCGTTTATGCCCACGGGGTCGGGGTTGTTGGAATACTGCATGGACGTGTTGAAAGTCCAGTAAACGTCGAGCCCCGTTTCGTCTGCCAGTTTTTCAAACACGGGCATAGTGTTGTAATCCTTGACGACGTCCTCTTTTACCGCAAGCACCACGAAGTCGTGATCGCCGTCGCTCGCTTTTACCGTGCCCATCGCGAACGGTATCACGCAGGCTATCCAGACGACTACGGCAACTATTATGATTATAAGTTTTTTCATCCTTTTCCTCCCGCGCTTATTTGAACGAGCCGACGAGCACGCCCTGCCCGAAGTGCTTTTCGACCATAGGATATATGATCAGTATGGGTATCGTAGCTATGATTATCGACGTGAATTTTATCTGCGTAGCCGCCCTCATCTGCTCGAGAACGACCTCGCCTTCGCCGCCCGAATTGGCGTCGAGAAGCCCGTTGAGTAAAGTCTGCAACGGATAAAAACTCTCGTCAATGCTGAAGATGTACGCGTCGATATAGTTGTTCCAATGTCCGACCGCATAGAAAAGTATCATGACGCTTATGATCGACTTGGCGACGGGCAGGACTATATCGAAAAACGTCCTGATCTCCCCCGCTCCGTCTATCATACCCGCCTCGAGCACCTCTTTGGGCACGTTGGACTGGAAGAAGGATTTGCACATAAATACGTTGTATACGCTTACGCCGCCGCCGATTATGAGGATCAGCGGATTCTGATAAAGTCCGAGAGAACGGCACAGTATCACGTAAGGCACGAGCCCGCCTCCGAAGAACATCGTGATTATAAGAAAAGGCATGATGAATTTGCGGAAAGGCAGATATTCGCGTGACAGCGCCCAGCCTGCGGGTATAGTCAGCGCGACGTTGAACGCAGTGCCGAGTACGGTATAGGCGATCGTGTTGAAATAGCTTCTCCATATATCCTCGCGGTAGAACAGCTGACCGTAACCCGAAAAAGTCAGTTCTACGGGATAAAGCCAGACCTTGCCCGTCATGACCGCGTCGGGATCGGATATCGAAGCTATTACGATATAGTAAAGCGGATATATGACTACGACCGCGAGAAGCGCGAGAATGAACGCGCACACTCCGTAATACACATAATCGGTCTTACTCTCTGTTATCTTATTCTTTTTTGCGTTGATCCTGAGTTCCTGTGCATTCATATTCCACCTCTTACCACATGCTCTGATTGGCGAGCTTCTTGGACGTGAAGTTGGCGATCACGAGCAACACGACGTTGATGACCGAGTTGAACAGACCCGCCGCGGTACCTACGCCGTACTGACCGCCGAGAAGACCGAACGTGTAGACGTAAGTCGAAAGTATTTCACTCGTTTCAAGGTTGCCGCCCGTCTGCATAAGCAATACCTTTTCGTAACCGCAGTTCATCAGGTTGCCGACCGAAAGTATCATCAGCATCACTATCGTCGGCGCGATCGCGGGAAGATCCACGCTGAATATGCGCTTGAATCTCGAGGCTCCGTCCACCTTTGCCGCTTCGTGCAACGACGGGTCAACGCCGGAAAGCGCCGCGAGGTATATTATCGCCGACCACCCGAAGTCCTGCCAGTTGCCCGAGAATATGAACAGTGGTCTGAACGCTTCGGGCTTTAAGAACAACTGCAACCCGTTGACGTCGCCGCCCGCCTGAATGCTGAGCTGATCTATAAGTCCGTCCGAGCCGAATATCAGTTCGAGCATACCGACCATGACGACCAGCGATATGAAGTGCGGCGCGTAGTACAATATCTGCAGTCCTTTCTTCGCCTTTTTCGATCTGAGCGAATTGAGAAGGAGCGCGACGATTATCGGCAACGGGAATCCGACTATAAATCCGAGGATACACAGCAAAAACGTGTTCTTGAAATATGTCAGGAAGTTGGGGTTGGAGAAAAAGGTCCTGAAGTTTTCCCAGCCGACCCATTGCGTACCCTCTCCGATTATCGGATCGCCCGGCATATAGTCCTGAAAAGCGACGAGTATGCCATACATAGGGATATAGCAGAAGATGAGGACGTATATCACCGCGGGCAGGATAAACACAAGTATCCAGCCTCTCCTCTTGAAATTATCCTTCCAGCTCTCCCACTTGCTCTTGTTGTTCAAAGGCAATCCGCTCGCTTGCATCGCGGTTTCGGTTGCGCTTGCGACAGAATTTTTCTTGCTCATAATTCCCTCTCTTATTCAGCCTTTTTTCTTGCCTTTTTGACGATCGGCAAAGCTATACACGCGATTATAAATACCGCAAACAGAGTTATGTCGATGATAAAGAACGTGAAATCGGGGTCGTCCGCTTCGTCCGAAGCGTCGTAAGGACGCGCGACGACTATCCTGACTTCAGGTCTGCCGTTGTCGGTGATAAGCGTAGCGGTATAAGTCCCCTCTATCAGTCCGAGATCTGCAGATACCGTGACGACTCCGTCCTGCATTGAGATCAGCCCGCCGTCCACCGTTTTGCCGTCGATCCTTACCGCAAAGACGTTTTCGGCGCCGCTTACGGCAACGGTTATCTGTTCGCCGGGCGAAAATTCGGGTTTACCCGCGCTTGCCGTCGCCTGCTCAAACGACGTGGATACCCTGAAGTCGAGATCTCTGTCCGCGGCGACCACTCTGAACACGTATTCCGCACCCGCGGCGAGCGTGTTCATATAAGCGGTCTTAAGCGAGACTTGTCCGTTCTCAACGGTATATTCCCCCTCTTTCAGGCGGTAACTGCCGTCAGTCACGTTGACGACTTTGACCACTTCGCGTTGACCGATATCGAAGATCACGTCGGCGCTCTTGTCGTAGACCGCTGACGAAACCTTTCTTTCAAGCGTCACGTTGTTGATCAGAGTGTCCGCCTTGTAGGTGTTGAATCCGAGCATGCCGCCGTCATAGCCGTCGAGCGTGCATATCAGATCTGCACTTGTGTCAGAATCGACGAAAAGATAAGCAACTCCGTCCACGACTTCGAGCGTAAGACGGCAACTATTCCTGCCGCCGAAAGCGTACGACACTCTCGCAAGATCGCCTACGTCCGAACGCCATATCTTTATCACGTTGTCCTTGAAATCCGCGGTAGCGACGAAATAATAATAGCGGTTGTCGCTGATGCCGAACATGAGTCCGCCCGCCTGCCCGCCGTCGTTTACCGACAGATCCGCAGAATATACGAACTCGTCAGCCGACTCGTCTGAAAACATGAACGCGTCGCCGTCCCCTCTCGACAACACAATGCCGTTGTCGTCGGGTCTCGTAAAGCCGAACAGCTTCGCGCCGTACTCTATATCCCCGACGTAGCCGTCGGCATATACGAATACGTCGGTATAGAACGTCTGACCGCCGTAATCTGCGCTTATCTTCGCGTATCCCTTGCCAAGCGCGGTGACGAACGCTATCCCGCCCTCGTTCTCGAGAGATACGAAATCTGCGCCCTCAACTATCCCGTAAGTGACTGCGTTCTCGTCGAAAGAGGGCGCGTAGCAAGAAAGCACGAGCGCGACCCTGTCTCCGACCGAAAGATCGAACTTGTCCGAACTCTGTATAAGTTTTTCAGAAGGAGTGACGTCCCCGAAAATGCCAGAAAGGCTGTGGATCGTCACGTCTGCCCCGACGTTGCCGTCCGCATACAGCTTCATGCCGTCGGAGACCGCCTGCGGGAATATCGCCGCAAACGCGCTCTGTCCGTTGGCAAAAACGCTGACGAACGCCCTGTCGCTTATCACTCTGATCTCGAGTTTGCCGTCTCTGAGACTTACGGGTATGCGCTCGGGGAATGCGAAATAATCGGTATCTTTTACTATAAGAGAGCTCTGCGAACGGTCGAGCACGAGTTCTTCTCTCTCCGCGTCATAGCGGAGCACGGTTTTTTCAGCCGCCGACGCGCGTATTTCAAGTTGTGCGAAAGACGCGTCTCCCGCGTTGAAATCGAGCGTTGCCGTCATATCGAACACGTCTGCGCCGACGTCGGTCAAAGCAGTGGTCTCAGCGTTGACCGTGCCGTTATAGCTCGCTATCTCGTCGCCGCGCAGTCCGTCGAAAGCGCTGACGGGAACGCGCTCGAGCACATATTCGCCGTCGTCGTTCTTTTCGAGTTTAAGCTCGCAGGCGATCGTCATGCCGCCGTTGTAATTTTCGCGCACAGCCTCGTACTGCCCCACGCTTTTCCAGCTTGCCGACCAGCTTATGCCGTAGACCTTGCCGTCGGGAACGTTGTTGAACGTCTGCATCGCGTAGCTGTCGATGCCGTAACTCAGTCTCGTTATCTCTCCCTCGGCAACGAAAAGTCCGTTGTCGTCGAGATGACCCACAACGTAGTATTCCGCGGGATAGAAAGTGTCTTTTCTCGTCGTACCGTTGAAATTGTGGCTTTGGCTCTTGTCCTCGGGCGAAAGGATGAGAACGTACTTGAGCCCGTCTTCGGTCTCGTACGCGGACAAGTCGGGGCACTCGCCCCAGAAGCCCGTACTGCCCAGATAATCCCATTTTTTGAGATCGTCGGAGGCATACATTCTGACAAGACCTCCGCCTACCACCATAATCCACTTGGAAAGCTTCTCGCTCCAGAACACCTTGGGATCGCGGAATTCGTTGTCTCCCATACCGCCGTCGTCCTCTCTGCCGAGAATCTCGCCGTCTATCGTGAAACTCTGCCCGTCGGCGCTGTAAGCGAGCACCTGTCTCTGCGCGCCGCCCTGTTCTGCGGTCTGCGGCTGAGTGAGTATCGCGACTATGCCTTTGCCGCCGTTGTCGTCGAAAAATCCGCTCGTGTTGTTCTTGTCGTAAACGGCGCTTCCCGAGAACATCATATCGTAATATTCGCCGTCTACCGTCTGATAAGCGGGTATCGCTACGGGTTGCTCGGTCCAATGCACGAGGTCCGTGCTGGTAGCGTGTCCCCAGCTCATATTGCCCCAGCCGTTGTAGGTCTGCCCGTTCCTCTGATCGTAGTTATATTGATAATACATATGGTAGGTGCCGTCGACGTACAACAGACCGTTGGGGTCGTTGTTCCAGCCCCTGAGCGCGGAAAATGCCAGTTGATTCCTGTAGTTTTCGCCGTAATCTCCGTTTTCAGCCGCATAAACCTCACAAGGCTTCACCAATGCGCCGATCACCGTCGCCGTCAATGCCGCCGCTATGAGCAATGCGATAACAAACGTACTTTTTCTTGCTTTTACCATAATTTCCCCGTATTGTTTTGTCCGCCGCGCCCGCTGAGGCGCGGCGGATAGTATCTGATTTTATTCAGTCACAGGAGCAAGCACCAGACTGAGCGCTCCGTTGGGATATGCGTCGGGATTGCCGCCGTTTTCGTTACCCAATATAAAGTAAACCGTGTCTCCCGCTTTGAGTTCGAGCGTGGTCTCGTAAGTAAGCACGTTACTGCTCTTGCCGCCGTCGTAATAAGAGGGGTTGCCGTAAATAACGCCGTCTGCATTCTTTACACCCGTGCGGAGAGACATTCTCGTATCCGCGGTGCCGCCGGTGAAAGTCAGATTGACTTTGACGGTCACGTCGCTGTCAACGGTATAGGCGACAGCCATCATATTGTTGGCGCTTATCCAGCCGCCCTTAATCTCTACGCCGTCAGCCGCCCAGCCGTCACCGCCGCCGTTCTTGGCGGTCGCCTGAGTGAACGTGAAGTCTTCCTGCTCGCCCCACGAGTAATTGATACTTCCGTAGCTCCACGGTCCGGGCTGTCCTTCCTCGAGAGTGAAGTCTGCCGCGAAGTCTGCCCTTGCGGGCAGTTTTTCGACCTTGGTCTCGCCGCAAGCGCAGGTATAGGTCTTTTCTCCGTCTGAAGTCAGCGTGGGTTTGGTCGTGATCACGCCTTCGCCCCACTCATGCGCGCTCTCGTTGAATTTAGCGTGGCATACGGAACATTCGTCATAGTGACTGTCCGCATTGTGTCCTGCAACGAGCTGATGCTCTGCAAGATCGCCGTACTCGAACGTCTCCGTGCCCCTCTCGCCGCATACGCAGGACTTATAATAGACCGCCTTTGCGGTGCAGGTCGCCTCGCTGACCAGATACATCGGATCGATGACCTCTTTATCGAATACGTGACCCGCGACTTCTCCGCTCTCAAACGTCTCGCTTCCCTTCGCTCCGCATTCGCAGGAGTAATAGTAGGTCGCCTTGTTCATGCAGGTTGCCGCAGTAGCAAGATATTCTTCGGACGCGTTCTGCACGTCGTATACGTGCTCTGCCTTGTCAAGCTGCTGAGTGCATCCGCCGCATGCGTGCCAGTGATATGCCTCGTCGTAAGTCCAATCCTCGGACGGCGTATGTATGTGTCCTGTCGCAGGCTGTATCTCGTAACCGCAGACGATGCAGACGACTCCTTCGGCCTCTGTGGGAGCTTCTTTATCGGGCGTATGCGCCGCAAAATCCTTCTTGTCGCCGCAGACCGAGCATTCGTACCAATGACCCGCCGCGTCTTTCTCCCAATCAACGCCGTAATCGTGGTCTCCCGTAGCGGGAATTTCAACGGGTTCGCTTATCCCGTTTTCGCCGTTTTCGTCCGAGAACAGCTCGCCGCATTCGGAACAAGTCCAGTAAGCCTCGACGCCCGCTTCGGCGCAGGTGGCTTCCACTCTTTCAGTCTTGACGAGATTATGTGCCGCATATTCGCCGTACTCTGCGCCGCAGACTTCGCAGACCGCCTTGTTATCGCAAGTAGCCTCTCCGCCGCTGTGCGCCGCTTCGTCGACGTGCGCGCCGCAACCTTCGCGCTTGCACACTTTGAAATGTACGTCGCCTTCTGCCGTCCAGTTCACGCCCTCGGTATCGTGACCGAGCGCTTCGATCGTGACGGGAGCTTCTATCTCTTTGTTTGCGTTTGCGTCCGCAAAGATCTTGTCGCAATGCGAGCAGGTATAATATTCTGCCGTTCCGCTCGTCGTGCAGGTCGGAGCGACTGCGTCGACCTTGGCAAGGACGTGCTCGCTGTCTGCAACTTTGGTAAGTACCACGGAAAGGTCTCCGCTGGGATATGCGGTCTCGACTGCTCCGTTCTCGTTTGAGAATATCAGATATAACTCGTCGCCCGCACTCAGATTGAGCGTCTTTTCTACAGAACTGAGCGCGTTGCCTTCAAGCATATAGAAATCGGGGTTGTAATACAGATTGCCGTCGGCGTCTTTGATACCTATACGCAAAGCTACCTTGGTTTCGGGAGTAGCGCCTGTGAAGCCGAGAGCTATCATAACCGAAACGTTTTCTTCCGCTTTGTAAGATATACCGACGTAACTGCCTGCGCTGATCCAGCCTTTCTTTATTTCAGCGCCTTCAGAGAGCCAGCCGTCGCCGCCTTCGTTCTTTGCAGTCGCCTGAGTGAACGTAAAGCTCTCGCTTGCGCCCCAGCTGTAGTTCACGCTGCCGTAGCTCCAGGGTCCGGGCTGTCCTTCATCGAGAGTGAAGTCGCCTGCAAAGTCTGCTTTAGCGGGCAGTTTTTCGACCTTGGTCTCGCCGCAGGCGCAGGTATATGTCATTTCTCCGTCGGAAGTCAGCGTAGGCTTGGTCGTGACTACGCCCTCGCCCCAGACGTGTTCTTCTTCGTTTATCTTCTTGCCGCAAACGGTGCACTTCTGCCAATGACCGCTCTTGTCGTGCTCGTCCGCAAATACGTGAACGTCCTTGTCAAGTTGCTGAGTGCATCCGTCACAAGCGTGCCAATGATAGGTATCGTCGCTGCTCCACTGATCGGCGGGCTCGTGAACGTGTGCCGTAGCAGGCTCGATCTCATAACCGCAGACGGTGCACACTACGCCTTCCGTCTCCGTGGGAGCGTCTTTATCGGGGATATGCGCTTCCACCGCGCTCAACGCGCCGCACTCGCATACCTTCCAGTGCCCCGTCTCGTCCTTCTGCCATTCTCCGACGTACTCGTGCTCTCCTGTCGCGGGAATTACGACGGGCGCGCTTATCTCAGTCGTTCCGTTTTCATCCGAGAACAGCTTGCCGCATGCCGAGCACGTCCAGTAAGCCTCGACGCCCGCTTCGGCGCAGGTAGCTTCAACTCTGTCCGTCTTGTCGAGAACGTGCGCCGCGTATTCGCCGTACTCGAAAGTCTCGGAGCCCTTTTCTCCGCATTCGCACGACTTGTAGTAAACCGCCTTATGCTCGCAGGTCGCTTCGCTGACGAGATACTTCGCGTCAACGACTTCCCTGTCGAAAACGTGCGTGTGGGTCACGGGCGGCAATACCTTGGTGCTCTCGTATCCGCAGACCGAACAGACCGTCTTTTGCAGGCCGTCTTCGGTGGCGCTCGGCTGTTTGATCACCTCTCCGTCCTCGAAAACGTGCGCCTGAACGTCATCGGTCTTAACGCCGCATACCGAACATACTTGATAATGACCTTCGGGGTCGGTATTCACGAAAGTTTCAGAAGCGACGTGTCCGACGCTCTTTACGACTTCGGTACGCGTCTCACCGCACAATGTACAGGTGAACGTTCTGACTCCGTCCTGCGTGCAAGTCGCGGCGGTCGTTATCTCTCCGTCGTTCCAGACGTGAGTGCAGCCGTCTTTGTCTTCGCATCCCGCAAGAGCGAAAGCCGTAATTACAGATAATACGACGATGAGGACGAAAATCGTCCTTTTGAAAAATGAAAGCCTCATAATCCCTCCGTCAAACACCGCTTTTCCCCTTGCGGCGTTTCTCACAATTTCATAATAGTTCTTTTCAAGAAAAATGTCAATGACCACCCTGATTTTTTGCATTTGCACAAATATTTTGGCGATAAATTTGTGCATTGATGACAAATTTCAGCGCATTATTTTAAATTTTTTTAAATGTATATTGACTTGTTTGCCGCAGGTATTATAAAATTGAATCAGGGAAAATCATGAGAAAAGCCGTCACAATAAAAAGCATCGCGGAGGCGCTCAATCTCTCGCGGAATACCGTCGCAAAAGCTCTCAACGGACGTTACGTGCCCGAAAAAACGCGCGCCGCCGTGCTCAGCAAAGCCGCCGAAATGCATTATAAATCTCTCGACGCGAACGCCGCTTCTTCCGAGTCGGAAAAATACAGGATACTCCTCGTCAGCGGCAAACCTCTCAACAATATAAAATATTTTATTCCTTTTATCGGCGGGATAGAACAGTTCTGCTACGAACACAATCACGAGCTTTTTCAATACACTTTCAACTACGACACAAAACCATTTTACGAGTTGTCGTCCTATGTCAAAAGCCTGAATATCGACGGGATAATCACGGTCGAATGCTTCGACTCGGATTTTGTGCAAAGACTGCTCAATCTCAAAAAGCCCGTCGTCTTTACCGACTTTACCTGCAAACCCTTGCGCTCATTCGTAAATTACGACGTGGTTTGCGCCGACGACGTAGGCTCTGCGCAGGAAATAGTCACTCTGCTTAAGAAAAAATACGGCATATCCAAATTTTCGTTTATCGGCGACATCGAGCATTGCATGAGCTTCAACGACAGATATACGGGTATGCTCGCGGGGCTTTTCAAGACAAATACCCCTCATCACCGCGGCGAAGATCTTCTGAAAGACGACGACTCTTTCGATTACGGCAACGCCGAAAATCTGAAAACGGAAATACTCAAACTCAAGTACCGCCCCGAATGTTTTGTATGTTGCAACGACTTCGTGGCGAGAAAGGTGTGCGACGCATTGGCGATGCTCTCTGTCTCCGTCCCGGGCGACGCTTTCGTCGTAGGCTTTGACAACGTGCCCGAGGCATACTCGCTCGTGCCCAAACTGACCTCGTATGCCGTAGACAAGAAATTCCTCGGCAAAACGACGGTGCAGACGCTGATACACCGCATATCTTCCCCCGAAACGCCGACAAGGCGCATTTCGGTCGCAGCAAAACTCATTGTAAGAGAGTCGACGCTAAGGTCGGGCGCGACCGATTGAAGCGCGGCAATCCACCTCGCTTTGCAAGTGCGGGTCCTTCCTCTCCTTCTGCCGTCAGATCACGATCCTGTAGCGTGAACCCGCTCCCGACTCGTTCTTTTCCTTTACCGCGAGACCCGCGTCTATAAGCGCGTCGACGATCTTTGCGGCTTTGCAGAATCCGAAAAAATACTTCCTCTGCAACATTGCGATAGAAAAATGACCGTACTGGGCGAGATCTGCGGCAATCTCTCTGAGTTTTGTGACGTTGCCGAAGTCTGCTTCGCCGAACTCGAAGCGCGGAGCGACGCACTCTTTGCTCTTTTCGCACGTCTCGTCTTTCGTCATTATATACAGAGGATCGACGTCGTTGGTCGAAGTCAGCCTTGCGCCGTCGATATACACCGCTTTCAGCACCGTGCTTTTCGCGAGCAGATACCTGAGATAAAGCAAAATCGTGTCGGTATCGGTACTTTGAGGCGCATGGCTCAGTTCGACGAAAAGATAGCGCGTTTTCAGCACAACGTCGTTGATATAGAGTACGTCTTTCAAGTGCTGACGGACATCGCGCATATCTATACTCCCGTCCGCCTCGTCTTTTGAATAGTCCTCCCACGGATAGACCGTGAAATTGGCGTTGGGATGAAAACTGCACACTTCTCTCTTTTCCGAGATCTCCCTGATCAGATTTTTCTCTGTCTCCGCGATCTCGTCGTCTCTGAAATAAGTTTTCAGATATTTTTCCACGGGCTCGACTCCCTTAAGCCGTTTGCAGAACACCAAAAAGTGGAAATCCGCATTCTTAACGGAATAGACCACGCCGCGCACCCTCTTGCTTTCTTCCTGACCGACTTCTTGGAAGTCGGATCTTCTTATATCGAGAAAAAACATATCTCCCTCCTGTATATCCGTTGATAACAATATTGTATCATAACCAAATTAAAAAATCATCAGTTTTATACATATTGGTTTTAAAAATTTTATTTTGCAAAAAAAATCGGCGCGGTCGTGAGACTGCGCCTGTCGTCATTCCGTATGCCCTGCCGCGGTTTTCGCGCGGCAAAAAGCGTTATTCCTTGTTTTCTATCTGATCTCTGTTGGAGACAATCGTGTCCGCCGCGTATTTTGGGTTGGGAGCCTTGCCCTTTCTCCTCATCATCTCGTGGAACACGTCCTGCATCGTCACTCCTCTGTCCTGCATCAGCACGAGCGCGTGATAGACGAGGTCGCAAAGCTCTCCGACGAGTTCTTCTTTGTTGTCCTTGCATGCGGCGATGACGGTTTCGGTCGCCTCCTCTCCTATCTTCTTGCATATCTTTTCACAGCCTTTGTTGAGAAGATAATTGGTATAAGAGCCCTCCACCGGATTTTCCGCGCGGTCCTTTATCGTAGCCGCGTCCTCGAAAACGATCTTGTAGTCGGGGCAGAAATCAAACTCTTTGAGCTGTCTGTAAAAACAACTGCGGTTGCCGGTATGGCATGCCGCCCCCTCCTGAATGATCTGCATAAGCACGCAGTCGGCGTCGCAGTCGTAATACATGCGCACGACCTTCTGCGTATGTCCCGAAGTCTCGCCCTTCTTCCACAGGCACTTGCGCGATCTGCTGTAATAGTGCGCGTAACCCGTCTCGAGCGTCTTGTCGATCGCCTCTTTGTTCATATATGCCTGCATCAGCACTTCGCCGTTGATCGCGTCCTGCGCGATCGCGCAGACGAGACCTTTTTCGTCAAACTTGAATTCCGTCATTTTTCCTCTTTTGCCCGTCTTTTGCCCTCGGGCGGTTTATATTCCTTATAGATTTTACCGCGCGCACGCGGATATTGCAACAATTTTCGCGTTGGGAAATCGTCGACCTTTTGCTCTTTACCGGTACGGTCTGAGCGTATCGCGCTGTCCTCGCCGCTCTGCCGCAACCGGCTTACATTCTTACGGCAACGCCGCTCAATGCGAGATACTGCTTGAGGTCGGAGATCGTCATTTCGCCGAAGTGGAACAGCGATGCCGCGAGCGCCGCGTCCGCCTTGCCGTCTGTCAACACGTCCTTGAAATGCTGCATATTGCCCGCGCCGCCGCTCGCTATCACGGGTATGCCGACCGCTTCTGCTACCCTGCGCGTCAGCTCCACATCGTAACCCGCCTTGGTGCCGTCGCAGTCCATACTCGTCAGAAGTATCTCTCCCGCGCCGCGTTTTTCGGCTTCGACCGCCCAGTCGATCGCGTCTTTTCCCGTATTTATCCTGCCGCCGTTGAGATATACGTCAAAGCTCCCTTTGCCGTTGCGCTTTGCGTCTATCGCGACGACGACGCATTGTCTGCCGAATCTGAGCGCCGCTTCGGTTATAAGGTCGGGATTCCTGACCGCCGCAGAATTGACGCTTATCTTGTCCGCGCCGAGATTGAGCAGGTTGCGGAAGTGCTCCACGTTCGATATGCCGCCGCCCACCGTGAGCGGTATGAAAACCTGCTCCGCCGCCTTGGAGATCACGTCGTACATCGTCGAGCGCCCCTCGTGAGAAGCGGTGATGTCGAGAAAGACTATTTCGTCAGCGCGCATAGCGTTGTAGGTCTTTGCGACCTCTACGGGATCGCCCGCGTCAACGAGGTTGACGAAATTCACGCCTTTGACGACGCGGCCTTTGTTTATATCGAGACAAGGTATTATCCTCTTTGCAAGCATATCAACCTCTTTTCGCCAGCTCGAGCGCCTCTAAAAGGTCTATATTGCCGTTGTAGATCGCTCTGCCGAGTATGGCGCCGTATACGTTTTTCTTCTGCATGAGTTTTTTCACGTCGTCGAGCGAACTCATACCGCCGCTCGCTATCACGTTCATTCTCGTCTTTTCCGCGAGCAATGAAGTCGCCTCGACGTTGACGCCCGTCAGCGCGCCGTCTCTGCTGATATCGGTATAGACGACGGTATTCGAGCCGCGTTCTTTCATATCGAGCGCGACCTTTTCTGCGGTCAGACTGCTCTTTTCGACCCAGCCTTTTATCGCGACGAAGCCGTCTTTGCAGTCTATGCCCGCGACTATTTTATTGCCGTAGAGCGCGCACGCCTTGTCGACTACGTCGGGAGCGGTAACGCACGCGGTACCGATGATGACGCGGGTCACTCCCACTTCTTCGAGATAGAACTTTATCTTGTCGAGAGTCTTGATGCCGCCGCCGAGCTGAACGGGGATCTTCACCTCTTTTATCAGCCTTTTGAGAGTCTCTCTGTTGACGGCAGAATCGTCGAACGCGCCGTTGAGATCGACTACGTGCAGATACTTCGCGCCCTCTGCCGACCATTTTGCGGCAAGCTCCGCGGGATCGCCGTAATCGGTGACCTTGTCGCGCTCGCCGTAAAGCAGTCGCACCGCGCGGTTGTCGAGTATATCCACTGCGGGAAAAAGTATCATTGCTTTATGCCTCCGAAGTTCCTGAGCAATCTGAGACCCGTGTCTCCGCTCTTTTCGGGGTGGAACTGCACTCCCCAGACGTTGTCTCTGTTCACGCTCGACACGAACTCGTAGCCGTACACGCAGGTCGTCTCCACGTCCTCTTTTGCGACTTTCGCCGCATGGTAGCTGTGGACGAAATAGAAATTGTTGTCGTCTACGCCGTCGAAAAGCGCGGTTTTTTTGTTGTAGAAAACCGTGTTCCAGCCTATATGCGGTATTTTGAGATTTGTCTCGAATCTGACGACTTCGCCGCCGATAAGCCCCAAGCCTTGGTACTCTCCGTCCTCGAGACTTCTGTCGAAAAGCATCTGCATGCCGAGACATATCCCAAGGAAGGGTTTGCCCTTTTTCACCTCGCGCTTTATCGTCTCGTCAAGTCCCTTTTCTCTGAGCGCGTTGATCGCGTCGCGGAACGCTCCGACGCCCGGCAGAACTATATGCGAAGCCTCGGCGAGCGTCTTTGCCTGATCGGTGACCGCCGCGTCGAAACCGAGAAATTCAAAGGCTTTCTGCACGCTGCGCAGATTGCCCATTCCGTAATCGATTATTGCTATCATGTCAGGGCGTCCCCAGCGTGCCTTTGGAAGAAGGTATACGGTCGTTCACGATCGCGACCGCGTCTTTCATCGCGTGAGCGAACGCCTTGAAAATGCTCTCGGCTTTGTGATGATCGTTCTTGCCGTATCTCAGATTGATATGCAGCGTTATGCATGCCGCATTGGCGAGCGCGCGGAAAAATTCTTCCACGAGTTCATA
This sequence comes from uncultured Christensenella sp., assembly GCA_949284695.1. Taxonomy (GTDB): domain Bacteria; phylum Bacillota; class Clostridia; order Christensenellales; family UBA3700; genus Ornithoclostridium. The sequence continues at coordinate 134,603 of CASDWJ010000005.1, read as the reverse complement.
ATCGAAATGCTCGCCTTTGCCCGAAAGATCTGCATTGAACACGGTGAACGCCCTGCCGCTTATGTCGACCGCGACTTCTGCAAGCGACTCGTCCATAGGGATCACTTTGTCTGCATAACGCGCAATGCCCACCTTGTTGCCGAGCGCCGCGTCGATCGCCTTGCCGAGCACTATGCCGACGTCCTCTACGCTGTGATGCCCGTCGACGTAGGTGTCACCCGCGCACTTTATCTTCAGATCGAAGCCGGAATGGCAGGCAAAAAGATTGAGCATGTGATCGAAAAAGCCGATGCCCGTCGATATTTCTGCCTTTCCAGTGCCGTCGAGATTTATTTCCACGCTGACTTTGGTCTCCGACGTTTCTCTGAATATGCTCGCCGTTCTTCCCGAAGGCGCGCTTGCCGCTGCGCCCGTATTCGTTGCCGCGGATGTCTTCCCCGCGGCGGTTGCTTTCCCCGTCATTTCCTTTTTCTCCTTTTGATCGTATTTGCGTGAGCGTCGAATCCTTCGCTTTCCGCTATCGAAATTATGTCGTCCGCGCCTGCAAGCAAGTCAGACTCGTCGTAAGCTATATAGCTTGTCTTTTTCATAAAAGTATCCACGCTGAGCACGCTGCTGAACCTCGCGCTTCCGCTCGTCGGCAAAACGTGCGACGGTCCCGCGAAATAGTCGCCGAGCGGCTCCGGACTGAAGCCTCCGACGAATATCGCGCCTGCGTTTTTCAATCTCAGAGCGACGTCGTGCGCGTCCTTTGTGCATACTTCGAGGTGCTCGGGAGCTACTTTGTCAGCCACTTCGATCGCCTCGTCGATATTGTCGCAGAGCACTATCGCGCCGTTGTTGGCGAGCGACTTGCCTATTATTTCCTTGCGCGGAAGAAGCTCGGTCTGCTCCGCGATCTGCTTCTGCACCTCGCGCGCAAGTTTTTCGCTCGTCGTGACGAGTATAGATGCCGCGAGTTCGTCGTGTTCCGCCTGCGAAAGCATGTCCGCCGCAACGAGTTCCGCGTCCGCGCCGTCGTCCGCGATCACGAGTATCTCACTGGGTCCCGCGATCATGTCCACCGCTACGTCTCCGAACACCTGCTTTTTCGCCAGCGTGACGAACACGTTGCCGGGTCCTGCGATAAGATCCACTCTTTCGACACTCTCGGTGCCGTAAGCGAGAGCCGCTATCGCCTGCGCTCCGCCGATCTTGTAAATCTTCTTCACTCCGCATTCGCGGCAAGCGACGAGGATGAGCGGATTCTTGATATTGGGAGTCGCGACGACTATCTCGCCCACTCCCGCGGCGACTGCGGGAAGCGCGGTCATCAGCACGGTCGAAGGATAACTCGCCTTGCCGCCCGGTACGTAAAGCCCTACCCTCGAAAGCGGTCTGTATATCCAGCCGAGAGTGCTCTTTCCGTTCGCGCCGGCGGCGAAAAATTCGTTGGCGTATTTATCCCTCTGGCGGGTATGGTAAGCGAGCACGTTCTCTTTCGCCTTGCGCATCGCAAGCACGAGCTTTTCGTCGACGGCGGCATACGCCTCGTCTATCTCCCGTTCGGTAACGAGCAGATTGTCTGCGTCTACGTGCGTCTTATCGAACTTTTCGGCATAAGCGAAAAGCGCTTTGTCGCCTTCCGCGCGCACTTTTGCTATGATCTCCGCGACCGCACCGACGTACTCGCCGTTGCCCAGCTGAGTACGGCCGTAAACCCTTGCGATCTCGTCAGAGCCGTATTTTATTATCGGTATCATATTATCTCTCCGTATTTTTCTCGATTTTATATCTCAGAGCTGACCGAGAGCCTCGACTATTTTCTCTACGAGAGGCTTGATGTCCTGAGCCTTGGTCTTGAGACTGACTTTGTTGACGATGAGCCTTGCGGACACGTCGCATATCTCCTCGAGCACGCAAAGCCCGTTCTCCTTGAGAGTCTTGCCGCTCTCGACGATGTCGAGAATGACGTCCGAAAGCCCGACTATGGGTCCGAGTTCTATCGAGCCGTGCAGAGTGATGATCTCGACGTTCTGCCCTTTGCCCTCGAAGTATCTGCGGGCGATATTGCCGTACTTGGTCGCCACCCTGAGTCCCGTCTTGTCCGTCAGGTCGAAGCCGGGATAACCTGCGACCGCGAGCCTGCATTTCGCAAAACCGAGATCGGCAAGCTCGTATACGTCCGCGCCGTCCTCCATCAACGTGTCCTTGCCGACAACTCCGACGTCTGCAACGCCGCGCTCAACATAAACGGGCACGTCGCTCGGCTTGACGAATATGAATTTGTATTTGCCGCTTCTGTCGCTGAGCACGAGCTTCCTCGTAGGCTCGAGAATATTGGCGCAGTCAATGCCGCATTTTTGCAAAAGCTCTGCCGACTTTTCTGCGAGCCTGCCCTTTGCAAGCGCAAATGTAACCATTTTATCCATACTTTTGTTTCCTCTATACAAGTCTGCGGGACACACCGTCCGCAATGTAATATGCCTGTTTTGTGCTGTTTTCTCTCGCATATTCGCTGACATCGCTCTCTTTGCATACGCCGAGATTGACGACGTACTTCCCCTGTCCGACCAGCTCTCTGACGAAAGCGAGCGCCCCGGCGGTATCGCCTTCTGCATACCCGACCGCAACGTCTCTGCTTCCTCTGACGGGGAGCTTGCCCGTCTGAGACAGAGCGTTGAGGAGCCTGTCGGTGCCGACGGCAAAGCCGACGCACGGGATATCTCTGTCGAAGCTGTCACAAAGATGATCGTATCTTCCTCCCGACAGTATGGACGAGCCGACCTGCTCGCACATGCCCTTGAACACTATGCCGCTGTAATAAGACATCTCGCCGACAAGCGACAGATCGTAGCTGACGTATTTGTCGTAGCCGAGATCTTTGAGTATCGCGTCCAGCTTTTCGAGCGTATCGACCGCGTCTTTCATCTCGTCGTTGACGCAGTATTTTCTCGCTTTTGCAAAGATCTCGTCGCCACCGAACAACATGGGAAGATTGGAAATGCGCTCCAACTCGTCGGAAGTAAGTCCGGTCTTTTTGGCAAAGATCTGTTCTCCGATGGTATTCTTGCTTTCGACGAGGTCGGCAAGTTCGTCTCTTTCGTCGTCGGTAAGAGACAACGAAGCGAGTATTCCTTTAAAAAAGCCGACGTGACCGATATCGATAATGAAATCGTCAAGCCCGGCTTCGAGCAGACTCTCTATCGCGAGCGAAATTATCTCGGCATCGTAACACACGCCCTTCGCCCCCATCAGCTCTACGCCCGACTGAGTAAACTCTCTCATGCCGACGCCCTGAGAAAAACGGAAGGTCTTGCCCGAGTAACAGAACTTGTATTTACCCTCGGGTATCTTGGTGGAGACAATGCGCGAAATGGGCGTAGTCATATCGGGACGAAGCACGAGCAAACTACCGTCGTAATCGCTGAGCTTGAACAGCTTGTTCATATTCACCTTTCCCGCACCTGCAGAATAAAGGTCGCCGTACTCGAGCACAGGCGTGTCGATCTTATTGTAACCGTAACGTGCAAAGCAGTCTGACAATCTGCTTTCTATAACGTTCTTTGCATAACATTGACGGGTAAGAACGTCGCTGACGCCTTGCGGCTGTCTGAATTTTTTAGTCATATTTCACCTTTTCACGAATTTATTTAATTATATAATAAAATCGCAAAACAGTCTACAAATACGCGCAAAAATAAGCAAAAAGCCGATAAATAAAGGCTTTTTTGCTTATTTATTTCTAAATTTTGAATTATTTTAGAACAATTTGCCACCCGTATATCAGGTCATTGATATATTTTTTGCCTTATTTAAGAAGTCTTTTATTCTCGGATTCTCGAGTTTGTCCTTATTTTCAGGTCTCATAAGCAGCTCGAGACAGCGTCTGCTCCTCTCTAAAAGTTTCTTATCGACAAATACGCCGCCCGCGCCGCCGCTCTGCCTGAAGCCGAGGAAATCCCCGTACCCTCTCAGCCTTGCGTCCTCCTCTGCAATGGCAAAGCCGTCGCCGTTGTCACAGAGGATCTTCAGCCTCTCGCACTCGCCGTCTTTCAACGTATGCAGAAAGCAATAAGAGGTCTGACCGCTCCTGCGCCCGACTCTGCCCCTCAGCTGATGAAGCGACGCAAGCCCGAACCTGTCGGCATTCATAACGCATATCACGGTAGCGTCCTTGCTGTCTATACCGACCTCGACCACACTCGTCGCGACAAGCACGCTGTATTCGCCGTCGTAAAACGCGCGCATCACCTTTTCTTTCGCCTCGTCCTTCATGCCGCCGTACACAAGCCCGACCGACAGATCTTTGAACTCGCCCTTCCTCAGCTGTTCGTATACGGACTTTGCCGAGCTCACTTCAAGTCCTTCGCTGTCCTCCACGAGCGGACACACAATGTAAGCCTGCTCTCCTTTGAGACAATGTTCCCTGACGAACGAAAACATCGCCTTTTCTTTATGCGCAGGCACGACGAAGGTTGATGGATACTCCTCAATGGTCTTTCTGCTCTCGATCGCACTGACGTCAACGTCGCCGTATTCCCCGAGAGCAAGCACCCTCGGTATCGGAGTCGCGCTCATTATAGCCACATCGACGGAACTCGCCTTGTTTTCAAGCATGCTCTTTTGTCTTACGCCGAACTTGTGCAATTCGTCTATGACGATATAGCCGAGGTTGAAAAATTCCACCTTATCGCTGATCACGGCGTGAGTGCCGACGACGATGTCGACGAGCCCCTGCCTTATATCATTATATATACCCTTCTTTTCAGACTGAGTGAGACTGCCCGCAAGATAGGCGCACCTTATACCGAAAGGCGCGAGAAATTTTACAGCGTTTTCATAATGTTGTCTTGCGAGAATTTCTGTCGGCGCCATCAAAGCCGACTGATAACCGGAGCGCGCGGCGTACGCCATTGTTATCAGCGCAACGACCGTCTTGCCGCACCCGACGTCACCGAGAAGCATCCTGTTCATCTTCTTGTCGCTTTTCAGATCGTCCATAATTTCTACGACCGCCTTTTTCTGCGACTCAGTCAAAGCAAACGGCAAAGATGCGACCAGATCGTCCATATAGTGAAAATCGCCTTTATAAACCCTCGTCTTTGCGCGTTCACCCGACTTGGCGAGACGGTACGCGCACAGCCTTGCCGTCAGCTCCTCGAGCGCAAGCCTTCTGCGAGCGATATATGCCGTTCTGACGTCAACAGGCACGTGGGCATATCTGTACGCGTCTGCGAGCGGCATAAGTTCGTCGCTCTCGAGAAGCGGCTCTACGGTGCACCTTTCCACGGCGTCAGCGGTTATCTTTCTCATCACCGCCTGCGGCACGAGACCTCGGGTCGCGTAAACGGGCACGACTCCGTCGAGACGGTCTCCTCCCTCAGGTTCAAAACCGGGGTTTACAAGCTCCGTCCTGCCGTCCCTCTTAGAGATCTTGCCCCAGACGGTATATCTCGCGCCTTCTTCGAGATTGCCTCTCAGATACGGCGCGTTGAACCACACGAGCCTGACCGTACGCTCTCCGACGCAAAGATCGCCCCTGAAGAAGTTGAGCCCCGCGCGCACTCTCGCAACTTTTGTAAGACGCGTCAGCTCTCCTTTCAACAGAATATAATCGCCGTGCTCTGCGGCAGACAGATCGCCCTCTTTCGTCATATCCCAGTAACTCTTGGGAAGAAAATCGAGCAGAGTCCTTTCGTCGTTTATTCCGAGCGCGGCAAGTTTTTCGAGGGTCTTTGCGCCCACTCCTTTCAGCTTTATCAGATCCATACCGACATTATACCAAACACTGATAATACGAACAAGCCTTAGGCGCGCCTTTTGTGTGTTTTTTAACGATTCTCACTTAAAAATTTTATAATATTATCTGCATTCGCTTCGCTAAAACGCTCACTAAAAGTCATCGTCTGCAGGTGTCATTAAGTTTTAAGCCGACAAATTTCCGCACGTTTGCATCAAACGCGTCGAGCCTCACCTTTAAGCGCGGCGAATCGCATTTGCCGTATAAAATACGAAAACTCCGCTGAAAACGGAGTTTTGCTTTCTGATCGTGTTTTGCCTAAAAATCGCTCCCGGGCGATGCGACGGCGCAAGACGCGCCTTATTCGACGGATACCATATAATAGTAATGAGGCTGACCGCCGTTGTAGCAGACGACTTCGCAGTCGTCGAAGCGTTCTTCGAGTTTGCCCGCGAGCTCGCCCGCTTCCGTCTCGTTGACGTCCTGACCGTAATACAGCGTGATGACTTCGTCGTCGTCGCCTTTTATCTTCTCGATAAGATCGACCACGGCGCCCTCCACGTTGTCCGACTTCGAAACGATCTTCTTGCTGTCGAGACCGATATAATCGCCCTCGGAGATCTTGAAGCCGTCAAGTTCGGTATTTCTGATCGCCATCGTGACTTCGCCGCACTTGATGCGCCTGAACGCCTGAGTCATCTCCTCTACGTTGGTATTCAGATCGAGCGAAGGATCGAAAACTATCGCCGCGCTGATACCTTCGGGCACTTCGGTCGTCGGAAGCACTACGCATCTCTTTTTGGTAAGCTCCTTGACGCGCTCCGCCGCCATTATGATGTTCTTGTTGTTGGGAAGAATGATCACGCTGTCCGCGTTGACTTTGTCTACCGCGTGCAGAATATCCTCAACGCTCGGGTTCATCGTCTGACCGCCTTCGATCACCTCGTCTACGGTAAGTTCTTTGAACATTGCCGCAACGCCTTCGCCCGCGCAGACTGAGACTATACCTATCGGCTTCTTGTTGGCTTCGCGGGCCTTTACGAGAGCGCGGTGCTGCTCGAGCATGTTTTCTATCTTGATCTTGTCGAGTTCGCCCAGTTGCAGCGCGTAATAAAGCGCGCGGTTGGGTGTGTTGGTATGCACGTGCACTTTGACGAGATTGACGTCGCCGATGACTATAACGCAGTCGCCGATCGTCATCAGCTTGTCTCTCAGCTTTTCAATATCCTCGTCTGTGACGTGTTTTTTGAGATTTATAACGAAATATTCGGTGCAATAAGCGTATTTGATGTTGTCGAGGTCGTGCTCGTCGCTGCCGACGGTATCGAGCTGAGGAAGCACCGCCTTGTGTTCTTCCTCGCCGCCTTCGGGCTGAGCGATCTCAATGCCCGCAAGCGCCTTGTAAAAGCCCTCGAAAACGTAAAGAAGTCCTTGTCCGCCCGCATCGACGACGCCCGCTTTTTTGAGCACGGGAAGCATCTCCGGGGTCTGTTTGAGTATCTCCTCGCCCTTGGCTATCAGCGCAGGGAAAAAGGTCAGGAAAGACGGGTTTTTGCTCGCTATCGGCTGCGCGTTTTCTGCCATAAACCTGATAACGGTGAGCACGGTGCCTTCCTTGGGCTTGGTTACCGCACCGTAAGCCACGTCGCGCGCGCTGTGAAGCGCAACCGCAAATTCTTTGGTGGTGATGGTCTTTTCATCGCACAGAGCTCTCGCCAAACCCTTGATGATCTGGGATAAAATAACGCCCGAATTGCCTCTCGCGCCCTTGAGCGCGCCGCGCGAAAAATCGAGCAGGATCTGCGAGCAATCGCCCTGAACGTTCTCGATCTCCTTGACGGCAGAAGCGATCGTGAGCGACATATTCGTGCCCGTATCGCCGTCAGGCACCGGGAACACGTTGAGAGCGTCCACCTCCGCCTTGTGAAGCTGAAGATTCTTGCATCCGCCGATGAACATCTCCTTCAGCTTGGTACTGTCTATAACTTTCATCAATATTTCTCCATTAAAGTCTCACGCCGACGACGTTCACAACTATACCGCTCACACGCATGCCCGTGTAAGTCTCCACGTCGTACTTGACGGTACTGCGTACGGAATCGCAGACCGCTTCGACGTTTACGCCGTCTCTGAGAACTACATACAACTCAAGATATATCTTGTTATTTACCGTCTCGACCTTTACGCCTTTCCCAGCGGGTTGCTTGTTGAAAAGTTCGATAAGACTGTCGGTCAGACGTCTGGAAACCAAATCCACTATGCCGTAACAATCGGCGGCAGAATAGTGCGCCGTCATAGCGATGGCGCTGTCTGAAATAGTAATTCTTCCGTATCTGTTAGTCGTCTTTACTGCCATAATTTAATATTACACGAATGAAAATATTTTTGCAAGTGTTTACTTATATATAAATATACGCCTGACTGCCGAAAACTAACACGGATAAAAGAAATAAGTCGCATTTTAAAACTTGAATTTTTACAAAAAAGAGTGCCTGACGTCGGCGGTCTTTCACGAATATCACGCAATTTCCGACGGTAAATGAGAATTTACGCAGAAAAGTCGCCTGTTCCGACGCATGCGGCGCGACTGCACGACCGCAACGCGGGCAATATCCTGCGAAAGTTTAAAATTCATAAATATTTTGTCAAAAAATTTTGGAAATCTGATCAAAATCTGTTGATTTTTTTGAGTATAAATGCTAATATACTTAGGCAACGAATAAGTCAGGAGGGATTTTTCTATGTCCAAAGTATGCAGTATTTGTGGTAAAGGTCAGCAGAGCGGCAACAAGGTCAGCCACTCTAACCGTAAATATAGAAGAGCATGGGGCGCAAACGTCCAGAAAGTCGATTTCATAGACGAAAAAGGAAAGCAGGTCAAAGGCTACGTCTGCACCAGATGCCTCAGAACGATGAACAAGGCTGATAAGACAACCGAATCCAACGACTGATTTATATAAGCGGCAACACGACGGGCGCATGATGCGTCCGTTTTTTATTGCCGAAAAGCGCATAAAACGGCAAAAAAACACCGTTTAAGCGTACAAATAATCGCAATCACTTTCAGTCAATGCCGCAGTGATAGCTTCCGCAAAAACGTTAACCCGCCATTTTGACAAACAGATATTTTGCCACGGGCATAACGACCCGCCTCACATCAGCGGCGACGACATCATGCGCAAATGCAAACTCCCTCGCAAACTCCTTATCTTGCGGTTTTTCCTGCTCTGCAGAATATTCTCAGTATGCCCTTAATAAATTCGGGCGGATTTATGCAATAGATCCTCATAACGCACCTCCGTTTTACTCTCTCCATAATATGCCGCCCAATGCGACCGCGTTACAAACGTTAAACTTGTGTTTGTCTATTACTTGATAATAATTGATACTAATTGATAATAATGTTTTGATTTTTACTTATCTGTTTAACAGATAAAGATCTCGACCTATGCGCGACAAAAGCATTCTCTATCTTCTCAGGAACACGGAATTTGCCTCGATATCGACACTCACAACTAAATAATACTTAATAATACAATTTGATCGGAATTGATTTTTAACAACGGTTTTGCTATGCTCTTTGATCTGATTATATTGATAATACCAGGATAAAATAATACGAACAGGATATAAAGTGGCAAATTTCCGTAGCTACTGCGTTAAATGCCTTGCCCGTGTGACGGGTGCATATACAGGCTTCGCATTATGCAACACAGCCGGGGTAATAAATACGACTTGAAATTGCAGGCTACCCAGGCGATGATTATTATTTTGTGTTTCGGTGATTTTATTGAGTTGAACTATTAGTCTTTGCCCTGCGAGACAAGCAACTGCACGCGACAGCGAAAATTGCTCCCGCCACGCGGATGCCTCAGGGCTTGTTCGTATTATTCTGGTCTGGTATGATGTCTCAAAGACTGCTTATGCTATTCTGTTCGGCATCGTTATCCACGTCCGAGCTTTACCGTAAACCTCCTGATGTCGCCGCGTTCGATTTGCGGGATCCGACCGCAATCCGTTGTGCCTAATAAAAGCGTTTACACGACGATATACTATGGCATATCACAAAAAAACAACCGACAAAAGTCGGTTGCATTTTCTTAACCGTTGCACTTCATATCGTCGCTTATTACGACACTGTTTATATGGTTATCTTTCAATATTTATGCCTTTTCAGCTACCGATTGAAGTCAAAATTTATACCTGTTTTAGTTAAATTTACTACATTAACTCAACCGCATGCCGCAATTATTTGCGCCTTATTTTAGTCAGCGCGTAATACCTGAAGCTACCGCTTTGCCGATAAAATTCACGCTTGTTTACAGTAAGACCGCCGTATTTGCCGCCGCCAATTCAACTCAGAATTTATTTGTTTTTAATGCCGTTGAATTTTCAGCCGCCGTTCTCAAACGTGCGATTCCGACCCCGTTTAATAAATCGGTCAATACGACGTCTTGCCCGTCTTGAGGCATTGTATTGCGAGCGCGGGATCTTTCGCTTTGAACACGGCATTGCCAGCGACCATCACGTCGAGACCGCGGCGCACCATTTCGGGCGCGTTTTCAAGCGTGACTCCGCCGTCAAGCTCGACAAGCACTTCGGTGCCAGCCGCCATCGCCTTCAGTCCGGTTATCTTTTCCATCACTTCGGGTATAAACTTTTGTCCTCCGAATCCGGGAAAAACGCCCATAAGCATTACGAGATCGACCTTGCCCATAAACTTTTCGGCAACACTGCAAGGCACGTCGGGATTGAGCACGATTCCCGCTTTTGCACCCGCAGATCTTATCATATCAACCGTAGCAAAAGCGTCCTCACTCGCTTCCGGGTGAAAGGTCACGAGATCTGCGCCCGCTTTAACGAAGCGCTCGACGTAACGCTCGGGTTTGACGATCATCAGATGCACGTCGAGAAAGAGCGACGTGTTGCGTCTGAGCGCCTCGACCATTGGCATTCCGAACGTGATGTTGGGTACAAACTCGCCGTCCATAACGTCGCAATGCACCCAGTCCGCATTCCATTTTTCAAGATTTTTCACAGCATCGCCCATCGCCGCAAAGTCTGCGGAAAGTATCGAAGGCGCTATCAGTATGTCAGCCATATCTCCTCTCCCATCTCTTGTTGAATTCTTCGTACAGTTTCAGATATCTCTCGTAACGTTCGCGCGGTATCTGACCGAGCTCGACCGCCTCTTTTACCCCGCAACATTCTTCGACCGTATGCGTACAGCCTCTGAAGCGGCAGTTCTCACGGTATTTATCAAAATCGATATAATAACCGGAGAGGAACATCGGGTCGAAAAGCGGAATTTCAAAGCGCGAAAAGCCGCAGGTATCTGCGATCTCCGTGCCGTCATCCGTCTCGAAGATCTCGATGTGCCTTGTCGTATGCCTGCCTCTGCCGCTTTTTTCTCCGACCTCGCCGACTGCCATTTTCCGCTCGCCGAGCAACGCGTTGACGAGCGACGATTTACCCACAGCGGATTGACCCGCAAGGCAATAATATCTGCCTCTGATTATGTCCTTGAGTTCGTCAATACCCGCGCCGCTTTCCGCAGACGTGAGAAGCACGGTCGTTACCCTGCCGTATTCTTTTTTTGCGGCTTCGTAAAGCGCGTCCACGCCGTCGGTGTCGCTCTTGTTTATGCAAAGCACGGAATCTATCCCTTGCTGAATACAACTTATGATCAGCTTGTCGACAAGTTCGAGATCGGGTCTGGGAACAGGCGATATCACGATGACGATGCCGTCGATATTGCTGACGTAAGGTCTTATCAGCATGCTTTTGCGAGGCAGAACGTCTTTTATCACACATTCGGAACGCATGACCTCGACTTCCACGTCGTCTCCGACGTAAAGCTCGCCGTTGCCGCGCAATTTACCTCGCGCGAAACACTTGAGTATCTCGCCCGATTCAGTCTTTACGCTGTATTTGCCCGCAACGCCTTTTATTATGCGTCCGCGCGTCACTGTTCCGATAGCCATATTTGCAAGTTTAGTTTATTGTTACTGTTTATTACTTAATAATAATTGATACTAATTATTATTCGCTTTTATTGCTTATGTATTTTCTTCTCAGCTGACCGCACGCGCCCTCTATATCCGACCCCATGCTGCGTCTCACCGTATTGCTTACACCGTTATTATCCAGAATTTTCGAGAATTTGTCAATAGCGGCGTCGCACGACCCTTTGAGTCCGCGCTCCTTGACGTAATTGAGCCTTATCAGGTTGACGTGGCTCGGGAAGCCTTTGAGAAGTCCCGCAAGCGCGAGCGCACATTCGCGCGTGTCGTTCTCTCCCTCTATCATCGAGTATTCGAAAATCACCCTGCGCCCCGTCTTTTCAAAGTAGTATTTTGCCGCATTGACGACCTCAGCCACGCTGTACTTATTGGCGACGGGCATTATCTTCTTTCTCAGCTCGTCGAAAGGCGCGTGCAGGGATATCGTCAGCACGGGCGAATATCCTTCGTCCGCAAGCCTTCTTATCCCGTCGCACAGTCCGCAGGTCGAGAGCGAGACGTTGCGCCTGGATACGTTTATACCGCGTTCGTCCGCAAGCAGATCGAGAAACGCCGTCACGTTGTCGTAATTATCGAGCGGCTCGCCGCTTCCCATAAGCACGACGTTGGTCACTCCGCGGCGGTCTTTTCCGGCGTTCAGCGCGTTGACTACGAGCACCTGCGAAAGTATCTCGCCCGCGCTCAGATCACGCACGAGCCCGCCGAGCGTCGAAGCGCAGAAAGCGCATCCCATCGCGCAACCGACCTGCGTCGACACGCAGAGCGTGTTGCCGTACTTGTATTTCATCAGCACGCCTTCTATGATATTTCCGTCTCCGAGCGCGTAGAGATATTTGACCGTGCCGTCAAGCGACGAAGTAAAGCTCTTTTCTACGCTCAGCCCGAGCGCGCGCCAGCCGTCGCCCTCAAGCCTTTTCACAAGCTCTTTTGGCACGCCAGTCATAGCTCCGAGCTCACGCCCCGCGGCGATATGCGAAAAGATCTGTTTCGTCCTGAAAGACGGCTGACCGTAACCTTTGAGAAGTTCCCCGAGCGCGTCGAACGGGAGGTCGCAAAGAAGTTTCATTCTTTTTCTCTCCTCATTTTCGCGACAAAAAAGCCGTCAGTGCCTTTGCCGTCGGGCAAATACGTGTGCTGACTTTCAAGCGTGAAGCGCCTGTCCGATTTGAGGAATTTCTTGACGATATCTTCGTTTTCCTCTTTCATCAGCGTACAGGTGGAATATACGATAGAGCCGCCCGCCTTGACGTATCTCGCGCCGTTTTCGAGTATTCTCGACTGGGTCTGCGTAAGCGAAAAGATCTTGTCTTTGTCTTTGAACAGATAGACGTCGGGCTTTTTTGCCGCAACGCCGAAGCCGCTGCAAGGCACGTCGCAAAGCACGACGTCGTAGCCGCCCTCAAGCGCCTTGTTGTATACGGTCGCGTCCATGAGTCTGACGTCGAGTTTGACGCCCATACGGCGCGCGTATTGCTGAATAAGCTCAAGTCTGTGGTGATACACGTCGCAACTGAGCACCTTTACGTCGTCGGCTATCCCGGCAAAATAGACGCTTTTGCCTCCCGGCGCCGCGCACATATCGAGTACGCTGTCGCCGCTCCTGACTGCGGCGGTCTTGCAACATTCGACCGAGGTCAGAGACTGAAAAGTTATCTCTCCCGCGTCGAAAAGCTGTCTCGACTTCTGACAGTTGCGCACAAAAAAGCAATCGGGATTGCCGGGATCGTCCACTATGCCTACGCCCGCCGCGCCGAGTTTTGCGAGGACGCGTTCTTTATCCGTGCGATTGAGATTGACGCGCGCGTGTTCGAGCTCGAAAGGCGCGCAGGTAAGAAATTCTTTGGTAGTGTCCGCGCCGAACCGCCTTATATAATTCTTTACGATCCACAGCGGGACGGACGCTTCGACAGAAAGTCTCTGCGCCGCTTCTGCGGGCAGCGCGGGTCTCTGACGGCAGAACGCCTTAAGAACCCCGTTGATAAAGCCGCTCGAGCCTTGTTTGCCTATCTCCTTGGTGAGTTCGACGACGTTGTTCACGGCGGCGTAATCCGGCATGCTGTCCATATCCTCGATACAATACATTCCTATTTTGAGGAGGATTATCGCGCTGTTCTGAGGCTTTTTGGCGGTCATTCTGCCTATGTAATAGTCGAATTTGACGTCGTTCTGGAGCACGCCGTAGACGAGCCGCGTGACAAAATCGCGGTTTTCAGCCTCGCCGAGCTTGCCCGTCAGCGATATGGAGCCGTAAGCCTGTTGTTTGTAGACCTGCGACAATATTTTGTAACACACCTTAAGATCGCTCATTGTTCAAGCATAACTCCGTTGAGGTCGCCGTGTCCGCGCATGAAATCGTCCGCCGACATGCGCTTGCCGCCCTCGAGTTGCACCTCCTGCAAAACTAAAAATTCGCCTTTTCCGCAGGCGACGCACAGCTTGCCGAAGAAGGCAGCCATTTCGCCCTCAGCGTAATATCTGCGGTTGCTCGGCTCGTTGTCGCCGAGTTTTCTCGCCTTCCATATCTTGAATATCTTGCCGTTGAGTCTGCAGTAAGCCGACGGCCACGGGTTGGTGCCTCGGATAAAATCGACAAGTTCTTTCGCAGACTTTGAAAAATCGATCCTGCCGCTCTCTCTCGTGAACATCGGAAAGTGGCTCGCCCCGGACTCGTCCTGCGGCGTAAAGACGGCTTTGCCGCTCTCTACGAGCGCAAGCGCTTCTACGATCGCTTTGCCGCCCTCGACCGCGAGCCTGTCGAACAGTTCTCCCGCCGTTTCTTCGGGGAGTATCTCCACTTCTTTCTGCAAAAGTATATCTCCCGTATCCACGCCGAGCGCGGTCTTCATCACGGTTATTCCAGTGACCTTTTCGCCGTTGATGACCGCCCACTGGATGGGCGAAGATCCCCTGTACGCGGGCAAAAGCGACGCGTGCACGTTGAGCACCCCGTGCGGAGTCAGCTCGAGAAGTCTCTGATCGAGTATCTGCCCGTACGCGCAGGTCACCATTACGTCCGCGCCGAGCGCGCCCAGTTCGTCCGCGCCCTCATTCCTTACCTTTTCGTACTGAAAGACCGCGAGCCCGAGTTTGAGCGCGCGCTGTTTCACGGGGCAGAATGACACGATACCGCGGTTTCTCGCCCTGTCCGGCTGAGTGACTACGCCGACTACTTCGTGACCCGCTCTGACGATAGCGTCGAGCGACGGCACCGCGAAATCGGGTGTGCCCATAAAGAGGACCTTCATGCCTTCACCGCCTTGTCGTAATAGAGGATCCCGTCGAGATGATCGAATTCGTGACAGCAGGCGCGAGCGAGGAAGCCTTCGAATTTTCCCTCGTACTTTTTGCCCTTTCTGTCCTGAAATACCACGGTTATCTTGTCGGGACGGACGACTTCTTCGCTTCTTCCCGGAACGCTGAGACAGCCTTCGGGTCCCTGCTGACTGCCCGACTGCGCGATTATCACGGGGTTGACGAACTCGAAATAGCCGTCCTCGGTCTCTACGACCGCGACGCGCTTGAGAAGCCCTACCTGCGGCGCGGCAAGTCCGCAACCGTCGGCGGCGAGCATGGTCTCGTGCATATCGTCGAGAAGTTTGCCCAGTTTTTCGTCAAAAACCGTGACCTCTCTGCTCTTTTTTCTGAGGACGGGATTGCCGTCTTTCACAATGTCTCTGAGTGCCATAAATACCTCAACTCAGACTCTGGGGATTTATCTCGGCGAACACGCTGACACCCCTCGTCTTATTTTCGTTTATTATGCGGTATACTTCGCGCGTGACAAGCGTTTCGTATTCCCTTCTGACCCGCATCAGTATCTGATAGCGGTATTTTTTCTCTATCCTCACGACGGGCGAACGCCTCGCCTGCAAGAACATAAATTCGCTCTTGTTTTCAAGTTCGTACGCCCTGACGTCGACGAACATATTCTTCGCGCACGTCCTGACTTCCTCGTCGTCCTCGCCCGTCATCAGAATCCTTATTATCGTGGAATAGGGCGGGAAGCCTGTGACCTCTCTTGCGTTGTTTTCCTTTTCGAAAAACCCGAGATAGTCGTAATTCTTCGCAAACCTGTACACGTAGTGGTTGGGCGAATAGGTCTGAAGTATCACGACGCCCTGCTTGTCGCTCCTGCCCGCTCTGCCCGCGACCTGAGTAACGAGCTGGAACGTCCTCTCCGCGCTCCTGTAATCGCTGAAATAAAGGCTCATATCCGCGTCGAGTATCCCGACGAGAGTGACGTCCGGGAAGTCGTGACCCTTTGCTATCATCTGCGTGCCGACGAGTATCTGCGCTTCTTTCGCCTTGAACGCGCCGAGGATATCGAGATATGCCGATTTTTTGGTCGTCGTCTCGTTGTCCATGCGCAGTATCCCAACGCCCGGGAACAGCTTTTCAAGTTCTTCGACGACCCTCTGAGTGCCTATCTTGCCGTATTTTATCTCCTTGCTCCCGCACTCGGGGCATTGAGTCAGCATCTTGTATTTTTTGCCGCAGTAATGGCATTTCAGCACGTTGTCTACCGAGTGGTACGTCAGCGTGACGTCGCAGTCCTCGCACTTGGCGACGTAGCCGCATTTCCTGCACATCGCGAACGAACTGTGCCCGCGCCTGTTGAGGAAAAGTATTGCCTGATTGCCGTTTTCGACCGTCTTTCTGAGTTCCGCCTCGAGACGGCGGGAGAATATCCCGTTGTTGCCCGCGATAAGCTCCTGAGCCATATTTTCTATTTTTATTTCGGGCATGCCGTGACGGCTTATCCTGTCGGGCAGACTGACGAGCGCATACTCTCCTCTTTTCGCCAAAAGAAAACTTTCTATCGACGGCGTTGCGCTGCCCAGCACGAGCTTGCCGCCGTTGTACGAAGCGCGGAATTTGGCGATCTCAGACGTAATGTACCTCGGATTGGATTCACTCGAATAACTCGCGTCGTGCTCCTCGTCGATTATTATCAGACCCACGTCTTTCAGCGGGGCGAAAACCGCGCTCCTCGCGCCGACGACTATGCGCGCCTCTCCGGTGAGAAGCCTTTTCCACTCGTCGTATCTCTCGCCCTGACTGAGACCGCTGTGAAGCATCGCGACACCGCTTGAAAACCTCGCCCTGAAATTCCTGAGCATCTGCGGCGTCAGCGAGATCTCGGGCACGAGCATTATCGCCGTCTTTCCCTCTGCGAGAACGCGCTCTATCGCGTTCATATATACTTCGGTCTTGCCGCTGCCCGTCACTCCGTAAAGCAGAGAGACCGTCTTTTCACCGCCGAGTATCGCGTCCACCGCGTTCTGCTGAGCGGTCGTCAGCGTGACCTTATCCATATTGCCGCCCACCCCGTCGTACGGTTTGCGGTAAACAGGCTTGTCCGTCTTGGAGACAATGCCTTTTCCCACGAGCGAATTGACCGTAGCCGCGCCGAATTCTTCGGTCACGACGCTGAGATATTCGCCGCCCTGCTTCAGTCTTTCGACGAGTTCTCTTTGCCTGACGGCGCGCGCAGGTATCATATCTTCTCTCTCCGCGTCGGTAAACCCGGGCGCAAGCTCCAGATATAGACGTTTGAGTTCTCTGACCCTGCCGCCTCTCATCTGTCCGGGTATGAAAAGCCTGAGACAGTCGATATAGCGCAGATAGAACTTCTCTTTCATAAACCGCATGAGCGCGAGCATTTCTTCGCTTATGCAGGAAAATTCGTCAAGTTTTGATATGACCGGTTTCAGTCTTGATACGTCGAAGTCGCTCGTCTCCGCCTTGTCAATACAAAAACCCTCCAACTTTTTATTGCCGAAGGGAACCAGAACTCTGTCGCCTTTTTCTATCCCGAGCCCGTCGGGAACGAGATAATCGAATATCCTGTCGACTTCGCCGTTGCTTATGTCGACTATCACCTTGCAGATCATAAAGCGATCAGCTCGTCGAGTATTATCCCGGCAAGGCTCGCCTTGGTCATCAGCTCGCAATCGACCTGCCTGCCGTTTTTGGTGATTATCGTCGCGATATTGGTGTCCACGTCGAATCCCGCGCCCTCTTTGGTGACGTCGTTGGCGACTACCATATCGGCGTTTTTGGACGCGAGTTTGCCCTTGGCGCGCTCTATAAGCTCGCGCTTTTCGGCGCAGAACACGACGAGTTTTCTGTCTCCCTTGACCTGTCCGACCGCCTTGGCGACGTCGGGGTTCTTGACAAGTTTCAAGGTGACGCTTTCGTCCTTTATCTTGTCGTCGGCGACCTTCTCTATGCGGTAATCCGCAGGCGCCGCCGCCTTGATCACGAAGTCGCAGTCTTTGAGTTTCCCGAGCACCGCGTCGTACATATCGCGCGTGCTCTTTACCCTGACGACCTCGTCGATATAACGCGGTATCTCAGCGGTAACGAAGCCGACGACGAGAATAACTCTGCCGCCTCTGTTCTTCACCGCTTTGGCTATCTCTATCCCCATCTTGCCGCTGCTGTAATTGGAGATGAAGCGCACCCCGTCGATATCCTCTCTGGTCGCTCCCGCCGTGACGAGCACCGTCTTGCCGACGTAGTCTCTCTTTGGCATCAGCACGTCGAGCGCGCGGGCGTATATCTCCTCAGGCTCGCACATCCTGCCTTTGCCCACGTCGCCGCAGGCGAGAAGCCCCGTGCCCGGCTCGAGAAATTCGTAGCCGCGCCCCCTCAGCGTCTCCATAGCCTTGACGACCGCGGGGTTTTCGTACATCGCGGTGTTCATCGCGGGACATACGATAACGTGCGCCTTGGTCGCGAGAAGCGTGGTGGTAAGCATATCGTCCGCTATCCCCGCCGCGAGTTTGTCTATCACGTTGGCGGTCGCGGGCGCGATTATCACGAGATCGGCTTTTTTTGCAAGCGACACGTGCTCCACTTCCCAGTGCTCCTTGGGCGCGAACATATCGCACGCGACGGGATTGCCCGACAGCGTTTCAAACGTAAGCGGCGCGACGAACCCGGCGGCGTGCGCGGTCATCACAACGTTGACGCAAGCCCCCGCTTTTTTCAATGCGGATACGAGTCCGCAAGTCTTGTAACAGGCGATACCGCCCGTCACCGCCACTAATACGTTCTTGCTTTCGAGCATAGATTACTGGTTGTCCCTCTTGATCACGATCTTGCCTTCGTAGACCTCTTTTGCCGCATAGCTGAGCGACTTCATGCCCGCTTCTTCGAGAAGATCGGGATACTGCGTGTCGAGCTGACGCGCTCTCTTTGCAACGCCGCATACGAGGGCGTATCTGCACTCCGCTTTTTTGATGAGTTTGTCAATGGGTGGATCGATCATCATATATCAGTTACCTCCGTAGATAAGTTTGTTCAGAAATTCTTTGTTTTTTCCCGTACTGCATTTTTCGGCGCGGATTATCGCCGCAATGTCGTCGGCGCTCCTTTCGGCATCGTCGTTGACGACTATGTAGTCGTATTTTTCAGCCTTTTTCAGCTCCTCGAGCGCAGAACCCATTCTCACCATGAGTTCCTCCTCTTTCTCGGTGGAACGCTTCTTCAGCCTCTCCTCGATCGTCGCTCTGTTGCTGGGCGTCACGAAGATCATCACGGCTTCTGCGAATCTGCTCTTTATCTCGAGCGCGCCCTTGACGTCTATCTCGAGGACCACGTCGTAGCCCTGCTCGAGCATTTCCTCGACCTTCTTTCTCGGCGTGCCGTAGTAATTGCCGTATACGCACTGGTGCTCGAGGAACTCGTTGTCGTGGAGCATTTTCATATACTCGTCGATATTTTTGAAATAATAATCGACGCCGTCCACCTCTTTTTCTCTCGGCGCTCTGGTCGTGACGGATACCGAATATCTCAGATTGGGGTATCTGTCGAACGCGTGCGCGAGAACGGTGCCTTTGCCCGCTCCCGAAGGACCGGAGACGACTATGAGCTGACCTTTCTGTACTTTCTTGTTTTCCATATATTTTAAATTCCTCTCGGATAAATTTTATTCGATATTCTGGATCTGCTCGCGGATCTTCTCTATCTCGCTCTTGAGCGCGACGACGAGATTTGCGACGTTGATGTCGCAGCACTTACTGCCCGTCGTGTTGGCTTCTCTGTTCATCTCCTGAACGACGAAATCGAGCTGTTTGCCGATCGCGCCGCCCTTTCCGACGATCGAGCGCAGATGCGCGATATGGCTCTGAAGACGTGTGAGTTCTTCGTCCACGGCGACTTTGTCCGCATAAAAAGCCATCTCGTTGACGAACTTTTCTTCGTCCACGGCTACTCCCGCAAGGTATTCCTGTACTCTTTCTCTGACCTTTTCGCGATGCACCGCGGTCATGCCGGGAGCGAGCTTTTCTATCTCTTTGACTATTTTCTCTACCTCTGCGGTCTTGGCGAGCACGTCCGATTTCATCGCCTCGCCCTCTTTAAGCCTCATCTTGTCGAGGTTTTCTATAGCCTGACCGCAAGCCGTAAGGAGCGCGCCGAGCAGCGCTTCTTCGTCTACGTCAGCGACTTTTACCGTGACGACGTCGGGCATTTTGAGAAGTTCGCTCGTGCCGAGATTGTCGACGACACCGGTACGTGCGGCGATCTCGCGCGCCATTGCGGCATACCTCTCCGCAAGCGCAAAATCGCACTCTATCCCGCTCTTTTCCTCTCTGTTGTCCTCAAAATTCACGTATACGTCGACGTGACCTCTGACAAGCCCGCCCTTGATCGCCTTTCTCAGAGCGTCCTCGGCGAAGTTGAACTGTTTGGGAGCTTTGATCGCCACGTCGAGAAAGCGGTGATTCACGACTTTGAGTTCGACCGTCATCTTGAGTTGCCCGTCTTCGTAAATGCCTTTCCCGTATCCGGTCATGCTCTTGACTGTCATTTAAAACCTCCGCGTACAAATAATCAAAATAAATGATAACACAAACGCGCGCTTTTTACAAGTTTATTACCGCGTAAAAAATAAATAAATATATAGCATGTTGCAAAAGCCGCGCGACCGCGTCTGAAAAAAGCGGCCGCGGTATCCCGCGGTCGCCCGTTTATCCTTCTTTTCAATGCCCTTTTCAGCCGTTTATCAGCTTTTCGAACTGCTGCTCGTCGATGATCTCTATGCCCAGCTTCTGCGCCTTGGCGAGTTTGCTTCCCGCTTCTTCTCCCGCTACGACGAGATTGACCGTCTTTGACACGCTGTCCGCGACTTCTCCGCCCCTCTCCTCTATGAGTTTTTTCGCCTCGGAGCGCGGGTATTTTTTCAACGAGCCCGTCAGCACGACCTTTTTGCCGCTGAACGCGCCCTCTTTCTTCTCTTTGACGCGTATCGTCACGCCCTGCGCAAGCAATAAATCCACGTCCTCGACGTTGCGCGGATTTTGCCAGAACGCGACGACGTCTCCCGCCGTTATCTCTCCGAAGTCGTCCATTGCGACCAGCCTGTCGCGCTCTGCCGACATCACCCCGTCGAGAGTGCCGAACTCGTCGGCAAGCTGAGAAGCCGCCTTCTTGCCCACGTTGGGTATGCCGAGCGCATAGAGGAATCTGCCGAGGTCTGTGTCCTTTGATTTTCTTATCGCCTCGAGTATATTGGATATCTTCTTTTCCTTGAAGCCCTCAATACCCGTCAGATCGTCGGCGGTCAGCGCGTAAAGGTCTGCAAAACGCCTAATTTTGCCTTCCTGATAAAGAAGCTCCAGCGTCTTTTCGGAAAGACCCTCCACGTCCATCGCGTCGCGGCTGACAAAGTGCGCGAATTTTGAGATCAGCGCGGTCTCGCAACCGTCCTTGTTAGTGCATTTGACGAACGCGCCGTTCCACTCGACGGGACTGCCGCAGGCGGGGCACACGGTCGGCGGCTCAACTTCGCGGTTGCCGTCGAGATACTCCGCGACCCCCGTTATCTCGGGTATAACGTCGTTGGAGCGTCTGACGAAAACGCGGCAGCCGATTTTTATGCCCTTTCTCTTTATCTCGTTGTAGTTGCTGAGTGTTGCGCGGCTGACCGTGACCCCTGCGAGATCAACGGGATCGAGGACTGCAAGCGGATTGAGTTTGCCAGTGCGCGAGACCTGCCATATCACGTCTTTGACGATCGTCGTAGCCTCCTGCGCCTCGAACTTGAACGCTACCGCCCAGCGCGGAAATTTCTGGGTATAGCCGAGTTCTTCTCTCATTGAGAATTTGTTGATCTTGACGACCGCGCCGTCTATCAGGAAATCGAGCGAATCCCTCTTTGCGGCTATCGCGTCGAGCGCGGCGAGCACCTCTTTCTTGCTCTCCGTCAGCAGGTAATAATCGCTGACCTTGAAGCGGTTGCTTTTGAGGAACTCTATCATCTCGTCGCCGCCGTCGAATCTCCTTCCCTCGATGTAGTTGACGTTGTAGCATATCACCTCGAGCTTGCGCTTGGCAGTCTCGCCCGGGTCAAGGTTGCGTATCGCTCCCGCCGCGGCGTTGCGCGCGTTCTTGAGCGGCACGACGTCGGGATTGCTGTTGTAGCTCTCGAGCGCAGACAGTCTCATTATCCCCTCGCCCTGCACTTCTACGGTGCCCTTGAAGTCTATCGTAAGCGGTACGCATTTTATCGTAAGCACCTGCGCGGTGACGTCCTCGCCGTTTTCGCCGTCCCCTCTCGTCGCCGCACGGACGAGCTTGCCGTCGCGGTAGGTCAGATTTATCGTCAGACCGTCGAACTTATACTCGACGCTGCAGGCGGGTATCTTATCGCCCTCGCCGAGTTTGTCGAGCCATGCGGTCATCGCCTCTTTGGTCTGACATTTGTCGAGGCTGTAAAGTCTCCCGAGGTGCTTTACGCTCTGAAACTTCGCAAGCGGCGCGCCGCCCACCCTTCTCGTGGGCGAATTTTCCAGCACGACGCCGGTCTCCGCTTCCATCGCGACCAGCTTGTCGTACAGTCTGTCGTACTCTGCGTCTGCGACGACGGGCTCGTCTAAAACGTAGTATCTGTAAGCGTAATCGTTGAGCTGTTCAACGAGTTTTTTCATTTCGTCCATTGTCCACCTTTTTGCGGGATAACCTACCCCGGCAGGAAAATTTTATTTGTTATACTGCGGTATCGTATCGCATTTTCACGACACGATCTTTATCGGCGCGAGGCGCATATTGAACGTCTTTACGCCCAGTCCCTCGAATCTTATTTTTGCGTTTTCGCCCGTTATCGACTCTATCACACCGACGCCGAAACGGCTGTGCTCGACGGTCATTCCCACCTTGAAACGGGAGACGTCCGCGTTCCTGACGGCGGGCGCGGTCTGCACGCTTGCGGTCGAGCCGACCGCGGGAGCGCCGTAACTTCTCTGCGGCTTGGGTCTTTGCACCAGATCGTCCACGCTCTTGCCGAACGAAGGGGTCAGATCTCCGCGACGGTCGGGTCTCGGATAGGACTGTATCGGCGAGATAAGACCTCCCTCTGTCAGGAATCTGCTCGCCTGACCGTTCTCTATCCTGCCGAATCTCATCCTTCTCTGCGCGTTGGTGATATACAGTCTCTCTCTCGCCCTCGTGACGGCGACGTACATGATGCGGCGTTCTTCCTGCAATTCCTTTTCCGTCGTCGAAGCGCGGAGCGACGGGAAAATACCGTCCTCGAGCCCCACGATGAACACGCATCTGAACTCGAGGCCCTTGACCCCGTGCACGGTCGCGACGGTGACCTTGTCCTCGCCTTCCTCGTCCTCGCTATCGGATACGAGCGAGACAGACTGGAGATATTCTTCGAGTCCCGCCTCGGGATTGTCCTTTGAAAACTCCCTTATCGACGAGAACAACTGCTGGACGTTCTCTATGCGGCTGAGTCCTTCGTCCTCGCTCCTGTCGTAATCCTTGCAGAAGTCAATCTTTTCGTCGGCGTACTGCACGAAGTCGAAAAGCGGCATATCCTTATGCGCGATCAGATCTTTCATCAGCTGAGCAAAAGGCTCCAGCTTCGTCCTCGTCGCGCCCGTAAAGCCGAGTTCGTCGAAATGCAGAAGTCCCTCGAGCATAGTATATCCGTTTTCCGAGCAGGCAAGCGCGAGTTTTGCGACGGTCGCCTCTCCTATCTTGCGGTTGGGCACGTTGATTATGCGCACCAAGCTCTCCCTGTCGCGCGGATTGGCTATCGTCTTGAGGTAGGCAAGCACGTCCTTGATCTCCTTGCGTTCGTAGAACTTCTGCCCGCCGATCAGCCTGAACGGCAGATTGTAGAGATAGAGTTTTTCCTCAAAAAGACGGGTCAGCGCGGTCTGCCTGACGAGTATCGCGAAATCGCCCGCCTTGTAGCCGTTGTAACGCATAAGCGACATCATCTCCCCGAGCACGAAGTCCGCCTCCTGCCTGTCGTCGTAAAGACTGCGGTAGGTCACGCCCACGCCCTTTTCGCTCTCCGTCCACAGAGTTTTACCCATGCGCTCGGAGTTGTGCGCGATTATCCTGTTGGCGAGGTCGAGAATGTTGGAAGTACTGCGGTAGTTGCGCTCGAGCTTGTATATCCTGCAACCTGCAAAGTGCTTTTTGAAATCGAGGATATTGCCCACCTCTGCACCTCTCCAGCCGTATATGCTCTGATCGTCGTCGCCGACCACGAACAGGTTGCCGTATCTGCCCGTCAGCATGCGGACGAGAAGGAACTGTATCTTGTTGGTGTCCTGAAACTCGTCGACGTGCACGTATCTGAACCGCTCCTGATACTTCTTCAGCACGTCGGGATAATCCTTGAAAAGCAACAGCGTCCTGAGTATAAGATCGTCGAAGTCGAGCGCGTTGTTCGCCTCGAGCTGGCGCTCGTACGCGGCAAATGCCCTGACTATGACGTCGGCGTGCGGCATACCGTTGATCCTCTTGGCGTATTCCTCGGGCGACAGCGCGTGGTTCTTAGCGTTGGAAATGTGAAAACGTATCTGCTTTTTGAGCTCCCCGCCGTCCTCTATGCCGAGTTCTTTGATTATCCTCGTGACGATCTTGTCGCTGTCGCTGTCCGTGTATATCGAAAAGTTGGCGGTATACTTGCCCGTCACCGCGATCTCCATGCGCAATATCTTGGCGCACAGCGAGTGGAAGGTAGAGATCCATACGCCCTGCGCGCCCGTGACCGCCGCGACTCTCTCTTTCATCTCGTTCGCCGCCTTGTTGGTAAACGTGATGGCGAGGATATTGTAAGGCTCCACGCCGTTGTGCTCTATAAGATAAGCTATGCGGTACGTCAACACGCGCGTCTTGCCGCTGCCCGCGCCCGCGAGCACGAGTACGGCGCCTTCGGTATCGTATACCGGCTTGAGTTGTTCGGGATTGAGTAACTGAGCGTAATCCATTGTATCTCCTGCGCCGCCCGTCGGAAGGACTGCCTCCCGCGTCGGCACAAATATTTTACCATAATCGGCAGAATAAGACAAACGATATCGCACACACGAAAAGGCGCAAAATAAAATGCGCGCAAAAGCATGAAAAAACCCGCCGCGAGGGCGGGCATACGTCATACCGAACGGGCGCGTCGGGTAAGTTCTCTCTTTGCCTTGACGTAGGTCGCGGCGATCTGAAGCACGTGTCTCTGTCTCGTCACTTCGTCAGCCGTCTCCATGAGCTTTTTGTCTACGAGCCTTCCTATCGCGTCATGCGTGTCAGTACCCGACTTGACGAGCGCTTCTATCTTGTCGAGCAGAAGTCTGTTCTCGAAATTCTGTTTGAGAGAGCGTCCGTTGTCGCCGCGTCTCGCCGCCGCGCCGTAATATCCGCCCGTCATTCTGTACTTTGCCTGTCTTGCCAGAAAATGCATAGATTTTTCACTTTTTTGCACCATTTGATTTCTCCTCACACCGTTGAATTTTTTTGCTGTCTTTGGTATTTTCAACAACAGCATAATAGCGCGCTTATCCACACATTGGCAAGAATTTTGAAAAAATTTATAACCGTTCTCCAAAAGTAGAAAAAACCCGACGTTTTTCGACAAAAGCGAAATTTTCGGTACGCTTTTTTACATAAAAATACTTGTCTCGTCTCCGTCGGAAAAAGACGGACACGTCGCTTTTTCTCCCCGTATCGGGGCACGAAAAAACCGCCCTTGCGGACGGTTGATTCTCTTAGGACTTGTACATTCTCTTGCGAGCAGCTTCAGCCTTCTTCTTGCGCTTTACGCTGGGCTTCTCGTAAGCCTCTTTCTTGCGGAGGTCACCGATAATGCCGTCTCTCGCGCACTTACGCTTGAAGCGTCTGAGAGCGCTGTCCAACGATTCGTTTTCACCGACTCTGACAGTAGACATATTTTCGCCTCCTTCCCCTTGGCGGGACTTTGTTTGCTTTAATATTATAATTAACCTGCGCGCGGTTTGTCAACAGATTTTCGCGCGGTTTTTCGCTTTTTCGGGCGATATTCTCCCCGAACGGTAAGAACGTATTGTTTGCGGCGTTTTCGCATTGATCCTGCCAACCGATCGGGGCTTCTGCAGTCCTCTGCGGTTTGTCCCGCCCGCATTGCCCGTCTTTGCCTGCCAATGCTCCCTGCAATTCCCGTTGCGGGCGCGAGTTGTCAGAGCGCGAGCTGTCAGAACGCGAGTTTTTTCGCGACCGCCGCCATGTCGATCTCCTTCTTTTCCTTGAGCGGGAACAGATCGACGCCGTCGCCGTTTTTCCTCGGGAAAATGTGGAAATGCAGGTGGAAAACACTCTGTTGCGCCGCTTTGCCGCTCGCGTTCATCAAGTTTACGCCGTCGTAGCCGCAGTCGTCCACATAGTGTTTCGCTATCTTCTGTACCGTTGCGATCGTCGCGGCGAGGTAGTCCTTGTCGCAGTCGAGCACGTTGGTGCAATGCGCCTTGGGTATCACGAGAGTGTGTCCCTCGAGGTCGCCCGCGATGTCGAGGAACGCATATGTCATATCGTCCTCGTAGATCTTGTAAGAAGGTATCTCGCCTTTGATTATTTTGCAGAATATGCAGTCGTTCATAGTTTTTCCTCCGATATTTCGACGAGTACGCCGTCGCGGAAAAGTTCTCTGACGACGCCCTCTGCGATTTCTTCAGTTTTAACTCCGCGCGCGTACGCTCTGACGTATTCTCTGCCGTACCCCGCGACGTAGCCGTCCTGTTCTTCCTCGAACAGCACCTCTATCCTCTTTCCGATCAGCGACGAGAGATACTTTGCGTGAAGTTCTGTCGCTATGCGCTGAGCTTGCTCGCACCTCTCTGCCACGACCTCGGGCGGCAGAAGCCTGTACTTTGCCGCGACCGTGCCCTTTCTCGCCGAGTAACCGAACACGTGCACCTGCCCGAAACCTACCTTTCTGATAAACTCCTTGGTCTCCTCAAAGTCCGCGTCAGTCTCGGTCGGGAAGCCGCAGATCAGGTCCGTGGTCACGTTTGCGTCGGGATAATATTCTCTTATCAGTTGCACTTTGGCGAAGTATTCGTCGGTAGTGTAATGGCGGTTCATCTTTTTCAGCACCGCGTCCGCGCCGCTCTGAAGCGAGAGGTGGAACTGCGGGCAGAACTTCTTCAGCCTTTTCGTAGCGTCGAGAAATCTCCTGTCTATGACCCCCTGCTCGAGAGAGCCGAGCCTGATGCGGCAATCCACGTCCGCAAGCCTGTCTATCAGCCCCGTCAGCGTATCTCCCGTATTCTTGCCGTAAGACGACAGATCTATGCCCGTCAGCACGATCTCGCGGGTATCCTCGGCAAGCCTTTCGCACTCCGCCACGGCGTTGCCTATATTTCTCGACCTGCTCCTGCCGCGCAGATAAGGTATCAGACAATACGAACAGAAGTTGTCGCAACCGTCCTGCACCTTTACGTATGCGCGCGTGCGCTCTACCGACGGCGTCTCCATTTCTTCGTAAACGGTCGGGAGCGGCTCTATAAACACTCCTGCCTTTTCAAGCTCGTCGACGACGTTCCTCTTGCCCGCAACGCCCGAAATAAAGGTCACGCCCTTTTTCCTTTCGAACTGCGCGCCGTCCGCCTGAGAGGCGCACCCGACGACTATCACCTTTGCGGAGGGATTGAGCTTCAGACAGCGGGTCACGCATTGGCGAGACTTTCTCTCCGCCTCGTTGGTCACGGCGCAGGTGTTGAGTATATACGCGTCGGCTTTTTCGAGTTCGCAGACCACGTCGTGCCCTCTTTCTCTCAAAGCGCGCGCTATGCTGTCGCTCTCGTATTTGTTGACTTTGCACCCGAGGTTGAAAACGACTATCTTCATACGCCGAGTTCTCCTCTCTCGTACGCGATCAGCGCGATCGTCACAAGCCCCGCCGTCTCGCAACGCAAAATCCTCCTGCCGAGCGAGACAATCTGAGCGCCCGCGTCTTTCGCTCTCTGCACTTCTTCCTGCGCAAAACCGCCTTCGCTTCCTATGATCACGGCTATCTTCTTTGCCGTTTTCAACCCTTTTACGTCGCCCGTCCTGCCGCAGGTCGCGTTTTCGTAAGGCATTATCACTAAGTCGTAGTCCCGAAGCGACGATATCACGCCGTCAAAGTCGGTGAGTTCTCCCGCGTCGCAGACGAGCGAGCGCCCGCATTGCTTGCAAGCCTCTTTTGCGACTCTCTGCATACGCTCGCGGTTGTACCTGGTCTCCTCGGTATAAGCGGACAAAAACGGCACTATCCTGCGCGCGCCGAGCTCTGTGCACTTCTGCACGATAAAACTCATCTTGTCGCCCTTGGGAAGCGCCTGAAAAAGAGTGATATCGAACGCGGGGTCGTTGGCGTTTGCCGATACCGTGTCTATGCGTACCACGGCGCGGTCGCGGCTTATCTCCTCGATCGTGCCCTCGTAATCCTTGCCGTCTCCCGTGCATACGACGACTTTGTACCCGACCTTTTGTCTGAGCACTTTCAGGTGAGCGTATTCGTCGCCCGAAATATATATTTTGTCTCCCGCAACGTCATCGGGAGACGCGAAAAATCTTCTTATCTCCATCAGTTCCTCGTATAGGCGAAGCCGCACCACTCGCCTTGTCCGAGCCTGTCTTTTACGGTAAGACCCGCCGCGGCAAACGCGTCGACAACCTTTTGCTCGTACGGCAGAAGTATGCCCGAAATTATTATCACGCCGCCCTTCCTGACGAACTTGCCTATATCGGGAGCCATGCCCGACAATATATCCGCGGTGATGTTGGCAAGCAGAATGTCGTAACTGCCGCTGCACTTGTCGAGCAGATTGCCGCACTCTGTTTTGACTACGCCGTCCACTCCGTTATGCGCGCAGTTCTTTTCCGCGACTTTTACAGCAGTCGCGTCTATATCGTATGCGTCAACTTCTTTCGCGTCCAGCTTTGCCGCCGCGATCGCGAGTATGCCGCTGCCCGTGCCTATATCGGCGACGCGCGCTCCTTTCACGTCCTCTTTCTGAAGAAGGGTAAGGCATATACGGGTGCTTTCGTGCTCTCCGGTGCCGAACGCCATGCCGGGGTCGAGGCGCACTATCCTCTGATCTTCCGTCGGCTCGTAAGTCAGCCAGTCGGGAACGATTACGACCCTGCCGCAAGGTATCGGCTTGTAATATTTGCGCCAGACGTTGGACCAGTCCTCCTCGTCTACGTCCGCGACCGAGATCTCGAGCGAGCCGAGCGGGAAAACGCTCCTCTCGCGCAGCAGAGCGAGTTCTTCTTCCACGCCCTTTCTGACCGCGTCGAAGCCGTCCTCCCCAAAATAGCCTTTGACCTTGACGACCTCGTTTTTCTCGAGTACGGATTCGTCGACGTAATCCCAGATCACGTCGCTTTTCATCAGGTCGATGAAGTCCTCTTTGTCAAAAATGCTGACGCCGCCGCTTCCTGCGCTGTAAAGTATGTCGGCAACGAGTTCGCTTGCTTCGGTGGTCGTATTGACCGTAATCTCTTTGTATTTCATAGCTATATTATAAACAATGCGCGCGCGTAATGCAATAGTTTTGACGATGCGCGCGGTTATCGCTCTCCCGACAACAAAGCAAAAACAAGCCTTTGCATAAAAAAGCCGCCCCTTGCGGAGCGGCTGCAATCTGATTTATCAGTTTTTTTTGAATCTGCGTATCTGCGGATACTGCGTTTCCGAAAGCGAATTCTCGAACTCGAGAAGCGCTTGCTGCTGTTTGCGGCTGAGTCCTCTCGGGGTCTCGACTTTGATCGTGATGTACAGGTCGCCGTACTCCTCACGCTGGCTCTTTTTCATGCCGTAGCCCTTGATGCGGATCTTGGTGCCCGACTGAGTCGCTTCCGGGATACCGCACACGGTCTTGCCCTTGGGAGTGTCTATCTCGACCTTGCAACCGACCGCCGCGTTGTAGAAGCTGACGGGCATTTCCATATAGAGATCGCTGCCCATACGCTTGAAGCGAGGGTGCTCCTGCACGTATATCACGAGCACGAGGCTTCCCTTTCTGCCTCCGTTGCGACCGCAGTTGCCCTCGTTGCGCACGATGACGTTCATGCCCGTATCCACGCCCGCGGGTATCTTTACGGAGACTACGCCCTCTTTGCGCAGATAGCCGTTGCCCTTGCAGGTCTTGCACTTGTCCGCAATGACCTTGCCTTTGCCGCCGCAATGCGGGCATACCGATTGCACGACCCTCTGCCCGAACGGAGTGCTTTGAGCGCGTCTGATATAACCCGTACCCTTGCAGTACGGGCATACGGTGACGGACGACGCGTCTTTTGCGCCCGTGCCGTGACAGTCGGGACATTCTTCGTCGCGCATAACGCGTATCTGCTTGGTCACGCCGAAATACGCTTCCTCGAACGTCAGATTGAGCCTGACCTGTATGTCCTCGCCGTTCTTGGGCGCGTTGGGGTTTGCGCTCCTGCCGCCGCCGAAGCCGAACAGTTCGCTGAATATATCCGAGAAGCCGCCGAAGCCCTCGCCGAAACCGCCGAAGCCGCCGCCTGCGCCGCCCGCTCCGCCGCCGAACTGAGGTCCGTCGGGATTGCCGTAGGTGTCGTAGTTACTGCGCTTTTGCGGGTCCGAGAGCACGTCGTGCGCCTCGTTTATCTCTTTGAATTTCTCCTCGGCCTGCTTTTTCTCCGCTTCGCTCGCCGTAGAGTATCTGTCGGGGTGATACTTCATCGCGAGTTTGCGGTACGCCTTTTTGATCGTCTCTTCGTCCGCGTTCTTGTCAACGCCGAGGATCTCGTAATAATTTTTTGCCATATTCCTTATTCCGTCTCAAAGACAGTCTTAAGGGCGGATCTCTCCGCCCCGTCAGACGAAATTACTTCAGTTGTTGCCGCCGTCGTCGGGATTGTCGTTGTCGATGATGATATCGTCGCCGCCGCCCGCCGCGCCGCCTGCCGCGCCGCTACCGTCGGTACCGGACTGCGCCTTAACCTGCGCTTCTGCCTGTGCCGCCTGATACAGCTTGGTAAATATCGGCGTGTTCTTATTGCTGAGTTCTTCGATGATCGCTCTCGCCTTTTCTGCGGTGTCAGCGGTCTCGAGCTCTTTCTTGGCGTGCTCGCAAGCCTCTTTCAAAGTCGTCTTGTCCTCCTCGGTCAGCTTGTCGCCGTTCTCCTTCAGAGCCTTTTCGGTCGCGAATATCATCTGATCCGCGTCGTTCTTCGCGTCGACGAGTTCTTTGCGCTTCTTGTCTTCCTCTGCGTACTTTTCAGCCTCTTTGACCGCTCTGTCGATGTCGTCGTCGGACAGGTTGGTCGAGGATGTGATCGTAACGCTCTGAGTTTTGCCCGTGCCCTTGTCTACCGCTTTGACGTTGACTATGCCGTTGGCGTCGATATCGAAGGTGACTTCGATCTGCGGTACGCCTCTCGGTGCCGGAGGAATGCCGTCGAGCTGGAAGCGTCCGAGCTCTTTGTTGTCGCTCGCCATGGGCCTCTCGCCCTGAAGCACTCTGATGTCGACCGCGGGCTGATTGTCAGCCGCCGTGGAGAACACCTGCGATTTGGACGTAGGAATGGTCGTGTTTCTCTCGATGAGTTTGGTGAACACGCCGCCCATCGTCTCGATACCGAGAGAAAGCGGGGTCACGTCGAGAAGCAGGACGTCTTTGACTTCGCCGCCGAGCACGCCGCCCTGAATTGCCGCGCCGAGAGCTACGCATTCGTCGGGGTTGATGCCCTTGAACGGCTCTTTGCCTGTGATGTTCTTGACCGCCTCGATGACAGCGGGGATCCTGGTAGAGCCGCCGACGAGTATGACTTTGGCGATGTCCGCATTGGTGAGACCCGCGTCAGCCATTGCCTTCTTCATCGGGGTGATAGTCCTCGTGACGAGATCGCTTGTCAGAGCGTCGAACTTGGCTCTCGAAAGATCCATGTCGATGTGTTTGGGACCGTCCGCACTCATCGCGATGAACGGCAGGTTGATGTTGGTGCTGGTAACGCCCGAAAGCTCTATCTTTGCCTTTTCAGCCGCCTCTTTAATTCTCTGGAGCGTGGGAGCGTCGGAGATCCTGATGCCCTCTTTCTTCTCAAACTCGTCGAGGATATAATCCATTATGCGCTTGTCGAAGTCGTCGCCGCCGAGCATAGTGTCGCCGTTGGTCGCGAGAACTTCAAAGACGCCGTCCTCTATCTCGAGGATCGAAACGTCGAACGTGCCGCCGCCGAGGTCGTAGATCAGCACTTTCTGACCCTTGTTGTCGCCCTTGTCGAGGCCGTAAGCGAGCGCCGCCGCGGTGGGCTCGTTGATTATACGAAGCACTTCGAGACCCGCGATCTTGCCTGCGTCCTTGGTAGCCTGTCTCTGGCTGTCGGTGAAGTATGCGGGGACGGTGATGACCGCCTGCGTTACCTTTTCGCCGAGGTAGGACTCTGCGTCGTTCTTCAGCTTGGTGAGGATCATTGCGCTGATCTCCTGCGGAGAATAACTCTTGTCGTCGATCCTGACCTTGTAATCGCTGCCCATGTGTCTTTTTATAGAACTGACGGTGCGGTTTGCGTTGGCGACCGCCTGTCTCTTTGCAACCTGACCTACGAGTCTCTCGCCGTTCTTGGCGAAACCGACTACGGACGGAGTCGTCCTTGCGCCTTCCTTGTTGGCGATAACGGTGGCTTCGCCGCCTTCCATTACGGCTACGCACGAGTTGGTGGTGCCGAGGTCGATGCCGATTATTTTTGCCATAACAATATACTCCTTTTGATCGTTTTTTATATTATTGTCCCACAACTACGAGCGGGTGACGGAGCACCTTGCCGTTGCGGATATAACCTTTTTTGAGCACTTCGACGACTTTTCCCGCATTGTCGGGGTCGTCTCTGTTCATAACTGCTTCGTGCACGTTGGGGTCGAATTCTTTGCCCAGCGCGTCGATCTCCTCTACCGAGAATTTTGCAAGCGCGTCGAGGAAAGCCTTTTTCACGAGTTCGAGTCCCTGCTTGAAAGACTCGTCTTTCTGCGACAGTATCGCCATTTCGAGGTTGTCGAGCGTGGGAAGTATGCCTTCTATCACGTCGGCGACTCCCGCCTCGTACATCACGCGAGCCGTCTCGCGGTTGCGCTTTTTGAAGTTGTCGAAATCAGCCTGAAGCCTGACATACTGCGCGAAAAGTTCCTGCGCCGCGTCCGACGTCTTGTCCTCTGCTTCCGCCTTTTCTGCGGGTTCGTCGGACAGAGCTTCTTTGACGACTTCTGCCGCCTCCTCTTTTATTTCCTCGGTACTGTCCTGTTTCT
This sequence comes from uncultured Christensenella sp., assembly GCA_949284695.1. Classification (GTDB taxonomy): domain Bacteria; phylum Bacillota; class Clostridia; order Christensenellales; family UBA3700; genus Ornithoclostridium. The sequence goes on along the minus strand of CASDWJ010000005.1, from coordinate 101,332 downwards.
GGTTTTTCTTTTTCTTTTCTGCCATATTATTCGTCTCCGCCGTTGTTGAGTGCGTCGCCAAGTCTGCGAAGCACAGTCATAACTTTTCTGTAATCCATTCTCTGAGGTCCTATCACGCCTACGTGTCCGACCTCTTTGCCGTCAACCGTGTATTTCGCGGTGACGAGCGCCATATTTTTCAGATCTTCAGATTCTTCGTCGCCGATCTTGACCTCGAATTCAACGCTGCCGTCGCCGGTAACGAGATCGTGCAGCCTCTCCTTCTTGGAAATTATCGACACGAAGCTCCTCAGATTGTCCACGTCTCTCGCCTCGGGATATTCGAAGATCTTGTCCTCTCCCTCGAGGTAGAGCTGCGAGTCGTGCGCCGTCCTGTATTCTTTCACCATTTCGACGACCTGCCGGAACAGCGCCCTGTATGCCTCGAAGTTCTGTTCCATAGGCTCCTCGTAATGCTGTATCTCTGCAAGGTTCTTGCCTGCGAACGTCGCGTTGAGCAGTTTGCCCGCGATGTCGAGGTATCCGCCGTCCGCGTTCTCGGGCACGGCTACCATCTTATCCTTGAGCACTCCGCTGTCGGTGATTATCACGACGAGCGCGTTGCCGTCGAGAAGATCTACCAGCCTGACCTCTTTGACAACCACCTTTTCACTTCCCGTGAAAACCATCAGCGAAGTGTAATTGGTCGCGTCGCTGACGACCTTGGCAGTCGCCCTGACGAGTTCTTCGACAGAACTGAAGTTCTTTTCAAACCTGCTTCTCAGCACCTCTACGCCGCCGAAACCGCCGTCGAGCATGCTGTCCACATAAAACCTGTACGCCTTTGCGGACGGCACTCTGCCGCTGCTGACGTGAGGCTGAACGAGATAGCCAAGTTCTTCGAGAGTGGCAAGCTCGCTTCTTATAGTTGCGGAGGAAACTTCGGGCATGTATTTCGCCTGTATCGCAGACGACGAAATAGGCTGAGGATCGCCGATATAGCTGTCGACGAGCGCCTGAAGCACTCTTCTCTTGCGTTCTGACAACCTGTCGTCCATACTTCCCTCCCTGCCGCGTATTTGGCAATCGGTTTGCGCAACTGTTAGCAATCGCACCCCTTGACTGCTAAATCTAATTATACCCCATTATATGCAAAAGTCAACACTTTGATGACAACTTTTGAAATTTTACCAAAATTATACTATACGTGCGCGTGCGCGCTTTTAACGCGCGAATAATTCTGCCCGCAAGAAAAAAATAATCCCCCGCACTGCGGAGGATATATCGGATAAAACATTATTTTGCCGGGTCTTCTGCGTTCTCTGTCATTGTTTTGCGGATCCGTCTGCGTTCTCTGTTTGTGCCCCATCGGACGCGTAGGACGCGGCTTTCAGCTCTTTTTTGCGTTTTTTGTTGCGGCGGTCGGCTATATCAAGCACCGCGCAGATCGCGAATATCACGATAAGCGCCGCGGGAATTATCGCAAAATACCACAGATTGCCCGTCTCGGGCGCCGCTTCCTGCTGTTCGGCATACATAACCGCGAAGTAATCGAGATTGATGATGTCGTCGTTGGACGAAGGAACTATCCTTATCGTATGTTTGCCCGCGCTCCTGAACTCAACAGAGAACACGTTGCAGTCGTAAAGCGTGGTCGCGTTGTTGAGTTCCACCGAGCCGTACTGCTTGCCGTCGACGAGTATCTGCATCGAGCCGTAAACGTCGCCTTTAGCGCAGTAGACCGAAATGCCCGTGCCGTAGAAATTGAACTCTATCGCCGCGTCGTCGCCGTAACTTTCGAGTATCCAGCCGTTGACGCTTATGCCTCCCGTCTTGTACTGCCATTTGCCCTGATAGAGCACGCGGCTGCTGTTGGACGGTACGATAGTCGCCTCGTTGGAGTATCTGCCGCAGTAGATATCCTTGATCACGCCCGCGAACTCGTTGTCGGACGACAAGGTCAGCCTGACGCTCTTTACCGTAACCGCCTTGGGGAAAAGCGCGCTGATATTTCTGTACACGCTACCCGCGTCGCATCTGATAAAAGTCTCCCCGTCCGTACTGTACTCGACAGTATACGCGACGTCGGTCAGAGAGGTCTTTATCACTATGAACTCGGTCTCAACCGCCTCCTCGTACTCGAACAGATAGACCTGCTTCGCCGCCGCTTTGGAGACGAACGCTGTATCGTCGTTGCCGTCGGTCGCCGCCGCGGGATATGAGCCGCTCTCCGCCTGCGGGTACTCTTTGAGCGCCGCGCCCGATTCTTCGTAATACCTCATTCCCTCTTTTCTCACGCCGAAACTTTCGGGCACGATCGCGGGCGCTTGATAATCGGACACTTCGTCCTTATCAAAGGTCAGATAGATCAGATGATCCTGATCGATGTCGGATATCTCGCCGCCTTTTTTGCTTATGCCGAGACAGCCGTAAGCGTTGCCCTTGGTCGCGAGAACGTACATATCGTAATAATACGACACTCCTTTCTGCAACTCTATCTCGTAGCACAACTCGTCTGTGTACTCGTTGACCGTGATCGGGTTTTCGAACATCGTGAACATATACTCGGGCACGCCGAAGTCGACGCGGATCACCCCTTTGCTCCTGACGTAAATGACGTACGTCGCGGTCTCGTCGACCTGTATCGCGCCTCTGTTGACGCTGAAAGTATAGACGCCGTCGTCGACGATCTCGTTCTGCGGGATCTCGGCTTTTGACTGCGCCTTTTCCTCGACGAGGTATCCCGCGCCGTTCTCCGCATACTCCTTGACGGCGGTTTTCATATCGCGCCACGGCACGTTTTCGTACCGCGTGAATACCGAAACTTCTATGTTGCAGGTAAATCTGCCCTTGAGTTCCACGCTCTGCCCGTCGACATCGAAAACCAACGTGAAATCCTTTGTCTTTTCCGTATCCTCGGGTCTGAACGAGTAAATCCCGTCCGCTCCCGCTTTCCATTCCGAATCCCCGAGCATGACCCTGACGAGCGTCGCGTTCGTCGCCGTCGTCACGTATTCCGTAGCAAAGTCGAACTCCGTCCTTTCTCCCGAATTTACCGTCACGCCCGTCTTGTCGGCGGTCGCGACGCAACCGTTTGCGTATCTGCTCTGCAACGGAACGTACTTCTGAAGTCCGCTCTGCGCGCTCTCGGTACCGAGACCGAAAACTGTGTTGAAATAATCGGAAAGATCGACGCCGTATTCCGCAAACGCATTGCAGAAATACTGCGACAGCGGGATCACGCCGTTATCAGTCGCCGAAGCGTAATCGACAGCCGTCTTTACGACTTTTTCCTCTCCGAAAGAGTGTATCAGATTGACGTACGCCGCCAGATCGCCGTAACTCTCAAGCCCGCCGCCTATGCTCATCGCAAGGCAGTCGTAGGCGTTGTTTATCCAGTATTCGTTACTGCTGTCGGCACTCAGTATCCCGTCGGTCAGAGTGACGAAAGCTCCCGCCGCCGCTATCTGCGCGACTTCGGACAATGCGGCGTCGTCAACCCCCGCGTATTCCGCTTTTCCCTTAGCCAGCGCAAGCATGACCGCCCACGCGCCGCCGCTCACGAGCGCGTCGTGATCGAGCAGTTTGTCCGCATACGACACGGGAACGAAAAGCACGTCCTTATCGACGTCGTAAGCGGGTTGACTCACCTGTCCCGTAACGAAAACGTCGGTCGGAGAAAGTTTGTCCTCGCCGAAAACTCCGACGGTGTATCTGTCCATATATTCGCAAAGCGAACGCCACCAGGTCGCCGCGTTTTCAACGTCGGAAGAAGCGTCGAGGTATTCTGCGGGCAGATATATCCTGATATTGGTGCCGTCGACCACGGCATAATCCACGCTGTTCTGCCAGTCGGCGACCCTGTCGAGACCCAGTCTGTAATAAGACGCGTTGACGCCTCCCGACACGCTGAGCTGCCAGAACGAGTCGCCGTAACATTCCCCGAGATCGAAATCAAGAAGCCCGGATACCGTAGATACGAACGTGGTAGTCTGTTCGGTAAGGCTGATCTCGAAAGACGACGGAGAATATCTGCCCACGGTCGCGGTGACGCTCCCGTCAGCCTTTTCCTTGGGCAAAGTGACCGTGATCTTTTCGCCTTTGACTACGTAAACTCCGCTGAAATGCCACCCTTCGAGACGGGTGTCGAAATATACGCTCTTTTCGACCCGCGGCAGGTCGGCGTATTCCGAAGGCGCGGTCTCGGGCACGACTATGCCCGTCAGACTTATGCCGTCGCCGTATTTGCCGACGACGTTCTCCTGATAATAGGTGACGTCGTCCTTCGTATCGCAGGATACGAAAACCAACGCGCACGCGAGTATCAGCAAAATGGTCACTACCGCTTTCTTCATATTTTTTATTATATATTATCCTCATTCAAAAGACAATTATTTTATTTCTGTTTTGCGCACGCGTTTGACACGGGCGGGTGCGCATATTATAATAATTATATGGCAGAAATAAGGAAAATCACAGATCCCGCGCTCATCGCGGAAGTAGCGTGCCTCGCAGACGAGATCTGGCACGAATGTTACAAAGGCATCATCAACGACGCTCAGATAGACTATATGGTCTCCAACTTTCAGAGCAAAGACGCGATGCTCGCGCTTTTCAACGACGGAGCGGAATTTTATGCGGTCGAGGACGACGGCAAAATACGCGGCTATATCGTGCTCGAGAAAGAAAAAGACTCGCTTTTCCTCTCCAAACTCTACATACTGTCGTCGATACGCGGCAAGGGTTACGGCTCTCTCGCGCTGAAATTCGTCAAAAAACGCGCCAAAGAGCTCGGCTACCCGTCCGTCTATCTGCACGTCAACAAGTACAATCAGCGCGCGATAACCGCTTATCTTGCAAACGGCTTCGTCAACGAACGCACTCTCGACACAGACATCGGAGACGGCTTCGTGATGGAGGACTATATTATGCGCGCAAAAGCGGAATGACGTCGGTCCGACAGGCGCACGCAACCGCGTAAAAGCGCTGCCGACGCTCTTTCCCGTACTTGCCGGAGTGAAAGACAACAAAACCGCCGCCCTTACGGACGGCGGATATTTTTGTGCTGATTTGCGTTATCCCGAATAAGTCAGATCGAGAAGTCCCGCGTTGCCGTCGGTACGACGGTATACGACGTTGACCTTGCCCGTCTTTTCGTTGAGGAATATGTAGAAGTCGTGATCGACCAGTTCCATCTCCTCGAGCGCTTCTTCTACGCTGATCTTCTTGAGGTCGAGAGTCTTCGTCCTGACGAGTTCGCGCTTTTTCTCCTGCGCGGGCTGAGGCTCGTAAATGCTCGCCTCGTCGATAGCCGTCTGTCTGATCCTCTTGCCGAGTTTTGTACGGTGCTTTCTGATCTGTCCTTCGATCTTGGGAAGCGCGATGTCGATATTGTTGTACATGTTGTCGGATACGACCTCGCTTCTTACCATGTTGCCGCCGAAGAAGATTGTGATCTCCATTGCGTATTTATCTTTGCCCACTTCTCTGAGAGTGACCACCGCTTTTGCGTCGTCCTCGAAGTAACGCGAGAACTTTTCCATCTTCTTGTCGATGATCTCTCTGAGCCTGTCGCTGACACGATAATTTCTTGCAATGATTTCTATACGCATAATTTGCCTCCTTCGCCCCTGCGTGCTCGCATAGAGCTTTTCCTTGTCAATATTATAACATACAAAAAAGGCAAATAAAAGATACTTTTTGAAATTTCTGCCCCGTTTTGACAAAAATTTTGCATACCTGAAGCTATAATCGGAGATTATGCGCAAATATCCGCCTCGTAGCGCATAATTATGCAAAAAAGGAGCCTTTTCGGCTCCCGTTTTCAATTGGCGGATCTTGCGGGAAAAGTCAGCGTCACAGTCGTCCCGACGTTTTCTTCGCTCTCGATGTTAAGCTCGCCGCCGTACAGCGCGACGACGTGCTTGACGATGGAAAGCCCAAGTCCCGTGCCTCCCGTCTGCTTGGATCTGCTCTTGTCGACGCGGTAAAACCTCTCGCAGACGTAAGGAAGATGCTCTTTGGAGATGCCTATGCCTCCGTCCTTTACCCTGACGACCGCATTGCCGTCCTGCTCCGATACCTCTATCCGTATAAAGCCGTCTGCCTTGTTGTAATGCACGGCGTTGCCGATCACGTTGTTGAGACACTCGTAGAGATTGTGCTCGTCTCCCTGCATACAAGCGTCGCCTTCGACCGTGACGTTTATCCTCTTTCGGGTCGTTTCTTCCTTATATGCCTGCAAGCAATCGTCTATCACAGCCGACAGCCTTACGTCGTCGCGTTTTCTCGCCACCTCGCGCGACTCGAGCCTGCTGATGTACAGCATGTCGGTGACTATGTTGTGCAGCCTGATGCTCTCGGTATATATTCTTCTGAGATATTTGCGGTCGGGAGAATTTTCGTCGCTCTTTGCGAGGAGCACTTCGCTGAGACCGCGCACAGAAGTAAGCGGCGTTTTGAGTTCGTGCGAAGCGTTGGCAAAAAATTCGCTCTTTTGCCTCGACAACTCCTTTTCTTTCGTCACGTCGCTTATCAGTATCACGCCCATGTCGTCTCCCGCTCCAAGTCTGAGCGTAAAGGCGTTGATCACGAGATCTCTGCCGCCGTATTCGTATGCAAAAGTCTCGTTGTACCCCTCTCCGAGGATCTTGCCGAGCCTGTCGAAAAGCGCGGCGTCGTCGATCATATTGATGAGATTTGCCCCCGTTTTTGCCTTTCCCGTCAGCTCCTGAGCCACGCCGTTTCTCAGCACGACGTTGAGTTCCTTGTCGACTACGATAAGTCCCTGCGTCATATTGTAGACAACGCAGTCGAGCTTGGCTTTTTCTCTGCGCAGGGTCTCGTAATTTTCCTTCAGCGCGGTGGCGAGCTCGTTGAGTTCGCTTATTATCGAGAAATCGAGCGCGTCGGACGTCTCGCAGGAACGCACGGAATAATCGCCGCTGTTAGCGCTCCTCAGGTCGTCTCTGAGCTGTACAAGCCTTTCTTCGACTTTGCCCGACAGATTTTTAGCGAGCACGTAGGAGAGGACGAACGCGACGAGAAGCGCGACCGCGACGTATACGAGCGCAACGCCGCCGAACGACCATATCTCCGCCGCGCTTTCTGCGACTCTTATCACGATCCTGCCGTTCTCTCCGTCGACGGCGACGGCATAATAGTACATGTCTTTGCCGAGAGTGTCGGAACGTCTCTTGACGACCTTCGGCTTTCCTTCGAGCGCGGCGATCACTTCCTCTCTGCCCGAATGGTCGTCCATTGCCGCGCTGTCGCTTTTGCCGCTGTCGAACAACACTTTGCCGCTCTCGTCTACCACGGTGACCCTCGCGTTGCCGAAATCCGACACGCTTTCAAGCGAAGAAATATCGTCTGTTACGAGGTCGGCAAACAGCACGGCGTCTGAGACGATGTCCTGTTTTATCTTCTTTTCCTGTATGCTGTAATGAATCGCTATGCCCGAAAAGAACACCACGAAGGCGGTGACGAGCGATATGACGAAACTCTGAAGTATTATCTTCTTTCTCATTCTTTCACCGTATACCCTACGCCCCTGACGGTGCTTATGACGTTGGGCGCGCCGCAACGCGACAGCTTGAGCCTGATCTCTGCAATGTGCATATCGAGTGCGCGCGTCTCACCCATGAAATTTTCGCCCCATACGGCGTTGAACAGTTCCTCTCTCGGCACCGTCCTGCCGCAGGAGGACAACAGATATTCGAGGAGACGGAACTCCTTGAGCGTAAGTTGCAGATCGGTTTTTTTGTAAAATATCCGATAATTGTCTCTGTCGATTTCAAAGTCGCCGTGAGTGCGGACGGACAGATTGGCGCGTCTCAGACACGCGCGCACCCTCGCGAGAAGTTCCATCACCGAAAACGGCTTGGCGATATAGTCGTCCGCGCCCTTGTTGAGCCCTTTGACAAAACTCATCTCGTCGGTCTTTGCCGACACCACGATCACGGGTATCCTCTCGTCCCGCGCGCGGATATTGCTTATTATCGCATATCCGTCCATATCGGGAAGCATGATGTCCACTATGACGAGCGCGGGTCTTTTCTCTTTCAACGCTTCGAAAAAGTCCTTGCCGCACCCGAAAACGCGCGTTTCGTAAAGCCCGTCGAATGCGCTCTCGTATACGTCGCAGACCCCTTCGTCGTCCTCAATAATGTAGATAAGATCGTTCATTGGTGTTTGTTTCGCACCCCTGTGTTTCCGAATTCTGCCCACTCGCAGATATTGACGGCATGATCGCCGATGCGCTCGTAATACTTCGCTATCATCAGCAGTTCCGCCGCTTCACCGGCAAATGCCGGATTTTGCTTTATTTCTTCTATTATCTCGGCGCACGCGACGTCGAACAGCTCGTCCATCTCGTCGTCGAGAGCCTGAGTTCTTCCGGCAAGTTCCACGTCCTCGTTTATCAGCGAGTTGACGGAATCCCTGACCATTACGAGCGCGAGCGCTCCCATCTTGGGCAGAGATATCTCCTTTACCCCCTCGCTCAACGAGATCGTCAGTCCCGCTATATCCGCAGACTGATCGCCTATTCTCTCGACGTCGGTGATCGCCTTCAGCATACAGGATATTTCTCTGAAATCCCTTGCAAAAGGCTGGTTGCGCAACAAAAGCCTCATACAGCCGTTTTCGATATCCGCCTCGGCTTCGTCGACCAGTTTGTCCCTTGCGACAATGTCCGCCGCCGCCGTCTTGTCCGGTCTGACGAGCAGGGCGTTGACCGCGGCGAGCATACCTTCAACCGTCCTGCACATTCTCGCAAAATCGGTCTTCAACTTGTTCAATCTGCTTTCGAGTCCGTTTTCCATAACTCTCTCCTCGTATTTTATCATTGTTTCGCGCGCATAGCAAGCGCACGACGCGTCAACCGAATCTTCCCGTTATATAGCGTTCGGTCTGCTCTTTTGCGGGGCTTGAAAATATCTTTTCGGTTGTGTCGTATTCCACCAGTTCTCCGAGCAGGAAAAATCCCGTCTTATCCGAGATCCTCGCCGCCTGCTGCATGTTGTGAGTGACGATGATTATCGTGACTTTTTCTTTGAGTTCCGCGCACAGTTCCTCTATCTTGCCCGTCGAGATCGGGTCAAGCGCGCTCGTCGGCTCGTCCATAAGAAGTATCTGCGGCTGTACCGAAAGCGCCCTCGCTATGCAGAGTCTCTGTTGCTGACCGCCCGACAGAGCGAGCGCGGATTTGTCGAGCCTGTCCTTGAGTTCGTCCCACATCGCCGCTCTCCTGAGGCTGTCCTCGACTATCGCGCCCAGAGTCGCTTTGTCCCTTATGCCGAACAGCTTCGGTCCGTACGTGATATTGTCGTACACGCTCATCGGGAACGGGTTGGGTTTCTGAAAAACCATGCCGACGTTCTTTCTCAGCGTCTGAAGGTTGACGTCGGGCGCGTAGATATTCCTGCCGCCGATCTCGATGCTTCCCTCTATCCTGCAATCCTCGACGAGATCGTTCATCCTGTCGATACATTTGAGAAGGGTCGACTTCCCGCACCCCGAAGGACCGATGAACGCGGTGATCTCTCCTTTCGTCACGTCCATATTTATATTTCTGAGCGCCTGAAAACCGCCGTAAAATAAATTCACGTCTCTCATACGGACGGCAATTTCGCCCGGATCAAACTTTTGCATTACGTTTTTTGTTTTCACTTTTCTTCTCCTTTTTGGGATCTATCGCGAATATGAGCGCGTTTATCGCGACTACGAGGACTATCAGCACGAGCGCGGTCGCGTAAGCCTCGTTCATATACAGTCCTTCGCTGGCGAACATATACATCATCACCGCAAAGCTCGAGCCGGGCGACATTATGCTTTTGGGCATATTCTTGACCGACCCCGCGGTGAGCAGAAGCGCCGCCGATTCGCTGACAATACGTCCGATACTGAGCACAGTCGCCGTCAGTATGCCTTTCATCGCGCACGGCAGAACGACCCTGCCTATCGTATGTATCTTGCCCGCTCCGAGCGCGTAACTCGCCTCTCTGTAAGAGAGCGGCACGCTGATAAGGCTTTCTTCGACCGCTCTGACGACTGTGGGCAATATCATCACCGAGAGCGTCAGACCGCCCGACATCAGACTGTACCCGAGCCCGAACGCGTCATTGAACACTATCACGCCGAAAAGACCGAATACTATGCTCGGAATACCGGAGAGCGTATCCGTAAACAGCCTGATCGCCCTGACTATCCTGCTCCCGCTCTTTGCGTATTCGACGAGGTATATCGCCGCAGAAACGCCTATCGGCAGAGCGATAACGAGCGCGATCGCTATCAGCGCGCCCGTACTGACGAACGCGGGAGCGAGCGAGTTTTTGCCCGCGCCGCTCTTTCCGAACAGAAACTCGACGAAGCCTATCTCTGCAAACGCCTGTATCCCCTTCACCGCGATAAAACCGATCACGTAAGCGACCGCCGCCGTCATCAGCGCCGCGCCTGCCGCGCACAGCCATTTGAGAAAGGTGTAATACGCCGTCTTTTTTCTGAAAACGACTTTTCCTACGTCAGGCTCCGCGACAACGCGTTTATTTCGCAGTACGGCATTTTTCGCCCTGCCGACCGCACCCGAAAGTGAAGAAAACGCCGCACGCGCACGCTTTTTGACCGCCTGCGCCGCATTGTACGCTCCGTCCGCGCAACCGTTGTAAGCGACCGCGAAAGCGCGTCTGCACCCGAGACCAAAGCGGACGAAAGCGTTATTTTTTCCATCTGCCACGGCTTTTTCGGGCACAGAAAACCGTCTGCCTTTGCCCTCGCTTTTCTTTTTGTTTTTTGCGCCGTACAGCGCGAGATTGAGTATCAGAATGAATACTAAAAGCACGAATCCCGTTGCGACCAGCGCGCTCCTGTGCACGCCCGAAGCGTACGACATATCCATAACTATATTGCCCGTCAGCGTCATAAAACCGTCGAACAGTCCTTTGGGGAACTGCACGGTATTGCCCGCGACCATGATTACCGCCATGGTCTCGCCTACCGCCCTGCCTATCCCCAGTCCGAGCGCCGTCATTATGCCCTGTTTTGCGGACGGGACCATGATTCTGAACACGCTTTGCTCTTTTGTCAGTCCCAGCGCGAGAGCGCCCTCGGCATAACTTGCGGGCACGGCGGACAGCGCGTCCTTTGCAAGGCTCGCGACCGTGGGCAGGATCATCACTCCAAGCACGAGCGAGACCGCGAGTATACCCGTACCGTTACCGCTCGGGCTTACCGACGCGAGCGCAGGCACTATCTGCTTCAAGCCGAAATAGCCGTATATCACGCTGGGTATGCCCGCAAGCACGCTGACCAGCTGCACAAGCGGCATCTTCAGCTTTTTCGGGCAGAAATACACGATGAAAACCGCGACCGCGACCCCCAGCGTACCGCCGATCAGGAGCGCGCCTCCCGTGGCTATCGTCGACCCGACGATCATGGGAAGTATCCCGAATTTTTCCGAAGCGGGTCCGTCGTACGACGGCGCCCAGGTGGTCCCGAACAGGAAATTCCCCACGCCCGTCTCTCTGAACGCGGGTATGCCCGCGTAAAGCAGATAACCTATTATCGCCGCGACCGACAATACGGCGAAGCACGCCGCCAGAGCGAATATTGCCTTGGCGACGCCTTCTTTAAGGTTGGAAGAATTATGCGAAGTTTTCATTTGTCAGACTATGCAACCGAAGTCCGCGATTATCTTTTTGCCTTCTTCGCTCTGTATAAAATCGATAAATCTCTGTGCCGCGTCGCTGAGCTCTGCGCCCTTTTTGACAGCAAGCACGAAAGGTCTTTGAAGTTTGTAAGTGCCCGCCTTGATGTTTTCGACCGTGGGCTGTATGCCGTCAAGCGAGACCGCCTTTACTCTGTCGTTGAGCGACCCGAGAGATATATAGCCCATCACGTTCTTTGCCCCCGCTACTCTTTCGATGACGCTGCCCGTCTGATCCTGCGTCTCGCCTTTGAGCTCTTTGAGTTCTTTAAGGCTGTCGCCTTCGGCGTTTTTGATCAGCTCGTTGAAGCCGTCTCTCGTACCGCTGCCGTTACTGCGGTTGACGGGAGTGTTGACGCTGCCGATCGCCGTGCCCGAAGCGTAAAGGTCGTAGACCTGCTGACTCGTCACATCGGTCAGTTCGCTTTCTTTGTTCACTATGATCGCGATGCCGTCCTTGCAGATCTCGATCGACTCGAGAGTCTCGAGTTCCTCGGCTTTGAGCGCTCTCGACGACATACCTATTTCGCACGCGCCCTTCTGTGCGTCTGCTATGCCCTGAGACGAGCCCGAGCCCGTTATCAGCACCGTAATATCCTGATTCTTCGCCTCGAACGCTTCGGCGAGTTTTTCCATAAGCGGAGTTACCGAGGTCGAGCCTGTGACTACGATCTCCTGCGCTCCGTCCGTACTGCAACCCGCCAGCGCCGCCGCGCAGGTCGTCACGGTAATAACGCATATTGCCGCAAGAATTAAAATTTTTCTGATTTTCATATAATGCCTCCTTGTTGTCTGTCTTGAGTTTAACAAAGAAGCAAAAAAGCCGCTATCCGCAAAAAGTCAGTAATTTGTAAGTTTTCGGTAAGGAGAAAAAGGCATGAAAAAAGAGCCCGCAAAGGCTCTTTGTCGCATTGTTTTCAGCTCCGGCGTCAGCCGAGCACCACGTCGAGCACCATCATGACGACGAACCCTATCATAACGCCCCAGGTGCCGAGGTGCGGATGCTCCGCGAGTTTTGCGTCGGGAATGAGGTCCTCTGCAACGACGAATATCATCGCGCCGCCCGCAAACGCGAGAAGCCACGGCTGAAGCACGCTGACGTATGCCGCGAGATAGAAGCCGAGAAACGCGAATATCGGCTCGACTATACCGCTGAACGAGCCGAGCAAAAAGGCTTTGTGTTTGCTTCCCGTAAGATTCTTCATCGGAAGCGCGACCGAAGCGCCCTCGGGGAAATTCTGAAGTCCGAGACCGATGGCAAGCCCGAGCGCGGAAAGATATGCCGCCTGATCTCCGAGCGTCGCCGCCGCGCCGAACGCAACGCCCGCCGCGATACCTTCGGGGATATTGTGTATCGTGACGGCGAGAAAGAGCTTGGTCGTCTTCTGGAAATTACTGCGGTGACCTTCTTCCTGATCTGTACCGAAGTGGAAGTGAGGTATCACCTTGTCGAGGAAAACGAGGAAAAGTCCGCCCACGATAAATCCGACCGCCGCGGGCACGACCGACATATATTTATTGTCGAATATCTCCACCGCGCCTTCCATGGACGGCAGGAGGAGCGACCATATCGTCGCCGCGATCATGACGCCCGCCGCAAACCCGAGGAAAAGCGTGTTCAGCTTGGGAGATATCTCTCCTTTGAACAGATATACAGTCGCAGAACCTGCGCAGGTAAACAGAAATATCAGAGAAAAACCGAGCGCAACTATACCCGCATTAGTCATTTACACACCTCTTGACCCTTTATCCCGTATATTATACTACCTGTCGGCGAAATATGTATAATTTTTTTCCTGTTTGGCAAAAAAGTTGCGACGCTTTCCTGTTTTAAGATAAAAGAAGGAAAAGTCCGACGGTTTCCCGTCGGACCGTTGTCGTTTCAGAGCCGCACTGCCGACGTCATTCGCCGTCTGCGCCGTCCGAGCCGCCGCTCGCGGGCTTTTCGTCTGCGGTCTTGTCTGTCGTCTCGTCCTTGACGTCCTTCTTTTCTTCGCCGCTTCCCGCCGTGACGAACACGAGCTTTTCACCGTCGTAATCCACGGTCACGTCGCTGCCCTCGTGCACTTCTTTGAGAAGTATCTTTTCGCTGAGCTCGTCCTCTACCATCTTCTGTATCGCGCGTCTCAGAGGTCTCGCGCCGTACTCGACGTTACTGCCCTCTTTGACGATATACTCCTTCGCCTTGTCGGTGATGTTGAGTTTTATGCCTGTAGGCTCTATGCGCTTTGCGAGCTGTACGAGCAGCATATCCACGATCTTGCCCATATCCTCGTCGTTGAGCGGACGGAATATGATCGTATCGTCTATACGGTTGAGGAATTCGGGACGGAATTTCTTCCTGAGAGCTTCCATCTGTCTCTCCTTCATGTCCTCGTACTTTTTCTCCTCGTCCTTACTGCCGAAGCCGAGTCTCGAAGCCTTGATCTCTCCCGCGCCGACGTTGGAAGTCATGATGACGATCGTATTCTTGAAGTTGACAGTCCTGCCGTGCGAATCTGTCAGCCTGCCGTCGTCGAGTATCTGCAGGAGTATGTTGAACACTTCGGGGTGCGCCTTCTCGATCTCGTCGAAAAGCACGACCGAATACGGCTTTCTTCTGACCTTTTCGGTGAGCTGACCGCCCTCGTCGTAACCCACGTAACCGGGCGCGGAACCTATCAGCTTGGAGACGTTTTCTTTCTCCATATACTCTGACATATCGATACGTATCAGCATATCTTCGTCGCCGAACATAGCCTCCGCGAGCGCTTTGCACAACTCGGTCTTACCCACGCCCGTAGGTCCGAGGAAGATGAACGAGCCCGTCGGTCTCTTGGGGTCCTTTATGCCCGCTCTCGCGCGCCTTACCGCCTTGGCGACCGCGCTGATCGCTTCTTCCTGCCCGATGACCCTCTTTCTGAGTATGTCCTCCATCCTGAGAAGTCTTTCCGCTTCGCTTTCGGTCAGCTTGACGACGGGGATCGAGGTCCAGCTCGCTACGACGTTGGCTATGTCGTCCGCCGTGACGGTGAGATCCTCTTTGCCGCGGTTGCTCATCCATTCTTCTTTGGCTTTGAGTATCTGATCGTGCACTTTTTTCTTCTCTTTCTGTATCTTAGCCGCCGCTTCGTAGTCCTCGCGGGACGCGCACGCCTTTTCGTCTATCGTCAGTTTCGCCTCTTTTTCCTCAAGTTCCCTGACGTCCTTGGGCAGAGTGAACGAGCCCGTCTTTTTCTTGGACGACGCCTCGTCTATAAGGTCGATCGCCTTGTCGGGCAGATATCTGTCGCTGATGTATCTGTCAGACATCTCAGCCGCCGCGGTCAACGCCTCGTCTGTGATCTTCACGCCGTGATGCGCCTCGTACTTGTCGCGTATGCCCTTGAGTATCGTGACGGTATCCTCTACGCTGGGCGGGTCGACGGTTATAGGTTGGAACCTTCTCTCGAGCGCGCTGTCCTTTTCTATGAACTTGCGGTACTCCTCGATCGTGGTCGCGCCTATCGTCTGCATTTCGCCTCTCGCGAGCATGGGCTTGAGTATGTTCGCCGCGTCCATCGCTCCGTCTTTGGTATCGCCCGCTCCGACTATCATGTGGATCTCGTCGATAAACACGATGACGTTGCCGTCGCTTTTGATCTCGTTGATGACGTTCTTGAGCTTCTCCTCAAACTCGCCGCGGTATTTACTGCCCGCCACGAGACTCGTGATGTCGAGCGAATAGACTATTTTGTTCTTGAGCGTTTCGGGCACTTCGCCTTTGACTATCGCCTGAGCGAGACCCTCGACTATCGCGCTCTTGCCGACGCCCGGCTCGCCTATCAGCACGGGGTTGTTCTTGGTGCGCCTCGAGAGTATCTGAATTATCCTCTCTATCTCTTTGGATCTGCCGATGATCGGGTCGAGTTTGCCCTGCGCCGCCTTTTCGGTAAGATCTACGCCGAATTTCTCCAGTCCCGCCGAAAGTTTGCGCCCTTTGCCGCCCTTCGTCTTGTTGGAAAACGCGTTGACGGTCTGGTCGTCGCCGTCGAACGACAAGTCGTTGCCGTCGCCGTAAGTCGTGCCGCCGAGCAGGGATTTTGCCGCGGCATTCTTGACGCTTTTCGCGTCAGCCAGCATTGATATCGCCCTGATCGCGACGCTGTCTGGCTCCTCGAACATGGCGTAGAGCAATACGTCCGAAGTTATCACGCTTCTGCCCGTCGACGCCGCGATCCTCTTTGAAGAAGTGAATATCGACTTCACGCGTTCGCTGAGCTGTACGTCTCCGTTGACGTTGCCGTCCGGCACTACGAGTCCCTGAAGGCTCTCTGCCGTTATGCCGGAATTGAAAAGTATCCTATAAGCGCGGCAATTGCTTTCGTTTGCCATTGCCGTCAACAGGTGCTCGGTGCCGAGCAGACCGCCCGATATCCTCGCGTATTTCTCGGCGGTGACTATGACCTGTTCGCATTCTTTAGAAAAGTTTCCCATGATGTCCTACCTCCTTTATTTTTCCAGGAATTTTCTTCCGAGAGCCGCTCTCGCCTTGTCTCTGTCGCGCGGTTGCAGCACTTTTGCCGCAAGCATGCACAACATCGCTGGTTGCGAAAGCGTAAGCAATTTGTTGATCTTATTCATATCCCTTTCGATATATCCGAGCGCGACTCCCAGTTTGACGTAACCGAGCAGTTCCATAAATTCGCCCGAATCTATCAGGTAACAGTTGGTCAGCACTCCGAAAGCGCGCATGATCTTGTCCTGCAGTTCTACGCCGCGCGTCTTTTTGAGGTTTTCCCTCTCTTTGCGCTCTATTTCTATTATGCTTCCCACTGTCTTTTTGACGAGTTTTATTATGTCCTCCTCGCTCTTGCCGACGGTCGCCTGATTGGATATCTGATACATGAATCCCTGCGCTCCGCTTCCCTCGCCGTACACTCCGCGGGTCGTGAAGTCGAGCCTCTGCAATTCGTTTATCAGCGATCCTATCTTCTTTGTCATCGTCAGCGCGGGCAAAAACACCATCACCGACGCCCTCATAGCCGCGCCCAGATTGGTCGGGCACGCCGTCAGATAGCCGAGTTTTTTATCGAAGGCGATATCGAGTTTTTCCGATATCTTTTCGTCCACTCCGAGCAGTTTTCTGTATGCGCCGTCGAGGTCGAAGCCCTCAGTGATACATTGCTCCCTGATATGGTCCTCCTCGTTTATCATCACGGCTACGTCCTCGTCCTTGTTGACCGCGAGCGCGCCGAAATTGACGTTCTTTATCAGGTCGTTGCTGATAAGATGTTTTTCGACGTATGACTGCGCGAGCAGACTGTCGATGTCGCACATCTTGTAAAAGCGGGTCTCAAACAGCTCGTCGCACGCCTCCTTGACGCCCTTCATAAGCACGGAATATATCTCCTCCTGCCCGCTCAGCCTTTTGGGGAAAGGCAGATTTTTTATATTCCTTGCAAGTCTCACTCTGGTTGATACGACTACGTCGTCAAAGCCTTTGTCCATTTCAGCCCCTCCTCCTGAGTTCTTCTATCTGTTTTTTATATTCGAGCGCCGCGTCGTAATCCTCTCTCGCCGCCGCCTCTCTCATTCTGCGTTCAAGTTCCTCTATCTTCTCCTCTGCAGTAAGCTGAGTTTTTCTTCCGCTTCCCGAAGTCTCCAACGGAGCGTCCGACGTATCGGAAATGCCCTTGTACCCCTTGGGCGTTCTGCCCTTGTGCGCCGAACCGCCCAGCTTGGATACGAACTCGTCCGCAAGGTCTGCAAACGTCCTGTAGCACTCGCTGCAACCGAACGAATAGCTCTCTCTGATCTGCCTTTCGGTCATTCCGCAGTTAGGGCAAGCGCGCTCTCTCCTCTGCAGTCTTTCGTCCTCCTCGTATGGCATACCCATTATCGACGAGAACAGCCCGCCGACGCCGTTGAAGAATATATCCTCGAGCATTCCGTTGCCCTGAAGCTGAGCCGCACATTCCGCGCACAGCTCCTTTTCAACTATCTTTCCGTTGATGTTGTTCTTTATGAACACCGTGGCAGGGCGCTTGCCGCACACCTGACACATATGAAGTTTTCCGTTGTCGTTATTCATACCGTTACCTCCTGAGCAATGCGATGAGTATTTCTCTGAATACGTTTTTCCTCAGATTTTCCACCGCTACAGATTGAAGCGCCTTGTCGCTGACGGCGCTCTTGATTATGTCCGCTTCCTGCGGAGTGACTATCCCCTCTCTCTCCAGCCTGTCAACCACGTCCGCCGCCTTGTTGAAAGTGAGTTCGTCCACGGTGTCGAGCTGTCTGATCAGCGCGGGGAGAAGTTCTTCCTTGTCCTGCGACATTCTGACAAGCATTATAAAGCCGCCGCCGCCTCGCCTCGATTCTACATAATATCCTCTGTCCACGCCGAAGCGCGTCGTCAGCACGTAGTTGATCTGGCTGGGCGATACTTTGAAATAATGCGCCAGTTCGTTCCTCGAAAGCTGTATGCTGTCGTCTCCCTCGTCGAAAAACGACAATATAAACTTTTCGATGCTGTCCGAAATATTCGCCATTTTCCGCCTCCTTCGGGCTGTCCGCCCCGTTTGCCGCCCTCCGACCTTGCCGTCGTCGGCAGCGGTTTGTGCTTTGGTCTAAGAGTTTGACTTTCTTTGACCTTTCGACTAAATTATACCACGAACTTTTGAATAGTCAATAGTTTTGTGCAATTTTTTTTGAATTTTTTTCAAAATTTCCGTCGATTTTTTCTGACTGAGACGCGCTCCCCGGGCGCACGTTTATCTCTCGATAAGATACTCTGTCTTCCGACCGCGCGTTGCGCGCATTTAAAATCCGAAGGCTCCCCGCTCGGGGAGCCTCTTTCTCCTTTTGTTCCTGCTTTAGCGGAATTTTCCGAAAGAGATCTCGTTATACGGCAGATCTTTGCTGAGACATACGTCGTCGCCGTAGACCGTCCTCATCTTTTCTACGGTCACCGTCTCGCAAGCCGCGCCGTGAAAGGCGATCCTGCCGTCCTTTATCACATGCACCTCTCCACCGAGACAGAGCGCGTGGTTGGGATTGTGCGACGACAGAATAAACGTCTTTCCTTCGTCTGCCGCTATCTCCTTTATCAGCGACAGCACCACGTGCTGATTGCGTATATCGAGCGCCGAAGTCGGCTCGTCGAGCACGATCAGGTCTGTATCCTGCACTGCTGCGCAACATACGCCGACGATCTGTCTTTCTCCTCCGCTGAGCTGTCCGAGATTTTTGTCGAGAAGCCCGCTTATGTCGAATCTTTCGGCATATCGCAACGTATCTTCTCTGTCCTTTGCAGACGGCGAAGAATAAAATTTCGTTTTGTTGACTTTGCCGAACAACAGGTAATTCCTGACCGTGAAGTCGTCCGCGCCCGCCGACCTCTGCGCAACGTATGCCGTCATTTTCGACCTTTCCTCGACCGAAGTTTTTTTCAGATCTCTGCCGAAAAGCGAGACCTCGCCCGTATAATTTTCATACAGTCCCGCAAGTATCTTGATAAGCGTGGTTTTGCCAGACCCGTTGAGACCGAGAAGCACGTTCACGCTTCCCTTGTCACACGAAAAATCGAGTCCGTCGAGCACGTTGCGGCTTTTCTTGCCGTATGCGAACTTCAGATCTTTTACTTCAACCGCTTTCATTCAACGTCTTTCTCCTTATAAAAAGTATAGCGACGAATATTATCGTACCGAAAAACCCCGTGACCGCCGAGAGCGGGATCTCCGACGCGGTGAAACATCTCGACAATATGTCTGCGATTATCATAAACGTCGCGCCGAAAACCATACACAGCGGCACGGTCTTTCTCGCGTCCCTTCCTGCGGCGAGCCTGACGATGTGCGGCACGACGAGACCTATCCAGCCTATCGTACCCGCGAACGCGACCGAGCCGGCAGTAAGAAGCGTCGCTATCATTATTATCAGAGTTCTGTACGCGCGATAATTAACTCCTTTTGTCTGCGCTTCTTCTCTGCCGAGAGCTATGACGTTGACGCGCCAGCTGATCGCGAGCGTGATCGCGGAACAGACGGCGACTATCGGCAGAAGCACCCACACGTCGCCCGCGACCGAATTTTCAAACGAGCCCATCAGCCAGAAAGTAATGCTCGCAAGCGTTGTCTCTGCGTCGGCAAGGTATTTGACAAACGAGAGCACCGCGCTCATACAGCCGCCGACGATTATGCCCGACAGAGTCAGCACGAGCGACGACTTGCTGCCGAATATCTTCGCGACGAAAAGAGTTGCAAGCACGGTCGCGATACCGAACGCAAACGCGAAAACGCTGACAAATACCGATGAAAGCCCCGCAACTATCGCGAGTGCGGCTCCCACGCCTGCGCCGCTCGACACTCCGAGAAGGTCGGGCGATACGAGTTTGTTTTGAAAAGTCTCCTGATACAGTAATCCCGACACGCTGAGCGCAATGCCGGTAAGCGCGGCGATCGCTGTCCTCGGAAGCCTGAGATTGACGACGATGCTCCGCTCTGTCTCGTACCCGTCGGACGATCCTATCATCGCGAAAAAATCGCCGAGGCTTATCTCGTATCTGCCCACAAGCAGGGCGAGCACGAATACAGCAGAAAAAATCAATGCGGCAAGCGCGAAATACGCGCCCGCCGTCATTTTTACATTTCTGTTAAGCAAGAGGCTTTCCCTCCCTGCTGAGTCCGTCCAGCATGTTCTGCACCTCTGCGTCGGTAAGTTCTGCACCGAAAAACCTTTTGCCGAGATCTTTGACCATTGCATTTACGTCATAATCGAAATACTGCGGATACAGTTTGTTCGCCTGATCGCAAAGGAACGCGGGAGAGAATACGGAGAGCTGTTCAAACACGGTCAGTCCAACGGGAATGTTGTATACCCTGCCGTTTCTGACTGCGTCAAGGTGCACGTAAGGCTCTTTCTGCAATTCGTTTATCAGAGTTTTCTGATATATTCCGCCGACTACAATTACGTCGGGATCCTGAGCGCATATCTCCTCGGCGGACGGTGTGTTCGTCTCAAACCTGTTGCCTATGAAATCCATGCCCAGCACGCCGTATGCGTACTCGGTGAACGACTGCCCGTTGTCGGTATAGCCGACGCCCTTGTTCTTGTCTCCGCGTATGTAATACAGCGTCCTTTTTTCTTCGTTTTTATCTGCGAGCACGCCTTCTATCTCCGCGACCGTATCCTGCATGACCGAGATCCATTCGTCGACTCTTGCGGCGACTTCTTCGCTGTCCCACAACTGCTTGACCAGCTCTGCGAAGAAGTACACGTAAGGACCGAACGACGGATTGCCGTAAAGGCTGACGTTGAGCGCGGTGATACCGTGTTCCTTCAATCCGTCGGCGATATACTTTTCGGGGGCAAAAACGAGATCGACTCCGCGCGCTATGTAAGTCTCGTAGCTCTCCTCGTATTCCAGGCTGTATCTGTCGGAAGCGTCTTTGTCGAACACCTGCGCCCACTCGTTGTCGAGCAGCGAATAATATACGCCGTCGATGCAGTCTCCCAGCCCGAACGCTATCAGCAGATCGTAAGTAGTCCTTGAAGCACATGCTACTTTCTGCGGATTCTTTTTTACCTCGACGGTCTCTCCGAGCATATCCGTCACGGTTACCGTCTCCTCGTTTTGAGCGTCGGACGCGCACGCAGTCAACGCGAACAAAGGCACCGCCGCCATCAAAAGCAACACGAGCAACATTATTGCCGATTTAATTCTGATGTTTTTCATTTTTACTTCTTACCCTCCATCATTTTTTTTACGATTTCAATATCTTCTTTCAGCACTTCAACCATATAGCCTGCCGAAATCCGCATAAATTCATCATAAAGTGAGACGTCATCCTTGTGCTTTTCCATGAAAGCCCGTACGTTTCGCCGTCTCTCGGCAATACCAGCTGATACAACGCCTTTTGTGTTGTAGCGTAATATTTGCACTTTCCTTCACAAGTAAACGCGATCGCCACGGGCGTACTCGTAAGCATGATCTTGTCTGTGAATTGAGGAAGTTCGAAAAACCCTATCCTGACGACTATCTCTAAACCGGTACTCGGAATTGTTGAAACGGCCACAACGACTTCATCGCCTATCCTGTCACCGCAATCAATTAAATTTGTTTCAAAATACTTTTGCATAACTCTGCTCCTTTTTGTTTTCTGTTTTTGTATAGGAGCAATAACAACGGAGATTAACTTTTTTTAAACTTTTTTTTGAATTCTTTGAAAGTGCGACTTAAACTTGACGGCAGAACGCCGCATTTTTCGGCAATTGCCGCGTCGGTCGGGACTGCGCCCGAAGTTCTGCACTCCTCTGCATAAGCGCGGTCGTAAAACGGTCTGCCGCAAAGAAGTCGCTCCACCTGTGCGTAATCGCAGTCGCAGGCGATTATGTATTTTGCCGTAAGCATCATGGACAACGCTTTTTTCTGTCTCTCCTGAACGGTATCGAAAACGCGTTGCAGCTCGTCGGCGATCTCTCTGACGTTTTCTTCGCTTATAAGCGTTTCGTCCACGGCTGGCTCGTCGGAAGCCATCGTGTCGAACAGTTCGGTCTCGTCGCCGTCGTCGTTTCTGACCGTCGACGGCACCGCCGCGGCGTCTGCATTCATTCTGATAAGCTCGAGGACGTCTCTTTCGCAAACGTGAAGGATTTCTGCAATTTTTCCTATCAGAGACCGATCGCTCAGGTCCTTGCCCAACGATTTTGCAAGCCTGAGTATATTTCTGATTTTTTTGTCGTCTTCGTCCGCGATCTTTATCCCTCCGCGATACGCTTCTGCTCTTTCTCTCGCTTCTTCTGTGTCGCGTTTCTTCTTGAACGCCCTGTTGAAGTAGTTGAGAAAATCCCCTTTCCCTCTGTCGTAATATCTGATGCACTCGTCCGCAGTCTCGACAAGGCTGAGACTGTACGACCCGAGCGGTCTGCCTTTGAGCATATAGTCGCGACAGTAAAAGGTAAGGTTTTCGAGCAACAGATACCGCTCTTTCTTGTACAGCGACGGGGAGCTTTCTTTATCGATATCGAAAAGAGGCGAAGAATTGATCCTCTTTTCGAGTTCTTCCTTTGCAATCATCTCAGCCTCTCAGAATTTAAGAAGTCTGTCCAGCGCGTCGAGCGCTTCTTCGGAACTGCCGTATTCCATTGCGTTGGTAACACCGTTGAGATAATAAAGATGAGTAAGGTCGAAAAGTTCGGGATTTACCGGCACCGTATTGCCTTCACCCTGCCCGTCGTCGACGAAATTCACTTTGCCGTAAACTATGTTTTTTATTTCCGCATTAAAGAATTTTTCCGCAAAATTGAGCGCGGCAAAGAGTATGATCGGCAGCGGCTTGGGTCCGTATGTCACGTCCGCGACGATCTGCGCACCGTTCTCGAGCTGACCGACTATCTCTCTGAAGAGATTTTCGTGCACGTCGCCCGTCTCTTTGAACGGTGTGACGAGCGGCACGTATTCTATCTCTGCGCCTATATCCGCGTTTATCGCGTCGAGTTCTTTGACAAACTCGTTCACGTTGACGGGAGTATTGCCCTCTACGTCCTCTTTTGCAAGAAGCACCACCTTGACGCGTTCTCCCTTTCTCATCGTCTTTGCAAGTACGCAGTTGACGGGGAAAACCACTTCTTTGTCATAATCTATCTCTGCGTTTCCGCTCGATCTGTACCTGAAAGCGTACAGCTTCTTTTTCATCGGAACGTCGCTGAAAACTATTATCATATCCTTCTCCTTTACGTGCCCTTAGCCGGCTGCAAGCGCCGACGCGGGATCTGTTCGTATTATATTGTCTTTATATTGTCATGCCGCACGGCGTCGCCGCGCGACCGTTTTTATTCATCTTTGTCCTTCACAAGCCGTAAAGCCTCTCGCGACATATCCTGTCGAACTCTTTCTGATCTGCCGCGTCCGTCAACATACGCACCGTCTCGTACATACTGTCGACGTCGAGCCTTTTCCCTTTGAGCTGTTTGCGCACGAATTTCTCTATCCTCAGTTTCTTGTTTGCCCTTTTAAGAAGCAGATATTCCGTCTCAACGTCGCCCTCGAGCGATCTTATCAGCCTGTTGTATTCTCTCAAAGAAAGGTGCGCCGCGTCGTATATGGCGAACACGTATTCTCTGCGAAGCGCCGCCATGAGTTCTTCTTCCTCGTTCGTGATCATCTCGCCGATATCCGCCTTGGAAATTTCTATCCCGCATTCGTCCTGCACGCCGTATGACGCGGCGATCTCACGTGAAGCCGCAAGAGCGTCTTCGCGAGTCTCGGCCTTGACGTATTCCTGCGCAGTCGCCAACTGACCCGCCTCGAAAAATTTCAATACTATCTTGTAGTACGAACTCATGCCGCATCCTCCCACGAGCCGATACCGCGCAGAGTGCGCGACTGTCTCTTGTACCCGTTCTTCTTGCCGTCGGCTCTGTCTTTCGTCCGCTGATACACGGCGATCCCCTCCCTCTTTTCGAGTGCTCTGATCGCTATGGGCAACTTGTCGAGCGTTCTCCTGACGCTTGCGTCGGCGCGCGAATAGTCCCCGAGATCGTCGATAGCTACTCCGCCTTCAAAGTGACGTTTCACACCTTGTCGGAAGTTCTGTCTGAACAGAAAGTATTTTTTACCGTCTGCTTCTACAAAAAATGCCTGTACGCCTTTTTCTACCGTCCTGCAAAAAACCTTGTTTCTCATTACGTTTTTCCTCCGTATAGGTTTTGTACTTATACATAGCGCCGACAAAACGCGGAGTTGACGATTTTTTCAAAAAATTTTTTCAAGACGGAGATCAGCCGAAAAAAACGGAAAGCCGCTTACAAAAAGCGGCTTTCGCGTATTGACTGTCAGATCTCTTTGGCAAGATCTTTTATATATCTCTTGAGGCCGTCGCAGAGGGTGTGATCCCTGAGCGCATACTCTATCGTCGCCTGAATGAATCCCAGCTTGTCTCCGACGTCGTAACGCCTGCCCTCGAGCGCATATGCGTATACGCCCGTGCTCTTTGCCATCATCTCGATCGCGTCTGTCAGATATATCTCGCCGTTGGGCGCGGGTTTACACTTCCTGATCAGGTCGAATATATCGGGGGTCAGCACGTATCTGCCGATATTCGCGAGATTGGACGGAGCCGTGCCCGGCTTGGGTTTTTCTACGAGTTCGAGCACCTCTGCATATCTGCCCTTTACCTGCCCGGGGCGCACGATACCGTACTTGCTCGTCTCGCTGTCGGGCACTTCCTGACACGCTATGACAGACTTGCCCGTAGTCTCGTAAGCGTCGATGAGCTGCTTGAGACACGGCTTTTCGGGATTGTAAACGATGTCGTCGCCGTACATTACCGCGAACGGCTCGCCCGAAATGAACGCCTCCGCTTCGAGCACCGCGCTGCCGCTGCCGTTCATCTCCTTCTGCCTGACGTAATGGATATGCGCCATGTCGGTGATGTCGCGCACGACTTTGAGGTATGCGTCCTTGTGCTCTCTTTCGAGTATTTGTTCAAGCTCGACCGCCTTGTCGAAGTGGTCTTCGATGCACTTCTTGTTTTTTCCTATAATGATGAGTATTTCGGTAATACCGCTCTTGACCGCTTCTTCGACGACGTACTGCAACGTTGGCGTATCGACTATCGGCAACATCTCCTTGGGTATAGCCTTTGTCGCGGGCAAGAATCTCGTGCCGAATCCCGCGGCGGGAATAACTGCTTTTCTGATTTTTTTCATGTGACCTTCCTTGTCGTATTTCAGCGCTTCGGCGCTCTGTGACGTCTATATATTTAATATACTATATTTTATGCATTTTGTAAATAAAGAAGCCACTTTTTTATCTGCGGTTATAAAACGGATGATAAAAAAGGAAAACGCTCTCACTGCGAGAGCGTTTCGCGTCGAAATGCGTCAATGCGAAAATGTGACTCAGGCGAAGTCAGTCGTCCCGTCTGAAGCCGAGCGCTTCGATAGATTTTATATCTTCGTCGGTATCCACCCCTTTTGTGGTCAGGTAGTCGCCGCTTATCGCGGCGTTGGCTCCTCCCTTGAACAGCTTTTCGCCTTTGTCGGGAAGTTCCCGTCTGCCCGCCGCGGGTCTGATATACGCGTCAGGCAGGATAAATCTGAATATCGCGACCGTGCGCCTTATCTCGTCATAGGACAGCGGCTTCGCGTCCGCAAGCGGAGTTCCCGCTTTGGGCATAAGCACGTTGACGGGCACGGAGAAAACGCCCTCGCGTCTGAGTTCGAGCGCAAGCCTTATCCTGTCGTTCATGCTCTCTCCCGTACCTATTATACCGCCGCTGCATACCTTGAAGCCGAGTTCTTTTGCCGCGCGTATCGTCTCGAGTTTTTGGGCGTGGGTGTGCGTTGTACACAGTTTTGGGAAGTATTCTTCGCACGCCTCGAGGTTGTTGTGAATACGCGTGACCCCGCTGTCTTTGAGCTTTTGAAGCTGCTCTTTTGTCAAGAGTCCGTGCGACGCGCACCTCTCCGTCTTTCCGTCTTTGTGCACCGCGTATATCTCCGCCATTTTTTCAATCTCTTTGTCTGACAACGCTTTTCCCGCCGTCACCGCGCTTATTGCGGCAAGTCCCTTTTCCCGAGCGTGATCATACGCCGCGCCGTAGTCCTCCGCGCTTATCAGTCGTCCTTTCTCCGTACAGCCGTAACGCGCAGATTGTCCGCAGAATACGCAGTCCTCTCCGCAACCGCCGCTCTTTGCGTTGACTATCGAGCACAGATCGAAATCGTCGCCCATACGTCTCTTTCTTATCTCGTCCGCCGCGTTGCACAGCGCGCCGAGAGGAGCGAACCTGAGCCTTCTCGCCTCTTTTTCCGTGATCTCGCCGCCGCCCAGCACCTTGCACTTGAGCGTGTAAACGTCGCTTATTCTGAGCATCTCGGAGGGCTCGTTCTTATAGAGCACGGGGAGCAGTCTTTTTGCCACGATCGCGGCGACAATGCACCAGATCAAGTCCACAGGCATAAATATCAGACACAGATTGACGATCACGAACGCGGCGTCCTGCGGCTTGCCGAAATAGAACTTCATCAACAACGAAAAATATATCATGCCCATCGCGTAGACGATGAACAGATTGACTATTCCCGCCACGATCAGCCTCGGATACGAATATCTGCCCTTCGAACAGATCAGCGCCGCGACAAGCGCGCCGACCGCAAATCCTATCAGATAGCCGAAAGTGGGCTGCAACACATACCCTATCCCGCCGCCTTTTGTAAACAGCGGAACTCCGGCAAGACCGAGCACGAGATAGAGCACGAGCGAAAGCGTACCGTATTTCACACCGAGAAGTATGCCCGCAAGATTGGTGAACAGAAACTGCATCGTGAACGGTACCGTCATTATCGGTATCCGTATGAATGCGCCTACGGTTATCAGCGCGGTGAACATTGCCGTCAGGGTGAGCTTTTTTATCCTCTCCCTCGATTGTAAACGTAATTTTGCCATGTCTTTTCTCCGTGGATAATGATACCATGTGAAAGACGGATTGTAAACCGTTTTACGCAAATTAGTTTACAATTTATCGCGGCGAGTCTACATTATCGTCAGGTCATACCTCAACGCTTTAAAACAGCCTTCGAAAACGACGTTGCAAGCGCAGGCGTTATTTCTTAAACGGGAGAAAATCGCTGTCCTCGAGCCCGTCGCATATCACGGCGTTCATCATCACGGACGCCGACAGGATAGAACCGTAGCCGTATTTCGTACGTATTTTATCGAGCGCGGCGCCGAGAGAATGCGCCTCTCTTTCCTCTCCGTCGAAGATGCTGAGCTGTCTCTGCTCCTTGTCCGTCGCGAGGTCTAACACTCCGACCGAGACCGCCCTGACCGGAGCGTCCTTGCCGTATGCGTATATCTGATCTATAAGGTTGAGAGCGCAGTCGCTCAGCCTGATAGCGCTGTCGGTCGCGGGCATCGCACTCTGTTTGCCGACGTGTGAGAGGTCGTTGAAGCGCAGTCCCACACCTATCCCTCTGCCCGAAAAGCCGTGTCTGCGCATACGCGTGGCGACCATTTCGCAGAGAGCGGTGACGACGGCTCCTATCTGCTCTCTCGTCGTGACGTCGACGGGCAGAGTCGTAGAATTGCCCACGCTCTTGGGCACGTACTTTTCATAGCTGTATCTGACCTCGTCGTCCTCGATCCCGTTCGCGCTCTCGTGCATTTTCACGCCGTTGACGCCCAGTAACTTTTGCAGTACTCCGACGTCTGTATTTGCCAGATCTCCTATCGTGAAGATCCCTATTTTATGCAGTTTTTCAGCCGTCTTTCTGCCTATCATCAGCAGATCGCCGCAGTCAAGCTTCCAGACCAGTTCTTTATAGTTGTCGGGCGTGATCACCGTGGTCGCGTCGGGCTTTTTCATATCGCTGCCCAGCTTGGCAAACACCTTTGTAAACGACACCCCGACCGATATGGTGATGCCTATCTCCTTTTTTATCCTTTCCCTCAGCGTATCGGCGATAGTCCTGCCGTCGCCGAAAAGCCTTTTCGATCCCGTCACGTCAAGCCAGCACTCGTCGATACCGAACGGCTGAACGCGGTCGGTATACTGAGAATATATGTCGAAAATGCGGTTGCTGAACTCAACGTAGGTGTCGAAATGCGGCGGCACGCAGACAAGATCCGGGCACTTCTGCCTCGCCTGCCATATCGTCTCCCCCGTCTTGACTCCCATTTTCTTTGCCGCCTGATTTTTAGCGAGGATTATCCCGTGCCGTTTCTCGGGATTGCCCGAGACGGCGACGAACTTCCCTCTCAGCGCGGGATTGAGAAAGCACTCCACCGAAGCGTAAAAGTTGTTGGCATCGCAATGCAGGATCGTTTTCATATCTATATGATACTATATATATATGAAAAATGCAAACATTTGTTCGTGTTTTTTCAAACACTCGCTCTGAGCTCCCTGACTGTGGCATACCCGATCGGAAACGCGCAGTTTTTGCTTGTCTGCGACCAGCGTTCTTTATGTGTCGGCGGTTTATGTTTTTTACGCGATGACACTCCGCACTTTTTACGCGTCGCGTTTTGCGTTGATTTTTATCGATAACGAATTTTTTGCGACAAAAAACAACCGCTACCCTTGCGGATAGCGGTCGTGGATTTTTTAATGCAAACCGACTTTATCAGTTCTCCTGAATGTATCTGGTGCCGTCTGCCTTGGTCTTCTTGACTCTCGGGTTGAGGATGTTAGCCTGAGCTGCCGCGAGTCTTGCAATAGGCACGCGGAACGGCGAGCAGGACACGTAGGTAAGACCGATGTTGTGGCAGAACTCGATCGTCGACGGATCGCCGCCGTGTTCGCCGCAGATACCCAGTTTGATGTCGGGTCTGGTCTTCTTGCCGCCTGCGATGGCGATCTGCATGAGTCTGCCTACGCCGACCTGGTCGAGCTTAGCGAACGGATCTGACTCGAATATCTTCTTGGCGTAATACTCGTTGAGGAACTTGCCTGCGTCGTCACGCGAGAAGCCGTAGGTCATCTGAGTCAGGTCGTTGGTACCGAAAGAGAAGAACTCCGCCTCTTTCGCGATCTCGTCTGCGGTGAGAGCCGCTCTCGGGATCTCGATCATCGTACCGATGTGATATTCCATTGCGATGTTGTTCTCTTTGAGGACCTTCTCTGCGGTAGCTACGACTACGTCTTTGACGTACTTGAGCTCTTTCACGTCGCCGACGAGCGGGATCATGATCTCGGGGATAACGCTGAAGCCTTCGCTCTTGCTGACGTTGATCGCCGCTTCGATGACCGCTCTGGTCTGCATCTCTGCAATCTCGGGATAGGTAACGCTGAGACGGCAACCTCTGTGACCCATCATCGGGTTGAACTCGTGCAGTCCTTCGACGGTCTGCTTGAGCTCCTCGAACGTGAGACCCATCGTCTTGGCGAGATCTGCGATCTCCTCGTCCTTGTGCGGAACGAACTCGTGGAGCGGCGGATCCAGGAAGCGGATGGTAACGGGTCTGCCCTTGAGAGCTTTGTAGAGCCCCTCGAAGTCTCCTCTCTGCATGGGCAGGAGTTTGTCGAGCGCCCTTCTTCTCTCGGTCTCGGTCTTGGAGACGATCATCTCTCTGACTGCGGGGATCCTGTCTTCAGCGAAGAACATGTGCTCGGTACGGCAGAGGCCGATACCTTCTGCGCCGAAGCCGACAGCGACTTCTGCGTCGTGCGGAGTATCTGCGTTGGTGCGCACCTGCAAAGCGCGGTTGAGGTCTGCCCAATCCATGATCTTTGCAAAGTCGCCGGTAACGCTCGCCTGCTGAGTGGGGAGCTTTTCTGCGTAAATCTTACCCGTGGAGCCGTCGAGAGACAGATAG
This sequence comes from uncultured Christensenella sp., assembly GCA_949284695.1. GTDB lineage: Bacteria > Bacillota > Clostridia > Christensenellales > UBA3700 > Ornithoclostridium. The sequence goes on along the minus strand of CASDWJ010000005.1, from coordinate 71,366 downwards.
TCCTCGGTCGTGAACTTCTTGCCGCAGATGTAAAGCACTTTCTTTTCTTCGTCTATCTTAAGGTCGGGGCAACCTGCGACACAGCACGCGCCCATACCTCTTGCGACGACCGCCGCGTGGGAGGTCATGCCGCCTCTTGCGGTGAGCACGCCTTCTGCCGCGTACATACCCTCGATGTCCTCGGGAGAGGTCTCGAGTCTGACGAGGACGACCTTTTCGCCGTTCTTGGCTCTTTCGACCGCTTCTTCTGCGCTGAACGCGATCTTGCCGCAAGCCGCGCCCGGAGAAGCCGGGAGTCCGCTCGAGATCTCCTTGACCTTCTTGAGGGTCGCGGGATCGAAAGTCGGGTGCAGAAGCGCGTCGAGCTGTTTGGGCTCGATCTTGAGGAGAGCTTCCTGCTTGGTGATCATGCCTTCGTCGACGAGGTCGCAAGCGATCTTGATAGCCGCTCTTGCGGTCCTCTTGCCGTTTCTGGTCTGGAGCATATAGAGTTTGCCCTGTTCAATGGTGAACTCCATATCCTGCATATCCTTGTTTTCCTGCTCGAGACGGTTGGCGATCGCCACGAACTGATCGTAAACTTCTCTGTTGGACTCCTTGAGCTGGTCGATCTTCATCGGGGTGCGGATACCTGCGACGACGTCTTCGCCCTGAGCGTTCATCAGGTACTCGCCGTAAAGTTTCTTCTCGCCGGTGGACGGGTCACGGGTAAACGCAACGCCGGTACCGGAAGTGTCGCCCATATTGCCGAATACCATCGACTGGACGTTGACCGCGGTGCCCCAGCTGCCGGGGATGTCGTTCATGCGGCGGTATACGATAGCGCGCGGGTTGTTCCAGCTGCGGAAAACCGCCTTGACCGCTTCTATAAGCTGAACCTTGGGATCCTGCGGGAAATCGTCTCCCTGATCCTCTTTGTAGAATCTCTTGAATTTAGCTATGAGTTCCTGCAGATCCTCGGCGGTGAGCTCTGTATCCTGAGTCACGCCCTTCTCGTGCTTGAGCTCGTCGATGATCTTCTCGAAAGAGCTCTTGGGAGAACCCATGACGACGTCCGAGAACATCTGTATGAATCTGCGGTAGCAGTCGTAAGCGAAACGCGGGTTTTGAGTCTTTCTTGCGAGACCCTTGACGGAAACATCGTTGAGACCGAGGTTGAGGATGGTATCCATCATACCGGGCATGGATGCTCTTGCACCCGAACGGACGGACACGAGGAACGGATTTTCCTCGTCGCCGAACTTTTTGCCGGCCTCTTTTTCGACTTTTGCGAGCGCGTCGAAGATCTGGTCGATGATATCCTGAGAGATCTTTTCGCCGTCGTCGTAATATTTGGTACAAGCCTCGGTAGTGATGGTGAAGCCTTCCGGAACAGGCATGCCCCAACTCGTCATCTTTGCCAGATTTGCACCTTTTCCGCCAAACAACGCCTTGTTGTCGCCGTCGGCTTCTTTGAACAAATAGACATATTTTGTCATATCAAACCTCCTGTTGTAAACTTCAACAATATGATACAATATAGAGGAAATTTTTTCAAGTGAAAAACCGAAAAAATAATAATATACGCGCAAATTCACGCGTATATGCGTCAAAACCGTACAATAACGCGCCCGCCCGTCTTGCGGGAAGCAAGGCTTACAATCTGACGAATTCGTTCAGAGAATTGAGCCTGACGCCCAGAGAAGAAGAAAAATAACGCGCAAAATCCGTGAGACTGCCGTCCTTGTCGCCGAAGCCGAGCGCCGAGACCGCTTCTTTGAGAAAAGCGCGCAGTACGGCTTTCGCTTCCTCGTCGCCGTAACACAGCGCGTTGAGCGTCCTGAGCGCGGCGGTAAAGAGTTCGCCGTTGAAATCGCCTTCGGGCGCGGTCTTGTCAAGCACCTCGAGCACGCAACCGCCCGCATAGAATTTTTCTATATCGGCAGTCAGAGGGAAAAAGCCGTCGTAAACGTCGCAACCCGCCACCGTGTATCTGCCGTTTTTCGCGGCGAGCTGGTATTTGCCGAAGCAAAAAGGAGAAGCGCAAAATTTCAGCTTGGCTTTAGCGCTCTTCACGCCTTTTGCCGTCGCGGTTATCTTACCCTTCTCCGCACAATATAAGGTGATAAGTTTGTCGCCTTCTCTGTAATCGGTGGTCCTTATACAGAGGCCGTCAATACTCACAACATCCAAAGCCGTACCTCTTTGGCTTATCCCGTCCCGTTTGCAAAAGCAAATTGACGCGAACGTCGCCTTTTATTCGTCTTTTCTCTTTTCGAGAGCCTTGAGCAGCATATAGCACCCCGGCTCTCCCGTCGTTTCGAAAAGTCTTTTCAAGGTCGTCTTTAAATCCTGCATGTTCACCTTCCGAAACTGGTATGCGTAACGTAAAAATTATTATACGCCGAAAACGGATTTTTTTATAAATTCTTTTTGTCGTACCCCAGCTCTCCCATGACGAGCCTGCTGTCGCGCCAGTCGGGTTTGACCCTGACGTAGAGAGTCAGGAACACTTTGGAGCCGAGGAGTTTTTCCATATCCAGTCTTGCGGACGTGGAGATCTTCTTGATCATCTCGCCGCCTTTTCCTATCACGATCGACTTGTGCGCCTGTTTTTCGCAGATGACGTCGCAGTCTATCTCGACGACGCCGTCCTCTCTCTCCTCGAACTTGTTGACCGCGACGCCTATGCCGTAAGGCACCTCGTCGCCGAGGTATCTGAGCGCCTTTTCTCTGACTGTTTCCGCGCAGAGAAATCTCAGACTTCTGTCAGTATACATGTCGTCTGCATAGAACGCTTCGCCCTCGGGCAGAACTTTGAATATCACGTCGAGGAGCATATCGACGTTCTTGCCTCTTAGCGCGGATATTGGGACGATCGCCTCTATGCCCTCCACGTCCTTATATCTCTCCACTCTCTCGATTATCGACTTTTCCTCCACTTCGTCGCACTTGTTCACCACGAGGATGAACGGCGTTCTGCTCTTTGCGAAGCGGTTGATATACGCGTCGTCGTACTCGTCCTGTTTCTTGTCGCAGGCGATCATATAAATGACCGCGTCTACGCCTTCGAGCGCGACGTCCACGCTCTTCATCATAAATTCTGACAGCATGTTGCGCGGCTTGTGTATGCCCGGAGTGTCGACAAGGACAGCCTGAAACTTTTCCCCGTCCTTCTCCCCGTTTACTATGCCTATCATCCTGTTGCGGGTAGTCTGCGGCTTTTTGGATACTATGCTGACTTTTTCTCCGACCAGAGCGTTGGTAAGCGTGGATTTGCCCGCGTTGGGCTTGCCCGCTATCGTAATAAATCCAGATCTCATTTTCACCTCTGCCGCCAACGCGGCGATACCGTATCTTTTACAGAGCGTTTTTTTGCGCCCGTGTTGATATTGTCTTATTTTTTCTGTTAAAATCCGTGAGGAAGAAGCTCGCTCAAAGTCGCCGCGACGTCCTCTTTGCCGTCGCTGACGAGCACCTCGAGACCCTCTGAAAATTCGTTGAGAGCCTGTCTGCAGGCACCGCAGGGATACGGCATCCTGCCGCCCTCGGAATACACGCAGACGGCGGTTATCTTTTTCGCTCCGTCCGACACGGCTTTGAAAAGCGCGACCCTCTCTGCGCACATCGTCAGAGAATAAGACGCGTTCTCCACGTTGCAACCCGCGTATATCCTGCCGTCGTCGGCAAGCACCGCGGCTCCCACCGCATATCCCGAATACGGACAATATGCGCGCTTTGCCGCTTGTCGTGCCTTTTCTTTGAGTATATCAGCCGTCTTTGCGTCCATATCTTTCTTTTTATCTGGTTATCCCCAGCCCGGACAAAACGTCCTCCTCCACCTTTCTCATCTTCTTCTTGTCCTCGTCGGTCTCGTGATCGAAGCCGAGCAGATGACACAGCGCGTGCAGAGTGAGATAGCATACTTCGCGCTTTACGGAATGACCGAACTCTTTCGCCTGCTCCTTGGCTCTCTCTGCGCAGAGCACGACGTCGCCCAGTATGTATCTGCCCGTCTCGGGATCGACGTCCTCGGCATGCGCGCTCTCGTCGAACGGCAGAGTGACGTTCATCGTCGGGAAGCTGAGCACGTCAGTTACCGCGTCCACTCCTCTCGCCTCTTTATTGAGCGCCTTTATCTCGTCTTTTGAGACGACGGTGAGTTCCGCCTCGAAATTATCTTTCAGTCCGAGGGTTGCGAAAAGTTCGCACCAGATCTCGTCGAGTACGTCGGGGTCAATCTCTCCCTCGAGCAGTCTGCCTTCGTCGTATACGGATATCATTATCTTCTCTCCTTCGCCTTGTCGTAGTCGATACGCTTGTGCATTGAAGCGGGGATCGCGCGGCATATCGTCTGTTTTATCAGTTTGAGATCTTTCATCGTCAGACCGCAGTCGTCGAGCTGACCTTCGGTAAGTCTCGACTTGATCACGCCGTCGACCGCCTTTTCGAGCGCCGCGATATCCTCGGGCGGCTTGGCTCTGAACATCGCCTCGCATATATCGCAGATCATGATTATAGCGCTGTATTTGGTCGTCGGGCAAGGTCCCTCATAGCAGAACTCCCTGTTGTCGACGTCTCCCTCGGTGATGCTCTTGACCTTCATGTAGAAGTAGCTGACGGGGCTGTCGCCGTGGTGCTCGAGCGCCGCCTTGCATATCTCGTCGGGCATATGCGCTTCTTTGAGCATTTCGCAACCCGCAGTCGTGTGGCGAGTGATCATGTTCACGCTGACTTCGGGTATCAGTTCGTCGTGCGGATTGTAGCCGTCCTTCTGATTTTCGATAAAGAACTGCGGATTCTTGCTCTTACCTATATCGTGGAAATAGCCGCAAGCGCGCGCCATATACGGGTTGATCCCTATCGCTACGGCACAGCTCTCTGCAAGATTGGCGACCGCCATACTGTGACTGAACGTGCCGGGCGCTTCCTCGTTCAGCTTTTTGAGAAGCGGCTGGCGCAGGGTGATGAGTTCCTGCAATCTGAAGTCCGTCCAGACGTTGAAGATGCGCTCGTAGAGCGGCAGGCTCGCCGTGATCACCGCGACTGCGAGCATATTGCCCATCGCCGTGAATATCGCGTTGTTGAGCACCGTCTTTGCGTCAAGAGTATAGAGAACGGTCATGAGCGCGCTGAACGGCATCATGGCGAGGGAGACGATGAGCGCTCCCCAGGTGAGCTTAAAGCGCGAATATCTCTTTCTAATGAGGAACGCCATCATAAATCCCGACAACATCGCGATGAAACTGCCGAGCACTATCGGAATGACTGCCTGCAGATTTTCCGCAAATTCCGTCGCCGGCGAGATTATCATGACCGCCATACCCGACACGACGGTAGCCATAATGCCCACTCTGACGCGTATGAGTATGCCCACGATAAGCGAGACGAACGCGAGCGGGAGCGCGTACCAGCTGAGATACGAACCCGTCGCGCAGGACAGCAAAATGCCGATAACTATCGCCGTATACGCCACAGCCACCAGCTTGCCGTTGCTAATACTCTCGAGCGCGCGCGAATTGGAACTGTAATTGAGATATACGTAAAACACCGCCATCAACATGAACGTGGCGACCGTCAGGGCGATCATCTTGCCGTACTCGTCGAAGACGTTGAGTCTTTTCAGAGTCAGCATCATACCCAGTATGACCGTTATCGCCGAAACGACGAACAACAGACCGAGTATCGCCGCGTTGCGCAGTATCTCCTGTTTTTTCTCCTGAGACATTTTAGTTCTCCTCTTTTTTATCGCACGGCTTTTCCGCCTTTTCGTATGCGGCGACTATCGCCTGTACGAGCGGATGACGGACGACGTCTTTTGCCGTGAGTTGTATGATCGCTATTTTGGGAATATTGCCGAGTATGCGCGAAGCGTGCAGAAGTCCGCTCATCGTGTCTCTGGGCAGGTCTATCTGCGTGACGTCGCCGGTGACGACTATCCTGCTCCCCTCGCCCATGCGCGTCAGGAACATCTTCATCTGTTCGCGCGTAGCGTTCTGCGCTTCGTCGAGGATTATGAACGCGTTGGAGAGCGTTCTTCCTCTCATATATGCGAGAGGAGCTATCTCTATCGCTCCCTTTTCGACGAGCCTGTTGTAAGTCTCAAGCCCGAACATCTCCTGAAGCGCGTCGTAAAGCGGTCTCAGATACGGATCGACTTTCGCGCCCAGATCGCCCGGCAAAAAACCGAGTTTTTCGCCCGCTTCGACTGCGGGACGCGTCAGGATTATCTTTTCCACCTCTTTGTTCTTGAACGCGAGCGCCGCCATCGCGACCGCGAGATACGTCTTGCCCGTACCCGCGGGTCCTATGCCGAAAACAACGCTGTTTTTCTCTATCGCTTCAATGTATACGGCTTGTCCGTAAGTCTTGGCGCGGATGGGTCTGCCCTTGGCGGTATGTGCGATCACCTTGGTCACGTCCTCGAGTTTGTGCTCGCTGTCGTTGTCCACCGCCTCTATGACGAGATCTATCGTCGCTTTGCCGAGCCTGCTCTCTTTTTCAGCCTGAACGAGCAACGCGTTGACCACGCGGACGGCGCGTTCCACGTCCGCTTCTTCTCCCATTACGCTGAGAGAATCGCCGAGCGTGTTGACCTTGACGTTCAGCACGCGGTTGAGATAAGCCACGTTTTCGTCGAACTGACCGAACAGCGCCATGACGGGCGCTACGTCGGTAACGGCTATCTTTCTGGTAACTATAATCACGCCTCCCTGCAACCGATGAGTTGCTCTACTTCATAGTATAATATAATTATATAATAATTGTCTACCTTTTTTTGGGATTTATAGCTCGTGAGCACGGTCGCGGAAGGGTCGAGAGTGGCAAAAAGCGAGGAAAAAGCGGCATAAATTTCGCTTTCGAGATACGCTTCGTCGACCTCGACGCGCACTGTCTCGGTCTCGTACCAGGTGTATGTGTTGAGAGAGAGCGGCAACACGGACCCGAGCGGTTTTTGCACGCATCCGAGTTCCCATGAGTCAAACCCGTGTGCGGACTTTGCGGGAAGCAATACCTTGTCGTTGAAAAGAAGTTCGGACGAAGAATACTCCCTGCCCGTCCTGACCGTCTTTTCGACGACGAGCGGCACGTTGAGCCTCTGCACGTACCAGACCCTGCCGTACACGTCGCCCTCGGCGACGGTCTCTATCTCCTTGTGTCCGGGGTCGAGCGGATCTCCGACGACTATATAGTCCTCTATCAGGATCTGCCCCTTTCTGACCGTATCGCCCGCCTTAACGAGCGCGGTACCGCCCGAGACCTCGACGCGCGTGACTATCGCGTCCGTCGAGGCGACTATTTCCCCGACGTTTTCTTCTTGCGCGGGCTGAGGGATCTGCTCCCTGACGTTGACGACAAGCTTTATCCCGTCTATGTAAGCCTCTGCGAAAGCGAGGTCGTCTGCGCTTTCGGCGACGAGTTTTTCCAGTTGTTCGAGATCGATCGCGCTCTTTGCCGTGACACCGTCTATTCCCGCCGCGGATATGACCGAGTATATCTCAGCCGCGCGTGCCGGAGATACCCCCTCAACCGCGACCGAAAAGACAAAAAAGCGGGCAACGATAAAAGAAAGCGTTACGGCGGCGAGCGCCGTCCAGACGCCGACGTGTCTGACGAACGCACGCGCGCGCGTCGTAGCGTTACGTCTTTTACACACCTTAAGCAACATTCCGTATCTCGCCGCTATCCTTGCGACTTCGCGTTCGCGCGCGCCGTCGCAGACGAAATATATCTCGCATCCGTCTCTTTTCAGACAGTCAAGCGCTATGCCCGCGTTGTTGACGGCGCATATGAACGCCGCGTAATTTACGCCTTTTGCTCTTGCCGATATCTTTCCGCCTTTCATTGCGACACCTCGACTTTTTCTATCTCTCCGACGAGATAATACTCGTTGCCGTTGCAGGAAGAAATGCTGAGATTTTTCCCCTTTATTTCAAGCACCCGTCTGCCCACGGCGAATCTGACCGAGTTGTCGTCGTAATAGATTATCCTTTTCGCACCCTCAACCGCCGCCGCGCGGGGACCGAACAGAGTGCACGAAAAGGTCGCGAGCCCGTCCCTGAACGTGCCGTCGAATTTTTCTTTGAGTTCGTCGATATAAGCCATACACTTCTCCGTAAACAGTCTTTTTCAAGTATATGCCCGACGAGCTCCGCAAATGAAAAACGGACGGGAAATCCCGTCCGTAAACCGTGGTATGCGATATTATTCGTCGTCCGAAGGCGGTACGAAATCCGCCGAGTCGCGAAGTTCGGAAAACCCGTAATCGTCTCCCTCGGGAGGCTCTCCGACAGGCGGCTCTCCGACGGGCGCGTAGTCGTCGTCGACGACGTAATATTCCTCCTCTCCGTTGAGTTCCGCCGCGAGGTCTCCGACTGCTTCGGGAGCTTTTTCCCCGCCCGCGGGCACGCTGTCGGTCTGCTTCTTATTGACGGCGACGGAGAAGCGCATGTGCTTTTTGTCGAACACGAAGTATATCGTGCCCGTCGCACCGTTACGGTGCTTGGCTATTATGAGGCTGACGTTCTTTTTCTCAACGGTATCTTCGTTGTCGCCGTCCGCGTTGTTGAGGAAGAATACCATGTCGGCGTCCTGTTCGATAGATCCCGATTCTCTGAGGTCTGCGAGCATGGGAGTTTTGTCCTCTCTCTTTTCTATGTCTCGCGACATCTGCGACAACACTATGACGGGGACTTTGAGTTCTTTCGCCATCATCTTGAGGAAACGCGAAGTGTCCGCGACTTCCTGTTGACGGTTGCCGTCTCTGTTCTTGCTCGGATTGGTGAGCTGCATATAGTCGATTATGACGAGATCCAGTCTCTTTTTCACCGCCTTGAGCCTGCGGCACTTGGACATGATCTCCTCAGCGGTCTGCGCCGCCGTATCGTCGACAAACAGATTGCTCTCCGCAAGAAGTCTCTGCGCCTCGAACAATTTCTGCAATTCTTCGTGCGTCTCCTCTCCTTTTATAAGCGTAGTGTTGTCTATGCCCGTCAAAGAGACGAGTATTCTCTGCACGAGTTCCTGCGACGACATTTCGAGGTTGAACGCCGCAACGACTTTTTCGGGCGAATATTTTGCGATATTCGTCGCGATACTCATTGCAAAAGACGTCTTGCCGCAACCCGGGCGCGCCGCGAGGATTATCATCTGACCGGGCATAAAGCCGTTGGTAACTCTGTCCAGATTGCGATAATGCGTCATAAGTCCCGTTGCGGGACGCTTGGTACGGAAAACTTCACTCAGCTTGTCTACGACCTCGAGCGTAGGCTCTCCTATCTGCACCAGCTCTCCTCTCTGATTGTCGGTACCTATGCCGTATATCGACGCTTCGGCTATCGCAAGCACTTTCTGCGCATCGTCGAGCGTGAACGCGTTGTCGATTATGCCCGAACACGTGCCTATAATGCGTCTCATCAGCGCGTCGCGCTTGAGCATGCTTATGTAATACTCGCAGTTGGCGGAAGAAGGCAACGTATCTGCGAGTTCTTCGATCCTCTCGAGACCGCCCGCTTCTTCGAGTCTGCCGTCCTTTTCCAGCTTGCCCGTAACGGTGACTATGTCTACGGGTACGTTTTTCGCTCCGAGTTCTTTCATACATTCGAACACGGTGCGGTTGGCGGACGAATAAAAATCGTCCGTCGTCATCTTTGCCAGATTTTCCGCAAGTATTTCGCTGTCCGTCAGGAAAGCGCCGAGAACCGCGTCCTCTGCCTCGAGATTATGCGGCAGTGTGCGGCGAAGCGCTATCGATGCAGATTTTCCTTCGTCTTTCTTCTGTGTTTTAGCCATATTTCACCCCGTCTCAAAGAGCCTTGAGTTCTTCGAGATATTTGTCCATAATTTTCATCGCTTTTTCAAACGGCTCGTCGGTCTTAAGGTCTACGCCTGCCAGTTTGAGTATCTCTACGGGCGGCATGCTTCCTCCCGCGCTGAGGAATTTCATATAGTCAACAAGCGCGCTTTCTCCCTTTTCGAGAATGTCCGCGGCAATGCAGACCGCGCTTATAAGCCCGGTCGCGTACTTGTAAACGTAGAACGCCGTATAGAAATGCGGTATCCTGCTCCACTCGTACTTGATCAGATCGTCGTTGACGACCTTGTCTCCGCCGTAATACTTGCAATTGAGCTTATAGTAAAGGTCGTTCAGGAACTCGGGAGTCAGAGCCTCGCCCCTCTCCGCCGCGCTGTGCGCCTCGTACTCGAACTGCGCGAACTGCGTCTGTCTGAACACCGTCGTGCGGAACATATCCAGCATATAGGACAGCAAAAATTCTTTCTGCTTCTTATCTTTGCAATTCTCAAGCAGATAGTTGAGAAGCAGCGTTTCGTTGACCGTCGAAGCGACTTCCGCCACGAATATCGTATAATCCGCCTTGGGCATCGGCTGGTTCTCGTTGGAAAAATAGGTGTGCATACTGTGTCCCATCTCGTGCGCTATCGTGAACACGTCGTGCGTCGTACGTTGGTAATTGAGGAGCACGTAAGGGTGACAGCCGTAACAGCCCGTCGAATACGCGCCCGAACGCTTGCCCTTGTTTTCGTATACGTCGACCCACCTCTCGGCGAATGCCTTTCTGAGAAGCGCGCAGTATTCCTCGCCGAGCGGCGCGAGCGCCTTGACGACGAGATCGCATGCATCCTCGTAATCCATACCCATTTCCTCGCCTTCGACTATCGGCACGTGCAGGTCGTACATATGCAGTTCGTCAAGTCCCATTTTTTCGCGGCGGTAACCGAGGTAGTCGTGCAGTTTGGACACGTTGGCATCCACGCACGCGGACAGTCTGTCGTAGACCGCGGTCGGCACGTCCTCGCCGTGAGTCGATGCCGCAAGACAGCTTTCAAAACCTCTGACGCGCGAGTAGAACACGTTTTTCTGCACGTTGCCGTTGTAAAGCGCGGCGATCGTGTTGATATTGTTCTTAAACGCGTGATACATGCTCTCGAACGCCTTTTTGCGGTCCTCTCTGCATGGAGACTGCATCATCAGACTGTAAACGCCGTGCGAGAGTTTTATCTCCTCGCCCTTACTGTCCGTGAACGGCTCGAAGCGTATGTCGGCGTTGTTGAGCATCGAGAACGCCTCCTGCGCCACCGACGAGAACAGTCCCGTCATCGCGAGGATCCTCTCCTCTTTTTCGCCGAGCGTATGCTTTTTGTCCTTTATGAGTCTCCCGAGGAAATAGTCGTAATCGGCAAAGTCCTTGTCGAGAGCGAGCTCTTTGAGGAAATCCTCGTCGAGCGCGCTGAGCTGAGGAGTGACGAAACTCGTCTGCTCGGCATAGCCGATATACAGATTTTTAACGCTGTCGTAAAGCGCCTTGTTCTCGCTGTTGCCGACATCCTGATCGCGTTTCATGTGCGCGTAACAGAACATTCTGCCGAGCACGTCCTCGCATTTCGTCGTCGCCCTGAGACAGTCGAGTATGCTCTTTTTGTCCTTGAGACGACCGCTGAAAGCGACTATCGAGGGGATCGCCTTCTTCACGCTGTCGTAAAGAGCGTCCCACTCCTCCTTGCCCGGGATCATGTCCTCGGTCTTCCAGGTGTATTTCTCGTCGATCTCGTCCCTGCTTTTTACTTGCATATATCCTCCAAAGACCCGATCAGTTGTTGTAATCGAGTTTTAAATCGTTTTCCTTTATCCAGCCGACCTTGCGAAGCAACAGTCCTGTCGCCCAGCTTATCACCGCGGGCAGGATTATGAACAGAAGCAACACGCAGATCAGGAACAGCCACCATTCCATCGCGCCGGACGACACGCTCGCGCTGAAAGAGTCGATTATGCCTACAAAGCCGCAGGTGCCCATTCCTCCGCCGGACGCGCCGCATCTCAGCTTGAACGCGCAGGTCGCTATAGGTCCGCATACCGCGCTCGCGACTATCGGCGGTATGAATATGCGCGGATTTCTCATGATATTGGGGATCTGAAGCATGCTCGTGCCCAGTCCCTGCGATATTATGCCGCTCCAGCCGTTTTCTCTGAAACTCATCACGGCAAAACCGACCATCTGGCAGGCACAGCCGACTACCGCCGCGCCGCCCGCGATATACATCGCCTCGACGTTCGCCGCGCTCGCCGTAGCGTCCGACAGTATCGGGCTTGCGACCGCGACCCATATCGCCGCGCTCGACGTCGGCATGGTCAGAAGTATGCCCATGACCACGGATATGATTATGCCCATAAAGAAGGGCGTAAACTCGGTCGCAACGGCAATACCTTTGCCGAGCATATTGATCAGCCAGATGAACGGATACGCGACGTAGGAAAACGCCAGCGCCGTGAGCAGACAGGTCAGCGGTACGAGCAATATGTCGAGTTTTGTCCTGCCCGCGACGAGAGAGCCTATCTCGGTCGCCGCCAGCGCGGTTATGTACGCGCCTATCGGGTTACCCGGGCTTCCCGCTCCTAAGACCGCGGAAATATCCGTCATGACTCCCGGCGAAAAACTCGCCGCAGATCCTATGAACTTGTCGGAAAACGCTCCGACGAAGCCCGCGACCATGCTCGCGAATATCACCAGTTTGCTTGCCTTGAGATGACTCGCTATTCCCGCGCCTATGCCCGCGCCCATGAGCACGGACGCTATCTGACCGAGCGTGGTGAACAATCTGCCGACCGCGTTGTCTCCGATCAGCGTACCTATCGTCTTGACGATGGTGCCCGCGATCAGCGTGACGAACAGTCCTTGCGCCATTCCCGTAAATGCGTCGATAAACCAGCGCTTTGCGATTTTACCGACCGTTGCCCGAACTTTTTGTGCCTTTGTCGGGGGTTGAGGGGGATTTGAAACTACTACTTCCTCTTGGGTTGTCTTTTGCACGTCTTCTGCAAGATTTTTGTCTTGTGTTTGCATAAAACCAACCTCAGAATATTTTTAGAATTTAATTATAATATAAAGCGCACGGCAAGTCAAACAAAAGAGCCGTTTTGTATCTCCACGGACGGTTGTGAAAAAGTCGCCGCAGCCTGATTTTTTACAAAAAAAGACGGCTGAAGCCGTCCCCGTAATCTGTCGCCCGATATTTCAATACAGCGCTACCGCGTCTTTACTGCCGTAGACCACGGCTCTGCCTTGTCTCATCATGTTGGGTTTGTCCGCATCCGAGACGTGCGCGTCGTAATAGTTCCTCGCGTCGTCGATGCTGTTGAACGTGATGACGAATACCTGCTCTACGTTGGAAGAATTGGCGTTCTTAATACCGTGATAGGCAAAGTCGACCAGTTCTTTGTCGACAGAAGCGCTCGCGAAAGGAAACGACTGCGCATCGAAGCCCGCCTGCTCGTATTTTTCCTTCAGCGCGGATTCTTCGGTGGCGCACGCGACCAAGGCGATGAGAAGCATCGCCGCGACAATAGCTGAAAGAATTATTCTCGCCGCATTTTTCTTTTTCATGATCTTATTATAACGCGTTTTCGGGCGGCTTGCAACTTTTCAACGGGTATCGCCGCAAACTCGTCCCCGCGCGTTTCTGTCGGGCTGTTTTTTCGGTTGTATCCGCAAAGCGAAGGTGCGTGGCGTCTGCCCGAAAAGCGAAAAAAAACGGACGCGTCGCCGCGTCCGTCATTTTTTCTCACTTATCAGAACAATTTGAGTGCATCCTCGCTGCCGTAAGCGACTGCGTTGCCCTTCTTCTTGGCATTCTCGCTTTCTTTTATCTTGTCATAATATGCCTTTGCGTCATCAGAATTCGTAAAGCAGACAACGTATACGCCGTCAAGACCTTCCTTCAATGAGAACGTGCCTGCAAGGAACATGTACTCGATGGGAGTTTCGTCCTCGTCGATACCGAGAGTACTTGCGCTTACGCTCGTTGCCGCATAGCCGTTTTCGCTGAATTTTTTCTTGAGCGATTCTTCGCTGGGAGTGCATGCCATCAGCATGGTTGCGAGTACGACCGCGAGCACAACGATCGATGTGATTGTGATAAATTTCTTCATAAAAACCTCCTCAGGTTAACTTTAACTTAATTATAGCACTCGCTTTTTACTCTTTCAACGACTTTATGTAAATTTTTTGAAAAATCGGGATTTTTTTCGTTAAATATGCAATCAAAGGTCTTTCGCCTGCGGTTTTTATAGGATATTATGTATTTTTATGCACAAAGTGTACGATCCGACACAAATCGGGTCAAGCTGTTTCCTTTCCGATACGGCGGCTCTCTCGCACACTTTTCAAGTGATTTTCACTATTTATTGCCGCCGCGCCCCTCGCATAAAAAACCGCCCTCGCGGGCGGTCGTAAACGATCTGTTTATTGCTGAGGTTCTTCCTGCCCGCCGTCGCTTTCCGACCCTTCGACGAGCCCGCCTTTGTTGTTGTAGATGTCGATCGCGTTCTGCGTGCCGACGAGCACGACTTTGCTTTTCTGCACCACGAGATAACCGTTTCCCTCGTTTTCTTCGACGTTGGCGCGCTCTGCGTACTCTGTGGCTTTGTCCTTTTTCTTGAACGCAACTATCCTGATGTAGTCGCCCGAATCCTCTCTGCTGCCGCAATATATGAAGTCGACGTCCTCGCCCGACAACTCAAGCGTATTGGCAGAAAGCGGCACGGTAGAATACCCTGCGTTTTCGTATTTCGCCTTGCACGCGTCCCTGCTTGGCACGCAAGCGACGAGCGCGAGCACGGTTGCGATGATGACTATCGCGGTCAGAATCTTTTTCATCTTAACCCCCGTCAGGTTTACTGCTATATATTATATCACGTATCCGACCGCTTTTCAACAGTTGTTTTCAAATTGCCGATAAGGTCGGCAAAAAAAATCTCCGACAAAGTCGGAGAAGCAATTACTGTTTTTTGTCCGTCTGCGACACGCCGTCTTTTTTGACCTCGCCGTCGCGTATGCGTATCTCTTTGGCGGGAACGTATTCTTTTTTCTGCTCTATCAACCTCTCTCTTTCTCTTATGACGAACTTTTTGCTGTATCTGAAAATTATGCAGATCGCTATCACCGCAACGACCAGAGCCGCCGCGAGAATGTAAAAGAAAATATCGCCCATATTGTCGACGGGCTTGACGTTGGTCTGCTCTGCCGCAAAGCAGGTAGAGCCCGCAAGCACGCAGATCACGAGAGAGAGTATTGAGATGACGAAGATCCTCTTTTTCATAGCTTTTACCTTATAAATATTATTGCACACGCACGTACCGTATGCAAGTAAAATCATTGTAAATACGCCCTGTCCGCCTTGCGCGCCCGCCCTTTTCACCTCTCCGACTTCGCCGACATCGCAGTACGGGCAGGATTTTTTGTTTTTTTCTCAAAGTGTGGACATCGCGTGCCGTATAATGTATAATGATTGTAATATGTACAGAGGTGGATTATGGATTTTTCAAGGCAACAGAAAGACGAAGCCGTGAAGTTTATCTGCGACGAGATCGAACACGTCATCAAGGACTTCGGCGACCGCGACCCCGGCAATGACGGCGAACGCAAAGCTCTCGACTATATGAAGTCGCAGATCGCCGAATACGGCGACGACTCGCACGGCGAAAGTTTCAAGGTCGCTCCCCACGCCTTCTTCGGCTGGACTTACTTCGTGGGTATCTTTATGATCCTCGGCATCATGACTTACTTCTTCGCTCCGATAATCAGCGTCGTATGCGTAGTCTTTGCACTCGTGCCCATGGTCGGGCAGTTCGTGCTCTACCGCGAGACGATAGACTGGCTCTTTAAAAAGCGCGAATCGGGCAACGTCTGGGGCGGCATAAAACCCAAGGGCGAGCTCAGACGCCGCATCGTACTCAACGGTCACTCGGACGCTACATACGAATGGCACTGGCATTACGTCGGCGGCTACAACCTGTTCCTGACGAGCATAATCATCCCGATTATCGGCGTCGTTTACTTGCTCGCATGCGTGGTGATCGCGTGCATAAGCATGAAAGGCGTGATCGGCACTCCCGAGGGCGCGCCGCTCTATATGGGCATAGCTTCGGTGATCTTCGTACCGTTCTATATCGCGTTCTTCCTGTTCTCCGACATCAGGAGACCCGTGCCCGGCGCCAACGACAACCTGACCGCTTGCTATATGGCGATATCCGTGCTCAAACTTATGAAAGAAAACGACGTGCGCCTTGAGAACACCGAGGTCGTCGCGCTCGTGACCGGCTCTGAAGAAGCGGGACTCCGCGGCGCGAAATTCTTCTGCCGCAACAACCCCGACCTGTGGCAGGAAAAAGACGTGGAGACCGTGTTCGTGACCTACGAAACGCTCAGAGAGCTCGAGCATCTCGTGATCTACAACAAAGACCTCAACGGCACGGTAAAACTCGATATGCCCACCTGCGAGCTCATAAAGCGCGCCGGCGCTAAAAACGGCATGGATCTGCACTACGGCTCCGTTTACGCGGGTGCGACCGACGCGGCGGCGTTCGCTCAGGCGGGAAGAAAATCCGCGTGTATCGCGGCGATGGCTCCGCAGGTAAAAGAATATTACCACACACGTCTCGACAACTACGACAACCTCAGCCCCGAGTGCCTTTCAAAGGTCCTCGACATCACGCTCGACTTCGTTACGGAGTTTGACGAAAAAGGGCTTGCAAAATAAGTTGGATATAAAAAAGGACGGCGCTCGCCGTCCTTTTTTTGTTGCGAAATCTTCGATCTCTCTGCGGATATGCTCCTTTCCGACCTTCGGCACCCGCCTCGACGATACGACCTCTCCGCGTTCTCATTTGCCGCAGGAGCGTTCACCTGTCTACTGAAAAAGCGACCTTTTCCGTCGCTATTTTTTTGCCGAATACTTCATCGGCGTATACAGTATCCCGTCTTCTTCCGACTGATCGTAGGTCGCGACGAAGCCGAGCCTTTCGTAGATCCCCACCGCATACGGCGACGCGTTGACTCTGATATCCCCCTCTCCGACGCTCTCTTTCATACGCAAAAACAGAGCCTTGCCTATGCCTCGTCTGTGATATTTCCCGCGCACGAAGAAGCTGACGATAAACCTCTTGACGGGGTCGAACGCGAGCACTCCCGCGAGCTCTCCGTCCGCGAACGCGCCCAGCACGGTAAACCTTGCGAAAAAACCGTCCACTGAGACGTATTTTCTGAACGCGGCGATGCCCTTCTCGGAATAAAAAGGCGCGACAAACTCGCCGAAAGTCTCCAGAACGAGCGCCGTCGCTTCTTTGTATTCTTCTTTCGTCGCAAGAATTTTTATTTGCATACGCTTATTTTTTATCGTCCTTTTTGTCGTCCTTCTTTTTCTTTTTGCCCGACATGTCTTCTTCTATCTTCTTGCGCTCGCCGTAATACGCCTTGGCGCGGACGCCGATCTTCTTTGCCTTTTCGGCGGCGTTTTTCACCTCGTTCACCTTGCCGAGCGCGGTCTTTTTCGCTTCGTCGATCTTCTTCGTCGCCGTCCTGCCGAGCGCGGATATCTTTGCCGACACGCCTTTTTGGGGAGCTTCTTCCTTAGCTTCCTCAGCCGCCGTAGCAACGGGAACTTCTACGCTCGCGGGCGCGCTATCCGTTTCGGGCGCGTTATCTGTGGCGGGCGCGCTTACTGTCGCCGCGGCTTCTTCTCCCGCATCGTCCGCTAAGGTCTGCTCAGGCTGTTCTGCGGGTTCGTCCTCCCCGTTCCATATCTTCTTCACGTCGTCGATGAATTTCTTGTCGCATTCTTCCTTTTTCTCTTTTATCTTCATCTTCCTGCGCCTTTTTATCATTTTGCGTATCTCGGAGAATATCTGATAGAGGACGTAGACGACCGATACGCACGAAATTATCAGCGAGAACAGATTCCTGTCTCCGCTGGCGGCGTTGACGACAAGCACGATGGCAAGCGCGAGGTTGACAAGTTTGAGCAGCTTCTTGACTATCTTGAGTCCGCTCTTGTAGTCCTTGACCGCATTTTTCTGTCTCCGCTCGTTCTTTGCCATGGCGAGCGAGATTATAAACAGCACCATATAGAACAGTATGAATCCCGCAAAAAGATACGGCAGCCACGTTATCTCCGCATTGTCGCGCGCGAACGTGAACACCGTGAACGCCATATACGCTATGATGTAGACGAAATTAAAGCATATCGACAACGTGCGCTTTATGCGCATAAACTTGGTAAACTTCGACTCTTTCTTTTCGACCGCAACGCCGTTACCTGCGACGTCTGCGACCTCTTTCTTCCTCTTGTCCATACCGTAATGATATAACAAAGACATATCCGCGCGCAACCGTTTGAATAAATTTGATCTCTCAGTAAATAATATTTTGCGGACGGGACAAATGCCTACATAGCACGACAGTGCAAAGGAGGTAAACGAAATGAGAACTCAACAGTACAGCACGGGTCAGAAGCCCGGCAAGGGCAACTACGTCTGCACGAACTGCGGCTTCAATCTGAAGCTTGGTATGGACGACAAAATGCCGCCTTGCCCCAATTGCAACAACACGACTTTTACCAAGGAGTAAAAAAAGACGGGACGCTCGTCCCGTTTTTTTATACGAAGAATTACACTTTGCGGCGCGACCCGCTTGAATATCCTTGCCGAGACTTAATTGCGAACGTCTGCGCCGACGCGCCCGACCGAAGTAGCCGCCGTCATACGAACATATTGATCACGGCGTTGGCGACGAGTGCGTATTCGGGTTTTATGCGCAACGTCCTGCCGTCGAAAAGGACGTAACCCGCCGCTTTTTTCAACCCGTCCGCAAACCGCTCCTCAAATGGTATGCCGAAGCGCCTTTCCGCTTCTCCTACGTCTACACCGTCCTCGAGACGAAGCCCGAGCATAACGTATTCTTTCAGTTCTTCTTCGTCGTCGAGCACTTCTTCCGTGCGGTAAGCGTGAATGCCCTGCGCCACGGCGCGGATATATCCGTCAACGTCTCCGTCGTTGTAGTAGCGCAGTCTGCCGATCTTGCCGTGCGCCGCAACGCCGAAAGCGAGATAGTCGCACATCGTCCAGTATTTCATATTGTGCAGACATCTCTTGCCGTCCTTGCAGAAATTGCTCGTCTCGTAGCGCGAAAACCCGTGTTCTTTCAGCTTTGAAACGGTGCGGTCGTAAAGGTCGGCGCAGTCGTCGTCGGAAGGCAGTATCAGACCGTCGTCCACGGCGCGCGCAAGCGGCGTGCCGCGCTCGACCTTGAGCATATAAGCCGACAAGTGCGTCACTCCTTCGTCCGCCATAAATCCGACGAACGCGTCCACGTCGTCCTCTCTCTGCCCCTCGAGCCCGAGCATCAGATCAGCGCTGACGTCGAAGCCGCTCTTTACCGCCAACCTTACGGCTTGCATTGCCGTCGCCGCGTCATGCCGCCTGCCCGCTCTTTTGAGCACTCCGTCGTCGAGCGACTGCACTCCGAGGCTTATGCGGGTGACCCCCGCCTTTTTGAGTTCGTCCGCTTTTGTTTGCGTAAACGTATCGGGATTGCACTCGACGGTAAACTCTCTCAGCGAAAGATCGAAGCTGTCGCCGAGCGCCCCGACTATGCTCTCTACCGCCCCGTCGTAAAGACAGGACGGCGTGCCTCCGCCTATATACAAGGTGTCTGCCACGCCGTCAAAAATTTTCCTGCCCGTGTTGATCTCGCGCAATAATGCTCCTATATAAAGTCTCTGCTTTTCCTCTCCTTCGCATACGGATACGAAGTCGCAGTAAGCACACTTCGAGCGGCAGAAAGGAATATGGACGTATATCCCCGCCGCACTCATTTGTTGAATTTGAGTATAGTCATGAACGCCTCGCTCGGCACCTCGACGGAGCCTATCTGGCGCATGCGTTTTTTGCCTTCTTTCTGCTTTTCGAGAAGTTTTTTCTTTCTCGTGATGTCGCCGCCGTAACACTTGGCGAGGACGTCTTTTCTCATCGCCTTGACAGTCTCTCTCGCTATGACCTTGCCGCCGATAGCTGCCTGAATGGGTATTTCAAAAAGCTGTCTCGGGATCACCTCTTTGAGCTTTTCGGCAATACCTCTGCCGCGCGCATAAGCCTTTTCGCGGTGCACGATAAGGCTGAGCGCGTCGCATATCTCGCCGTTGAGCAGGATGTCGAGTTTGACGAGGTCGCTCTCTCTGTATCCTATTATCTCATAATCGAGACTCGCATAGCCGCGCGTGTGCGACTTCAGCGAATCGAAGAAGTCGTATATTATCTCGTTGAGCGGCATTTCGTACTCTATCTTCACTCTCGTCGATTCGAGATAGGTCAGATCGATGAACGTGCCTCTCTTGTCCTGACACAGTTCCATTATCGCGCCGACGTACTCGGGCGGCGTGTAAAGAAATGCCTTGACGACAGGTTCTTCCATGTGGTCTATGTCTCCTGCCGGAGGCAGATTGGACGGGTTGGAAACAATGAGCGTCTCGCCGTTGTTCTTCACCACGTTGTACGATACTCCCGGTGCCGTCGTGATAAGATCGAGGTCGAATTCTCTTTCCAGTCTTTCCTGTATGATCTCCATGTGCAGAAGTCCGAGGAATCCGCATCTGAAGCCGAAGCCAAGCGCCGTAGAAACTTCGGGCTCGTACATAAGCGACGCGTCGTTGAGTTTGAGTTTTTCGAGCGCGTCTTTAAGATCGTTGTATCTCGCGCCGTCGGTAGGATAAATACCGCAGAACACCATCGGAGAAACCTCTTTGAAGCCGCCGAGAGGTTCTTTCGCGCCGCCGACCGCCGTCGTTATAGTATCGCCGACCTTGGTGTCGCTTACGTTCTTAATACTTGCGCATAGATATCCGACGTCGCCCGCACTCAGTTCGTCTACCGGCGTTGAACGCGGAGTGAATACTCCGACTTCCGTCACTTCGAACTCCTTGCCCGTAGCGAAAAATTTTATCTTATCGCCCGCCCTGACCTTGCCGTCGAATATGCGGATAAAGGATACCGCGCCTTTATAACTGTCGTAGTACGAGTCGAATATCAGCGCCTTGAGCGGCTTGTCGTAATCGCCCTTGGGAGGCGGCAGAAGTTCTATGACCTGCTTCAGCACTTCTTCTATGCCTATACCCTCTTTCGCGGAGACGAGGGGCGCAGTCTGCGCATCGAGTCCTATCACGTCCTCTATTTCTTTTTTGACTTCGTCCGGACGTGCGGACGGCAGATCTATCTTGTTTATCACGGGAATAATCTCGAGATCGTTGTCGAGCGCGAGATAGACGTTGGTCAGCGTCTGTGCTTCTATGCCCTGCGAAGCGTCGACGATGAGTATCGCGCCTTCGCACGCCTTGAGCGAGCGCGAGACCTCGTACGTGAAGTCTACGTGTCCGGGCGTGTCTATCAGATTGAATTCATACTGCTCGCCGTTGTAGGTATAGTTCATTCTGACAGGCGTCAGCTTGATCGTTATACCGCGTTCGCGCTCTATGTCCATGCTGTCGAGGAGCTGTTCTTTGGCTTCTCGCTTGCTTACCGTCTCGGTCACGTCCATGATACGGTCGGCAAGAGTGCTCTTGCCGTGGTCTATATGAGCGACTATGCAGAAATTCCTTATTTTGCTCTGATCTTTGGGCATATTTTCTCCTTTTACTGTGCCTTAATTGAGATATTGCTTTGCAAGCGCTTTAAACGAAGCTCTCGATCCCTCTATCGTCGCGGGAGACACGCAGTACGCTATCCTGACCCAGCCTTTGCAGCCGAAACCCGTAGCGGGCACGAGCAAAAGCCTGTGTTTTTTCGCCTCTGCGCAAAAAGCCGCGTCGTCGCCGTCAGGCGCTTTTACGAACAGATAGAACGCGCCCTGAGGCTCTACGTATTCAAACCCGCACTCGTCCATTATCTTTTTCAGCGCCGCGCCGTTCTTCTCGTAAAAACCTACGTCAACGCTGGCGTTAAGACACTTGGCGACCGCTCTCTGTATAAGCGAGGGAGAATTGACGAAGCCGAGCACGCGCGTTGCAACGCCCAGCGCTCCGACGAGATCGTCAAAGTCCGCGCATTCGCGGTTGACGGCGAGATATCCTATCCTTTCTCCCGCGAGAGAAAGCGATTTGCTGAAAGAATATCCGCTGACGGCGTTCTCGTAATATTTTGCGGGATAAGGCTGTTTTGCGCTACCGAAAACGAGTTCTCTGTAAGGCTCGTCCGACAGCAGGTATATCGTAGTGCCGAATCTCGCTTGCGCCGCGCGCATTGCGTCAGCAAGGGCATTCAGGGTGTTTTCATCGTATATGACGCCCGTAGGATTGTTGGGGGTATTGATTATGACCGCCTTAGTCTTTGCCGTCAACGCCTTCTCAAACGCCTTTACGTCGGGCTGAAAAGTCGGCGGATTGGGCGGAACGACGACCAGCTTGCCGTCGAAATTTGCAACATAATTAGCGTATTCTCCGAAAAACGGCGCGATAACGACCACTTCGTCGCCCGGGTCGAGCACCGCTTTGAGGAATACGTTGAGACCTCCCGCCGCGCCCACGCTCATCACTATGCACGGGACGGTATAGTCCGTGCCGAAGCGAGCGTTGAGGTTGTCCGCAACCGCCTGCCTTACGTCCTCGTATCCCGCGTTGGACATATATCCGTGCAAAGTCAGCGCGTCGCAAGCGTCTATCTCCGACTTCAGCGCTTCCGCTACTTCTGCGGGCGCGGGGAGATTGGGGTTGCCGAGCGAAAAATCGTATACGTTCTCCGCACCGTAAAGCGCGGCGAGCTTCTTGCCCTCCTCGAACATAGCGCGGATAGCAGAACTGTTTTTGACCATATTACGCATTTTTTCAGAAATCATAAAAAGCCTCTTTTACGCGCACATAGCGAGCCGATATAAATATTATATAAAAATAACTGGATTTTAGCAAACGGATTTTATATAATATAGTAAGAAACGGACGAGGTGACGAAAATGGATCTTAACGTTATGGCAAAAAAACTTGCGGCACGAGGCTTTATCCCCGTAATATGCGAAGACGCGCAAAAAGCAGCCGATGAAATTCTCGGACTTATACCCGTGAACGAAACCGTAGGCACGGGCGGCAGCGTTACTCTGACTCAACTGGATATCAAAAACAAACTCTCAGAGCGCGGCAACCGCTTCTTTGACAGAAACGCGTATCAGTCCGCCGCGCACGCAGACTGGTTTCTCTCCTCTGCCAACGCGCTGACCGAAAGCGGCGAGATAATCAACACCGACGGCTCGGGCAACCGCGTCGCGTCGCTTATTTTCGGAGTGCCCAACGTGATATACGCGATAGGCAAGAACAAGATAGTCAAGGACTTCGACGCCGCGGTAGACAGGATACGCAACTACACCTGTCACCTCAATGCCGTACGCCTCGGCAAGACAACGCCCTGCGCGATAACGGGCAAGTGCGGCAACTGCAGCGGCAAAGAATGTATGTGCAACGTCACTTCGATAATGCACCACCCGACGAGATATCAGGAAAAAGTGTACATACTTCTGATAGACGAAGAACTGGGATATTGATATGAAAAACAGAGATTTTTTTAAAGGCGTACCCTTCGCACACCGCGGACTGCACGACAACAAAACCGTACCCGAAAACTCTATGGCGGCATTCAAAAACGCGATAGATCACGGTTACGGAATCGAATTTGACGTGTACCTCACGGATGAAGGCACGCTTATAGTACATCACGACCCCTCTCTCAAGCGCTCCTGCGGAGTAAAACTTCACCCCGAGAAGATAAAGAACGCAGACCTCGGCAACTACAGACTTTTCGGCACGGACGAAAAGATACCTCTTTTTAAAGACGTACTCGCGCTCGTAGGCGGCAAAGTCAGACTTATCATCGAAATAAAGGTCACGAAAAAATACAAGCAGACCTGCTCTGCCGTGATAGAAGCGCTGAAAGACTACAAGGGCGATTACTGTCTGGAGTCTTTCGATCCGCGCGCCGTGCTTTATATGCAGAACCTGCGCCCCGACCTTCTCGTCGGTCAGCTCTATGACCCCAACCCGATACAGAGAATATTCTGTCACCGCCTGAAATCACACGAAAAAGCGGCTTTTCTTGCGGCGAGCATAAAGACTCTTAAAAGTTCTTTCTACACAAAAGTTCAGTCGGCTGACCCATCGACCGCAATAGTGACATGGACGGTGCGGACAGAAAAACAACTCGCTCTCGCAAAAAAGATTGCCGACAATTTTATATTTGAATGCAACGCGAAGAACGACTCCTATATCCCTGCCCCTCCCGCAGAATAAAAGTCAGCGTATAAATCTGTCGATCCCCTCGTCTCTATGCCCGCAACGGACAATGATTAGTCTTGCGCGCACTTTGCGGACGAAGGGATTTTTGCATCTATTTTCCACAACATTGCAAGAATAAACCCCTCCCCACCACACAAACTATCATCGGGAGGTGATGTTATGAAAATCGCAACTCTTATGGGCTTCGGCGTTGGTATGGCAACGACCCTTATCGCCGCAAAGGCGGTGGCTTCCGGAGACATGAAGTCTCGCACCAAAGCGATAAGAAAGAAGATCGTCAGCATGCTCGACTGACGAGACCGTATCAACCTGAAAGCGGCTCTCTCATCAACGGAGAAAGCCGCTTTCGCCTACACGGGCACGAAAAAACCTCAGACTTTTGTCTGAGGTCTTTTATTACTTTTTCTCGCTCTGTCTCTTGCGGTAATCTTCGATAGCCGCCTTGATAGCTTCTTCAGCAAGCACGCTGCAATGTATCTTCTGCGGAGGCAATCCCTCGAGATATTCCACAACCTTTGCGTTGGTCAGCTTGAGCGCTTCGTCGACTGTCATACCGATGACCATGCTCGTAGCAACGCTGCTCGTCGCAACAGCCGCCGCACAGCCGAACGTGCGGAACTTTGCGTCGGTAATCACGTCGTCCTTGACCTTTATCGTGATCTCCATTATGTCGCCGCAGGTGGCGTTGCCGACCTTGCCCGCGCCGTCGTTGTCCTCGATATATCCTACATTTTGCGGATTTGCAAAAGTGTCCATTACTTTCTTGTTATACATACTTTTTTTCTCCTTCGAATTTTTTGAAAAGCGGCGACATTTCTCTCAGTCTCGCCACGACTTCATATAATTTTTTCAACGTGTACTCCACTTCTTCTCTCGTGTTGTCCTTGCCGAAGCTGAAGCGGATAGACCCGTGCGCAAGCTCTATCGGCACGCCGAGAGAGAGAAGCACGTAACTCGGCTCCAGCGAGCCGCTGGAACAGGCAGATCCGCTCGATACCGCGATGCCCGCGAGGTCGAGACTCATCAGTATGGATTCGCCCTCGATATACTCGAACGAGAAATTCGCGTTGGAAGCCAGTCTCCTCGACGTATCCTTTGTGCCGTTGTACCTGACGTCGCTGATATTGGCAAGCACCTCTGCGACGAAAAAGTCTCTCAGCTCCTTTACGTGCGCGTTATTCTTCTCCATATCGCGGACAGCCTTATCGATAGCCGCGCCCAGTCCGACAATACCCGGAGTATTGAGCGTGGAAGCGCGCATATTTCTCTCCTGCTCGCCGCCGTCCATAAACCTTTCTGTCTTTACGCCCGTGCGCTTGTACAGCACGCCGACGCCCTTAGGCCCGTAAAACTTGTGCGCACTCATAGACAACATATCTATATTGTCTTTGACGACGTCTATCGGCACATTGCCTATCGCCTGCACCGCGTCGGTATGGAACAGCACCTTGTGCTTTTTCGCTACCTCGCCTATCTCTCGTATCGGCTCTATCGTGCCCACCTCGTTGTTGGCTGTCATGACCGATATCAGCACCGTCTTGTCGGTGATCGCCTTTTCGACCTGTTCCGCAGTCACGAAGCCCTCGCTGTCCACGGGCAGATATGTGACCTCGAAGCCCTCTTTTTCGAGCTTCTTGCATGTCTGTATCACCGCGGGGTGCTCTATCGCCGTCGTAACGATATGGTTGCCCTTGGCGCGCAACGCGTGCGCCGCGCCCTTTATCGCCCAGTTGTCGCTCTCGGTGCCGCCCGACGTGAAGTAAATTTCACTCGGCTTGGCGCCGATGGCTTTCGCGACCTTTTCACGCGCTTCGTCTATCGCGGCAAGCGCTTCTCTGCCGAAGAAATGCTGGGAAGATCCGTTGCCGTAAGCCTCGGAAAAATACGGCAGCATTTTTTGCAGAACTTCCGCGTCCGTGTGCGTAGTCGCCGAATTGTCCAGATATATCCTGCGTTCCATTCTATTCTCCCTCTACCAGCTCTTTGAGGCTGATACCGTCTAAGCATTTGTTGATCTCGCGGTACAGTTTTGACCATACCCCGTAAGTATGACAGGTAGATTTGTTCTTGCATTCGCCCGAAAGGCAGTCCACTATCTCGAGCCCGTTTTCAAGGCTTCTCAGGATCTCGCCGACGCTGATCTGCTCAGGCGGTCTCTTGAGAAAATAGCCGCCGCTCGCTCCTCTCGTCGCGTCTATCAGCTCGTCTTTTTTGAGTACTGACAGAAGCTGCTCGAGATACTTCTCGCTGAGAAGCGTCTCTCCCGCGATATACGGCAGAGAGAGCGCGCCCTCGCCGTAATGCTTGGCAAGCTCGCACATCGCTTTTAATCCGTATCTGCCTTTTGACGAAAGTTTCATCTTTAATCCCTATCAATTTACTATGTATTATCTTACTATTATTGTCTTGCTCTGTCAACCGTTTAATACGGGTTATAATAAAAATTTTTCACTACTTTCGCGGCGGGTTTCGGGCAAGGATTTTTCTATCTGAAAACTGCAACGTCGGCGCTCTTTTTGCCTCGTGAGCCGTCTCAACGATATTGTCCGACAACGCTCGGATCCCGAAAAATTCGCGGCAACGGTTTTGCTTAAAACACTTATGTTACGCCGCAAAAATCGCGTCCGACTACGCTTTCTCAAGATAAAGCCGCCGCAAAAATTGCGACCGTCACGATAAAAAGGCATAAAAAAACGGGCTTTTTTTGCCCGTTTTTTTATATAAGGTAAAAGTTATCTGATCACGTCGTTGGCGTAGATGGGATATTTCTCGCAGAGAGCCGCGACCTTCTTCGCGCTTCTCTCGACCGCTTCTTCGCCGTTGTCGATGATGTCGGCGATACATTCTGCGATCACGACCATATCTTCCTCTTTCATACCTCTCGAAGTTACTGCGGGGGTGCCGACGCGGATACCGCTCGTGACGAACGGGGTCTGCTTGTCGAACGGGATCGCGTTCTTGTTGGCGGTGATGTGCGCCTTGTCGAGAAGCGCCTCGATCTCCTTGCCCGTCTTGCCCTTGCTTGTCAGGTCGATCAGCATCAGGTGGTTGTCGGTGCCGCCCGATACGAGGCTTACGCCTCTCTCGATGAGCTCGTTGGACAGCTTCTTCGCGTTCTTTACGATCTGTTGCTGATATTTCTTGAAGTCGTCGCTCATAGCCTCTTTGAACGCCACCGCCTTAGCCGCGATGATGTGCATCAGAGGACCGCCCTGAGTACCGGGGAAGATAGCCTTGTCTATCTGCTTGCCGAGTTCTTCCTTGCAGAGGATGAGACCGCCTCTGGGACCTCTCAGAGTCTTGTGCGTGGTCGTGGTGACGACGTGCGCATAGGGTACGGGGCTGGGGTGGCAACCCGCCGCGACGAGACCCGCGATGTGCGCCATATCAACCATGAGGTATGCGCCGACAGAATCTGCGATCTCTCTGAATCTCTTGAAGTCGATTATTCTCGGATAAGCGCTTGCGCCCGCGAGGATAAGCCTGGGCTTGCATTCTTTTGCGAGTTTTTCAACCTCGTCGTAGTCGATAAGGCAGGTCTTTTCGTCAACGAAATAAGGCACGATATTGAAATATTTACCGCTGATGTTGACGGGACTGCCGTGGCTGAGGTGACCGCCGTGCGCGAGGCTCATGCTGAGCACGGTGTCGCCGGGCTGAAGGAGTGCGAAGAATACCGCAAGGTTCGCGCTTGCGCCGCAATGGGGCTGAACGTTGGCATATTCTGCGCCGAACAGTTCTTTCGCCCTGTCGATAGCGAGTTTTTCGGCAATATCGACGTACTGGCAACCGCCGTAGTATCTCTTTGCGGGATAGCCTTCCGCGTACTTGTTGGTCAGGTGAGTACCTGCCGCCGCGAGCACTGCGGGAGAGACGATGTTTTCGCTTGCGATAAGCTCGATGTTGCCCTGCTGTCTTTTGAGTTCCGCCTCGAGAGCCTCGTAAAGCTCCTCGTCGACTGCCTTGATCGTTTTGAGGTCTATCATAATAACTCCTTGGTATTTTAAAATTATTACAGTTCAAGTATACTACACGCGCGCGTAAAAGGCAAACGATAACGCCGCCAAAAAGCGACGTTTTTCCCGTTTTTTATGCCGTTGTGCAACGAGTATTGTCAGCGCGCGACGAACGCTCTGAGTTCCGCCTCGGGCATGAACCCCTGCTCTCTCGCCCTGATCGCGCCGTTTTCGGTAAGGATGAGCGTGGGTATCACCTGCACGCCGTATTCCTCTGCCGCTTGCACGTTCTTGTCTATGTCGACCTTGACGAACGTGACGTCCTTAATTTCCGCCGCGACCTTGTCGAGTACGGGTGCAAGCATCTTGCACGGTCCGCACCAGGTCGCGAAAAAGTCGATAAGGACTTTGCCTTCTTTTGCCACGATCTCTTTGAGTTGAGAATAGTCGATCTCTTTTACGAATTCGCTCATAGCGTTTCTCCTTTTTTGATTTATTCCGCGTTTTTGCCGACACGTATCGGGTTAGCGAGCCTGAGCACTATATAGCCGCCCATCTTTATCCCGCACGCCGCCGGATTGTACGGCACGCTTGCGACCCCGACCGTCTTTTGCGGAAGCTCGCGCGTATAACACACGTCGAGTTTCTTTATCCCCGCGTTTTTGAGAAGTCCTCTCATCTTTCTCGCGAGAGGATCGTTGCTCGTCTTGTAGACGTCGGTTATCTCAAAATCGCAAAGCTGACTTCTGTTGCCCGCGCCGCACGCGCTTATTATCGGTATTCCCCTTTCTTTGGCAAAACATACAAGCGCGATCTTGTCTCCTATGCTGTCTATGCAGTCGGCGATATAATCTATATCTCCGTTGAGAAGGTCTCCGACGTTCGCTTCGCAGACACGCTCTCCTACGGCTTCGACTTCGCAGAGCGGATTTATCGCGATCGTCCTTTCTTTCGCCGCCTGCGCCTTGGGCATACCGACCGTCGCCGTAGTCGCTATTATCTGCCTGTTGAGATTGCTCTCGTCGACGACGTCGCCGTCTACAAGCAGAAGTCTCCCGACCCCCGCCCGCGCGAGAGTCTCGAGCACGTGACCGCCCACGCCTCCCAGTCCTACGACCGCGACGCGAGCGTTCTCGAGTCTTTCTACCGCCTCCGCGCCGAGCAGGGCTACGGTGCGCGATTTCGCCCTGTCTCTCACTCGTCGTCGCGCTTGCATATAATCGCAAGCTCGTCAAGCTGTTTGCCGTCCACGCCCGACGGTGCGCCCGTCATAAGGCAGGACGCGTTCTGCACCTTGGGGAAGGCTATAACGTCTTTTATATTGTCTGTACCGCAGACGATCATGACCAGTCTGTCGAGACCGAACGCGAGACCGCCGTGCGGAGGTGCGCCGTATCTGAACGCCTCGACGAAGAAGCCGAATTTCGCCTCTATTTCCTCCTCGGTCAGACCGAGCAGACCGAATATCTTCTCCTGCATGCGCGGGTCGTGTATCCTTATACTTCCGCCGCCCGCTTCCTGACCGTTGATGACGATATCGTACGCGTTGGAACGCA
This sequence comes from uncultured Christensenella sp., assembly GCA_949284695.1. Classification (GTDB taxonomy): domain Bacteria; phylum Bacillota; class Clostridia; order Christensenellales; family UBA3700; genus Ornithoclostridium. The sequence continues at coordinate 41,758 of CASDWJ010000005.1, read as the reverse complement.
CCTTGAGCGGGTCTGTATCGAGAAGGGGCACGTCCTCGGGTTTTGCCGCCGTGAACGGATGGTGTACAGCGACGTATCTGCCCTCCTCCTCGGAATACTCGAGGAGCGGGAAATCGACGACCCAGAGGAAGTCGAACACGCTCTTGTCGTAAAGCGAATATTTTTCCGCAAGGTAACATCTCAGCGAGCCGAGAGTGGTCACCGTCGTCATATAGCTCGCGTCGGCTACGACGAAGATCACGTCGCCCTTCTCTGCGTCGAGAGCCTCGCAGACCTCCTTGATCTGATCTTCGGAAAGGAATTTGAAGAACGATGAAGTGACCGACCCGTCCTCTTTGAGCATTGCGTAAGCGAGACCTTTTGCGCCGCAGCTCTTTGCGTAATCGGCGCACGCGTCTACGTCCTTTCTCGTCATAGACTTGCAAAGACCTTTCGCGTTGATACCTCTGACGCTGCCGCCCGCGGCGAGCGCGTTTTCAAACACGGAAAAACCGCTGCCCTTCACCGCGTCCGCGAGGTCGTGTATCTCGAGGTCGTAACGCGTGTCGGGTTTATCGCTTCCCCAGCGTCTCATCGCTTCTTCGTAAGGAATGCGGCGGAACGGCTTGTCGAAGCTGAGCCCGCAACACTCCGTGAACACCTTTTTGATCGCGCCCTCGGCGATCTCCATGACGTCCTCGCTGTTCTCGACGTAAGACATCTCGAGGTCGACCTGAGAGAACTCGGGCTGACGGTTGGCGCGCAGATCCTCGTCGCGGAAGCAACGCGCTATCTGATAATATCTGTCCATGCCCGCGATCATAAGAAGCTGTTTGTAAATCTGCGGCGACTGCGGGAGCGCGTAAAATTCGCCGTGATGTATACGGCTGGGCACGAGGTAGTCGCGCGCGCCCTCGGGCGTGGATTTGCCGAGGAACGGGGTCTCTATCTCGAGGAAGCCGTTGTCGGAAAGATAATTTCTGAGAAGTCTCGTGACCTTGTCACGGGTGACGAGAATGTTTTGAAGCGACGGACGGCGCAGATCGAGATATCTGTACTTGAGCCTGAGCGTCTCGCCGACCTTGGCGTTTTCCGCTATGACGAACGGGGTCGTCTCCGCTTCCGAAAGTATCTTGAGGTCGTCGGCAAGGATCTCTATCTCGCCCGTTGCCATATTGGCGTTGACGTTGCCGCCGCGGCTTCTCACCACGCCGCTCGCGCAGACGACGAACTCGTTTCTCACAGTCGTCGCCTTTTCAAAAACCGCCTTGTCGACGTTGTCGTCGAACGCGACCTGCACTATGCCCGTCCTGTCCCTGACGTCGATGAACATCAGGTTGCCGAGGTTGCGGTACTTGGCGACGAAGCCCATCACCGTGACGCGGCTTCCTATATTGCTCGCCCTGAATTCTCCGCACATTTTGGTGCGCTTTGCTCCGTTCAGAAAGTCTACCATATACGTATTTCCTTTATATTATCCTTGTCTTTCAAAGTTTATTTCAGATTGTTGAGGTACGCGACGAGGTCGTCTCTGCCCACCTGTTCCGCATTGCCCGACAGCATATTCTTGACCTGATAATTACCTGTCGCGATCTCGTCGGTGCCGATCACTATCATATACTTCGCGCCCGTCTTGTTGACGTACTTGAGTTGCGCCTTGAAGCTCCTGCCGATTATGTCGGTATCGCAGGATATGCCCGCGTGTCTCAGTTTGTCCGCGATGAGCATCGCCTCGTCCTTCGCCTCGTCGCAAAGCGGCGCGATATAGACGTCGGGGACGTTTTCTTCGCCGAAAGACAACCCGAGCGCTTCCATTGTCAGTATCAGTCTTTCGAGACCCATGCCGAAGCCGACCGCGGGACAGGGTTTGCCGCCCACGTCCTCGATAAGGTCGTTGTATCTGCCGCCGCCGCTGACAGTGCCCTGCGCGCCGATATCCGAAGAAATGAACTCGAACACGGTGCGGGTGTAATAGTCGAGACCTCTGACGATGTGCGGATTGACCTCGAAGTCAATGCCCAGCTTTGTCAGCTGACTGCAAACGCTCTCGTGGTGCGCGCGGCAACCGTCGCAGAGGTAGTCGAGTATCGCGGGTGCGCCCGCGGTTATCGCCTTGCAGCCTTCTTCTTTGCAGTCGAGTATCCTGAGCGGGTTCTTTTCAAACCTCTCGCGGCAGGTCGGGCACATCTCGCCGAGCCTTGCGCGCAGATATTCTTTGAGCGCCGCGTTGTAATTTTTGCGGCACTCTTTGCAGCCTATGCTGTTGATGTTGAGCTTGAGCTTTTTTATCCCGAGGCGGTCGAAGAAGGTCTTTGCGATCATCATCACCTCTACGTCCGCGTACGGGCTGTCGCTGCCGTAATACTCGACGCCGAACTGATGGTGCTCTCTGAGTCTGCCCGCCTGCGGTCTCTCGTAGCGGAACACGGGCGTGATATAGTACATTTTGGTCGGCTGAACGCCCGCGTAAAGCGAGTTCTCGATGAACGCGCGCGCAACGCCCGCCGTGCCTTCGGGCTTGAGGGTAATGCTTCTGCCGCCCTTGTCCTCGAAGGTATACATCTCCTTGTTGACTATATCCGTCGTGTCGCCGACTCCGCGCAGGAACAGTTCGGTATGCTCGAACGTCGGGGTGCGGATCTCGCTCGCGCAGAAGTCCTTGGCGGTCCTGCGCGCGAGGTTTTCGACGTAATGCCATTTGTACGCTTCCTGAGGAAGAACGTCTTTTGTGCCTTTGGGTATGTTTATCATATATCTTCTCCTGTTACAGGACGTATTTGCGCAGATTGAGCGTCTTGATCGTCTTGTCGAGATGCTCGAGGACGTAATTTCTGTCTATCGTGACGGTGACTTCGCTGTCGAGGTTGCCCGCGTTATAAGAAATGTCGTCGAGCAGGCTCTCCATAATCGTATGAAGTCTCCTTGCGCCGATATTTTCGCTGTTTTCGTTCTCTGCCGCCGCGACCGAAGCGATCTCCTTTATCGCCTCGTCGGTAAAGTCGAGAAGCACCTTGTCGACCTTGAGCAGTTGCTCGTACTGACGGAGTATCGCGTTGTCCGTCTTGGTCAGTATCTCGACGAAGTCGCTTTCGGTCAGACTGTCCAGCTTCACGTTGATCGGGAATCTTCCCTGAAGCTCGGGTATCAGATCTGATACGGACGAAATGTGGAACGCGCCCGCCGCGATGAACAGTATATAGTCGGTCTTTATCTGACCGTACTTGGTATTGACCGTGCAACCCTCGACTATCGGGAGAATGTCTCTCTGCACGCCCTCTCTCGAGACGTCGGGACCGTTGGCGTTGCCCTTGCCGGCTATCTTGTCCATCTCGTCGATGAAGATTATGCCCTCGTTTTCGGCGCGTCTTATCGCCTCCGCGTTGACGTTGTCGGGGTCGATGAGCCTGTCCGCCTCCGCTTCCATAAGCGCGGAATAAGCGCGCGCGACGGTGACCTTTTTCAGCTTCTTGCGCTTGGGCATCAGACCGCCCATTATGTCGCCGATATTTATCTCCACGCCGCCCGGTATCAGCTGTTGCGGCTTGCTGTTTTCGGGCAGTTCTATCTCGATGACGATATTGTCGAGCTCTCCGTTCTCAAGCTCCTTTTTCACGATCTCCTTGATCTCGTCGTCCGACTTCTCGGCATAAACGGGTTTTCTGAGCGGGAATACGTACTTGAAAAGCGTCGCGTAGACGTTGGCTTTCGCCTTGATCTCCACGTCTTTCATCATCTCGTCGCGCACTAAGCGCACCGACACTTCGACGAGGTCTCTTATCATAGACTCGACGTCTCTGCCCACGTAGCCGACCTCTGTGAACTTGGTCGCTTCCACTTTGACGAACGGCGCTTTGACGAGCTTGGCGAGTCTCCTTGCGATCTCGGTCTTGCCCACGCCCGTGGGTCCCTGCATGATGATGTTCTTGGGAGTGATCTCCTCGCTTATCTCGGGCGGGAGCTGACTGCGGCGGTAACGGTTCCTGAGCGCGACTGCGACCGCCTTTTTTGCGTTGTGCTGACCGATGATGTATCTGTCAAGCTCTTTTACTATCTGTCTGGGTGTGAGCCTTTCCATCGTCATACCTCCTCGACCGTGATATTGTCGTTGGTGAATACGCAAAGTTCGCTTGCGATCTTCAGCGCCTTGTAAGCGATGTCCTTTGCGGGCAGATCGGTCTCCTTGAGAAGCGCTCTCGCCGCCGCAAGAGCATAATTGCCGCCCGAGCCGATCGCGCACGCGTCGCCGTCGGGATCTATCACGTCGCCGCTGCCCGACACGATATAAAGCTCGTCCTTATCTGCGATTATCATCATCGCTTCGAGACGTCTCGGGAGCTTGTCGTTTCTCCACAGTTCCGCGAGTTCGACCGCGCTCCTCATAAGATTTCCCGAATATTTCTGCAACATTTTTTCAAACTTTTCGCTGAGCGTGAACGCGTCGGACACCGAGCCTGCAAAGCCTATCACTACCTTGTCGTCGTATATCCTTTTGACTTTTTTCGCGGTGCCTTTGAGTATAACGCTTTCGCCCATCGTCACCTGTCCGTCGCCTGCAACGGCGATCTTGCCGTTCTTGCGTACAGCGCAGATGGTGGTTCCTCTCAATTCAGTACTCATTTTGTGCCTCCTTTTAGCATCTTGCGGTCGTTTAGAAACCGCTTCATGTCCTGCTCGCCGCGTTTGTAATACGCGACTTTGCGCATTTTTTTGTCTCTTATCTTTTCGCCGATCGGGGGCAGCAGCCCGAAGTTGGCGTTCATCGGCTGGTAGTCGTCGCACTCCCTGCCTATATGTCTCTGCAACTGCCCGCAGATCGTCGTATCGGGAAAGATTATCTCGTCCTCGCCCGTCTCTGCCGCATATATGTTGAGCGCGGCGATAAGCCCGCTTGCAATGCTCTCGACATAGCCCTCGACGCCCGTCATCTGCCCCGCGAACGCGACCTTTGCGTCCTCTTTGAGAAGGAAGCCCTGCGTCAGCAAGGCGGGTGCGTTGAGGAACGTGTTGCGGTGCATCACGCCGTATCGGAGAAATTCCGCATTCCTGAGCGCGGGTATCATGCCGAACACTCTTTTCTGCTCTCCGAAAGTAAGATTTGTCTGGAATCCGACGAGATTGTACGTCGATCCCGCGGTGTTTTCCTTTCTCAGCTGTACTACCGCATACGGTCTTTTGCCGTCCTTGTCTCTTATGCCGACGGGACGCATCGGTCCGTATCTGAGCGTGTCCGCGCCGCGTTTTGCCATTACTTCGACGGGCATGCACGCCTCGAATATTTCCCGTTTTTCAAACTCGTGCAGTGTCGCTACTTTAGCGTTGACGAGTTCTGTCACAAAGGCGTCGTATTCTTCTTTCGTCAGCGGACAGTTGAGATAATCGGTGGGGTCGCCCTTGTCGTATCTGCTCGCGAAAAACGCGTGATCGTAATCTATGCTTTCCGCGTCGACTATGGGGGCTACGGCATCGTAAAAACCGAGGTATTCCGCACCGAGTTTTTGCGCTATCGCGTCTGCCAGTGCGTCTGACGTAAGCGGTCCGCTGGCGATAACTACAGGATAATCAAAGTCGAGCGAAGTTATTTCTTTCCTCTCCAGCCTGAAGTTGTCAAACGCCGAAAGTTCTCTTTCCGCAAGGCGCGAAAACTCCTCTCTGTCGACCGCGAGCGCTCCGCCCGCAGGCACCCTGCTCGCCTCGGCGCACCTGAGCAACATACAGTCGAGAAGTTTAAGTTCCGCCTTGAGAAGTCCGCTTGCCGTATCCTCCGCTTCGCTTTTCAGGCTGTTGCTGCACACCAGTTCCGCCAGATTGTCGGTCTTATGACAGGGGGTGCTGCCCGTGCCGCGCATTTCGTACATCACGACGTCGACGCCGCGTTTAAGAAGCTGATACGCCGCTTCTGTTCCCGCAAGACCTCCGCCTACGACGTCAACTCTCATTGCCGTCGGAATTTGCGGAAGGGATTATCTCTGTGTGCTTGCAGTCCTTGTCCGCGCATACGTACTTTGTGTTGCCCGCCTTGTCCTTGAACATCTTCATATAGCTGCCGCATTCGGGACAGAACACGGGAGCAGGCACGTCCCACGAATAGAAGTCGCATTTGGGATAGTTGCCGCAAGCGTAATACGCCTTGCCCTTCTTGGATATTCTCTTGAACACGTCGCCGCCGCACTTGGGGCACTTGGCGACAGACTCGCCTATCGGCTTGATATTCTTGCACTTGGGATAGTTGGGACAAGCGAGGAACTTGCCGTATCTGCCCTCTTTGACGACCATCTTCGCGCCGCACTTTTCGCACACTACGTCGCTGACTTCCTCTTTTGGTTTGACCTTGCCGACGTTGTCGCCGCGCGCTTTGAGCACGCGCTCGTGGAAACCGGGATAGAAGTCTGCTATGACCGACTGCCACTCTGTCGTGCCGTCCTCTATCTTGTCGAGGTCGCTCTCCATGTTGGACGTGAATTTGACGTCCATAATATACGGGAAGTACTTGCAAAGGCAGTCGCAGGCAAGCTCTCCCAGTTCCGTAGGCAAAATATACTTGCCCTCTTTGTCCGTATATTTTCTCTTGGCAAGCACGGTGATAGTCGCCGCATATGTGCTCGGACGCCCTATGCCGTTTTCTTCCATAGCCTTGACGAGAGTGGAATCTGTATATCTGAGCGGCGGTTTGGTAAATTTCTGCTCGCTCTGCATCTCCTTGAGTTTAAGCTCCTGTCCCTCTTTGAAATCGGGAAGCGACTTGCTGTCCTTCTCATCCTCGCCGTCGGTCACGGGAGTGTATGCCGCAAGGTAACCCTTGAATATGAGCGTTTTGCCCTTGAGCGTATAGCCGCAGGTATGCCCGTTGGGATTGAGAGAATTTATATGCACGTTGAGCGTATCGTAGACCGCGTTCGCCATCTGACTTGCCACGAAACGGTCGTATATCAGCTTGTACAGCTTGTAGATATTGCGCGGCACTTTGTCCTTGATCGACTCCGGCGTGCGGTCGAGCGAAATGGGTCTTATCGCTTCGTGCGCGTCCTGCGCTCCCTTTTTGGTAACGTAGACATTGGGGCGTTTTGGCGCAAAATCCTCGCCGTAATTACTCTTGATGAAATTGAGCGCTTCTCTCTGCGCGTCGTCCGATATACGCACGCTGTCGGTACGGATATAGGTGACGAGCGCGACCTGACCTTCGCTGCCGAGTTCTACGCCCTCGTAAAGTTGTTGCGCAAGCTGCATGACCTGCGGCGCGGAAAGCGACAGTTTGCCCGACGCGTCCTGCTGCATCGTGGAAGTTGTGAACGGGGGCTGTGGCTTTGACTGAGAATTGACTCTCTTGACCTTATCGACGCTCCAGACTCCTTCCTGCGATGCCTTGACGATCTTTTCAGCCGCCTCTTTTGTCTTTGCCTCGTATTTTTTACCGTCCACGTCGACAAACTCGCATTTGAACACCGTGCTCTTGCCTTCCTGAAGCAGGAACGCGTAGATATTCCAGTATTCTTCGGGTTTGAAATCGCGGATCTCGCGCTCTCTCTGTACTATCATCTTGAGTGCGACGGACTGAACTCTGCCCGCGCTCATCGCGCCTTTGACCTTGCGCGATATGACCGGTGAAAGCTCGTATCCGACAAGACGGTCGAGTACGCGGCGCGCCTGCTGAGCGTTGACGAGGTTCATATTTATCCCGTGCGGATTTTCTATCGCGGCGTTGACCGCTTTTTTGGATATCTCGTTGAATACTATGCGGACGTTGGTATCCTGGATGCCGCACACGTTGGCAAGATGCCAGCTTATCGCCTCTCCTTCGCGGTCGGGGTCGGTCGCGAGATAGACCTTGTCGCATTTGGCGAGTTCGCTCTTTATGCGCCTAATCGTTTCCTCTTTAGACGGGGTTATAACGTACTCGGGCTTGTAGTTGTTGTTGACGTCGATGCCCAGACTTTTCTGCGGCAGGTCGCTGACGTGACCGCCCGACGCTATGACCCTGAATCCCTGACCCAGATATTTTGTGATCGTCTTTGCCTTGGAAGGCGACTCTACTATTACAAGTTTCATTCTTACTCCTTAAAGCCTGCCCGCGAGCGAATAGTAATTGCCGCTGAGCTTGTTTACAAAACCGTAAATTTCCATTTCGGACAACAGCGCCGTCAATTCGTTGACGGTAAGTCCGCTCTTTTCGAGAAGCTCGCTGAAATGCGCGCTCTCGCATTCTTCAAGAAAGGATATTATCCTCGCCTGTTCGAGAGTGAGCTGGACGGCAAGTTCCTTTGCGTCCGCTCTCTTTTCTTCCGTTCCGATGATGTCCTCGGGTCTCGTGACAGCCGCCGCCTGCAATTCTTTTATCTTGTCGTTGCAACCGCGGCTGGTCTCGGAAAATATACTGCCCGGCACGACGAAAAGGTCTTTTCCCTGTTCGATCGCCGTATCGGCGGTGATCATAGATCCGCTGCCTGCGCCCGCTTCTGTAACCAGCACACCCTTGCTTATGCCGCTGATTATCCTGTTCCTTTCCGGGAAGCGGAATGCGTGCGGAGGCGTTCCCGGCGGATATTCGCTTATTATCAGTCCTTTCGCGGCGATCTCATCGTACAGTTCCGCGTTTTCGGGCGGATACACGACGTCTGCTCCGCAACCGAGCACGGCGATCGTCTTGCCGCCTTCGTCAAGAGCCGCCTTGTGAGCCGCGCTGTCCACGCCTCGGGCAAGTCCGCTTACCACGCAAACGTCGGCTTTTGCGAAAGCCGAGACGAATTCTCTCGTCACATCCTTGCCGTACCTCGTTATCCTGCGAGTACCCACGACCGCAAGTTTTCTCACGTCGTCCGACAACAGCGACAGGTCTCCTTTGCAGAATAACACGAGAGGCGGATCGTATATGTTCGCGAGTTCGGACGGATAGTTATCCGAGCCGAGCGTCACCGCGACGATTCCTTTCTTATTCATCTCCTCGATAGTGACGTCGGCATGAGCATAACTTCTGTAAAGCTGTCGTGGGCTGTCGACCCCGTCGAGGGCGGAGCGCCTTTTCTGATATTGACTTTCGTATGACAGCATTATCAGTGCCTTGTCGTCGTCGCTGTAATTCATATCTTCCGCTTATTCCCAGTATTTTCTGTCAAGAGAACGGTATTGCACCGCCTCTGTGATATGTCTGACCTGTATGTCTGCACAACCTTCGAGATCTGCGATCGTCCGCGCCACCTTGAGCACCCTCGTGCTTGCTCTCGCGGTCATGTTGAGTTTTTTAAAAGCCGCTTCGAGTATCTTTTCGCATTCGGGTGAAAGCGCGCAATACTTTTTCATCTGCGCGTTGGTCATCTGCGCGTTGGTATGCACGCCGCTGCCCTTGTATCTTTCTCTTTGTACCGCTCTCGCCTTTTCGACGCGCGCCTTTATCGTCGCGCTGTCCTCGGACGGAGGAGCGAAACGCAGTTCTTCGTAACTTATGCCGTCCACTTCCACTTGCAGGTCTATCCTGTCGAGAAGGGGTCCCGAGAGCCTCGAGACGTATCTCCTTATCTCCGACGCCGTGCATCTGCATTGCTGAGTCTTGCTGCCGTAGTTGCCGCACGGGCACGGGTTCATGCTCGCGACGAGCATAAACTTGGCGGGATAGTCGAGCGACTGTTTTGCACGCGATACGGTCACCACGCCGTCCTCGAGCGGCTGACGCAGACTTTCCAGCGTCTGTCTCTGATACTCCGGCATCTCGTCAAGAAAAAGCACGCCGTTGTGCGCCATACTCACCTCGCCCGGCTTCGCCTTTGCGCCGCCGCCCATAAGCGCGGGAACTGTCACCGTATGGTGCGGAGTGCGGAAAGGTCTTGCCGTAACTATGCCCTTGCCGGCGTCGAGTATACCTGCGACCGAGTGTATCTTCGTCACTTCGACCGCTTCCTCAAAAGTCATGTCGGGCATTATCGTCGGCACGCATTTCGCCATAAGCGTTTTGCCTGCGCCGGGAGGTCCTATCATCAGGATATTGTGTCCGCCCGCCACAGCGATCTCCATCGCGCGTCTTGCAAAGACCTGTCCTTTGACCTCGCTGAAATCTACGTTGTATTTATTGTCCGCCTTCTGCGCGCTGAACGTGGTCGTAGGCACGGGAGAAGCCTCTTTTTCTCCGGACAGAAATCCCGCGACTTCTTTGAGCGAGGAGAACGCGTACACCTCTATCCCCGATACGTAAGACGCCTCTTTCGCGTTCGCTTCGGGCACGATAAAACGCGTGTGTCCGTTCTGCATTGCCGAGAGAAGTATCGGCATCAGTCCTTTTACATGTCGTATGCTTCCGTCGAGGGATAGTTCTCCGACCACGACGTACGGCTTGTACGAATGCACGGGGAGCTGCTCTGTCGCCGCAAGTATTCCGACCGCGATAGGCAGATCGTAGATACTGCCTTCTTTCTTACTGTCGGCAGGAGCAAGGTTGACCGTGATTTTTTTTATCGGATAATCGAGAAGCGAATTTTTGATCGCCGCTCTGACCCTTTCGCGCGACTCCTTGACTGCGGTATCCGCAAGACCGACCACCTCGTAGGCGGGCAATCCCGCATTGACGTCCACCTCTACGGCGACGTCGAACCCCTCAAGTCCGTTCAGCGCATAACTCGCAACCTTTGCCAGCATATCTCCCCCCGCGTCGTCTTATTTCTTTCTTCTCGCAAAGCGCTCTCTGAGAGTGCGCAGCGTGAAGGTATCCTTTATCTCGTCAGTCATCTTGCCGTATATAGGTCTTGCCTCTTTTGTATTGCCGTAGAAGCAGATATCTGCCACGACGTAGACAAGCCACAAAGCGAGCGCCACCGCAACTATGCTGAATATTATCATAACGGGGCTCTTGGAATAGAACGCGAGATATCCTGCCTCGGTATGGTCTCCGAGGAATCCGCTCCTCGATATCAGCTCTGCGATATTGAGGAAGGACAGCGCCGAGAATCCGCCGAATATCGCGAACACTCTCCTGTCGGGCACCATCGCTAGATAGACCAGCATAAGCACGAGCGCGATCGGCATCGTGACTACGGTCGCCTGCGCGCCGAGCGCCGAATAGAGCGCCAACGTCGCCGCCGCCATCAGCACGAGATCGGAACGGTCGTTGCTCCTGTAATAAGCTACCGCCGTCGCAACCGCCATGCCGATAACGAACAGCCAGTTGCAAACCTCGAGAAGCGTATTGCGCGAAGTCGAATTTGCCGCACCGAATATGCCGTAAAGGTTGAACGTGTCGATATTGACAAGTGCGCTAGTTTTGAAGAACGCATATATCTGCTTGAAGCAATAGAACACGTTGCCGGTCCTGATATTGGACAAGCACATCGGCAGGGTCACGACGTAGTAGAATATAAATCCTCCCACCATCGTGCATACTATGGTGATTATGTTTTTCTTTGCCGCCGCTATATCCGAGACTTCACCGCTCTTGGACGTCACGTCTATCGCCTTTATCAGCGCAACGACCTCGAACACGAGAATCACGGGAAGCACGAGCAGCGAATAGTAACTGAACAGAATCGCAAACACGTAGAATATACCGCAGGCGATATAGTTCTTGTCGAGCATGGAAACAAGCGTCAGCACGAGGAACACGATCGCTATCGTCTCGTACGCGCCGTACATTGCGCCGAACGTAAAGAAAACGGGGAATATCGCGTATATCCAGCCGAATACCACGGCGCTCTTTTCGTCCTCTCTCTCTGCAAACGCGAAAGAAGCTATCGTATAGCACAATATCAGATCCGCTATGACAGTGGGCATTCTCATCAGCATGGACATACCCGTAGATCCGCTCTCGACGCCCATAAGTCTCGCGATCTTGCCGAGACCCCAAAGCACGTAGACAACGCCTGCGGGATAGTTGGCGGTCGTAGTGCTCGTAAACGCCGTCGATACGCCTGCGTCGGCATAAGCGAGCGCCGCCGTAGCGAGAGAATCTATCTGACTGCCCATACCGTAATTGCACAACAGAATTACGAACCTTATCACGAATCCGACGACGATCGCGCCGACGAAGATGAGGAAATATTTATTGCTCATCTGCGGCTTGCCGCCCTCGGGATCGAAATTGCTTTCGGGTTTTGTAAACTTTCTTATCAGCATGAACGCCGCATAAGCGAGCGCAAGCGTGAATATCGTGCCCAGCACCACAAACGTCGTAGAACCGCCGTTCGACAGAGTGTAGTCCGCGCTCGTTCTCATCACGCCCACTTCTCCTTCATAGGAGGACGGCACCGAATCCACGGGAACAAGCGATACGTTGTCAAACGCTACCGTGCCGTACGACGTTCCTTTGGCGTTGCCGAGACCGACCGTCAGCTTGAAGTCGCCGCTCGCGGTAGAACGGAAATAGACTTCATAAGTCTGATATCCGTCGCCGGTAGTCTTTATGCTGATACCGCTGTAGTTGAGATCTTCCTCGAAACCGACGTAAAAACCGGAAACACTGTTGGTCTGTATCGAGCTGACGTTGGCGTACACGCTGAGACGGTAAAGCTGGTTCTTCTCGAGTGTGACCGTCTGATACAGATAATCGTAAGTCGCCGAAGAACTGCTCTTCTCGATATACGCATAACGCTTGCCGAGGTTGGGATCGTACTCGGACGCCTGAGCGTCGTTGTCCGTCTTAAACGAGATCGAACTTCCGCTGGATTTTGTCCAGTTCGTGACAGTATTGTCCGAGACGTTCTCAAACGAACCGTTTATGACAGTTTCGCTGAAATCTTCGGTTTTACCGTCGCAAGCAGCCAGCGCCACGCAAACGAGCGCGATCAGCAAAGCGACGATCAGAATTTTCTTTTTCATATTTTTTCTCCCGAATATGGATAGTCAAGTATAATAATAAATGATAATCTCCCGTTTGACAAGTATTATTAAAATTTTTTATTAATTTTATTATATATAAAGGGAGCTTTTTTGTCACAGATGTCCGACACCTGTTTTCGTCAGGCTGTTTCTGCGTATTCTTTCACGACCGCCGCAATGTTTCTGCAGACTATACCAGACGAGCATCTCCGTTTCTCTCCGAAACCGATGAGTTCCGTGCCGTCTTTTAACCTCGTCAGAATCATCTTCTCCCTCGGACTCAAACGGACGGCATCAGCGACTGCACACGCAACCTTGACGTAAGCAAAAAAGCATAAAAAAACCGCCCTGCTTTCGCAGAGCGGCGACGTTTCTATTCTTACTTGATGACCTCTTTGAGTCTTGCAGCCTTGCCGACGCGGTCGCGCAGGTAGTACAGCTTCGCTCTCCTGACCTTACCGTGACGAACAATGTCGATGTGGTCGATCTTGGGCGAATGAAGGGGGAAAGTTCTCTCCACGCCTACGCCGAAAGAAAGACGACGGACGGTGAACGTCTCTCTGACGCTGCCGTTCTTGAACGCGATGATGATGCCTTCAAACGCCTGAAGTCTCTCTCTGTTGCCTTCTACGACCTTGACCCACACTTTGACGGTGTCGCCGATGCTGAGCTGAGGAAGATTGGTCTTCATTGCTTCTTTTTCAATTATGTCTACGATATTCATTTGACTTTACCTCCATAACCAAGCGTTCGCGTCTAAAGATTTTTTTGTGCGGAGGAACGCCCGAAGTCTTTTTTGCTTAAATAGTTTATCATTATTACGCGCCTTTGGCAAGCGTTTTTCCGTTGTTTTTCTCAAAAATTAGCATTTTGACGCATATCGCGCGTTTTACGCACACGGAAAGCGGTTTTCATTTGCCGTAAATGCTTGTTGCGCCGTTCTTTTTCGCTTTTCGTTCGCCCGTGTTCCACGTTCCGCTCCGGATATGGACGTGTTCGTCACCACGCTTTCCCCGAAGCGTCGAAGGCGTTGACGATATGCCTTACCTCTCCGCGAAGAACGCTGATCACGTCGAATCTGAAACCTTTTGCACATTCGCGCCCGTGCGCGCCCGCCCAGTACCGCGCGGTCAATATTATCTTCTTTCTCTTGCGCAGGTCCACGCTTTCCTCGGGCACGCCGAAGTCGGTGCCGTTTCTCGACTTTACCTCAACGAACACGACGACTCCCTTGTCTTTCGCGATCACGTCTATCTCCCCGACAGGGCAGGAATAGTTGCGTTCTATTATCTCGTATCCCTTTCTTTTAAGATATTCGCAGGCGGCGTTTTCGCCCTCTATCGCCGTTTTTCTGTTGTTCATTGCACAAAATTCTTTATAAAGCTGCGCCTGTGTACGGGCGTTGCGCCGAACTCTTTCAGCGCCGCGATGTGCTTTGCCGTGCCGTAACCCTTGTTGGACGCGAAGTCGTACTCGGGGTATATCTCTGCGTATTCGCGCATTATGCGGTCTCTGTACACCTTGGCGATTATCGACGCCGCCGCGATGTTATAACTCTTGGCGTCGCCCTTGATGATCGCGACTTCGGGCACGGGAAGATCGAGTTTTACCGCGTCGACGAAGGCGAGATCGGTCTTGTCCTTTATCTCGTAGACAGCCTTTCTCATCGCCTTTTTGGTCGCTTCGAGAATGTTTATTTCGTCTATTTCTTCAGGCTCGACCCTGACTATCGCCACTGCCTTTGCGACCGCGAGTATCTTGTCGTAAAGAGCCTCTCTCCTCTTTTCTGTCAGTTTTTTGCTGTCGTCCACGCCGTCTATCAGCTTGTCCTCGTCAAGAGGCATGACGAGAGCGCATACGACCACGGGACCTGCGAGAGGTCCTCTGCCCACCTCGTCCATGCCGCATATCGCACTGAAGCCTTTTGCCGTGTATTCTCTCTCAAAATCCAGCATTTCTACGGCTTTTTTCATATTTCCTCCGGTAGATCGAGCATTATTCTGCCGAATTTCTGTTTGCGGAAGTCGTCGACCACTGCCCTTGCGGTACGCGCGTAATCTATTCTTCCGCCCGCAAGCATAAAACCTCTTGCCTTTGCCACCGCAAGAAATCTTTCCTCGATGTCCAATGGTATCGCGTCCAGACCGTAGCGCGCAAGAAAAGCGTCCGTATGATGTTTTGTAAAGTACGCGATCATCTCTGCAGCGAGTTCTTCAAGATCGAGCACGTCGTCCTTGACGCTGCCGATAAAAGCGAGATGAAGCGCGCGCTTTTCGTCCTCGAACGCGGGAGGCAGACTGCCGGGGGTATCGAGAAGTTCCACCCCTTCGGCAAGCGAGACCCACTGTTTGCCCCGCGTAACGCCCGCCCTGTTGCCTGTCACTGTCTTTCTGCTGCCGCACAGATTGTTTATGAACGTGGATTTGCCGGTATTCGGCACGCCGACGACCATCGCTCGCACGCTCTTTTTTGCGCCTTTATTGCGGTATTTTTCTATCACGTCCGCGTTGAGCTGTTTGAGAAGTCTGACTATCGCGTCGCGTTGTCTGCCGTTGAGACTGTCTGCGGCGACGCACTTTTCGCCCCTCTCCTCAAAGTATTTCAGCCATTTGTCGACGTCGGTTTTCTCCACGAGATCGCATTTGTTGATCACGTAAAGCACGGGTTTTCTGCCCGTCAGTGCGTCAAACTTCGGGTTGATACAGGAAAAAACGGCGCGGGCGTCCAGCACGTAGATTATGCAATCCACCTGCCTCAGTTCGTCCTGCATCATTCTGAGGGCTTTGGTCATGTGACCCGGGAACCACTGTATCCTCACCGTTTTTCTCCTTTGATTGCCGCTCTTTGCGGGATTATTTTTTCTTCTTCGTCTGCTCCTCGTAGAGCGCGTCGTAGAGGTCGAAGACCGTATCAGCGGTCTCGTCGTCCTCGACGAGTTTTATATTGTCGCCGTCGACTTTGTAGACCATTGCGACGTTGGGATCGTCGTCTGCGAGAAGCTCTTTGGGCGCGAGTATCGCATAGACGTCGCCGTCATAAGGTATCACGGCTACCTGCGCCATTTCCACTGCCTTGCCTTCTTCGTCATAGAAGGTCAGATCGCTGCCGTCCTCGGGATCGAGCAACACGTCAATCAGAGACTTTGTCATCCTTTTTTTCCTCCGTTTTTTCTTTTTTTAGCGCGTTTTGCCGCCTCGGCTTCTATCAGCGGTCTTATCTTTTCGTACATATCGGGACGTCTTTCGCGCGTGATTTCCAACTGCTTTTCCCGTCTCCATGCCGCAACTTTGGCATGATCGCCCGAAAGAAGCACTTCGGGCACGCCGAGTCCTTCAAAAACCGCCGGACGGGTGTACTGCGGATATTCGAGAAGTCCTTGTGAAAAGCTCTCCTCCTCGACGGATTGCTCGCTGCCCAGCACGCCGTCCACGTATCTCGCGATAGCGTTGACCGTGACCATGCACGGCAACTCTCCGCCCGTCAGAACATAATCCCCTATCGAGAGTTCTTCGTCTATATCCAGCTCTATGAATCTCTCGTCCACTCCCTCGTAACTTCCGCATACGAACAGGAGTTTGTCTGCCTTGCTGAGTTCCACGACCTTTTGCTGGCAAAGGGTCGCGCCTCTCGGAGACATATAAATGCGCCTGTATTCGCGGTCGGGATCTATCGCGTTGACGCAGTCGTGCAGCGGCTGAACGGTCATAACCATACCCGCGCCGCCCCCGAAAGGAGCGTCGTCGGTCTTGCGGTGCTTATCCTTGGAATAATCCCTGATATTCACGCATTCGAGTTCTAAAATCCCTTTCTCTATCGCCCTGCCGATGATGCCCACGTGCATACAGTCGAAAGACTCGGGAAAAAGGGTCGCGACCTTAATCTTCATAAACAGCCACTTCGTCGAAAGCCTTGCGATCGACGACTATTTTCTTGTTTTCGTAATCCTCGCTGACAAAAATGCGTGCGAGAGCGGGGAAAAGTATCTGTTTTTTTCCGCTTTTCGTCACCCATACGTCAGCCGCTCCGTGAGAGAGCACGTCGACTATTTCGCCGACCTTCTCCCCGTCCTCGAAAAAGACCGAGCAGCCCAGCACATCCACAATGAGTATCCTGTCTTTTGCCACGCACGCGTCCTCGCGCGCGACCTGAAGGCTTTTGCCTCTGAACGCTTCTGCCGCGTCTCTGTCAGTAACTCCCTCGAGAGTCAAAAAAACGCCGCTTTGCGAAACCGAGGCGTGCAGGACGGCATATTCTCTGCCGCCTGCGAAAACGCTTTTCAGTTTTTCAAAACGACGCACGTCGTCGGTCAGAGGGTTGACCTTGAGCGCCCCTCCGACCCCGTGAGGTCTTGCGACCTCTCCTATCGTAATTTTATCGCAGGTCATTATCTCTCGATGATCTCGACGGATATCTTCTTCGCATTGCTGCCCGCAGCCGCCTTGACCAGCGTGCGGATAGACTTGGCGATGCGTCCCTGCTTGCCGATGATCTTGCCGATCTCGTCCTTGTCGGCGATGATGTTGATCACGGTGATGCCGTCCTGCTCCGAGCTTTCGACGGTGTACGCGTCCTTGTTGTCGACCAGTTCGCCGACAATGTATCTGACAAGTTCTTCCATATCGACGCCTTACTTAATGATCTCTTTCTTCTTGAGCAACGCTCTGACGGTATCGGTGGGCTGAGCGCCTACGCCGAGCCAGTAGAGAGCGCGGTCGCTCTTGACGACTACTTCGTCGGTAGCGGGATTGTAGGTGCCTACGTTCTCGAGGTACTGTCCGTCTCTCGCCTTTCTTTCGTCGATAGCTACGATGCGGTAGAAAGGTGCTTTTTTTGCGCCCATTCTGGTGAGTCTGAGTTTAACTGCCATATTATTTCTCCTTTTGCCTTGCGGCTGTAAAATGTATGTGATTTTGTTTTTTGTCTGTCAGAAAGGGAATCTGCCCGAAAAACCGCGCTTTCCCATATTTGCCATGCGTCCCATCATCTCTTTGGTCTGATAGAACTGCTTGAGCAACGAGTTGACGTCCTGTATCGTCGTACCGCTTCCCGCCGCTATGCGCTTTTTGTGAGAGGACTTGATGACGTCGGGGTTCTGCCTCTCCTTGGGGGTCATGGAATAGATGATCGATTTCATCTTTTCTATCCTGCCCTCGTCGATCTCCACGTCTCCGCCCAGCTTGCCCGCAAGCCCGGGTATCATGGACACCATCTGCTTGAGATCGCCCATGTCCTTCATCTTCTCAAACTGAACGAGGAAGTCCTCGAGAGTGAAAGAACGCTCGCGCATCTTGCGCTGCATTTCCTTGGCTTCTTCTTCAGAATACGCGCTCTGCGCCTTTTCTATCAGCGTCAGCACGTCGCCCATGCCGAGTATCCTCGAAGCCATTCTCTCGGGGTGGAACACCTCTATATCGGACAGCTTTTCCCCCACACCGCACAGTTTGATCGGCTTGCCCGTAACCTCTCTTATAGAGAGCGCCGCGCCGCCTCTCGTATCGC
Organism: uncultured Christensenella sp.; assembly: GCA_949284695.1. GTDB lineage: Bacteria > Bacillota > Clostridia > Christensenellales > UBA3700 > Ornithoclostridium. Next base: position 23,491 of record CASDWJ010000005.1, on the reverse strand, counting down.
AGTCCAGCTTGGTCAGCACAACGCCCGTCACGTCCATCACTTCGTTGAACTTCTGCGACACGTTGACCGCGTCCTGACCCGTCATCGCGTCGACAACGAGAAGTATTTCTGTGGGATTGAGCAGCTCTTTGAGACCCTTGATCTCGTCCATGAGCTGTTCGTCGATATGCAGTCTGCCCGCAGTATCCACGATAACGACGTCGTTGTTGTTGCTTGCCGCCTGCTTCAGCGCTTCTTTTGCTATCTTCTTTACGTCGACCTGCCCCATTTCGAACACGGGCACGTTGGCGTTCTTGCCCACGACTTGTAGCTGTTTTATCGCCGCGGGACGGTATATGTCGCATGCGACCAGAAGCGGATTCTTGCCCTGCTTCCTCAGCATCACCGCCAGCTTGCCGCACATCGTCGTCTTGCCGCTTCCCTGCAGACCGCACATGAGTATTATCGTGGGCGGTTTGGGCGATATCTCTATTTTACTGAACGAGCCTCCCATCGTCGCGATCAGCTCGTCGTTGACGATTTTTATGACCTGCTGGGTCGGGTTGAGTCCTTTGAGTATGTCCTCTCCGACCGCCTTCTCGGACACTCTCGCGATGAAGTTCTTGACCACGAGGTAATTCACGTCCGCTTCGAGAAGCGCGATGCGGATCTCCCTCATCGCCTGCTTGACTTCAAGCTCCGTCAGCCTGCCCTTGTCCTTTAACTTGCTGAAAATGTGCGAAAGTCTTTCGCTGAGTCCGCTGAATGCTCCCATAAATTCTCCTATCGCTTCAATATTTCCAAAGCCGCGTCGATCGCCTCGTCCTTTTCCTCTCCCGAAAGGGTCTTTGCCTTTTCGAGAAGCGAAGTTATCTCTGCGGATTTGCGGGCTATCCCGAGTTTGCCTTCGTACTCCTCGAGCGTCTTCTGCGCCCTGACGAGCGCGTCCCTTACCGCCTGAGGCGAAATGCCCAGATCCTGAGCTATTTCGGAAAGCGACATATCCATGTCGTAATAACGGGATATCAGATCGCTCTGGTACTCTGTCAGCAAAGCGCCGTAATAATCGTTGTACAGAGCGACGTACAGTTTGTCTTTCTTATCCATTTTAGCTGTAAAGTATTTTTACTTGTTAAAGTATTTTGCCTTTACATATTAGCACCGCAAAAGACGTTTGTCAAACGAATTTTGCAAAAAGTTTGTCAGAACAGCGCGTCGATGAACGCCTCCGCGTCGAATTCTTCTATGTCGTCGATTCCCTCGCCCACGCCTACGTACACTACGGGAAGTTCTCTCTCCGCGGAGATCGCAAAGACCACTCCGCCCTTTGCGGTACCGTCGAGTTTGTTGAGGATTATGCCGTCCATGTCTATTATCTCGTCGAACGCTTCGACCTGCTGGAGCGCGTTCTGTCCCGTGGTCGCGTCGATAACGATATAAGTGCGGTAATCGCAATCCGGGTATTCTCTCCCCACGACCTTGTTGATCTTGGCGAGTTCGTTCATCAGGTTTTTCTTGTTCTGCAGTCTGCCCGCCGTATCGATAAGCACTACGTCCGTGTTCTTCGCCTTGGCGGATGCGAGCGCGTCGTAGACCACCGCCGCGGGGTCGCTGCCCTCCTCGTGACGGATTATCCTGACTCCCGCGCGGTCTGCCCATACCTCGAGCTGTTCCGCCGCCGCGGCTCTGAACGTGTCCGCCGCCGCGAGTACGACGGATTTTTTCTTGTTTTTGAAATACTTGGCGAGTTTGCCTATCGCCGTGGTCTTGCCCACGCCGTTGACCCCCGCGACGAGAATCACGAGCGGATAAGTATAAGGCTCTATCTCGTAATTTATCGCGTCTGTCATTATTTGCTTGAGAAGCTCTTTGGCATCCTCGGGTTTTTTGATCTTGCGCTTGAAACATTCGTCTTTGAACTCGTCGATTATCTGCTCGGTCGCGGTAAAGCCCACGTCCGCGCTGATCAGCGCGTCCTCGAGTTCTTCGTAAAAGGCGTCGTCGAGTTCTCTGCCCGAGAAAAGCTCGTACATCTTTTTAGCAAACGCCTCTTTGGTGCGGCGGAGCGCCGCCTTGAGTTTTTCGAAAAAGCCCATATTTCCTCCGTTTTATTCTTCGTCCTTGCGGCTGTGTTTGATAGCTTCCGCAAGCGAGACGGTGACGATCGTGGAGACGCCCTTCTCCTGCATCGTAACGCCGTAAAGCCTGTCCGCGAGCTCCATCGTCGGTTTTCTGTGCGTGACGACTATGAACTGCGTGTTGTCCGAGAACCTCTTGAGGTACTTGGCGAATATCTCGACGTTCGCGTCGTCGAGCGCCGCCTCTATCTCGTCGAGGACCACGAACGGCATCGGGCGCAGTTTGAGTATCGAGAACAGTATCGCGATCGCGGTCAGAGCCTTCTCGCCGCCGCTCATCAGCGACATGCTTATCAGCTTCTTGCCGGGGGGCTGAACGTATATTTCGATACCCGCCTCCAGCTTGTCTCCGCCCTCGGGGACGTCCTCTATGACCAGCTTTCCGCTGCCGCCGCCGAACAGCTCGACGAATATTTTCTGGAAGTTCTCGTTTATCTTGGCGAACTCGGTATTGAACTGTTCTTCCATCTGTTTCGCGAGGTCGGCGATTATCTTCTCGAAGTCGTCTTTCGCCTTGACGAGGTCGTCGTATTCGACCTTCTTGGTCTCGTACTCCGCGCCTATTTCCTTGAACATCTCTATCGCGTCGAGGTTGACCGCGCCGAGCGCCGCCTTTTCGCGCTTGAGTTTTACGATTTCTCCCGCCGAAACGGACGGATCGAATTCGTCCAGCCTGTACCTCGCCATCTCGTCGTCGGTCAGACCGTACTCCTCCTCGATATGTATCCTCGCCGCGGTCATCGTGTCGTCTATCTTTTCGAGCGCGGCGTCCTGCCTGACCTTGGCTTCGCTGAGCGCCGTGATCTCTTTTGCCTGCGCGTCCTTGAGCTCGTTGAGGTAAGCTATCCTCTCGTTGAGAGTGACCTTGAGCGCGTTGAGTTCTTCTATCTTAGCCGTAGCTTCGGCATACTTCTTCTTGTCCTCCTCGCTGACGACTGCGTCCGCGCGGTTGGTCTCTGCAAAACTTATGCGCGCGTTGAGGTCCTTTATCCTGACCCTGCAGTCGTTGATCTCCTCTGTCAGATCCTGACATTCTCTCTTTACGCGGGTGATGTTTTCGCTGACCTTTCCGATCGCCGAAGTGACTTCCGCTAAGCGCACGCGCATATCCGACAAGTCTTTCGAATACTTGTCCCTCAGGCGTTTTTTCTCCTCGAACTCCGCCTTCGTCCTGTCTGCCTCGTCGCGCTTGTCGCGCGTGCCCGATATGTCGGTGACGCTCTTGTCGATGTCAAGCAGATTGGCTTCTATAAATTCCAGCTTGCCGCTCAGGATCTCGAGCATCTTTGTCTTGTTGTCGAGGTCGGCGAGCGCGCCGTCTATCTTACTCACTATGCGGTCGAGACGCTCGGATTCGGTCGCAAAGGCGACTTCTGCGTTCTTGACTTCTTCTTCGTATTCTTCGAGCTGAGCCTGAAGTTCCGCAAGATATTCCCTGTCCTTGAGGATCTCCTGTTGCAGTTCTGCATATTCCTTTTTCTTTTTGCGCAGTTCTTCTTCGGTCGTCTTTATCTCGCGCTCCTGTGTCAGAAGCGTACTGCGCTTGTTCGCGCCGCCCGATATCGATCCGCTCGTGTTGAGCACGTCGCCGTCGAGAGTGACTATCCTGACGCTGTACGCATTGCGACGCGCCGCGGCGACTGCGTTGTCTATGTTGTCGAACACGACCGTCTTGCCCAGAAGCCCGAGCATGATCCTCTCGTACTTGGGCGCGTAAGAAATGAGTTCGTTGGCTACGCCGATACAGCCCTTTTCGTGCAGTATCGACTTCTGATAGGTCTCGAGCCCCTTGCCGCCGTAACTCGTCATCGGCAGGAAGGTGACTCTGCCGAGATCCCTGTCCTTGAGTAGTCTGATAAGCACCTTGGCGTCTTCTTCGTCGCGCACAACGACGTTCTGCGACGCGGCGCCGAGCGCGAGATCTATCGCGATCTCGTATTCTCTGGGCACTTTTATCATCGACGCTATCATGCCCTCGACCCTGCCTTCGTAACGCGGGTCGCTCTCCGTGATCCTGAGAAGCGCCTTGGCGACGATCTTAGTGTCGCTGTTGGAAAGTATCCTGTGTTTCATGTCGAGAGAGCTTATCTCTCCCGCGAGTTCTTCCTGCGAAAGACGCTTGTCATCAATCCTCGCGCGCAGATCGGCAACTTCGCCCGCGACGTCGTTCTTGTTCTTCGCGAGCTTGTTCTTCTGCTTTTCGAGCTTGGCGACCGCTTCTTCCTGTTTGCGCTTGTTTTCTTCCTCGCGCTCTATCATCAGCTTGAGCGCAGAGCACTCGTCGTCGAGCTCTCCTATACGCTGAAGCACAGACTCTCTCTCCGCGCTCAGCTTACCCTTGTCCGCCCTGATGTCCGCTATGCTCTCCATAGCCTCGAGAAGCGCGCGGTTGGTGTCCTCTATGTCGCGCTCTCTGCCCACGATCTCGTCGGTAAGCGTCAGATATTTCTTGTCCGTCGCCGCGATCTCCTTGTCGAGATCCTCCTTCTCCTCTGTAAACATGCCGAGATGGTTGACGTAATCGGCAAGCTCTGCGCTCTTGTCCTCGAGCTGTCTTTCGAGTTCGGTCAGGCGCTGTTCGGTCTGCTTGCGCAGTTCCACGAGGTTGCTTATCCTCTCCGTCAGAGTGTTGCCCTTGCCGCGTACGCTCTCAGCCGCGACCGCGAGCCTCGTCTGCTCGTCGTGCAGTCTCGCTATCTGCTGGTCGATCGTGCTTATCCTCACCATCGCGTCGGTGTATTCTTCGTCCGCTTTCCTGACATCGTCCTGTCTGTTCTTTATCTGAAGCTCGATCGCCTCTATCTTGTCGCGTATCTTACGCTTCTGGCTCTCGGAATTGTCGACCTTGTACATGTAGTCGCTGACTTCGAGTTCCCTCAGCCTGTCGCGCAGAGTCAGGTATTTTTTCGCGTCGTTGCTCTGCTTTTCGAGCGGACCGAGCTGACGCTCGTAACCGTCCATTATCAGCTTGAGTTTTTCTATGTTGTCGTTGGCGCGCGCGAGCTTGTTCTCGGTGTCCTGCTTGCGCTTTTTGTATGTAAGTATACCCGCCGCGTCCTCGAAGATACTGCGCCTGTTTTCGGGCTTGGTGTTCATTATCTCGGCGATCTTGCCCTGTCCGACTATGCTGTAACCGTCCTTGCCGAGACCGGTGTCGCGTATCAGATCGAGTATGTCGGCAAGCCTCACGGTCTCGCGGTTGAGCAGATATTCGCTCTGGCCGCTCCTGTACAGCTTGCGGGAAATTATCACCTCTTCAAAAGGACATTTGGGGAAAATGTTGTTGGAATTGTCCATATACAGCGAGACTTCGCAGTAGGACAGAGATTTTCTCTTTTCGGTTCCTCCGAAAATGATATCGGTCATCTTGGAAGCGCGCAGAGCCTTGGGAGCCTGTTCTCCGAGCACCCATTTTATCGCGTCGACGACGTTACTCTTGCCGCAACCGTTGGGTCCGACGATCGCGGTGACGCCGTCGTCGAACTCCGCGCCCAGCTTGTCCGCAAAGGATTTAAAACCGAAAAATTCTATCTTCTTTAAATTCATAAGCCTTCCCGACGGGACTTCCCGTCAAACAGAATATTTTATATTATACCACCTTCGCGGCGTTTCGGCAACTCAAAAATCACCGTTGATTTTATGCGTTTTGCCGTATTTTCGCATTAAATGCCGTTTTTCAATGCTTTCAGCGCGATGCAGGCGCACTTCTGCTCCGCCTTTTTCTTGCTTTCCGCCTCCGCGGTCGCAACGCTTTTGCCGTCTATCTCCAGCTCTATCACGAATATCGGATCGTGCGCGGGACCCGAGCGGCTTATCTCCCTGTAAGCTATCTTCGCCTGAGGCAGAGCCTCGTTGAGCCTCGACTTGTAATCCCTCGCGCCCGCCTTTGCGTCGAGAAACTCTTCAAGCGAAGAAAGGACGAATCTCTTTGCGCATTCCATGCCGCCGTCCAGATAAAGCGCGGCGATCAGCGCTTCGAATACGTCGCCGAGCGCGCTGTCCGTATTCACGTGAGGCGCGACTCTGATATACTTCCCGAGCCCGAGTTCTCTTGCCTTTTTCTCAAGCGGAGTCGCCGATACGGCGGCTATCCTCTTTTTTGTCAGCACTCCCTCGTCCGCACCGGGAAAACGTGCGAAAAGGTCTTCCGCGACGAGAAAATCGAGTATCGCGTCGCCAAGATATTCCAGCCTCTGATAACTCTCCGTCCTGTGCTCGTTGGCGTAGGTCGGATGAGTCAGCGCGGTGACGAGAAGGCTCTCGTCGGCAAAGACGTGTCCCAGCGTCTTTTGCAGGTCGCCAAGTCTCTGCATTTACTTTTTCAATCCTTCCGCGATCTGTCCGACCACGTCTTTTTCGGCAAGCGTGTCCGCGTTGAGTATACTCTTTTCAAAGCTGACCGCGCTGGACGCGCCGTGCGTCTTTATCACTATCTTGTTGGCTCCGAGGAATATGCCTCCGCCCACCTCGTCGGACGAAACGCGCCTCTTGACGTCTCTGAACACGCCTTTGAGAAGCAGAAAACCTATTTTCGCCTTGAGACCGCCATTCATTATGCCCTCTTTTATCAACGCGAACATAGACTTGCCCATGCCCTCGCACGCTTTGATAGCGACGTTGCCCGCAAAGCCGTCTGCGACCAGCACGTCGACCGCGCCCGTCAGCACGTCTCTCGCCTCTACGTTGCCGACGAAGTTGAGACCGCTCTCCTTGAGGAGCTTGTGCGCTTCCTTGATCGCCTCAGTGCCTTTTTCCTCCTCCGCGCCGTTGCTGAGAAGCCCCACAGAAGGTCTCTCTATCCCGAAGATGTTTCTCATATACACGTCGCCCATGACCGCAAATTCCTTGAGCATTTCGCTGCGGCAATCCACGTTTGCGCCGCTGTCGGCAATGATCGTATGCGTGCCCCTGACCGTCGGCACTACCGACGCGAGAGTGGCGCGCGTAACACCCGCGGTGAGTTTTACTATCACCTGCGTACCGACGAGGAGCGACCCCGTGTTGCCCGCGCTGACCATGGCGTCGGCTTCACCCGCCGCGAGTGCGCGCAGTCCGAGCACCATCGAGCTGTCCTTTTTTCTCCTTATCGCAAGCGCGGGGGAATCGTAGTTGGTGATAGACTCTCCCGCCGCAACGACTGTCAGCCTTCCTTTATCGTAGGTCTTACCCGCGAGAACTTTTTCTATTTCCTCTGTCTTTCCGCAGAGCACGACTTGCAACGTGCGTTTCTTTTCGAGCGCAGACAGCGCGCCCTCTACCGCGACGGATATGCCTGCGTCCGCGCCGTGACAATCTACCAAAACTTTCATAATTACCTCTCCGCAAGAGTTTGTCCGCTACCGCGCGCGTGCGCCGATAATACGGACTGTATATATTATATAATATATTATCCTCTTTTGGCAACACAAATATCTACTATCCGTGACCCTGCCCGCGTTTTTCGCAGACAAGAGCGTTCCGCGCGGCAACGACCGACACAGAGCCGCACCGATTCTCCCTTTGTCATCTGTGCCGCCGTTTACGTCTCAGACGTTGAAAACGCCGCATAAAAAAACCGTTGCCGCAAACGGCAACGGATCTTTTTATAGCGTATCCTGCAAGCACCCTCGCACAGAAGCGTTCATCGTCACAGAACGTTGTCCCGCAACCGACGATATCTACTGCGCGCTCTTTTTATACGATTGCTCTGCGCGCGTTCTCAGAAAGTCAGTCCAATGCGTCGTATTCCTCGTCAGACACCGCTTCGAGCCACTCGTTGGAGGCGTTTTCTCCCGACATTTCTACGGCTATATGGGAAAACCAGCTGTCTTTGCTTGCCCCGTGCCAATGTTTCACACCCGCCTTGATCTCCACCACGTCGCCGGGAGCGAGACTGCGCGCGGGTTTGCCCCATTCCTGATACCAGCCGTTGCCCGCGACGCAGAGAAGTATCTGCCCGCCGCCTTTATCCGCGCGGTGCACGTGCCAGTTATTGCGGCAACGCGGCTCGAAAGTCACGTTTGCGAAAAACGGTTTGCAAGACGCAGAAGTCAACGGATTGAGATAGGACGTACCTGTGAAATATGCGGCGTAAGCCGTATTTTCCGTTCCTTTGCCGAAAACGTTTTTTATCTCGAAATCCTCTTGTTTCATATTACTCTCCTTTGACAAGAATTTCTTTTGCGCAGTTCAACGCGTTGAACGCCCTCGGAAAACCCGCATAAGGCAGAGCGTGAGCGAGCGCGCAGACTATATCCTCTGCCGTATTTCCCGCTCTGATCGCGCCTTCGACGTGCGAGCGCACCTGCACGTCCGCGCCGCCCATAGCCGCAAGCATTACGACGGTGAGCAATTCTCTCGTCTTTCCGTCGAGACCTTTTCTTGAAGAAAAATCGCCGAAACACAGCTCGGTCAGCCACTTGGGTATACTCTCTGCAAACTCCGCGGGAAGCCACGCGTAGCGGTCTGCGATTTCATCGCCGTAAATAGGAGACTGTATTTCCCTTCCTTTTTCGCAACGCTCCGATTCTGATACCGTCTCCGCGTTTTCGAGCGGCAACGCTATGCCCCTCGCCTCGAATGTCTCGTTCATCGCGGCGATAGCGTTGAGCGTCTTGGGAAAACCGATGAACGGCGCGCATTGATAGACCGTTTCGCGTATTTCGAGCGGAGAAAGCCCCACGTTGAGGCACGCTCCGACGTGCGCCTTGAGTTGCGGCAGAGTCTGATTGACAACGAGCACGGTGACCGTGATCAGCTCTCGCATACGGTTGTCGAGAGATCCGACGTAACACACCTCTCCGAAAATAAACCTCTGCAATATCCTCATAAATTCGGGATCGCTGCCCTCATTCTGCACGGGAGCGCCGCCGAACAGTTCCGCAAATTTTTCACGCGTTTTTTCTATTCTGTCCATATTTACCTCCAATGCGTAGCGCGGCGATCGGCGAGCCTGTCTGCGATACCCGTCTGTCTCCTTAGAAGCGCCGTCTCCGTCTTTTTTTAAACAAGCGGCAAGAATATCTTAGCTCCTTCACGGTCAGATTGCCCGTAAATACGGGTGTTTTTATACGTTTCCTCCGCTTGAATTTTATTATATCACCGACACGACACGATGTCTAATACTTATATTTTATGGCATACTATGCGTTTTGATTATATTGCAAACTCCGCATTCAGTCTCTTCCGTGAATTTGCGTTTAAATGCGTTTTGTCTGCTCGAGACGTTTTTTGCCGCGATTCATACCGCTTTTGTCCGCATATCGCAAGTCGCATTTAGTAATGCCGCATTGCCGACGCGCCCGCGCGGTAAAGATAAAAGGTAAATACAAATAAAAAAAGGACGGATATAATATCCGTCCCGTAAAATGCCGTATAAAACGAATTACTTCTCGCTCTTCTGCTTCTGAGCGACGATCTCTTTACCGTCGTAATAGCCGCAGTTGTCGCAAGCCCTGTGACTTTGCTTCAGCTCGTGGCAATGTGAGCACTCGACCATAGTCGGAGCTTCGATCTTCCAATTAGCGGATCTGGAATGCTTTCTTGCCTTTGAGGTTTTTCCCTTAGGTACTGCCATTTTCGCACACCTCCATTTGTTTCTTTAACGTGATTGCTTCACTATTATATATTTTGCTTTTCGTTTTGTCAAACTTTTTTCGCAAGTTTTCTCGTATCGAGGGAAAATTATTTGCCCGACACGATGCGCTTCGTATCTCTCGCGATCATCAGTTCTTCGTTGGTCGGGACTATAAGCACTCTTACCTTGGAAGCCTTGGTGCTTATCTCTCTGACGGGGGGCTTTTCGTGCTTTTCGTTTTCAGCCTCGTCTATCTCAACGCCGAGGAACCCGAGACCTTTGAGTATCGCCGCTCTCATCTCGTCGCTGTTTTCGCCGATACCGCCCGTAAAGACTATGCTGTCCAGTCCGCCGAGAGCCGCCGCGTACGAGCCGATATACTTCTTGACCTTATACGCAAACATATCTGCAGTGAGACGCGCACGGTCGTTGCCCTTGTGCGCTTCTCCGAGAACGTTTCTCGAGTCGCTGCTGACGCCGCTGACGCCGAGGAAGCCGCTCTGCTTGTTGAGATAGGTAATGACCTGCCCCACCGTCATCTTCTTGAAGTTGCAGAGGAACTCTACGACCGAAGCGTCTATATCGCCGCTTCTCGTACCCATCGGCACTCCCTCGAGCGGAGTCATACCCATCGATGTGTCTATGCACTTGCCGTCCTTGACTGCGGTGATCGAAGAACCGTTGCCGAGGTGGCAGGTCACGATCTTGTCGCTTGCGAAGCCGTTGTCGTCGAGCCACTTTTTAGCGGTCTGAGAGACGAACTTGTGCGAAGTGCCGTGGAAGCCGTATCTTCTGATCTTGTATTTTTCATAATCCTCGTACGGGATAGCGTACATATAAGCGTAATCAGGCATAGTCGTGTGGAACGCGGTGTCGAATACCGCGACGTTGGGCACGCCGGGCAGCACCTGCATGCAGGACTTGACGCACGCAATATTCGCGGGCATATGCAGAGGTCCGAGGAACGCGTTTTTCTCAAGTATCTTCAACGCATCGGGGGTGATGAGAACAGAATCGTCGAAGTCTGTGCCCGTGTGAAGCACTCTGTGTCCGACAGCCTCTATCTCGGAAATGTCGTCAAGCACGCCGCCGACCGATTTGTCTGTCAGGCATTTTAGAAGGAGGTCGAAGCCTTCGGTATGATTGGCAAGCGGCTTTGCTACGTTGTACTTCTTGCCGCCCGACTCCTGCGTCAGGTTGGAGCCTTCAATGCCTATGCGCTCTATGCCGCCCTTGCAAAGCAAGGTCTCCGTGGTCATTTCTATGACCTGATATTTGAGTGAAGAACTTCCTGCGTTGACTACGAGAACTTTCATACTTACCTCCTCAGTTCTGAGACGCCTGTACGGCGGTTATGGCTACGACTGCGACGATGTCGTCGGACGAGCAACCTCTCGAAAGGTCGTTTACGGGTTTTGCAAAGCCCTGACAGATAGGTCCGATAGCGTCCGCGCCGCTGAATCTCTGCGTCAGCTTGTAGCCGATATTGCCCGACTGCAGATCGGGGAAAATAAGCACGTTCGCCTTGCCTGCGACGTCGCTGCCGGGAGCCTTGAGCATCGCGACCGCGGGTACGATCGCCGCGTCGAGTTGAAGCTCGCCGTCCACGCTGATTTCGGGAGCTTTTTCCTTGACTATGGACACCGCGTTGACGACCTTGTCTACGTTCTCGTGCTTAGCGCTTCCCTTGGTGGAGAACGAAAGCATAGCGACTTTGGGTTCTTCTATGCCCGCAAGCGCCTTTGCAGAGCCGACCGAGGAGATCGCTATATCCGCGAGCTGCTCCGCCGTCGGGTCGATATTGACCGCGCAGTCTCCGAAAACCATGACGTCCTGCGCCTTGTACGGAGTGCCCTCGAAGCACATTATGAAACAGCTTGAAACCGTCTTTATGCCCGGTTTGGTCTTGACTATGGTGAGACCCGAACGGAGCACGTTGCCCGTTGAGTTGATAGCGCCCGCCACCATACCGTCGGCAAGCCCCTTTCTCGTCATCATCGCGCCGAAGTTGAGGTTCTTTCTCATCTGGACGCGCGCTTCTTCGAGCGTCATGCCCTTTGCCTTGCGCAGCTCGTAAAACTCGTTGGCAAAGTCCTCGATATCAACGGTAAGAGGATTGACGATCTTCACGAGAGACAGGTCGATACCGGGATACATCGTCGCAAGTTTGTCCTTGTCGCCGAGAAGCACGATATTCGCAATGCCGTTTTTGGAGATGATCTCCGCCGCCGCCACGGTGCGCGGCTCCTCGCCCTCGGCGAGAACTATAGTCTTTTTGAGACCCTTTGCCTTTTCGATTATTGCAGAAATGAGTTTGTTCACCTGAAAGACCTCCCAAACACTTTATATTTTCGCGAAAATATATTACAATATATTTACAAATTGATTATACTACCGCAAAATGGTTTTGTAAAGGCAAAAACGGCGGTCGGAGAGAGTTTTTATGAAAAACGCGGTCGTGATCTGCGAATTCAATCCCCTTCATATCGGACATGCGAAACTGCTCGCCAAAGCGCGGGAGACAGGCGCGGAAAACGTGATATGCGTGATGAGCGGCAACGCCGTTCAGCGCGGAGAACTCGCCTGTCTCGACAAATATACCCGTGCGCGCCATGCAGTGCTCGCGGGAGCCGACGCGGTCGTCGAACTGCCCGCAGAATACACCCTTTCCGCCGCTCCGATGTTCGCGCTCGGCGGCGTAAAGATAGCCAACAACGTAAGAGACGCCGTCCTCGTGTTCGGGAGCGAATGCGGCGACTTGGACGCGCTCGCAAGACTCGCCGCGCTTACTGACGACAAGGAAGTCAACGCAAAGATAAAAGAAGCGATGAAAAATGGCGCGGGCTACCCCGCCGCAGTTGCGGAAGCAACGGGAGAAAGCGCACTGCTCGGCAAACCGAACAACACTCTCGGTATGGAGTATATCAGGGCGATAATCAACACGGGCAGGAAAATTTCCGCTTACACGATAAAGAGAGACAACTCGCCCGACGACAAAGCTCCTCACGGCTACCCGACGTCGTCGGCTTTGCGCGAAGCGTCAAAAACCGGCGTCTCTCCCGACCCCTCAATGTTGCCGCCTTTCGTGATAAATGACTTTGAAAAACACGCGACCGACGACGCTAAATTCTATGCCGTACTGCGCTATATCCTGACGTCGGGAAAAAGAAGCGGAATCTACGACGATGCCGAAGGTCTCTGCAACAGACTTTCCCGCGCCGCCGGACAAGCGGAGACATACGAGGGCTTCTGCTCTCTCGCCGCCGCAAAGCGTTATACCCGCGCAAGGGTGAAAAGACTCGCTCTCAACGTTGCGGTCAACAACACTTACTCGCACAGTCAGCTCGCGGAAAAACCCGTGAACTTCGTCAATCTGCTCGCCGTCGCCGAGGAAAAAGCGGACGTGCTCTCCGAGATCGATCTGCCCGTCGCGGTATCCCGCCGTACCAGAGCGCCTTTTGCCGGGGACTTTGCCGTGACGGCGCGCGTCGACGCGTTGTTCCGCTCCGCGCGCTACTCTTACGACGACCCTCTGCCTTTCAAAAAATAACTCTTTGCCCCGTGTTTAACACGCCGCGGCGACGCGACGTTCTTTTTGCGCGTGCGCGGACATATCTATTCTTGTATGGATCTGACAAAAGCTCTCGACAGACGCAAAAGACGACTCGCCGTCGCAATCGCGGTACCCGTCGGATTTTTCGTGATATGTCTCGTTATCGACCCGGCGCGTTACATTGCGAGCGTATACAACGGTATCGTACTGTTTGCGACGAGCGTTGCTCCCGCGCTTTTCCCCTTCTTTTTCTTCACGAGGATACTCACTTCGGTGGGCACAGCGCAGATACTCGGCGACGCGCTCAAAAAGCCTATCGCGAAACTCTACAACTGCCCTTCCGTGGGCGGATACGTGTTTTTCATGAGCGCGATAAGCGGATATCCCGTCGGAAGCAGACTTCTCAGCGACATGTATGCGGCGGGCGTTATCGACCGCCGTCAGGCGAAAGCCGTCAGCGCGTTCACGTCTACATCGGGTCCTCTGTTCGTCGTCGGCACGGTGGGAACTGTGATGTTCGGCAGCGCGTCTTTCGGCTATCTCCTGCTCGCGGTACACTTTGCGGGCGCAGTCCTCAACGGTTTTATATACAGAATAAAAAAAGCGGACGCGAAAGAATACGCAGAGCTTCTGCGCACGCCGCCCGACTTCGACGACCTGCTCGGCAAATCTATGACGAGCGCGCTGACGAGCCTTTTCGTGGTCGGCGGATACATCGCCATATTCAGCATGATAGCCGACGTGCTGACAGACTTCGGCATAGTCGACGCTCTCGCCGCGCCGGTGTCCTCGCTCTACTCGGCGGTCGGCTGGGACCCCGCCATGGCGCACGGCACGGTGCTCGGACTCATCGAGATCACGCGCGGTTGTCAGAGCCTTTCTCAATGCGGCGCGCAAATAAAAACAGTCCTGCCTGTTGCGGCGGGACTGCTGTCCTTCGGAGGGCTGTCGGTGAGTCTGCAATCGCTGACCTTCCTCGGCAATTGCAAAATACGCCCTTTGTTTTATCTTGCGACAAAGACGACGCAAGCCGCGATCTCGTTCGCGCTCGCGCTCGCCGTAAGCTGTCTTCTTTAACGTCTGCGCATCGCGTTGGCGAGTTCCTGCTTGCCGCTTCCCACCGTATCGAGAGAACGTCTCAGCTCCCTTTCTGCGGTGTTGAACAGGTCGTAGACGCTCGCCAGACTCTCGTTCCTTATGTTGTCCGCTTCCTGTCTCGCCATGCCGACGATGCGGTCGGCTTCGTGCTGAGCCTGAGCTATTATATTGCTCTCGGCAAGCATCGCCGAAGCGTCTCTCTGCGCCTTTGTCACTATGTCGTTTGCGCGCAAGTTTGCCTGCTCGATGATATTGCTGCTGTCCTGCAACACGACTCTCGCCTCCGTGATCGCAGACGGAAGCGCGCTTCTTATCTGTCCTATTATGGACAGACATTTGATGTCGTCCACCGCGGTCCTGCCGCCCGCAAACATCGGCTTTTTGCCGATACGTATTTCTTCCTCGAGCTTGTCGAGAAGTCTTTCGATCTCAACGTCCATTTTCAGTTCTCCTCATCCGTTTTGTTTTTGATTATTTTTTCCACGGTATCCCTCGCGCTTTCGCAGATATCCCCGTAAAGCGGGCGATCCCCGTCTCTCAAAGTCTCGCGCACCCTCGTCGCGCTTACGTCGCGCGTCTCTCCCACCGCTTCGACGAGCAAGGTCACGACGCCTCCGCGCCCGAAGTTGTACTCGCTCATCTCTTTTTCGTATGAAAAGTCGCGCGCGTTTCTGTAACCCCTCACGATGGTTTTTATGCCCCTGCTCTCGCAGTAGTCGGCGACCATGCCGTAGCAGACGTCGACAAACACTCTTTCGCCGAGGTCGGCGAGCGAAGCGCGGGCTATCTCAACGCTTTCGTCCAACGTGAACAGCCTTTTTTTGTCGGGATTGACCGCGACCACGACGACGGCTTCGTCGAACATTCCGAGTGCCTTTTCCACGACGAATCTGTGCCCTTTCGTGAACGGGTCGAAACTTCCCGTCACAGCGCAGACGCTTTTTTCTCTCTTATAGAACTCGACGCACGCCCTGCCGTAGCGCTTGGACTTATAGACTGAAAAACCTGCGGGCACATCGGGTTTTGCGTTGTTTTCGTGTTCGTATATCAGCAACCCGTCGTCGGCGAGCAGATCTCTCTCTGCGACGATCGCGGCGATCTCGCCTATATAATCGCATTTATAGGGCGGGTCGCAGAATATGCAGTCCCATTTGCCCTTCGCGCCTTTCAGCGCGTCGCGGAAATCCCTCGACGTGACGGCAAACCTGCCCTCTACGCCCGCGAGGTTCTTTTTGAGCAACTGCAGGCTCTGTCTGCCCGTATCGCAGAACAGGACTTCCTGCGCGCCGCGGCTGATCGCCTCTATGCCCATCGCGCCGCTTCCCGCGAAAAGATCGATGAACCTGCACCCGTCGGTATAACCCTGCAACACGTTGAATATGCCCTCCCTCGCCATATCCGAAGTGGGTCTTATCTCATCGTTGCCCTCGGGCGGGATTATCCTCTTTCCCCTGTATTTGCCGGTTATTATCCTCATTTGCGGTACGTCTCCGAAGCCGTGACGACTGCGTCCATCTTCACGTCGAACGCGTCGGTCTCTATCTCGTCGAACTTCTGACAGTTGAACGCGAGCGCGATCTTTTCGCAGTCGCATACGGCGAAAAATCTGTCGTAATATCCCTTTCCTCTGCCCAGCCTGTCGAGTGCCGCGTCGAACGCGCGCAATGGCGTAATGCAGATATCGGGCATTATTTCCCGCGCGGTAAACCTCTCGCCCGTAGGCTCGGAAATACCGAACGCGCCCTCTCTGCCGCTCCCGTCGTAACGTGCGAGATACATATCGTCGCCGTCGACCACGGGCAGATACACGTCGTTGTCGCGCGCGAGAAAAGCTATGATCTCGCGGGTGTCGACCTCGTCGGGAAGCGCGTTGTATATCAGCACCTTATTCCCTCTTATGCCGAGGGTCTTTATCTTTGCCGCGACCGCCGCGCTCTCGCGCGCCTTGTCGCAGGCGCTCATTGCCTCTATCCGCGCTTTCGCCGCCTTTCTAAGCGACTTTTTATCCATTGTTCCTGTTTTTGTAGTAGTTCATCAGACAGCCGTCGACGATGATGTCGCGCTCGTCCGCGGTCAGCGGATCTATCCTGAGCGTGATATCGCGCACGGTGCCGTCTTTAGCGACGGCTTTTGCCGCAAAGGTCGTCTCGCCGTTCTCAACGGCTTTTCTGACCCCGGGCACTATGACGATCTCGCCGTCGGAATACTTCTCGTCGCTGAGGAAAGGTATCATGCCCCAGTTGATCAGGTTGCTCCTGTATCTCTTGGTCGCGTATTCCTTGGCGATATTACAGCTTCCTCCGAGCACCCTCTGACAGCTTGCCGCCTGTTCTCGCGCGCTTCCGTCGCCCGGTTTGACCGCGTAGACGCCACTGCCGATCGAGAGGCTTCCCTTCAGGTCGAGACCGCTCGCCTTCACCGCCTCTGCGTATTCTTCGGGAAGTTTTCCCGCCTCGAATTCTTTCTGCTGAGCCGCGATCGCCTTGGCTCTGCCGACGTATTCGGGCACCTTTCTCGAGAGCGCGAACTCCGCGAGCTTGAGCGGGTTGCTGCGGTAACTCGAAGTCTCGCCCGACGGGATGAGTTCGTCCGTCGTCGTAACGGGATCGTTGATGACCGCCGCAAGTTTTATCAGTATGTTGTCTGTCAGCGCGATGACGGGCGGCCAGTCCTTGATATTGGGACCGTAATGAAGTTCTTCCTCCGTCTGCGCCTTGTTCCAGCCGTTGTATATCCTTCTCTCGTATATGCGGCTGTCGTAATCGAATGCGGGTATCTTGTCGTCGTAGTCGAGGTCTGTAGCCGCGGTAAGCACGCCGCCGTTCTTCGCGGTTGCCGCAATGCTTCTCGCGTCCATGAGCGCGACCGAAGCGATCTGGTTGTTGCCGGGTTTGCTGCCCTCTCTCGACTCGAAGTTCCTCGTCGTATGTCTTATGCTGAGCGCGTTATTGTTGGGTACGTCGCCCGCGCCGAAGCAGGGACCGCAGAACGCCGTCTTGACGTTGACGCCCGCGTCGACGAGCTTTTCGACCGCGCCCTTCTTGAGCAGGTCGTAGAACACGGGGGTCGAGGACGGATAGACGCTGAGCGTGAACGCGTCATTGCCCACCGAAGCGTTGTCGAGTATGCTCGCCGCCTCGTATATATTGTCGTAGGTACCGCCCGCGCAACCCGCGATGATACCCTGCTGAACGACGACTTTGCCGTCTTTGATCTTGTCGGTGAGTCTGAATTTGACGTTCTTGCTGCCGAGCAGTTCGTTGCCCTTCTTCTCCGCTTCCGACAGTATGTCGTAAGGATTCTCGATAACGTCCTTGAGGTCGTAGACGTTGCTCGGGTGGAAAGGCAGAGCGATCTTGGGCATGGCTTTGGACAGATCGACCTCGACGACCGCGTCGTAGTACGCGAGCGGCGCGGGCTTTATCGCCTTGTAGTCGTCCAGTCTGCCTCTGACCGCATAATAGTTCCTGACTTCATCGTCGTCGGTGCGCCAGATGCTCGAAAGGCAGGTCGTCTCCGTCGTCATGACGTCAATGCCGTTCCTGTATTCGATAGGCAGATTTTTCACTCCATCTCCGACGAATTCCATCACCTTGTTCTTGACGAAACCGCTTGCGAAGACCTCTCCGATTATCGCGAGCGCTATATCCTGCGGACCTACACCGCGACGCGGCTTGCCCTTGAGGTTGATCGCGACGACGTCGGGATATTTTATGTCGTAAGTCCTGCAAAGAAGCTGTTTGACAAGCTCGGGACCGCCCTCGCCGACAGCCATCGTGCCGAGCGCGCCATAACGGGTGTGCGAGTCGCTGCCGAGGATCATCCTGCCGCAACCGCTCATGCACTCTCTCATATAGGTGTGGATGACCGCCTGATGAGGAGGCACGAAGATGCCGCCGTACTTCTTCGCCGCGGACAGACCGAACACGTGATCGTCCTCGTTGATCGTACCGCCGACCGCGCACAGCGAGTTGTGGCAGTTGGTCAGCACGTAAGGTATCGGGAAGCGTTTGAGACCGCTCGCCTTGGCAGTCTGTATGATGCCGACGTAGGTGATGTCGTGCGACGCGAGCGCGTCGAACTTTATTTTAAGCAGGTCGCCCTTCTTCGCCTCGCCCGCCGTGTTGTGGGCGTTGAGTATCGAATAAGCCATCGTGCCCTTATATGCGTCCGCAAGCGCGTCCGCGCTGAAATTGTAAGCCTTGAGCTGATCTTCTTCGACGAACTTGCCGTCTACGTAATACATGCCTTTGGAATAGGTTTTTATCATTGTTGACCTCTTGTTTTAAAATCGTTACGTCTATAATACTACAAGCGCGCGCAAAAATCAATTTTTTTCGACCTTTGCACGCGCCTGCTTTTGCGTTTTTTATAATGTTCCGCTTTTCCGCGCGCCGACAAGCGCGCTTCCGCTATCGGAAAAAGCGTCAGTTCCCTTTCTCCGCTCTCTCTTTTTCGTTGGCTCCGACAAGCCGTACTATCCTCTTTTCGACAAAGCCGCACGGGTGGTAACTATTTTTGGATTTTCTGAGTCCCTCGAGTCCCATGTCCTCTTGTCTGTTGATATATCTCGCGCCCGCAAAATGCTTTGCCGCGAACATCTGGCACAGAGACGGATATATGCCGTCGTACTCTATGTCTCCCTTTTCGATATGCACTATGCCTACGCCCGCCGCGTTGAGTTCGCCCGTCTCGAAGCCGACTATCCTGCCGTCCACTTCCATAACGTCGGCAAAGAAATCGTCATACCTGAGAGAGTATTCGAGAGCGAGTTTTACCACCTTCTTTTCCTGCCTCTCCATGCCGTCGTGGTACTCGTCGAAGCTCTTGTTTTTTATCCATTCTCCGAACAGCGCGCAGACGCCTTCCTCGTCGTTTGCGGTGTATGTCCGAAAAACGTATTTTCCTTGATACGTGTTGATAAAACGGTTTACGAAATTGCGCTTCGCGTGATATTTCTTCCCCTTCAATTCTATCAGATCGGTCGGGGTATAGAGATACTCGGCATAGTTGCGGTAATCCTCTTTGTCCGCTATTTCGTAGACGGTCGGATCGAGCGATTCCGCCTCCTCCTTGCGGCAGGACGACATATAGAATTCCTCTCCCGAGCTCTCGCAATATTCCCTCAGCATATCAACCGCTTTCGCGAACTCGCCTTTGGGCGCGAGCGGCGGCAGAAAGATGTATCCGTGGCTGTCGGACTCCTCGTCTCCCGCGAGAAGGTGCGGGCTGAAACGTATGAATACGTACCCGCTCTCGAACGCGATCGTCATAGTGTCGAAATCGAAAAAATCCCAACCGCCGAGATACAGCAACGAGTATTCGCTACCCGTCCAGTCGCTCTTTGCAAGCACCTCGTCTATACGCGTTTTGTCGCTTTCCTTAATTCTTTCAAATTGCATAAACAGCAATAAATCCCTTGTCTTATTTATATTTTTTTTGTATAATAATCGTTATGAAAAAGCGTTACTCTTTCAGGCAGAGAGCGGCGGTATACGTGCTCTTTGCGACCGTTACAATTATAGCACTAACCTGCATTACAGTCAATTGTTTGAGACTCGCGCAGGTCGGCAATCTGACTTCGACCAACCGCGCGCTCGACATATTCGCGGTCTGTATCATGTCTTTTGTGGAACTGTGCATGGTCGCGGTCACGTTCGCTTCCTGCTACGTGCTTGGCGAAAAGAAGTTTTACAGCTACCTCGGCGTCGTGCTGACGGGCATTCCCTACGAGGATATCTGTCTTTTGCGCTACAGTAAGGATAACCGCATTTTCCTCGTCTATTACAGAGTCGACAAAAACGGCGTGGTAAAAGACGAGATGACGGGCGTTCAGGCAAAATTCGTGCGCGTGAACGTCAACGAAAAATATTATGCAGAGATCGCCGACGCGATAAGAAAAAAATCGCCTTCGGCGGTCGTCGAAGTATACGGAGAAAAAGACAAATGACGGCAGTACTCGCAAGCAACAACGCACACAAGCTCGACGAGATAAGAGCCATGCTCGGCGACAAGTTCGGGCACGTCCTCTCTCTCGCAGAGGTCGGCATACACACCGACATCGACGAAACGGGAACGACGTTTGAAGAAAACGCGTTCATAAAGGCGCAGACGATTTTCGATATGCTCGGCGGCAGATATGCCGTCCTTGCAGACGACAGCGGGCTTTGCGTCGAGGCGCTCGGCGGTGCACCGGGAGTTTATTCCGCGCGCTATGCCGGCGAGCCTTGCGACGACGCAAAAAACAACTCTCTGCTGCTCAAAAACCTGCACGAACTCGAAAAAACCGCGCCGAAAAACCGCAACGCGTACTTCGCAAGCGTGGTCGCCGCCGTTCTTCCCGACGGCAGAAGAATATCGGGCGAAGGAAGAGTAAACGGCATTATCCTCGACGAATACAGAGGCAACGGAGGCTTCGGCTACGACCCGCTCTTTTATTGCACCGAGCTCGGCAAGACTTTCGGACAAGCTG
Source organism: uncultured Christensenella sp. (assembly GCA_949284695.1). GTDB lineage: Bacteria > Bacillota > Clostridia > Christensenellales > UBA3700 > Ornithoclostridium. The sequence continues at coordinate 2,696 of CASDWJ010000005.1, read as the reverse complement.
AAATGAGCGAAAAGAATACCGTCAGCCACAGGGCGCGCGCGATAGCCGCTCTGCGTGAAAAATTATGAGCAACATAGTCGTGATATCCGACTCGCACGGCAGGCTCCCTCAGACTGAAAAGTTCCTCGGCATACTCGACGAAGCCGACTATATCTTCTTTCTCGGAGACGGCGGCAGCGACGTTGCATTTCTGAAAGGCGCTTACCGTTCAAAACTGCATTACGTGTCCGGCAACTGCGACTTCTTTTCAGGCGGAAAACGCGAAGAACTCGTCGGGATCGACGGCGTAAAGTTTTTTCTTACGCACGGGCACGACTACGGCGTCAAGACCGACTATCTGTCTCTCTCCTACGCGGCAAGAGAAAAAGGCGCCGACTGCGCGCTGTTCGGACACACGCACCGCCCCGTCATACTCAGGGACGGCACGGTCACTCTCATCAATCCGGGCAGCATAGGTTATCAGGGTAATTATTGTTATATGAGCGCGTACAACGGCAGATTTGCCGCAAAACTCGTAACGCTCACAGACGTATAAAGAAGGTTTTTTATGATCAGAAACGACGTTAGAAACATTGCGATCATCGCACACGTCGACCACGGCAAGACGACCATGGTCGATCAACTCCTCAAGCAAAACGGCGTTTTCCGCGCCAACGAAGCGGTTGCGGAACGCGTCATGGACAACAACGACCTCGAAAGAGAACGCGGCATCACCATTCTCGCAAAGAACACCGCCGTGCACTACAAGGGCACCAAGATCAACATCATCGACACCCCGGGACACGCGGACTTCGGCGGCGAAGTCGAACGCATACTCTCCATGGTCGACGGCGTGCTCCTGCTCGTCGACGCGGTCGAGGGCTGTATGCCGCAGACCCGCTACGTGCTCAAAAAGGCGCTCGGACTCAACAAAAAACCCATAGTCGTCGTCAACAAGGTGGACAGAGGTTGCGATTACGACAAGATCGCCAACCAGGTCATCGACCTGTTCTTCGAACTGGGTGCCAACGACGATCAGCTCGACTTCAAAACCGTATACGCGTCGGGCAAAATGGGCTGGGCTACTCTTACCCCGGGCGAAACGGGCAAGGATATGCAACCCCTGCTCGACACGATTCTTTCGGAAATACCCGCTCCGCAAGGCGACGAAAGCGACGGCTTGCAGGCGATAATCTGCAATATCGATTACGACGAATACGTCGGCAGGATCGGTATCGGCAAGATCGTGCGCGGCACCCTGCGCGGCGGTCAGCTTGCAGCGATCTGCCACGCCGACGGCAGCGTCACGCACGAAAAGATCGTCAAAATGTACCAGTTCGAGGGTCTGAAGCGCGTCGAGAGCGATCGCGCGAGCGTAGGCGACATCATCGCGATAAGCGGTATCGAAAAACTCAACATCGGCGAGACCGTCTGCGACGTGGACATGCCCGAGCCGCTCCCGTTCGTCGCGATAGACGAGCCTACCCTCTCTATGATGTTTATGGTCAACAATTCGCCTTTTGCAGGCAAAGAGGGCAAGTTCGTCACGAGCCGCCACCTGCGCGCACGACTTTTCCGCGAAGTGCAGACCAACGTCAGTATGCGCGTCGAGGAGACCGACTCCCCCGACTGCTTCAAAGTCTACGGCAGAGGCGAACTGCACCTGTCCATACTCATCGAAAACATGCGCCGCGAAGGTTACGAATTTCAGGTCTCGCGACCGAGAGTCATATACAAGGAGATCGACGGCGAAAAGTGCGAGCCGATAGAGACCGTCGTCGTAGAAGTGCCCGAAGCGTACGCAGGCACCGTTATAAATAAGCTCGGCGCGCGCAAGGGAGAACTCGTCGAGATGATGCCCGACGACCGCGGCGGTATCAAACTCGAATTTTCCATTCCCTCGAGATGCCTTATCGGCTACCGCAGCGAAATGCTGACCGATACGCGCGGATTCGGCGTTATGTCCAGCGTGTTCAAGGGCTACGAGCCGTACAAGGGCGACATTCAGGAGAGAAGCCGCGGCAGCGTTATCGCGTTCGAAGACGGCGTGACGACAACGTACGGACTTTTCAACGCGCAGGAGCGCTCCACCCTGTTCCTCAAGCCGGGCGTACCCGTCTATGCGGGCATGATCGTCGGCGAAAATTCGAGAGAGGACGACCTCGTCGTCAACGTGTGCAAGAAAAAACAGCTGACCAACAACCGCGCCAGCGGCAGCGAGGACGCCCTCAAGCTCGTCTCTCCCCGCGTCATGAGCCTCGAGCAATGCCTCGAATTTATCGCGGACGACGAACTCGTCGAAGTGACTCCCCTCAATATCCGCCTGAGAAAAACCATCCTCAGCAAAGAACAGCGCATGAAACTCATCGGCAAGATGAAAAAAGAAAGTCAGCAATAATTTTTCCCACAAAATAAGCTGATATTGTTGACAACCCACGCGGGCGTATGATAGAATTTCTAAGCATCACGGAGATCCGCCCACGCGGGTGTAGTTCAATGGTAGAATCCCAGCCTTCCAAGCTGGTCGTGTGGGTTCGATTCCCATCACCCGCTCCAACGCGGTAACTCTGCATGAGCCTGTAGCTCAGTTGGATAGAGCAACGGCCTTCTAAGCCGTGTGTCGGGGGTTCAAATCCCTCCAGGCTCGCCAATGTGGTGGGTATAGCTCAGTTGGCTAGAGCGCAAGATTGTGGCTCTTGAGGCCGAGGGTTCGACTC
>CASDWJ010000004.1 GCA_949284695.1 uncultured Christensenella sp. | reverse complement strand
GGATCGTGTACGTAAAGCTTCCGCCGAACGTATGCAATTCCCCCTGATAGCCGTCTGCCTGCGCGGATACGAAATCCTTGAGCGTGATGACTTCCGTCTTGTAGCCGTTCGATTTCGCGACCACGCTGAGATCGGAAATCGTTATGTTGTTGACTTCATTGCCCGACTGCACGTATATCCAGAAAGCGCCCGCCTTGTCGGCATCGGGAATAAACGTGCGCGACACGCGGCTTGCTGTAGTCGCGTCGCTTATAGCGAAAGTGTCATACTTGTTCTCACCCCATTGATCTCTTTTCAGGATAACCTCGAAAGGCTTTGCCTCGCTGCTGACGATCGTGTACGACACGGTATATTCGACGCCTGCCGAAACCGTCAGTCCCGTGTCGATAAACATACCGCCGCGCCAGATATCGCCGGAAGCCGAAGTGACTTCGAGAGTCGCCGCCTTTCCGTCTTCTGAGACCCACGCGTTGCCGCCCGTTCCGTCAAATCTGCCATGGACTCTGCCCGCCAGAGAAAAGTTCTGCAAAATCTCTCCGTCTATGTTCTGCGCAAACGTATACTCCGCGCCGAGCAGATAAAACTCGAAATCTTCGAGCGCGCCGAGAAGCACTGATATTTCCACCGTCGCATTCTCCCCCTTATTCACGGGCGCATATGAAAATTCGAGAACGTTTTCGCCCTTGAATATCTCTTTGACCGCAAAAGCGTCTCCGTCTGCAAGAAGGTTGACCCTCCCAGCCTTGTTGCTGTAATAGCGGTAGGAAAACCAGTATTCCTCACCGCTGCCGAGCGTGAAATCCCTGCTGAGACCGACATCCTCTGCGATCTCCGCTCCGCTTGCCTTTATGCGGTATACGCCGTCGTACATGCCGTTGTCAATCAGAGCCGCTCCGCCCGAGGTCGTGCATTTGAACCCGCTGACCTCGCTGAAATCCATATAGAGTTCCCGTTCGACCGCACCTACGATAACGCTTTCGCTGGTACTGCTGCCCGCGCTGTCCTTTGCGGTATAGGTGACGCGGTAATTGCCTTCTTCGGGGAAAACGGCATAGCCGTCGTCTCTTATCTCCGCCTCCGGGGTGATCGTGATCACCATGTCGGGAGTGATGTCACCGTCCTCGTCGTCGAGAGCGGCGACTCCGTCGAGAAGATCCACCGGGGTATCGACGATGCAGTCGAAATCGTGCGCTCCGTCCACTTGCGGCGCGGCATTTTCAACCTTGTCGTCGCAACCGACCAATACCAGCGCGAGCAACAACGCCGCAATCGTTATGACTATCGCGATTTTAATTGTGTTTTTCTTCATTGTCGTCTTCTCCGTTCCGTACGTTCTGCGGATCTCTTTTTATTTTACCGTATTCGTCGAGATAATCGTCTCTTTTCTCTCTTTGTTTCAATTCGTATACCGACGTGCCGAGAGCTTTTGCTTTGAGTCTGAGAAAGTTTTCTCTCATGAGTTTGGTCACCGTAAGAGGCAGTGCGTACAGCGTCAACACCACGACATAGGGATAGAAGATCACCAGAGCTGCAACGCCGGCGACGCAT
>CASDWJ010000003.1 GCA_949284695.1 uncultured Christensenella sp. | reverse complement strand
TTTTAGTGAGTGTTTCAGCGATTTTGTTGAGGTAAACGAAAAGACTTTGCTATGCGAGACAAGCAACTGCACGCGACAGCGAAAATTGCTCCCGCCACGCGGGCGCCTCAGGGCTGGTTCGTATTATTCTGGTCTGGTATACCTCGTCGGACGAAGGCTGAAACGGCAGTATTGACAACTTGCTTATCATAGGATATATTTTAAATAAGCGAGGTGGTTTGATGAAAAACAGGATATTGACCGCCGTGATCGCCGCGGTGATCTTGACGGCATTGCTCGTCTCGTTTACGGCATGCACGGTGAATACGACCGATCCGTCCGACGTGACGGAGGACAAGGCAACGCTCGAAGCGGCGCAGATACTTGCCGAAAACGGTACGTGGACGGATGTGTCGGACGAGGTCGGGCAAAAATTCTTTGACCTCGTAAGGAGCGTCGGCGAGTTGCAATCCGAAGCGCTGGACATTGCTATAAGCGGCAGTTCGACGATAGAGACGGTATACGATTATTCGTTCAGATTGTCGATAAAGGCGGGCAATTTCTTCGTTCGCAAGAAAGGTGAATTCACCTATCACGTCGGAGAGAGATTTACCCGCACTTACGAGAGCGGCAAGGTGAACGAACGTTACGAGGAGGACAAGCTCGTCGTAAAGAGGTCGTTATCCAAAGACGTCGCGACTCTGACGGAAGAACAGCTAAGTCTCGTCAAGGAGTTGTTCGAGCCGATAAACGCAGAGATAATGAACGCGGCGTTTGAAAAAGTCGCGGCAAAGGCGCGGGAGTCGGGCTACACAGTCACCGCGATAGAAAGCGATCAGCTCACCAAAAAGTATTTCACCGTTTTCGACGTCCCCGCGGACGCAAAGGATCACTTGTTGAAAGGCTATGCGATCAATACGTCGGACGGCGTGAATTACGTTTTTCTCACCGATTCCGCAGAATGGTCTGCAAAGGTGGACGAACAGGTCAACGGCGGCGCGGTCGGCAGAGTGTGTTTCTTCGCAAAGTCTTATGCCAACACGATAAAAGAGACGCTGAGGAGCTGAAAAAGTCAGTATGAATGAAATTCAAAGCGAAAACGACTTGTGCGTTTTCGCTTTTCTATGGCGCGGCGCAGGGCGGCGAGGCGCGGTTGCACGTCGTAGCGTATGAGGGCTTAAGATAGCGTATCGCGCGGACATTGTTGACTTTGCGTCCGCATTGACTTATACTATAACTTAATCGATAAACTGGCGGGAAATATGACTGATCTGCTTATAAAATTATTCGTCAAAAACAAGGACGACGTGCAAAATCAACAAGTCAGAAGCAATTATGCGACGCTTTCGGGCGTGACGGGCATAATCGCCAACTTTCTGCTGTTCGTGGGAAAGTTGACGATAGGTATCTTGTCCGCTTCGGTATCCATAGTGGCAGACGCGTTCAACAACATAGGCGACGCGGGGTCGTCGGTCGTGACTCTCGTCGGTTACAGGCTTTCGGGCAAGCATGCGGACAAAGAACACCCTCTCGGGCACGGCAGACTTGAATACATTACGGCGTTTATCGTCGATTTTCTTATCATCTTCGTCGGCGTCGAGCTTTTCAAGACTTCGGTCGACAAGATAATAGAGCCGGGAGATACCGCGATAGGAACGGTGACGCTCGTATTCCTCGGCGTGGCGATTCTCGTCAAGCTGTGGCTTTTCTTTTTCTACCGCAAGATCGCAAAGAGAATAAATTCGCAGGCGATAAAAGGCGCGTCTTTCGACAGCGTATCCGACGTGGTCGCGACGACGCTCGTCCTCGTGTCTGCGCTTTTGTCAAAGTTTGCGGGCGTGAATATCGACGGTTATGCGGGCATACTCGTCGCGGCGTTCATATTCTACACGGGAGTAAAGGCGGCGAAAGAGACGATAGACGTACTGCTCGGAGGCGCTCCCGACAAGGAGATACTCAAGAAGATATCAGAGTTTGTCAGGCGGTACCCCGAGGTAATCGGGATCCACGACGTGATGGTGCACGACTACGGTCCCGGCAGACAGATTGTCTCCTTTCACGCAGAAGTTTCGGCAAAGAGCGATTTCAGCTACGTTCACGACGTGATCGACAACATAGAGCGCGATTTTCAGAAAGAATACGGGTATCTCGTTACGATTCACCTTGACCCGATCGTTGTGGACGACGAAAAGGTCAGCGAAATGTACGATTTCGTCAAGGCGACCGTAAAAGAGGTGGACGAGAATTTTACCATACACGATTTCAGAATGACTTACGGCGGCAACCACATCAATCTGATATTCGACCTTCTGATACCGGTCGACAGCAAGTTCGGCGACGAAGAAGCGGCAGACGTGGTCGAAAAAAAGATCAGATCTCTGCGCCCCGAGTGCAACTGCGTGATAAAAGCGGAGCACCCGTACGTATGAAACGTTTTATGAAGCTCGCCCGCGCTCCGTTCGACGCTATAAAAAATGGCGAAAAGAGCATAGAACTCAGACTGTACGACGAAAAAAGGCGCGCGCTCTGCGTGGGAGACGAAATAGAATTCACCTGCACGGACGGCGGTGAAAAACTCTCGGCGAGAGTGTCGGCGCTTCATGTGTTCCGTGATTTTAAAGAGCTGTACGAGGCGCTCCCCGCGTCGGAAACGGGGTATAAGGGCAGAGAGGAGAGCGCCGATTACCGCGATATGTACGCTTATTATACGCAGGACGAGATAGACGTATGCGGCGTGGTCGGCATAGGGCTTTGCGAAATAAAGCCGCTCTGAATCTCGACCTGTAAGGATAAAAAAGATAAAATCGCTTAAAATAAAAAGGATATGTGCACGGTAATTTCTTTTGTCAGAGGATCGCTTTTTTTCGGCAGGAATATGGATATCGAATACGACTTCGGTCAGAAGCTCGTCGTCATGCCGAGAGACTTCGCGTTTGCGACCAAAAGAGCGGGGACGCTCGTCAGACATTATGCGACGATAGGCATCGCAAGGGTAGAGGACGGTTGTCCTCTCTACGCCGAAGCGTGCAACGAAAAGGGGTTGTGCATGGCGGGACTCAATTTTCCCGGCAACGCCGTTTACAGAGAAAGGGGAGAGGCAGGACAGACAGAGCTTGCGCCTTACGAACTGATACCCTACGTGCTCGGCAAGTGTGCGAGCGTGGACGAAGCCGAGCGCCTGCTCTCGGACGTTGCGGTCGTAGGGGAGAGATTCAGACCTTATCTTCCGCTTGCACCGCTTCATTGGATAATATCGGACGACAAGAGGAATATAGTATTCGAATGTACGTTAGAAGGCTCGCGTATTTTTGACGATCAATTAGGGGTGCTGACCAATAATCCTCCTTTTCCTTATCACGCCGACAACGTAAAAAAGTATGCAAATCTGTCGTCGGATAACAAAAATTTTCCTGCCCGTGTCGGTAAAACCGATTTTTCCGAGGGAGAAGGCGGGATAGGACTGCCCGGGGATCTCACTTCTGAGTCGAGGTTTGTCAAGGCATGGTTTTGTCTCAAGAACTCGGTCTGCGGCGATTCGACCGAAGGCAAAGTCGCGCACGTACTGGCTATGCTCGGCACAGTCGCGATGACGGGTGGCGCGGTCGTCACGTCAGAGGGAAAGGCGGATATAACGCGATATTCGTGTTGTATCGACGCGGCAAACGCGACTTATTATTACAAAACGCACGACAGACTCAACGTCGGGAAGATCGCGCTCGGACAAGCCGAAGTCGACGGAGGAGAGCTCGGCGTTTACGTTTTATGACGGATATGCGGCTGTGCGCAGAGCGGTCGAAATCCGTTTTATTTTCCTTTCGTATACCAGACCAGAATAATACGAACCAGCCCTGAGGCGCGCCTTTTGTGTGTTTTTTAACGATTCTCACTTGAAAATATTATAATATTATCTGCGTTCGCCTCGCTAAAACACTCACTAAAAATCATCGCCTGAGGGTGC
>CASDWJ010000002.1 GCA_949284695.1 uncultured Christensenella sp. | reverse complement strand
TAAAACACTCACTAAAAATCATCGCCTGAGGGTGCCATGCAGTTTCAAGCCGGCAAATTTTTGTTGGTACAAGGCAAATGCCGCAGGTAATATTAGACATATTATCAAGGCATTTAACACAGTAGCTACGGAAATTTGCCGTTTTAAACCTTGTTCGTATTATTTTGGTCTGGTATATTCTATCCAAAGACATCTTAGCATATTACGCGCCCGCGCACAAACCTAAATCTGCAAAAAAAAGTACTTTTACCGTAATTTTACTTTTTTGTGACAAAAAGCGCGGAGAGAGCACGTTGAGAAAACGCCTGACATACAATATTGTTATGGAAAAAGAAAGAGAGGCAAGAAAAAAAGATTTGGAGAAACTGGGTGCGTCGGTCAGGTACGGCGCGCCCTCTTTCGACGCGTTCGGGGTGGGCGGAGAAGTAAAAGAGGTCGTTTATCCGCGCGACGGGCTTGCGCTCGCGAGGGCGGTAAAATATCTTTGCGGCGGAGCAGTCGTGCTGGGCGGCGCGACCAACGTGCTTTTTCCCGACGGAGTATTGGAGCGCACCGTCGTGTCCACGTCAAAGCTGACCGATGTCAGCGTGCGAGGAGACAGGGTGTACTGTCAGGCGGGAGCGAGACTTCCCGCAGTCGTCTCGAAGTGCGCGGGACGCGGACTTTCGGGTATCGAACAACTGGCGGGCATACCGGGGAGCATAGGCGGCGCGATAGCGATGAACGCCGGCGCGTTCGGCAGGGAGATCGCCGACGTCGTGACGAGAGTGGACGCGGTGACGGCAGACGGGCGCGTTGTCGCACTCTCTCCGTCAATGCTCGGCGCGGGGTACAGGCATACCGATATTGCCGGAATGGGGCTTACCGTGCTCGGGGCGGAGCTTTCGCTCGCAGGCTCTACGGCGAAAGAGGTAAAAGAGCGGATAGAAGGTTATGCCGCGAGGCGGCGCTCGTCTCAACCCGAGGGCAGGTCTCTCGGCAGCGTTTTCAAACGCGCGGACGGCGTATCGGCAGGCTATTACATAGAGCGCGCGGGGCTGAAAGGAGCGCGTGCGGGCGGCGCGGAAATATCGGAAAAGCACGCCAATTTCATAATCAACTCGGGCGGCGCGACGGCGGCGCAGTTCCGCGAGCTTGCAGAGCTTGCCCGCGCAGAGGTTTTCAGGCAATTCGGCATCACGCTCGAGTATGAAGTGATCTTTTTGTAAAAGGCGACGTTTTCTCTTTCGGCACGCGTCTTTCCCGCGTTTGTAAATTCTTTTGTAAAATTTAAAAAAGCCGCGGCTATGAGATGAAAATGTCGCGGCTTTGGTATATAATAAAAAGACCGACGTTTTATACGCGCGAGGAGAAACATGAAGATCACGGCAGATTTCCACACTCATACCAGATATTCTCACGGCAAGGGCACGGTAGAGGACAACGCGGTCAACGCGCTCAGTCTCGGCTTGCGCGCGGTCGCGATCACCGACCATGCGAGAAACCACCCTCTCGTCGGGGTGAAGCCCGACAAAATAGACGTCATAAAAAAAGACGTCACCGCCGTGGGCAAGGAGTACAAGAACGTCAGAGTTCTTCTGGGGCTGGAAGCCAACGTCATCAGTCCGAGAGGGGACATCGACGTATCCGAGGAGGACGCGCAAAAGCTCGACGTGCTTCTTGTCGGCTTTCATCTTACCGCGTATCAGAAAAAACTGACCGATTATTTCCGTCTGCCTTTCAACGGCATTACCCACATTTTCTGCAAGAACAGCGCAAAGCAGATCGTCCGCAACACAGATGCGATTATAGCCTGCCTCGAGAAAAACAAAGTGGACGTGCTGACTCACCCCGGGTTCAGGATAGACGTCGACTATGCCGAGATAGGCAGGGCGTGCGCAGAGACGGGCACGTTTATGGAGATATCCTCACGCCACCGCGTGCCGGGCAGAGAGGGGATAGAACAGGCGCTCAATGCGGGCGCGAAGTTTATTATCAACAGCGACGCGCACAAACCCGTATACGTGGGCAAATGCGGCTGGGCGCTTTCTCTCGCCGAGGAAATGGGCTTGACGGAGAACGAAATAGTCAACGTGTCGGACAAGCCGATCCGCTTTGCAAGAGGTCTCGAGATATGAACATCACAGACGAGATAAAAGAGCAGATACTGATAAACGACGATGACAAAAAGCCCGACAAGCGCGCTTTTCTGTGCGCTCTCGTCAAATGTCTCGGCTCTCTCGGCATAGAGGGAGGCAAGGCGTATCTGACGCTGGAGAGCAAGCACAAACTGCCCGTGATAACCGCAATCTCGCTGATCAAGGAGCTTTGCGGCGCAGAGGTCGAGTATGGCAACGCAGTGGGCAAAACCCATTATGTGCGCGCAGAGGGCGCAGAGGCGGCAAAGATAATGAACGTCGTCGGTGAGGGCAGGTTTTTCACAGAGCTGGGCGCGACCGACAACATCAATTCGAGGGCAGAAGCGGCGGCGTACGCGAGAGGAGCGTTCCTCGCCAGCGGCAGCGCATACATACCGTCGGAAGAAATAGCGAAAAAAAGCGCGGGTTATCACGTCGAGTTTCTCTTTTTCGGAGAGGACGCGGCGGAGGAGTTCCGAAAACTTCTCGAAAGGTGCGCGATCAGAGTACATCTGGTAAAGAAAGGCAATTATTACGGCGTATACGCCAAGTCGGCGGAGGCGGTCAGCGACGTGCTGGCGTTCCTCGGAGCGGACGAGAGCGTGATAAGGATCACTGCGGTCAGCGTTACCCGCGAGATGAACGGCGTTGCCAACAGGAAAAAGAACTGCGATTTCGCCAATATGGAAAAGACCGTCGACAGCGCAATGAGACAGATCGAGGCGATAGAAAGGCTCGAAGCTACGGGAGAATACGACAAACTGGACGAAAAACTCAAAGAGACGTGCAGGGTGCGCAAAGAACATTCCGACGCTTCTCTGTCGGATCTGGCAGAAATGCTGGGCATAAGCAAGAGCGGACTCAATCACAGGCTGGAGAGAATAGTAAGACTGGGGGAAAAGAGGTAATATGGAAAATACTGCGGATATAAAAAAAGAGGAGATAGGCGCGCAGGCAGAGGCTGGCAAGCCCGCAGAGCAGACTGCGGACGCAAACGCCCGACCCGAAGCAAAGCCCGCGGACGGCAAAAAAGAGGAGAAGAAAGAGGAAAAACCTCCCGTCAAGCCGTTCGTGCATCTTCACGTGCACACGGACATGAGTCTGCTGGACGGCGCGGCGAGACTGACCAAGGGCAAGAAGTTCCCCCTGCTCGAAGCGGCTCGGGCAAAGGGTATGCCGGGCGTTGCGATCACAGATCACGGCAATATGTTCGGCGTATTCACGATGTACCGCGCCTGCAAGGAGAGTTACAAGGATCTGAAGCCGATCATCGGTTGCGAGTTCTACACCTGCGAGAACATGTACGAGCAGACGGGCAGACCGTCAGACTTCAACCACCTGCTTCTGATCGCCAAGGACAACGACGGCTACCGCAATCTCGTGCAGATGGACAGCCTCGCGTACGTCGACGGCTTCTATTACAAACCGCGCATTGACATAGAACTTCTCAAAAAACACACAAAAGGCGTGATGTGTTTTTCGGCGTGTCTGTCCGGCAGGATCCCGCGGCTTCTTCTCGCGGGAGACTACGAGGGCGCGAAGAAATATGCGATAATGCTGAGGGATATGTTTGAGGAAGGGGATTTTTATATCGAACTTCAGGACCACGGCATACCCGAACAAAAGAAGATAAACCCCCTTCTCGTCAAGCTGGCGAGGGAGATAGGAGTCAAGGTCGTCGCTACCAACGACGTGCATTATATAGAAAAAAGCGACGCAGAGATGCAGGACGTGCTTCTGTGCATACAGACGGGAAAGACGATAGACGATCCCTCGCGTATGAAGTTCGACAGCGACGAATTCTACATGAAGACCTATGACGAGATGATGGAGATTTTTTCGTGGTGTCCCGAGGCGGTCACGAACACCGTCGAGGTCATGGAAAAGTGTCACGTCAGCATAGAAAAGCAGGATCTTCAGCCGCCGTACAACGCCCCCGACGGAATGACTGCGCCCGAATATCTGCGCAAACTGGCATACGAGGGACTTGTCGAGAGGTACGGCGAGATATCGGACGCTTTGAGAGAAAGGGCGGAATACGAGCTGGAAGTCATCATCACCAAAGGCTTTGCCGACTACTATCTGGTCGTCTGGGACTTCATCAACTACGCGAGACAGAACGGTATTCCCGTCGGTGCGGGCAGAGGCAGCGGCGTGGGAAGCGTCATAGCGTATGCGATACACATCACCAACGTAGACCCGCTCAGATACAATCTGCTTTTCGAGAGATTTCTCAACCCGGAAAGAGAGTCGCCGCCCGACTTCGACGTGGACTTCTGCTTCGAGAGGAGAGGCGAGGTCATAGAATACGTGACGAAAAAGTACGGCAGCAACAAGGTCTGTCAGATACTCGCGCTGGGCACGATGAAGGCTAAGGGCGCGATAAAGGACGTCGCGCGCGTATACGGCGTGCCCCTTTCCGACGTGAACAGGCTGACCAAGGCGATCGCCAACGACCCCAAGGTCACGCTCGACAAGGTGCTCGGCAGGACGGGCAACGAAGACGACAAGAAGCTGTACTCGCCCGAAGCGGTGGAAATGTACAACGAAAACCCCGCTCTCAGGAACGTCATCGACATGGCGCTCAGGATAGAGGGCATGCCGCGCAACTGTTCCAAGCACGCGGCGGGCGTCGTCATCTGCAAAGAGGTGATTTCGGATTTCGTTCCGCTTCAGCGCAACGGCGAGGATATAACGACCCAGTTCCAGAAAGATGAAGTCGAGCTGATGGGTATGCTCAAAATGGACTTCCTCGGTCTCAAAACGCTGACAGACGTCAGCAAGACGAGGCAGTACATAAAAGAGGACTTCGGCGTGGAGATAGACTTCCAGAAGCTGGGCTACGACGACCCCGAGGTCTACAAGCTGATAGGTACGGGCGAAACGGACGCGGTGTTCCAGCTTGAAAGCGCGGGCATGAAAAAGTTTATGCAGGAACTCAAGCCGCAGAGCCTCGAAGATATCATCGCGGGAATATCCCTTTACCGTCCGGGTCCGATGGACGCGATACCCGACTATCTGCGCGCAAAGAACAACCCCGAGACGATAACCTACAAGCACCCCGCGCTCGAGCCTATACTCAACATGACTTACGGCACGCTCGTGTATCAGGAGCAGGTCATGCAGATCGTGCAGAAGCTGGCGGGATATTCGCTGGGAAGCGCAGACCTCCTGCGCCGCGCTATGAGTAAGAAAAAGGCGGATATCATGAAAAAGCACCGCGACATCTTCCTCAACGGCGACGAGAAGATGCATATCGACGGCGCGCTCAAGCGCGGCGTGAAACCCGAAGTCGCCAACGCGATTTTCGACGAAATGGAGAACTTCGCGAAATACGCGTTCAACAAGTCGCACGCGGCGGCTTACGCGGTGCTCGCATACGAAACGGCTTATTTCAAGCGTTACTACAATATACAGTTCATCGTGGCGGTCATTAACAACCGCATTACCAACGCGGACGAGGTGCAGAAATATCTGTCCTACCTCAAGAACAAGGGCTACAAGATATATCCGCCCGACGTCAACAAGTCGCGCGCCGTGTTCAAGACAGAAAACGGCGGTCTGCGCTTCGGTCTCGGCGGTATTAAGAACGTCGGCGAAGCGGCGATGCAGACCCTCGTAGAGGAGAGGGAGAAAAACGGCGAATACAAGAGCATATCCGATATGCTGTCAAGACTGCCCGCGGGCACGATCAACAAGCGCATATTTGAAAACCTTATCAAGGCGGGCGCGTTCGACAGCTTCGGCTATACCCGCGCGTCGCTGATGGCGTGTTACGAAAGCATGCTCAACCTCTCCGCTTACGAGAAGAAAAAGCAGGGCAGCGGACAGATGTCTTTGTTCGACTTCATCGAGGAAGAAAAAACGGATGACGTGCCGGCGCTTCCCGAGTTCCCGCCCAAGGCGCTGCTCGACAACGAAAAGGACGCGCTCAACATATATCTGTCGGGACATCCGCTCGACGAGTGGAGAGAATTCCTCGAGAGGCAGCCGTTTACGCTCGAGCCGCTTGCCGAGTACCTCAAAGAAATAGCCAATATCCGCGCGGGAGAAGCGGGCGAAGAAGAGGGCATGGAGGATTTCGACGAAGAAGGCGAAGGCTACCTCGATCTAATAAAGACGTACAACGACAAACCCGTCGCGGTATGCGGTATGCTCAGCAATCTTTCGCCCAAGGTCACGAGGACGGGCAAACTTATGGGCTATGCGACTCTCGAAGATCTGCACGCGACGATAGAGGTCGTGTTCTTCCCCGCGACGTTTGCCAAGGTGCACCACGCGTTGCCCGACGACGCGATCGTCAGGATCACGGGCAGGCTTAACCTCGAAGAGGAGAGGGCAAGTCTGATCGCGATGGACGTCCAGCTTCTCACAAAAGAAGACGCGATGCAGGAAGAAGAGGAAAAAGAAGAGGAGAGCGACGACGTGCTCTACGTAAAGGTGGACTCCAACGCCCAGTACGACGACGTCAGGGGATATCTGAAACTTGCGCCCGGCAAAACCGAAGTGTTCGTCCAGTTCAACGGCAAGCTGTACAGATGCAAAGAAAGGGCGGATATCCGCGGCGCGCTCGTGTCGCAGCTCAAAGGACTTCTAGGAGAAAATTGCGTCAAAACGGCGAAGAAAAAGAAGTGACGGCGGTCGGCGAACGTGCGCAAAAGGGCGCAAAGATCGCTGACGTAACGAAAAATAGGCAAATACAGGCGCAAAATATTAAAAAAATGTGCAAAACAATAGAGTTTTTGCGATGTATTTGGTATAATCCTATTGGCATAGAACGAGGTGCAAAATGGACGAAAAGAATTTTCTGACCGACGATTACATAGTCATCAAGGCGCTCGAAAGCCCCGTGCAGATAATAGGGCTGACGCGCGGTGACAATACCAAGCCGCATCATACCGAAAACCTTGTCAGGCACGAGGTCATCGTGATGCAGTTTACAGAAAAGACTTCGGCTATCAAGATAAGAGGGAAAGCTGAAATCTACACAAAACACGGCGTAGTGGTTTGCGGAGAGTAAAACACACGCTATTCCGGAGGTATCATGAAAAGAATCGGAGTTTTGACGAGCGGCGGAGACGCCCCCGGCATGAACGCCTGTATCAGAGCGGTAGTCAGATACGCGCTCAACAAAGGTCTCGACGTGTATGGCATAGAGCGCGGTTACGTCGGACTGATAAACAACCATATCAATCAGATGAACCGTCGTTCGGTCTCCGACATCATTCAGCGCGGCGGCACCATTCTCAAGACCGCGCGTTGCGATGAGTTCAAACAGCTTGAATATATGTCGCAGGCGGTGGATAATATGGAGGCTTACGGCATCGATGGTCTCGTCGTCATCGGCGGCGACGGCTCTTTCAGAGGCGCGAAAGACCTTTACGACAATTTCGGCACACAGGTCATCGGCATACCCGGCACGATCGACAACGACCTCGCCTATACCGACTACACGCTCGGCTTCGACACGACGGTCAACACGGTGCTTAACGCGATCAACAACCTGCGCGACACGATGACTTCGCACGACAGAGTGTGCATCATCGAGGTCATGGGCAGAAAGTGTGGCGATATCGCGCTTTACGCGGGTCTCGGCGGCGGCGCGGAACTCATACTCGTACCCGAAGTCCCGTTCGATCTGGCGGCTGTCGTCAAGAGCATCAAACTCAATCAGAGGATAGGCAAGACCAGCGATATAATCGTGCTCGCAGAGGGCGTCTGCAAGGCGGAAGAACTCAAGGCGAAGCTCAAAGAGCAGGGAGTTACGGGATCGATCAAGACGACCACGCTCGGCTATATCCAGAGAGGAGGCGCGCCGTCCAATCAGGACAGAGTGCTCGCGGCGCAGTTCGGCATGCGCGCGGTAGACCTGCTTCTCGAGGGCAAGGGCGGCAGAGTGGTCGGCATACGCGACAACAAGATTGTGGACGAGGAAATAGGCGCGGCGCTTGCGATGAAACGCGAGTTCCAGACAGATCTCTACAACCGCACAAGAATACTCAGCATGTAGTTTTATCTACACTGGCAGGAAAATTTACAGGACAAAAGCCGCTTGCGGCATAAATACAAAAACAATTATTCGGAGGACAATATAATATGGAAAAATTGGTCGGCGCTTGTATGTTCGGTCAGTCCGGCGGTCCCACGTCGGTTATCAACTCTTCCGCGGCAGGTGTTTTCACCGAGGCGCTGAAGCAGGATTGCATCACTGCGGTCTACGGTGCGGCTCACGGTATCAGAGGCGTGCTTGACGAGGAATTCTACGACATTTCTCAAGAGGATATGAAAGAGCTCATGCTCCTCAAGAATACCCCGTCGTCCGCGCTCGGTTCGGTCAGATACAAGCTCAAGCCCGAAAAGGTCGACGACACCGATTACAAGAGACTTCTCGAAGTTTTCAAGAAGTATAATATCCGCTATTTCTTCTACAACGGCGGCAACGACTCCATGGATACCTGCAACAAGGTCAGCAAGTTCATGAAGAAGTCGGGTTGGGAATGCAGAGTAGTCGGCGTACCCAAGACCATCGACAACGACCTTTATGGCACCGATCACTGCCCCGGTTACGGCAGCGCGGCTAAGTACGTCGCTACCACGATGATGGAGCTCAAGCTCGACGCCAACGTATACGACACCCCGATGATCACCGTAGTTGAGATCATGGGCAGACACGCAGGCTGGCTGACTGCTGCGGCAAGCCTTGCAAATTACAAGGGTCTCGGCGCAGATCTTATCTATTTGCCCGAAGCTCCGTT
>CASDWJ010000001.1 GCA_949284695.1 uncultured Christensenella sp. | reverse complement strand
ACTCTTTGTCTTTCGCCGCGGCAACGAGTTTCGCGTGCGTTTCCTTCGGGATATAAACGCCAATGCAAATTGTTTCCTTCCCGATCTTGCCGCGTCCGTTACTGTTACGCATACGCAATACCTCCTTTGAAAAATAAAAAATAGGCTTGTCCGTTAAGACAAGCCTTCAAACGTAAAAAAATAGGTTTGCCTTCAACTGACAAACCTATTGTAAATTAACATTTTTTCAACTTTTTTAAAATTTTTTTCGTGGTGACTTTTGCCTCGCCTTTTTGCCGATTTTTATTAAAATAGTATTAAAATTATGTACATTTTAAGATAATCGGTACACACAAAAAGGCAAACTGCGTAATATTACGTGCCGTTTTTATTACAGCACGCCTTTCTTTTTGAGGAAATGTTCTATCCTGTCGGTCGCCTTTTTCAGGCTCTCGAGAGAATACGCGTAGCTTATCCTTATGAAATCCTTGCCCGAATCCCCGAAAGCGCCGCCGGGTACGACCGCGACTTTCTGATCCTCGAGAAGTTCTTCGGCAAACTGTTCTCCGTCCAGACCCGTCGCCGACACGCACGGGAACACATAAAACGCTCCCTTAGGCTCGAAGCAGGTCAGTTTCATCTCGTTGAGACGTCTGACGAGGAATCTCCTTCTCAGATCGTACTGGCTCCTCATCTCCTCTACCGCCGCGAAGTTGTCCTCGAACGCAGTATTCAGCGCGCTGAGCGCCGCGTACTGTGCCGCCGTGGGCGCGCACATTATTATATATTGATGTATCTTGAGCAGTTGCTTTTCGAGTTCTCCCGGCGCGCACACATAACCCAGTCTCCAACCCGTCATTGCGAACGCCTTGCTGAAGCCGTTGATGAGAATCGTGCGTTCTCTCATGCCGTCGAGCGAAGCGATCGAGACGTGACGCTCGTCGCCGTAAGTCAGCTCTGCGTATATCTCGTCCGAAATGACGATGATGTCGTGTTTTTTGATGACTTCGGCTATCGCCTCAAGCTGTTTTCTGTTCATTATCGCGCCCGTGGGATTGTTGGGGAAAGGCAGTATCAGCGCTTTCGTCCTCGGGGTCACGACCGCTTCGAGCGCCTCTGCGGTAAGCACGAAATTGTCGGCAGCCACGCACTTCGCGCCGACGGGCACCGCGTCGCACAGCGATACGCCGGGAGCGTAAGACACGTAGGACGGCTCGGGAATTATCACCTCGTCGCCCGCGTTGACCAGAGTGCGCACCGCAAGGTAGATCGCCTCGCTCGCGCCGACGGTCATCACGATCTCGTCTTTGGGGTCGTATTTCAGACCGTACTGCAGATCGAGATATTTCGCAACCGCCTCTCTGAGTTGCAGAAGTCCGCTGTTGGACGTATACTGCGTGATACCCTTTCTTATGCTCTGCACAGCCGCCTCTCTCGCTTCCCACGGAGTGACGAAATCGGGCTCGCCCACGCCGAGCGAAATGACGTCCTTGTACATTGCCGCGACGTCGAAAAATTTTCTTATGCCCGAAGGCTTGATATTCTTTACGACGTCGCCCACGTATTTGTCGTAATTCATACTATTTCTTCTCTCTTGATCTCTTCGCGTTTTTCGAGCACGACGCCTTCTGCCTTGTATTTTTTCAATATAAAGTGGGTCGCGGTGGACGTGACGTCCTTGAGTACGGACAGCCTTTCGGTCACGAATCTTGAGACCTCTCTGAGGTTTTTGCCCTCGACGATGACGGTGAGGTCGTAACTGCCGCTCATCAGATAGACGTCCTTGACTTCTTCAAACTTGTAGATGTCGCGCGCGATCGCGTCGAAGCCGTCGCGCATCTGCGGGGTCACCTTTACCTCGATAAGCGCGGTGACCGCGTCCGAATCCAGCTTTTCGGTATTGCAAAGCACGGTATATTTGGCTATCACGCCGTCCTGCTCCATTGCCGCTATCCTGTCGCTGACTTCGCTTTCGCTGAGCCCGCTCATTGCGGCGATCTGCGCCGTCGTAAAACGGCTGTCCTCGCGAAGTATCGCGATCAGTTGTTTGTCTTTATTGTCCATGATCATCACCTCGTCAGATTGTTTCAAGATATTCTTCGTACGTCGTCAGTTTGTCGAACGTCTTTGTGCCGTTGATCTCTATGATCCTGTTGGCTACCGTCTGCATAAGCTCCTGGTCGTGAGTCGCGAACAGACTGCAGCCTTTGAAATTTATCATGCCCTTGTTGAGGGCGGTTATCGCCTCGAGATCGAGGTGGTTGGTCGGCTCGTCGAGGATAAGGACGTTGCCGCCGATCAGCATCGCACGCGCAAGCATACAGCGCACTTTCTCGCCTCCGCTGAGCACTTTCGCGCTCTTTTTGACCTCGTCGCCCGAGAAAAGCATCCTCCCGAGCCAGCTTCTCAGATAGCTCTCTGTATGGTCTTTTGAAAACCTGTTTATCCATTCGACGAGATTCATGTTGCAACCGTCGAAAAATTCGTCGAAATTCTGCGGTACATAGCTGAGTCTGACCGTCTTGCCCCACTCGTACTTGCCCGCGTCCGGCTCCTCTATGCCGTTGAGTATGTCGAAAAGCATGGACACAGAAGTCGATTTGTCCGATAGGAACGCGATCTTTTCGCCCTTCTGCACGGTAAAGCTGACGTTTTCGAAGAAGCCTTTTTTGGTCAATCCCTCGACCTTGAGTATCTCTTTGCCGAGATCCTGCTCCGTCTCGAAATTGATATAAGGATATTTCCTCATCGACGGCTTTATGTCCTCGAGCGTGAGTTTTTCAAGCTCTTTCTTTCTCGAGGTCGCCTGTCTCGACTTGGACGCGTTCGCAGAGAAGCGCGCGATGAATTCCTGCAACTCTTTCGCTCTCGCTTCCGCCTTCTTGTTCGCCTCTTTCGCCTGTCTCGCGAGGAGCTGGCTCGTCTCGTACCAGAAGTCGTAGTTGCCCACGTACATATTGATCTGACCATAGTCGACGTCGCAGATATGCGTGCATACCTTGTTGAGGAAGTGGCGGTTGTGCGAGACTATGATCAGCGTATTCTTGAAGTCCATCAGGAATTTTTCAAGCCACATTATACTCTTTGCGTCGAGGTTGTTGGTCGGCTCGTCGAGTATGAGAATGTCGGGGTTGCCGAAAAGCGCCTGCGCGAGAAGTATCTTGACTTTCTGCTTGCCGTCAAGCTCGCTCATCAGCTTGTCGTGATATTCTTCTCCGAACTTGAGTTCGTTGAGAAGGGATGCCGCTTCGCTCTCCGCTTCCCAGCCGCCGAGCTCTGCGAACTCGTTCTCGAGCTCGGACGCTCTTATGCCGTCCTCCTCCGAGAAGTCCTCTTTCATATAGAGCGCGTCTTTCTCGTCCATTATGTCGACAAGACGCTTGTGCCCGAGAAGGACCGTTCTCATCACGGTGCAGTCGTCAAAGTCGTTCTGATTCTGATGCAGAACGCTTATGCGCTGTCCTTTGCCAATCGACACCGTGCCTCTCGTAGGCTCGAGTTCTCCCGAAAGTACCTTGAGAAAGGTCGATTTACCAGCGCCGTTGGCGCCTATTACGCCATAGCAGTTGCCGTCGGTGAACTTGAGGTTGACGTCCTCGAAAAGTTTCCTGCCGCCGAACTGCAAAAACAAATCCGTTACCTGTATCATTGCTTCTCCTTAAGAAAGGTTGTTATCGTTTTCTATCATACTGCCAAGTCTTATCTCTGCCTTTTTATAGGTCAGAAAGCTGACTTTCATGCTTCGCGGCACGAGAAACGCTATCTCTACCTGCTCCGTAGCGCCTGCCGCGATCTCTTTTTCTTCCGTATCGAGATCCGTTCCGTCCGGCAATCCCAGCCCCATAGGGGGAACTCCGTCCAGTTCAAAGTCTCCGGGATCGAGCACAAAGTCCTTTTCCGCCTCGACTCTGAGCGTTATTATCGCGTAGACCTGCTCCGTTGCCGCCATCCTCTTTATCGCGACGCCTGTGACCGTCACGGTCGCCTTGCCCGCGTCGTAAGGCTGACCTATATCGAGAGAGACCTTTTCGTTGCAGCTCTTTACGACGAGCGCCGTCACGACCACCGCGACGACTACGAGCACCGTGAGTAGGATAAGACCCGCAAAACGCAGTCTTTTATTCCTCTTGTCAATCTGTTCCGACGTGAGGTTTTTTTCAGATCTCATTTTTTATTCTCTCCGCGGCGGCATTGCACTTTTCGAGCAAAGCGCCGTAGTCCTCTCCGTAGAGGTAGTCTCCGTCCTCGTATACTATCTTCCCGCCCGCGACCGTCATCTTCACGTTGTGTCTGCCGCCCGCGTATACGAGGTTGTTCGCGACGTCGTTGAGCGGCTGCATGTTGGGAGCGGAAAGGTCGATCACCGCCATGTCCGCGCGTGCGCCGACGTATAATCCGTCCGCGCCCTCAAGTCCGAACGCCGCCCCGTCCGTCGCCGCCGCATATACGCTTTTCGCGCTCGCCGCCGCCGCGTCGCCGAGCAGATATTTCTGGAGCACGGTCGCGAGATAGGTCTCTCTGAACATATCGAGCGCGTTGTTGCTCGCCGCGCCGTCCGTGCCGATGCCGAGCTTTATGCCCGCGTCGAGAAGTCTTTTTACGGGAGCGATACCGCTCGCCAGTTTGAGGTTACTGCACGGGCAAGTGACCGCGTTCACCCCGAGTTTTTTCATTATCTCAATATCCTCGCCGTCGACGTGCACGCAGTGGAATCCCGTGCCGCCGCGCGCGAATATCCCGTTGTCCGCAAGGTATTTTACGGGCGATACGCCGTGTCTTTCCCTGCACGAAGTTACTTCGTCCGCAGTCTCGCTGAGGTGCGTCATCACGGGAAGCCCGAACTCGTCTGACAGATCGCGTACCGCTCTCAGCGTCTCCGCTCCGCAGGTATACTCCGCGTGCATCGCGAGCGCGTATTTTATCCCGTTGAGCTTGTCTATCCTGCTCCTGAGTTCCTCCGCGCGCTTGGTTATCGCGTCGTAGCCGCCGTCGAAATCGAAGATGCCGCTGCCGATATACGCGCCGAACCCGGTATCTGCAAACGCCTGCGCGACCGCCTCGGTATGCCCGTACATCTCGCACGCGAACGTCGTGCCGCCCGCATAATACTCCGCGACCGCAAGCCGTGTGAAATAATAGCAGTCCTCGTCGGTCAGCTTGCCCTCCGCGGGGAAAACCTGCTTGTACAGCCAGTCGCCGAGCGGCATGTCCTCCGCGCGCGAACGCAGGAAGGTCATCGGGGAATGTGTGTGCGCGTTCTTGAAAGAGGGCACGAGGAGATTGCCTTTGAGGTCTATCTCTCTGTCCCAGTCCTGCCAGTCGAGCGTCGAGACGGGAGACAGATAGGTTATCCTGTCTCCCTGCGTGCGCAGTTCTCCTTCAACGATCCCGTCTTTGGTCAGTATCTTAGCGTTGTATATCCTTAATTTCATTTCACGTCCGTCCGCCGCAAAATTTGCCTGCGGGTGTTTGTTATCAACGGTTATTTATTGGAAGCGAGCACGACGAGTTCGCTTATCAGTTCATTCAGCTTGCCTACGACGCTACGGCTTTCCGCCTGCACGTCGAGATGGCTGAGCTTCTTGTCTCCGAGCCCGCATGCCTTGTTGCTGATGAACGACAAGCCGAGCACCTTGATGCCCATATGCACCGCCGCTATCGTCTCGATCGCGGTACTCATACCGACCGCGTCCGCGCCCATTGCTCTCGCCATACGCACTTCTGCGGGCGTTTCGAAATTGGGACCCGTGAACTGTATATATACTCCCTCTTTGAGATTCACGCCCACTTTATTTGCCGCCGCGCGCGCCATTTCTCTGAGGGCGGGGTCGTAAGCCTCTGTCATATCGGGGAACCTGTCGCCGTAAGACGGGTCGTTCCTGCCTATAAGCGGAGAGGGCACGAGACATATATGGTCGGTGATCATCATGATGTCGCCCGTATCGAGGTCGTCTCTGATACCGCCCGACGCGTTGGTCAGCACGAGCGCCTTGACACCCATTCTTATCATCAGACGTATCGGGAGCACGGCTTCCTGCGGCGTATATCCTTCGTAATAATGCACTCTGCCCTGCATCACGACTACGGGCACGCGGTTGATGTATCCGAACACGAATCTGCCGCTGTGTCCCTCGACGGTCGACGCGGGCATGCCCTGAAGGCTGTCGAAGGGAATGCTGTATACGCTCTCTATATTCTCGGCTATCGCGCCGAGACCGCTACCGAGGACTATGCCTATCTGCGGTTTAAAATCCACCCTGTTGCGCAGACTTGCGTACGCTTTCTCTACTCTTTTCCACATAAGCGTCTCACTTTGTGAAAACTCTCGAACCCGGCTTGACGAGCTCGATCTTTCCCTCTTTGCACAGCGGGCATTCGTCCGGCTCGTAAGAGGTGATGTCCATGCTGATGAGGTTGACGAACTTCACGCCGAAATCCACCTTGCCGTTGCTCCTGTCTACGAGAGACGCGACCGCGGTGACTTCGCCGCCCGCCTCTTTGACGAGAGCGATGACTTCTTTGACCGAGCCGCCGGTCGTGACGACGTCCTCGCAGACGACGAACTTCGTGCCCTTTTCGATCGTAAAGCCGCGGCGCAGAGTCATCACTCCGTTTTCGCGCTCTGCGAAGATATTGGGTTTGCCCAGCTGTCTCGCGACCTCGTATCCCATAAGGATGCCGCCGATGGCGGGAGAGATCACCACGTCGACTTCAACGCCCGCGTCGGTGAGTTTTTCGGCAAGCGCCTTGCAAAGGGTCTCGCTCGCCTTGGGATCGACGAAGACTTTCGCGCTCTGCATATAGGTGTCGGAATGTCTGCCCGACGTGAGTTTAAAGTGTCCTTTGAGTATCGCGCCCGTGCTGCGGTATACCTCAAGCGCTTGTTCGGTTGTCATCATAAATAGTCCTCCGATTTTGTTTTATTTCTTTATTTTTTTCCTGCCCGTGTCGATAAACTAATTCAATATCAGCGTGCCGACCAGGTCGTTTATATCAATATCGTTTTCTTTCACGTACGCCTCGAGATCCCTGACTATGTCGTACGCCGCTGTCGGGTCGGTAAAATTAGCCGTTCCCACCTGCACAGCACGCGCGCCGCAGATCATGAACTCGAGCACGTCTGTATAAGTCGTTATGCCGCCGAGACCGATGATAGGTATCTTCACGGCGTTGTAGCACTCCCACACCATCTTGAGCGCGACGGGTTTTACGCAGGGACCCGAAAGCCCGCCGTTGTTGTTGGCGAGTATCGGTCGTCTCGTCCTGTAGTTGACCGCCATTCCCGAAAGGGTGTTGATCAGCGAGACCGCGTCCGCGCCGCCTGCCTCCGCCGCTCTCGCGTTGTCCGAGATACAGCTTACGTTGGGCGAAAGCTTGGTTATCACCGGCTTTTTGCATACGTTTTTGACCGCACGCGTAACTTCCTCTACGTTTTTCGGCAGTACGCCGAAAGCCATACCGCCCTGCTTGACGTTGGGGCAGGATATGTTGAGTTCCACCATAGCGGCGTTGCTCTCGTTTATCCTCTCTCCCATAGCCACGTAGTCGTCGAGAGTGGATCCCGCGATATTGGCGATCACGACGACGTCCTCTTTGGCGAGGCGCTTGTCGTCCTCGGCGAGATAGTGATCTATGCCGGGATTCTGAAGCCCGACGCTGTTGAGCATGCCGCCGTAAGTCTCTGCCACTCTGGGAGGAGGATTGCCGTCGCGCTTCCTGAGCGTCAGACCTTTCGTGCAAATGCCTCCGAGCGCGGAAATCGGATAGAACTCCCCGTATTCCTTGCCGAAGCCGAACGTGCCGCTCGCCGTAATGACGGGATTCTTGAGTTCAACGCCCGCGATATTCACCTTGAGATTACTCATAGCACCACCTCGTCGAGAAGAAAAACGGGACCGTCCTTGCACACTCTGACGTATCCTTCGCCGTCCGCGCGCTTCACCTTGCAGTTGCAGACGAGGCACGCGCCTATGCCGCAACCCATGCGCTGTTCGAGCGACACGTAAAGCGGAACTTTTATGCCGTCGAAGCACTTCCTGACCGCCTTATACATGACTTCGGGTCCGCAGACGAATATCTCGTCCGGCTTCACCTCGTCGAACGCTTCGCGCGCGTATGTCGTCACAAAGCCTTTTTTGCCGTAACTGCCGTCGTCGGTCGCCACGGTGACGTCCGCGCCCTTAGCCCTCAGTTCTTTTTCGAGCACGACCTTGCCCGCGTTGGCAAAGCCGAGATATACGAAAAATGCTTTGTCCGGATTTGCGGTCACGACCGCGGGAAGCACCGCACTGCCCATGCCGCCGCCGATAAGCATTATCTTCTTGCCCGCGGGCACGTAGCCGTTGCCGAGAGGAAGGAGCACGTTGAGCTTTTCTCCCGCCTTGACTTCAGTGAGCGCCTGCGTGCCGCCGCCGACCACCGCATAACATACGTCCGCCGTCTTTTTCTCCGCGTCGAAATCGCAGATGCAGAACGGACGTCTCAGCACCTTGCTCCTGTCGGGGAGCTTCACGTCGAGAAACTGCGCGCCTTTCACTTCCTCGAAGTCGTCGAACGCGAGCGTCATATACCATACGCCGTCCGCGACGCGCGCGTTTTTGATAACGGTTGCGATCCTGTCTTTCATCTGATGCACCTTGCCAGATCCTTCTGCATATCGAGCGCCGCTTT
The DNA here is from genome assembly GCA_949284695.1 of uncultured Christensenella sp. Lineage (GTDB taxonomy): Bacteria > Bacillota > Clostridia > Christensenellales > UBA3700 > Ornithoclostridium. The sequence goes on along the minus strand of CASDWJ010000001.1, from coordinate 41,911 downwards.
GAGAGCCGCGTCCTTGTAATCGAGTCCCGCATACTGCTCTTTCTTGTAAGCGCAGAGTATGCCGCGCGACGAATTGACTATGCCGCCGATGCCGTCCCTGAAGCATACCGCGAGGTCTTCCGCCTTGCCGCCCTGCGCGCCGTAGCCGGGGATAAGGAAGAACAGATGCGGATGCGCCGCCCTGATCTTTGCCGCCTGCTCCTTGTGCGTTGCGCCGACGACCGCTCCGACGGACGAATAGCCGTATTTGCCGACGAGGTTCTTGCCCCAGTCGTCGACGAGATCTGCCATCGCGTCGTAAAGGGTCTCCTTGTCGCCGAGCTTCTTGTCCTGAAGTTCGCCGCTCGCGGGGTTGGAAGTCTTGACGAGCACGAATATGCCCTTGTCGTTCTTCTCGCAGTCCGCGACGAAAGGCTTGACGCCGTCGCTTCCGAGATAGCCGTTGACGGTCACGAAGTCGCTCTCGAAGGGAGTGACTTTTACGCCGCCCGCAAGCTCCGTCGAGCCGATATACGCCCTGCTGTAAGCCGCCGCCGTACTGCCGATGTCGTTGCGCTTGATATCAGCGATCGCGATCATGCCGTTGGCGCGCGCGTAAGCGAGCGTGTCTTTGAAGGCACGCATGCCCGCCACGCCGTACATCTCGTAATAGGCGACCTGCACCTTCACCGCGGGCACGACGTCCTTGAGCGCGTCGACCAGATCGAAATTGAACTTGGTGATATAGTTTGCCGCGTCGTCGAACGTTGCGCATTTCGCCTTCATCTCGTCGGGGAGATAGTCCACGCAGGTGTCGAGACCTATTACGGACGGGTTGTCCGTCCTCTTGATTGCGTCGATGAGTTTGTCGATTATCATATTTACCTCTTGTATCTGATAGTGCCGTCCACTACGGTGAAGCGCACTCTGCCGTACACATCTCTGCCGTGGAAGGGAGTGTTTTTGCCTTTGGAGAAAAACTCGTTCTTGTCTATCGCGTATTTCTCATTGAGGTCGACCAGCGTTATGTCCGCCTTGCCGCCCTCCTCGAGCCTGCCGCATTCGATATTCACGATCGAAGCGGGATTCTTCGTCATCAGTTCGCTCAGTCTTTCGAGCGTTATCCCGCCCGACTTCACGAGCGCGGTATAAGACAGAGCGAACGAAGTCTCTATGCCGCTTATGCCGTTCGCCGCGCCGACGAAGCCGCCCTCTTTCTCGTGCTTTGCGTGCGGAGCGTGATCGGTGACGATAGCGTCAACCGTGCCGTCTTTTATCGCCTCTATCATCGCGAGACGGTCGCTCTCCTCTCTCAGCGGAGGATTGACCTTGGCGTTCGCGTCGTTGTCCCTGCACAGCTCGTCCGTAGCCGCAAAATAATGCGGGCAGGTCTCGCAGGTGACTTTCACGCCGCGCGCCTTCGCCTCTCTTATAAGTTGCGCGCTGCCCTTGGTGCTGATGTGCGCTATATGCACGCGCGCGCCGAGCGTCTCGGCAAGCACGATATCCCTCGCGACCATCACTTCTTCGCTTGCGCGGGTAATGCCCTTGAGCCCCGTCAGAGTCGAGATATATCCCTCGTTCATCACTCCGTCGTTGACGAGCGACAAGTCCTCGCAATGGCTGATGACGGGCATATTCAGTCCTCCCGCGTACTCGAGCGCGATCCTCATCAGCTGAGCGCTCTCGACGGGTCTGCCGTCGTCCGAAAACGCGACCGCGCCCGCCTCTTTGAGTTTGCCCATCTCGGTGATCGTCTCCCCCTTTTCGCCCACGCTGACCGCGGCGATCGGATAGACTTTGACGAGACCGACCTCTTTTGCCCTGTCCTTTATATATCTGACGATATACTTGTTGTCTGTGACAGGCTTTGTGTTGGGCATGCAGCATACCGCGGAAAAACCGCCCGCAACCGCCGCCCTCGAGCCGCTCTCTATGTCCTCTTTGTACTCAAAGCCCGGCTCGCGCAGATGTACGTGCATATCGACGAACGCGGGAAGCGCGGTCAGACCGCTCGCGTCTATAACGTCGCAACCGTAGGTGTTTATGCCCGCGGCTATCTTTTCTATCCTGTCGCCGTCGATAAGTATATCCTTTTTCTTCCCGCCGACGAGCGCGGACTTTATAAGCAGTTTCTTCATATCAGTCCTCCAGTATCCATTTGAGAAGCGCCATTCTCGTCGCCAAGCCGTTGGTGACCTGCACGTCCTTGTAACAGCAGTCGTCCTCGCAGAGCGCATAGGAGAACTCAACTCCTCTGTTGACGGGACCTGGATGCATAGCGATCGCGCCCTTGTTGGCGAGCTTCATCCTCTCGGGATTTATCCCGAAGAAGCGCGCGTATTCTCCGTAACTTGGGAAAAGCCCTTTCTGCTGACGCTCGAGCTGTATCCTGAGACCCATGATCACGTCGCTACCTCTGAACGCGTCCTCGATCGACGTGCAAACCTCGCAACCCAGTCTCTCCGCGGCGACGGGGATCATCGTGGGAGGTCCGTATATCCTGACCTTCGCGCCCATCGTCGTCAGAGACACGATATTGCTTCTCGCGACGCGGCTGTGCTTGACGTCGCCTATTATCGTGACGGTTAGACCCTCTACTCTGCCGAACTTTTCGCGTATCGTGAACAGGTCGAGAAGCGCCTGCGTGGGATGCGCATGCAAGCCGTCGCCCGCATTGATGACGCTGCATTTCACGTTGTCGGCGAGGTACTTGGGAGCGCCGCTCGCCGAGTGGCGTATGACAATGACGTCCGTGCCCATTGCCTCGATAGTCCTGCCGGTGTCGAGTATGCTCTCTCCTTTCTGTACGCTCGAAGTCGAAACGTCGACGACGGTGACAGTCGCGCCGAGATATTTTGCCGCGTCTTCGAAAGAACAACGCGTCCTCGTGCTGTTTTCGTAGAACAGGGTCGCCACGGTCTTGCCTTTGAGGACGTCGCGGCACTTGTCGCCCGACAACACGATCTCTTTCATCGCGACCGCGTCGTCCATCAGCCTCGTCATCGTATCGGCGCTCACGCCCTGCATACACAAGAAGTCTCTTTTCATCTTTCCTCCGAAAAGTATAAAATTCGTTATCCTGATAATTTTACCATATATGCGCGCAAAAATAAAGGCATTGAACGAATTACTTTGAAAAAATCGCGCGCGACATTATGCGCGCGTCCCGTTGCGCGCGACAGACGGATATCTCTCTCCTCGCGCACGTCTTTGCATTACGGACTGAAACTTCCGTAAAAAAGAATAAACGCGGTCGTAAAACCGCGTTTATCTCAAATATCCGATCTTTTGTGACGGATTACTCCTCGCTGATGACTTCAACGGGGCAACCTGCCGCGCAAGTGCCGCAGCTTATGCAGGTATCCGCGTCGATAACGTACTTGTCGTCGCCCTCGCTGATCGCCTCTACGGGGCAGTTAGCCGCGCAGTTGCCGCACTTGATGCATCCATCTCCGATAACGTATGCCATATTCGTAAATCTCCTTTTTAGGTTTTGTGATTTGATTATACCACACGCCCGCAAGGTTGTAAACCTTTTTCAAAAAAAACGGGGTGCGTTTTTGGTTAGTGGCGTCTAACTCGTCTTTCCGTTTGCGGAAAACCGCCGCGACCCGCCTGTCAGTCTTCCAGCTTTTTCAGCTCTTTTTCGTACTGCTCCTCTTCTTTGTTTTGTCTCTGCTTCTGCGGCGCTCCGACGATCTCGAACTCTCCGACCTCGAAATACTCGTTGATCACTCCGTCCTCGTTCTGGATCGCGACCTTTATCCTGCGCTTGAGCATATCCGTCTCCTCGACCCTGCCCGTACCTTTTGCGGTCAAAACGGTGCTCCCCACCTTGGGCATGAGTTTTGCGGTCTCTGCATAATACTCGTTCTCGTACCTGAGACAGCACATCAGCTTGCCGCACATACCGCTGACCTTGGTAGGATTGAGGGATATGTTCTGGTTTTTAGCCATTTTCACCGTCACTTTTTCGTAGTCGGCAAGGTGCGTGATACAGCAACAAGGTCTGCCGCACATCGCCAACGCGCCCCTCATCTTTATGTCGTCGCGCTCGTATATCTGCCTGAGTTCTATCCTCATATGCATGACGCTCGCGATGTCCTTGACGAGCTCTCTGAAATCGACTCTGCCGTCAGCTGTAAAGCTGAACACGATCTTGGAACGGTCGAACGTGTATTCTGCGTCGACGAGCTTCATTTTGAGTCCGTGCTTGGCGATCTTCTTGTTGCACAATTCCATCGCCTGCGCCTTCATGTCGATATTCTCCTGCGCCCTCTTGTCGTCCTCGGGCGTAGCCTTGCGTATCACGGGTTTGAGCTGACCCTTTATCGCGTCGTCGGACACCGTCCTGTTGGGCGCGACGACTTTGCCGTATTCCTGCCCTCTCACCGTCTCCACGATCGCGTTGTCTCCCGCTTCGAAACGTATACCCTTGGGATCGAAATAATACGTCTTGGGATTGGACGGAAATTTTATTTCAACTATTTCCGGCATAGATATTTTACCTCCAATATTCCTATGAACAGAGCGTCGGCTATGGATTGCGGATTGCAATTGCTCTCGCTCATTTTCTTGCATTTTATTATCAGTTCGAGTACGTTGACGAGCATCGGGTAGTCATAGTCCTCTTTCAGGCTCTCGATCTCCTCGAAACCCTTTTCAACCGCTCCCCTCTTTGCGGCGAGCGCAAGCCTGAACACGGTCTCGGCGATGTCGAGATATGAGTCGATATTGTTCTTGTCGATCGCAAGTCTCGACAGCTGCGCGTCGAGTTTTTTCGTGGACGTAAGATTGCGTATAACAGACACCAGCAGGGAAAATCTGTTGCCGAACTCGTCGTCGGAAAACAGCTTTTTCGCGCGCGTCAGATTGCCGAATCCGCAGACAGAAGCGCGTGCCGCCGCAAGCGAAGTCTCCTCGTCGGGTTCCTCGGTATCCTCTGTCAGAACGCCGTAGATCTGCGCCGCCGTAAAGCCCTCGGCATACAGCTTCTTACACCTCGAAAGTATGGTCGGAAGCACAGCCGTCTGCTGGCTCGCTCCGAGTATGAACACGACGTTCTCGGGCGGCTCCTCGAGCGTCTTGAGGAACTTATTCTGCGCCTTCTCGTTCATGCCCTGCATATTGGCTATGACGTACGCCTTGAGATCGCCGTCGAAACCTGTAAAGTAACTGTCCTCTATCAGCTGAGTCACGTCGTCCACGGATATCTTGTCGCTTTCGTTTATCTTCAGAGCCACGTAAGCGCCGTCGTTGATCTTCTCGCACACGTCGCACGCGTCGCACCCTCCGTGAGGGCACAGCGCGACTTTCGCCGCCAGGCGGCACAAGCCCTTTCTCGCTATATCGTCGTCGGACAGGATAAGGTAGCAATGGTTGAGCGCGCCCTTCTTTTTATCCTCGACCACGGTGCGATAAGGACCCGACGCTTTGAGAAGTCTTTCCGTTGCCGTCATTTTACCCTCGTCCTCGCGCGTATCGCGGCTATCACGTCCTCCCATACGCCGTCGGCGTCCTTGGACGCGTCGATACAGACTATCCTCTGCGGATATCTCGAAGCGACCTCTTTGTATCCCGCATACACCTTTTCGTGAAACTCTATGCTCTGACTCTCGAGGCGGTCGTTCTTGTCCGCACCGCCCTTTCTCGCAAACGCCTTTTTGGGCGGCATATCGAGAAACACGGTAAGGTCGGGCACTATATCGCCGCAGGTCAGCCTGTTGAGCGCGTCGATGAAATCGGTACCCAGCCCTCTCGCCGCGCCCTGATAAGCGAACGTAGAGTCGGTAAACCTGTCGCATACGACAGTCGTACCCTCATCGAGCGCGGGAGCGACGACCTCTCCGAGCAACTGCGCGCGCGCCGCCGAATATAACAGCGCCTCGCATTTGCCGTTCATCCTGTCGTTCTCCTTGCTGAGAAGCATAGCTCTTATCTTTTCCGAGATCGCGGTCCCGCCCGGCTCTCTCAGAAAGAGTGCCTTTTGCCCGCTCTCGTCGAGATAGCGGCGCAGTCTCTCCACCTGAGTCGTCTTGCCTACGCCCTCGCAACCCTCAAAAGTAATGAAACTTCCTTTCATATATCCTCTGTCCGCGCACGTCGCGCAATATTATTGTAGCACAACGGCTTTGCCGTTTACAAGTCCAAAAGTACAATCGGCGTTTTTTGTCAGCAACTGCGCGTCGTCTGCGGTGAATATCTCGCCTCGCCTCACGAAAGGCACTCCCGGAGGATAAAACCCGACCTCGTTCATACACACTCTGCCCGCGCATTGCGTTACGGGCACGAATGCAACTTTGCCGGCAGTCGCCGCTTTTTTTCTCTCTGCTTCGTTTTCGTAACGCGGCAACGCGTCCGGGACGTATCCTTTGAGAGCGTCGGCAAGCAGAGGCAGAGAATCGCAGTTGTCGGCGGTGAGTATGAATATCAGTCTGTCGCCGATCGCCGCTTCTGCATATATGCCTTTTGACGCGAGGTACGAGCACGCCCGAGCAGCGTCACGCCCTTCATATCTCAGGACGAGCCTTGAAAAGTCGTCGCTTTTTTCCACGGTATAATTTTTGTCTGCGCGCGCCTCGAAAGTCTTTCTCGCCTCACATATACCCGCGTATATCCTCTCCCCGTCCCTTTCGTACAGCGCGCGGCACCTGTCCGCGCTCGCCATAACGAGATAGGACGGCGAAGTAGTATGCCAGAGCTGTCTGAAGTAGACCGCCTCGTCGTACAGCGCGTCGCCCGCAAGGTTGAGAAAAGCCGCGCCGGTATACGCGCACACCGTCTTGTGCAGACTGCAGAACGAGATATCCGCTCTCCCCGCCGCCGCGTCCGGCAACAGCGGACTGTACGAAAAATGCGCGCCGTGCGCCGCGTCCGTTACGGTGAGTATTCCCCTTTCTCTGCAAAAACTTATCAGGCCGTCATCGTCGGTCAGGTTGCCGTAATAATCGGGCGAAGTGTAAAAAATTGACGACACGTTTCGGGTTTTTGCGGTTTTTTTCACAAAATCGTCCGCGCTCTCGTAGCAAACCGGTTCTATGCCGAGAAGGGCGCAACCGCCGAAAAAGCTCCTGTGCATGCCTCCGATATATCCGACCTCGCCTCTCTCCTTGGCGAGCGACAGCGCGATATGCATGCAGACCGTACTCCCCTCCGTCACGAACAACGTATGCGCGCACCCATGCGCCCTTGCCGCAAGCCGTTCCGCTTCGAGGATTACTCCCGCAGGGCAGACGAGGTTGTCGAGTCCTTCGATTTCGGTGAGATCGTAGGGCGCGCCCGAGAGCAACCCTCCGTCCGACGCTCCCGAGTGCCCGGGCATACAAAAGCGCGCCGTCGCTCCCGAGGCGGCTTTTACTGCGTTGTAAAGAGGTGCGTTGAGTTCTTCCATTCTTCAAAAAAAGCAGTCTTGCGACTGCTTTCTCCTTTTATTGTTGTTTTTCGATGGGTTTCATCGTCGGGAACAAAAGCACGTCGCGTATGCTCGCCGAATCGGTAAACAGCATGACCATGCGGTCGACACCTATGCCGAGGCCGCCCGTCGGGGGCATGCCGTACATCAGCGCGGTGACGTAATCGTCGTCCATCATCTGCGCTTCTTCGTCGCCCTTCTCCCTCTGCTTCACCTGAGCCATAAACCTCTCTTTCTGATCTATCGGGTCGTTAAGCTCGCTGAACGCATTGCCGAATTCTTTGGCGGTGATGAAGAACTCGAATCTCTCCGTCATTCTCTTGTCCGTCGGCTTTCTCTTGGCAAGCGGCGACACTTCGACGGGATAGTCGTATACGAAAGTGGGTTGAACGAGCTTTTCCTCGACCTTCTGATCGAAGCACTCGTAGAGCAGTTTGCCCCAGGTAATGTCGTCGTCGAACTCTACGCCCGCCTTCTTTGCCTGCGCCTTGAGCGCCTGCATATCCTCGGTCGCTTCGAAGTCTATGCCGACGTATTCTCTGACCGCGTCTATCATAGAGATCCTCTTCCACGGAGAAGTGAGGTCTATCTCCTCTCCCTGATAGGTGATCTTTCTCGAGCCTATCACGGTGTCCGCGACGTGACCGAATATCTTCTCCGTCAGATCCATCATGCCGTGAAAATCGGTATATGCCTGATACATCTCTATCATCGTGAACTCGGGGTTGTGACGGGTGTCCATTCCTTCGTTGCGGAACATCCTTCCCAGCTCGTACACCTTCTCGAAGCCGCCGACGATGAGTCTCTTGAGATAAAGCTCGGGCGCGATACGCATATACATATCGATGTCGAGGGTGTTGTGATGAGTGATGAACGGACGCGCCGACGCGCCGCCCGCGATCGTGTTGAGTATCGGCGTTTCCACCTCGAGGAAGCCCTGCGCGTCAAGGTAAGCGCGCACCGCGCTTATGATGCGGCTTCTCGTCACGAAAGTCTTTTTGACTTCGGGATTGGCGATGAGGTCGACGTATCTCTGACGGTATCTGAGATCGGTATCCTTGAGCCCGTGATACTTTTCGGGCAGCGGCAAAAGCGATTTGCTGAGGAGTTCCACGCTAGTGCAATGCACGGATATCTCTCCCATCCTCGTCGTGAATACCACGCCTTTTACGCCTATTATGTCGCCTATGTCCGTCTTTTTGAACGCGGCGTAATTTTCCTCTCCCAGATCGTCGCGGCAGACGTAGAGCTGTATGCTGCCGGTAGCGTCGAGAAGGTGCGCAAAGCTCGCCTTGCCCATTATCCTCTTGGAGACCATTCTGCCCGCGAGGCAAACCTCTTTGCCCTCATAAGCGGCATATTCGTCCTTGACGGTCTGCGCATAAGCGTCTTTGTCGTATCTGACGACCTCGTAAGGGTTCTTGCCCTCTTCGACGAGCCTGTCCAGCTTGTCGCGTCTTACCTGTATTACTTCGGCTGTGTTCTGTTCTCTTTCTTCCATAAAATCCTTTTACTTGACGTCGATGATCTTTACCTCGTAGCTGTCGCCCGCATTGTCCTTGACAGAGACGGTTTCTCCTTTCTTTCTGCCGAGCAGAGCGACCGCGAGCGGGCTTTCGTTGCTGATGAGTCCTTCGCTGATGTTCGCCTCGGTAGAGCCGACTATGCGGTAAACGAGGTTTTCGTCCATATCTATATCGTGTATGGTGACCGTGCTTCCTATGATGATCTTGCTGCCCTTAGCTTTGTTGTCCTCGATGACGACCGCGTTTTCGATCTGTTCTTCGAGATTGCGAATCTCCGCCTCGATGATGCCCTGATCTTCTTTTGCGGCGTCGTATTCCGCATTCTCGGACAAATCGCCGTATTCTCTTGCCTGCTTGATCCTCTCCGAAGCCTCGGGTCTTCTGACCGTCTTGAGATAATCGAGTTTTTCCTGAAGTTCCGCAAGCCCTTCGGCTGTGACGTAAAATTCCTTTGCCATTTATAATTTCCTCCTCAGATAGAGAATGTTCTCGTTATTGTTTGTTTTTCATCCTGTAGCTCAGGACGTAAAGGCTCTCGCTCATCGCGATATTCTCGACCGCCACGTCGTCGGGCAGAGCGAGGTCTATCGGAGCGAAATTCCAGATGCTCTTTATGCCCAGCGCGACCAGCCTGTCCGCTATATCTGCCGCAACGCCCTTCTGCGTGGCGATGACGGCAATGTCGCAACCGTTCTCCTTGACGTAATCGGCAAGTTTCTCCATGCTGTATACGGGGATACCGCCGATCTCCTTGTCTCTGACTTCGATGTCAAAGAGCGCGCGCACCGTAAAACCTGCGCCAGAAAAATTCTTGTATCCCGCAAGCGCTCTGCCTATGTTGCCCGCGCCGACGATGATCATATCGTACGTCCTGTCGAGGCCGAGTATCTCTGCGAGCTTCTGCTTCAGATTGGCGACGTCGTAACCGTAACCGTGCTGACCGAACCCGCCGAAATTGCAGAAGTCCTGCCTGACCTGCGACGCGGTAACGCCCAGCAACTGCGCGAGCCTGCCCGACGACACCTTGGATACGCCTTCCTGCTCGAGATGCTCGAGATAACGGTAATATCGGGGCAAACGCTTGACGACAGCCTCTGAAATGACCTTGTTTCCCATGATCGTTCCTCCCCCTGTTCTGAGTCTAAACATAGTATATTTTATATAATAAAACGGCGCTTGTCAATTATTTTTCAGATAATGTATTTGACAAACCCGCCGTCGTCGGGTAAAATGATTGCGTTATGAAGATATGGGCAAAAATCGTATCGGGAGACAAAATACTGCGCGGTATCGTCTATGAAAACCCGTTGCCGATGAAGTACGACAACTATCGGCTGTGGGTATCAGAAATATGCAGGACGCTCGACCTGTCGACGCCCGTGATACTTCCCGCCCATTACAAGAACTTCGCGCTTTTCCACAACACGCGGTTCAAAGAGGACGACTTCGTCGACGAACTCGGCGCCGACGCGTTCGTCATAGAGGACTGCAGAGAGTGACCCTTTGGGTCGCTTTTTTATTTGGCATAGAAGTATTTCGCGACGAGATCGCGCGCCGCGTCGTAGTTTTCAAAGACGTAGAATCCCTCTTTTGCACCGCTCTTTATATCCACCTTTTTCAATTCCTTGCCAAGGTCGTAAGAAATATACCCGTCCTTGTACGATATATATATCCTCAGCTTGTAATCGTAACTGTTGTCGGGGTATGCCGAGTCGTCTTTATGAACGGAAAGTTGCCCCAGTTCGTCCATAAAATTCTGCAAAGTCTCGCCCTCGAGCGTCTTTATCGTGCCGCCGACGTTGACAAGTTCTATCTTTTCGACGACGTCGGGTCCTATGTTGCTGACCTTCCAGAACCCCGTGCCCGAAGAACAGGCGGTGACAGAGACGAGCAAAGCCACCAGACATACCGCTACCGCTGATATCAAAATCTTCTTTTTCATTTCAGATCCCTCTTTTCAAATCCTATATAATTGACCGCGGTCATCGCCGCGAACCATACCGTGGTGACGGCAAGCATCGAGTATATGCTCATACCGTTTATCGGCGCGCCCGAAGGCGTGAGCGCTCCCGCCCAGCCCATATTGGTGAACAGCCCGACGAACGGGATATAGCTGTTGTAAAGGAACGCCGCGACCGTATCGGCGAACAGATACAACACGAGCGGTATCGCCAACGCGCCCGTTCCTCCCGTAAGCGTACCGCAGAAGATCGTGAACTGCACGATCAGTTCCGTCGTAGCCGCAAAGAATAGAAGCAGTATGAAAATTGCCGCATAGGGGTTGATTACAGCCACATTCTGATATGCGTCCACAAGCACTACGTCGCGCGACGCTCCGTCGAAGAACAGCGCGCCGACTATCATGAACGCCACCGTAAGGACTATGCCGAGCGTCATGCTCGCGGTAAACACCGCACCGTGCTTGGCAGTCAGAAGCGTGCTTCTTTTTATCGGTCTCGTAAGTTGCATTCGCATTGTGCCGTCTTCTATCTCGCCGGCAAATACCCGCGCCGCAAGGACGATGGTCATTATCGTCGAAAAGCCGAAAATGATCTGCATCATCAATGTAGCATAGTCGTCCGAACTCATTCTCAGCGAGCCTGTCGAACCGAACGTATTGAGCTTGCCGACGTCAATGCCGTGAGCGTCGCAATACTCGCATATCGCTATCATGTTCTTCAGATAGGTCTCTGTCGTATCGGACGGCTTTCGTTCTGTCTCTCCGCTTTCCACCAACGCCCTGTACTCGTCCAGTTGCGCCCTGTACAGCTCTGCAAGCTGCGCCGCGGAAAGGCCGTTGTCCGACCCGCCGACAGCGCTTTCGTCCATACCTTCGATCATTTCTTCGAGCGTCCTGAAAGATGCCGTGACGAGCAGGCAGAGCACGAGGATTATCACCGCGAAGATCCAGAACGCGCGGGTCGTGAATATCTTTTTGCATTCGAGCGAAAACGCCGTAGTCAATCCCTTCATCTGGTCAGCTCCTTATACATATCCTCGAGCGTGCGCGTCTTGACGTTGAAGCTGACGACGGATATGCCGTTTTCTATCAGCATCCTGTTGATCCCGGCGGTATTGCCGCCCTTAACTTCTACGTAAAGCGCGGTGCCCTGCACCTTGGTGCGGTAACCGAACTTTTCCGTCACGAGCGCCGCCGCGCGGTTGGGCTCGTCGCATACCACGCAGAGCACGGCGACGTCTCCCAATCCCCTTTCTATCTCCTCTCTCGTCTTTACGGCGACAACCCTGCCGCCCGCGATAAACGCGACCCTGTCGCAAAGCACCTGCATCTCGCCGAGAATGTGTGAAGAAAACAGTACGGTCGTGCCGTACTCGTTCCTGAGTCTCAGTATCAGATCTCGTATCTGCGCTATGCCGTCGGGATCGAGCCCGTTGATCGGCTCGTCGAGTATAAGCAGAGAGGGTTTGTGCATTATCGCCTGCGCAAGCCCGAGCCGCTGCCTCATGCCCATAGAATAGGTGCCGACGCGCGTATTTATCCTGTCTGTCAGCCCCACAAGTTCTACGATGTCTCTCAGCCTCTGTTGGGGCAATCCGCCCTGAAGGTCGGCAAGATAGCACAGATTCCACCAGCCGCTGCGCTTGTTGAAAAACACGGGTGTCTCTATCTGCGCGCCCACCTGCGACATAAATCCGACCTTGTCCGTCTTGAGATCGGTACCGTTCAGCGATACGCTTCCCTTGTCGGGCACGACGATGCCCGTGACGACCTTGATAAGCGTGGATTTGCCCGCGCCGTTGGGACCGAGCAACCCGAAAATCTCGCCTTTGTTCACGGTCAGCGACACGTCATCCAGAGCGGTTATGCCTTCTCCCTTGCCGAAAAAGCGCAAAAACCCCTTTCTGAAAACCTTTCTCACCCCGTTTACCGCGAGGAAAGGCGTCGCTTCCGCGCCGGGACTCTCAGCCACTACGGCAGGAACTTTTTCTGAAAAATCCTGCATGTTCTCTCCTTATATTGTTGTACGCGCGAATGTGATTTTATGCGGCGGCTTTATTTTTTTGCCGCGGCAATTGCAAAACGCGCGCGGATATGTTATCATAGTTTTTACCATATCAGTTTAGCATAATTATATTCTTTTTTCAATAGAGAATTGCATTTTGTGCGGGGGAGGAAAAAATGGGTCTTTGCCGTATGTCGGAAGAAGCGGTCGCCAAGGGTTGTACCCTGATAGACAATAAATTCATCGCCGACTATATGCCCGAAGCGGACGAAATCCAGCTCAAGGTCTACCTTATGGGTCTTTATCAATGCTTTAATCCCGTCGTGGCGGACAACACGGTCGCGCACTTCTGCAACGTACTCTCGATAACCGAAGAACAGCTTGCCTCCGCTTTCGATTACTGGAAGAAGGAAGGCCTCGTCACGATACTCTCGCTCTCCCCTCTCGAGGTGCGCTACAATTACATAAAGGGCACCGAAGAAAAGATGAGATATTACAAGCCGTCGAAGTACGCCGAATTCAACGCGCAACTGCAGGACATATTCCCGGGGCGCGAACTCTCGGAAGCCGATTTTCTCAGATATTACGATTTTATCGAAAGCACCCGCCTGCCGCAGGAAGTGTTGCTGATGGTCGCCCGTTACTGCGTCAATTTCAAGGGCTTCGACGTGCGCGAAAAGTACGTGCTCACCGTTGCGCGCAGTTGGTACGACAGCGGAGTGCGCACCGTTCAGGACGCAGAAGAAATGATATCTCAGCACGAAGCGAGCACCGAAGCGATGAGGCTGATAGCCAAAGAACTGGGCAAAAAATCCCCCGTCGACATCGAGGACAAACAGCTCTATATCAAATGGACGCAGAGCTGGGGCTTCGACCTCGCGGGCATACTCTTTGCCGCCAAGCAATGCAAAAAACGCGGCGGTACAGAAAGACTTGACAAGATACTCGACGAATACTTTTCGCGCAACTGCCTGACCGTCGCGGACATGAAGGCGTACAGCGACGAAAAACAGAGCCTGTACGACCTCGCGAAAGAAGTCACTCGCATAGTCGGCGTCAGATACGAAAACCTCGACACCGTGATCAGCCATTATATCAGCGTATGGATCTCGCAGGGTTTTGACAAGGACGCGATAATACTCGTCGCCGAATACTGCTTTGAAAACAACATACGCTCGCTCAACGGCATGAACGCCGCAATCGCGCGCTTTTACAAACAGGGTTGCGTCTCCGTTCAGGCGATCGACGAATATCTCGGTCAGCTTGCGGCGCGCGAAAAAAAGATCAAAGCCGTGCTCGAAGCGACGGCAAGCAGTCGTATGGTCACGCAGAACGACCGCGACGCGTATACGCTGTGGGTGGACTGGGGCTTCGAGGACGAAGCGATACTCTTCTGCGCCTCTCTCGCGCAAGGCAGACCTCAGGCGACGGGATATATCACAAAACTTCTGACCCGTTGCAAAGAGGCGAAGGCGTTCTCCGTCGAAGACGTCAGAAAACTTCTCTCCGATCTGCCTTCCTCGTCGGGAAGCGACAGACCCGCGGGCAAACTCGAGCGCCGCTATACCCGCGAGGAGATAGGCTCCATCTTCGGCGATCTGCAGAATTACGACGATATAGAGGTATGATATGAGATATCCCAAGCGATACACAAGGATAATATCCGCCCGTTACGCCGCGCTCAGAGAAAGAGAAGAACGCGACCGCGACGCGCGTTGCTCCGCCGCGCGCAGAGATCCCGCTTTTGCCGCCGCGGAACAGGCGATGACAGAAGCCTCTTTGCAATACGCCCGCGCCAAAGCCGTCGGTCGCGCCACGGACGATCTCAGGAAGACTTACGACGACGCTAAAGCCGCGCTCGACAGGATATGCGCGGACAAGGGTTATGACCTCTCCATGCACGTGCACTGCGACAAATGCGGCGACACCGGATTCGTCGGAGAAAAACTGTGCACCTGCGCCCTGCCGCTCTATCAGGCGCTTCTCAGAGAGGACGGCGCCGCAAGGAATATCCCCGCGTTCACTTTTGCCGACAACCGCGTCGCGGAGGCCGGCTGCGCCCAGAGCCGCGCGCTTACCGTGCTGTACGACAAGATGAAGGAGTTCTGCGACCGCTTCTACGAGACGAGGATAAACTTCATTCTTCTCACCGGGCAATCGGGCGTGGGCAAGACCTCTCTCGCATACGCGATAGCCAACGAACTGACCGCGAAAAACGTCTCGGTATGCTTCCTGTCGGCGTTCGAATTCAACGACCTGATGTTGCGCTACCACAGAGCGGACGTCGCCAAAAGAAGTCATTATATGGAATTCATACTCGACTGCGAAATGCTGTTCATAGACGACCTCGGCACCGAGCCTATGCTGAAAAGCGTGACGAAAGAATATCTGTATAACGTCGTCGACGCGCGCATGCTCAGCGGCAAAAAGACGATGGTCACCTCCAATCTCAGCCTCGAAGAACTTATGGTCCGCTACGGAGAGCGCACCGTATCGAGAATGACGAACAAGCGTTACTCGCTGGCGAGAGAGCTGATCGGAGACGACCTGAGAAAATTCAAGTTCTGATTTTTCGTGCCCGTGTTCATAAAAAGCAAAAACTCCCTTTTCTTGCAAGGAAGTTTTTTATTCTTTTGCATTTTGCGACGTTGCCGCGCCAAGGTCTTTCGCGACGCTTATGCGGATCTGTCTGACGTATTATCAGTCGTCTCCGCTTTCCTGTTCCCGGTGAACTCTTTCAATATCGCGTCGCTCAGATCCTTGTCATACGGCCTGAACTCATATTCTCTGCCCGCTTTGTCGGTCACGAAAAAAGTCTTTTTTTCATACGTCATAGACGCGATCTCGTCTCTCACGATCATCGACCTGTCGTGCGGATTGCCGTAAGCGTATATCTCTATCGTGTACGGCGTGATCAACAACAAGTTTAATGTCCGTCTGCCGAAAAGTCCTCCGCATATCATTCCGCGTTTGTCTTTCACCTCGTCGATCAGCTGACTGAAAGCGGCGGTAATTTTTTCATCAGGTACCCGACCAACACCGCAAACGCGACTCCCGAGACGGCTCCGGTAAGCAACGCGATCAGAGCCGCATAGACGATTTTTATAAGCGCCTTATCGGACAGATACATGATGGGAAAAAACGTCAGAAACGCGAACACGCCCATCGCGACCCCGAACAGAACGAACATCCTTTTGTCGGATTTGTAATAGATCATAAACTCTTCTCCCCGATCGCCGTTTAATTGCTTGTTTTATCGAAAGGCGTATCGAAACTCTTATAATGCACTACCTTTTTCACCGCTTTGTCATCGTCTGCGCTTTCCGCAGCTCCTCCGTTGCCTTTGTATCCCGAATTGAGGACGAGCCGGGAAGCTCCCTCGAGAAGCGCCCAGATAGTCGTGCCGATCAACGCGCCGCCGACAACCGTGATCAACCCGAAAAACACCATCAGTGAATCACCTTCCGTCATCAGCACGATCCCGCCCGCCAGACCTCCTCCTGCGAGACAGATCAGATATATTATCGCAAGAATATGCAATATCCCGGCAATTTGCTTTTCTTTCATATACCGCTCCTTTAGCAAACCGTACCGTCGCGAATGCCCGCGCCGACACTCCGCGGGGCATTGACCGTCGGAATTTCTCTATAAATTATACCAGATCGTCTATGCAACTGTCGGCAATTTATACCGCTGACTAATAATAAATGCCCGTATGTTTTCAAGACGCGTTGACAGAAAGCGTTGACGATTATATAATTGCTTTGAGGAGTGGCTTTATGGAAATACACGAAATTATCAGACAGAGAAGAAAAGAACTGGGCAAGACTCAGCAGGACATCGCCTCGGAATGCAACATATCCTTTCAGTCCGTGGGCAAGTGGGAACGCGGAGACAGCTTCCCGGGTGCAGACAAAATGCCCGCCCTTTCGCGCGCGCTTCAGGTAAGCGTAAGCGTTCTTATCACGGGCGAGGACGACGGCGCGCCTCCTCTTTCTTCCGACTTCGACGCGAGCCGCTTTGCGGCTTTCCTCGCCTCTCTGCGCACAAGGTGCAAACTCACTCAGAGCGAAGTGGCAAAACAGCTATACGTAAACCAGAGCACGGTCGCAAAATGGGAAAACGCAAAACTTCTCCCCGATGCCGTGACTCTCAAAGATCTCTGCGCGCTCTACGCGGTCACGCCGACCGAACTGTTCTCGCTCAAAGCCGACATGTCGTCGCCCGTAACGGCGCGTCCGATCGGAGACGCGAGATCGGCAAGGATATGGCGACTGCTCAAACGCTGGAAGCTGGCGACCGCGATCGTTACCTGTCTTCTCGTCGCGTTCATAGTGCTGAGTGCGGTCTCCTTCACGCAGAACGCATCGCTGCTCGACTATAAAAACAAATACGAAACGACCGTCGCCGAAAATAAAGACATTGTCGAAAAATACAACGACGTAGCGGCAAAATACGAAACGCTGGTAAAAGAGACCAACACCGTCTACACGCTTACCCTTGTCGACGACTTTGCCGACCAAAGGGTGTCGACGAGCAAGGTCTCCAACAAGGATTACTTCCTCCTGTCATCTCCCTCGAAAGACGGCTACGTCTTCAAAGGCTGGAACACCGCCGAGGACGGGTCGGGCGAATGTTTTGAGAAGCAGATACAGATCACTTCGGACAAGACCGTATACGCGATATGGCAGGCGGTATGGCTCGACGAGCGCGTTTACGGTGAGAACGCGGTAGAAATAAACGATCTTTTTATGAAGATAGAAGCCGACTTTGACAAGCTGTTCGGCTATTTCGCTTATTTCCGCTCTTACTTCAGCAATCCGTTCGACGAGTTTTCGTTGAACGAACAATTCGACACCGCCGCTTCGATATACGGCTGTTTCGATACTGTCAACACTGAAATAGACCTTGAATACCACGTGCGTTATTATCCTCTGTACATCTGCTCCTATCTCGACGAGGCGCGAGAGATCGCAAAAACGGCGGGGCTCGAAGACCTCGCGACCGCGCTCGCCGAAGCGTCTGCCGCGGCGCACAAGCTCTCGTGCAACGCGACGACGGGTTACTATTACGACGAAACGCGTCAATGGTCGGACGAATACAAAAAGCAACTCCGCGAAGACTATTTCAACGACTACGCGCCGTTCATAAAGACTATCTGCGACGCTATGGGTTATTCGGACGCAAAAGAAAGCCCCTACGACGCGTTCGTAAGGGCTTACGGTTCAGAATTCGATATCTCTGAGTAAATACCTCGAATTCTTCTTTTCGTATACCAGTTCTTTTGGTATACCGTATTCTATAAGAAACATCTTGATCTCGGCGATGGCGCGACAAAAAGTGCGCTGCGAGATCTCGTTGCACGCCATGACTTTCCCTTTCTGGAAATAGCCTTGCGTGCAGAGTAACCACGTCAGGTACAGTGCCGTCATTGTTTTGTTCATCTTCTTCCTTTGAAGAATTGCGCAATCCGTTTTTATTCCCGGTGATTTCATTGTAGCATTGACCTGCCAGAATCGGTGTACCCTATACGGAATAACTGCGGTTGCAATTATTCCGTTTAAAGCCGTCCGCATGAAAATGCGTACGATCCCTTGATTTCTCCTATGTAAATTCTAAAAGGCAGACTCCTCTAAACGGTTGCGACAAAACGCCATCGGCGCGCCTTTACGATACGATTATAACAAAGTGACATTGCCAGCATTTGGCTATCGTCTTTTTAAATTGCCATAATTTGGAAAAAGATATACCGTGATTCACCCGACAAAAAAAGCGCGCTAAACTCAACGTCGGCACGCGGCGACAAAGCCGCAAAAAAAGATTGCAAAAACAAAAAAAAGACGCGCCGTAAAGCGCATCTTTTCTGGTGACTCTGTGGGGATTCGCCTTTCAGCGATTGCCGTCAGGGTATCTGCCCCGCAGACAATCGCGTGCACCCAGTCACGGATGCGAACGTGTGAGCAGACGTCTGGGGTGAGAATCCCCTCGGATATATAAAATTTGCCACCCGAAAAGGGTGGCAAACATGTGTTGGTGACTCTGTGGGGAATCGAACCCCAGTAGCAGCCGTGAGAGGGCTGAGTCTTAACCGCTGGACCACAGAGCCGCGTTCTTTTCCTGCCGCAAACGCGTCAAGAAGTATTATTATATTATCATACGATTTGCGTTTTGTCTATCGTTTTTTCGCCAAAATAAAAATTTTTACTTACCGCCGCGCACGCTCGCAAAAAAAAGAAGCCTTGCGGCTTCCTTTATGACGTTATTGATTTTTTTTGAATCTGAAGTTGGCAAGCCGTCTCGCTATGTCGTTGATGATCGCGACGATAAAGCAATTCGTCATCTTGTCTTCTTCTTCGGGAGTGACTTCGCCGTCTGCCTGCGCGCATGCCACGAGCGAAAGCGTTGCGCTCTGCCTGAGCGTCTCCAACGCGTTGCCGCCGTTTGCCGCGACTGCGGTAGCGAACGCTTCTGCGAAGCTGTCCGCCTGCGCGCGCAGATTCTTCTTCATCACGGCAGTCATTCTGCGTACCGACGACGACTTTGCCGCGACAACGCTCTCCCAGCCGTAATCCGCCCCGTCTTTGCCGTACAGATCCTGAACGACGTCGACTATGCTCTCGTGCCTCGTCTTTACCGCAAAATCGCGCGCGAACTCCACCTGTTGCGACGCTACGTTGCCGCCTGCACACGACAGCTCGAGCATACTCAACTCGAGAAACACGTCGTAAAGCCACAAAAAACGATCTTCGGTAGTCTCAACGGATCTGCCGTCTTTATCCTTTATAAATCTGTTGCTCCCGACGCAACCGCCTATTCTGACGAGTTCTTCTTTTAAAAGCGCGTATTTTTCGTCAATCGCTCCGACGTTGATCACTTCGTTCACTTTAGTATTCCTCACAACTTTTTCGGCAATTCTATGCCTGTTAAGAATATTTTAGCATAAGCCGCCGTCTTTTGCAACCACTTTATAAAAAACCGATCGCAAAAAAAAGAAGCCCTGAGGCTTCTCTCTTTTCATCTGCCATTCAACAGCTTCCCGATCTCGCGCATCGTAACCATTATCCTGCATCCCGTCACCGCCGACTTTTCTTCTTCGGACTCGTTGTCGTCCACGTTGACGAAGGCGTTAAGCACCGCATTCAATCCCTTGCTGACCTCGGCAAACGAGTCGCCCTCCATATTGAAATCAAAGGTAGCGAATTGCGACACGAACGTATACTGCATCGGGTCGAGATACTTGTCGACCTTTTCAAGCCATTCTTCAACGAAAGCGGGATCGGCATTGACAAAGTCTGCCCAATCGTACTTTTCATTGAGAAAGATATTGCCGAGAGACACGATGTCTGCGTATTTTATTATCCTTTTGGAGAGTACGACTTCGGCAAGCGACACGTTTTTGTCCGCCTTTGCAAGCTCGATAAAAGAATATTGCAGAAGGTTCTCGAGCATCCAGACGAAATACTCCGCGCTGAATTTCTTGTCGAGGGTCTTCATTTTGCTTTCAAAAGTCTTGCCGAGGCGCTCTGTTTCCTGCAAAGCGCGCGCATAGTCTGCCATAAACTTTTCGTTGTCCATACTCATCCTCTCTTTCCACGGAGCTTGTGCCCCGACCGATAATATTTTATCATACGTACGGTGCGCACGCAATGATTTGCGCGTTTTTTGGCAAACAAGTCTCAACCGCACGTTTTTCCAAAACCCGTTGACCTGCGGCCTTTTTTAATTTAAAATATAGATATAGGTGCTTTATGAATAAGACAGTCAAAATCGTCGCCACGTGCGCGGCGCTCGTATTTCTCGCAACGGTTATCACCGTCCCCCTCGTCCTTTATATTATGGGCTACATAGACTACGCCTCTCCCGAGCCGACCGACAAGGGCGGTTATCTGCTCGTGTACTTCGGCGGCAACGAACCCGAGAACGAAAGCATACGCTTTGCTGTCAGCGAGGACGGCTACAACTTCTCTCCGCTCAACGGCAACGAGCCGATAATAACGCAGACTCTCGGCACCGGATGCGCGCGAGATCCTCACATAACGCGCGGCAGGGACGGCAAATTTTATATGGTCGCGACGGATATGCGGAGCGAGCTGGGCTGGACGAGCAACCATTCTATAATCACCTGGTCGTCGACCGACCTCGTCAACTGGGAAAACGAGACCGTGATAGACGTGCGCGATTACGTCGAAGGTACCAACCGCGCCTGGGCGCCTCAGGCGATATGGGACAACGAAAAACAGATGTATATGGTCTATTATTCGTCAAGTCAATGGCTGGACGAAGCGGCGGGCACCTCGACAGAGACCTGCCTGTGGTATGCGTATACCAAGGACTTCACTCGATTCGAGACAACTCCCGAGGTGCTCTTCCGCACCGCAAGCGAAGCGGATTGCATAGACGGAGATATCGTCAGAAAGGACGGCAAGTTCTATCTGTATTACAAAGATCAGGGGATAGACGACATATGTTATGCGGTCTCCGACAGGATAAACGGCGGCTATACCGCTCCCGAGAAAAACGTCGTCAACGTGCGCTATCAGGGCGTCGAAGGAAGTTTCGTCTACAAACTGATAGGCTCCGACGTCTGGCTGATGCTGATGGACAGCTACAAGGACGGGCGCTTCTATCTTCAACAGTCCACAGACCTCGTCAACTTCAAACGCGTCAAGCAGACCGACTACGACTTCAACTTCTCGCCGCGCCACGGCGCCGTGCTTGCTGTCACGGAAAAAGAGCTTCAGGCGCTGCGCGACGCATATGGAGAATAAGGATATAAACTACACGGGTGCGAAAATTTTGGGGGATTTTTATGACTAAAAAAGCAAAAGTTGCAATCGTCTGCGTCGTCGCGGCGCTGACTGTTCTCGTCGCGGTGGTACTGCCCGTCACGCTTTACTTTACGGGCATAATCGACTATGCGGACAAGGCTGAAAGCACTATCGGCAAATATCTCATGGCATACTTTACGGGCAACGAGCCCGAGCAGGAGCGTATATGCTTTGCGGTCAGCGAGGACGGCTATCTGTTCACTCCTCTCAACGGCAATAAACCCGTGATAGAACAGACGCTCGGCACGAAAAGCGCGCGCGACCCGTATCTGTTCAGGGCAGAGGACGGGACTTATTATATTCTCGCGACGGATATGAAGAGCGAGGACGGCTGGTCGTCCAATCACCGCATTATCGTATGGCACAGTTCTGACCTTCTCGACTGGGAAGAAGTCGGGTTGATAGATATGCGTGAATACGGTCTGCCCGACACCGTGCGCGCCTGGGCGCCGCAGGCTATATGGGACGAAGAAAAAGGCGCGTATATGCTCTACTGGACAAACTGCGAAAACAGCGAGGAAAAGGGCTGGAGCGGCACCGTGATATGGTACGCTTATACTGACGATTTCACAAAGCTCACGACCGACCCCGCGATACTGTTCGCTCCCCCGGGCGGCAAGGACGCGATCGACGCCGACATCATAGAAAAAGACGGCGTTTACTATATGTACTATAAGGACGAAAACGAAAGCAATATCTGCTACGCGACGGCAACTTCGCCGAGCGGACCTTATACTCTCCCCGACGACCCCGTCGTCAGCGTCTTTTATACCGATGTTGAAGGCAATTTCATATACAACATCACAGGCACGGACAGCTATGTGATGATGCTCGACTGTTACAGCAAAGGCAAATTCGTGCTTCAGCAGACAGAGGATATGACATCTTTCAAGCGCGTCGATCCCTCGGATTACGACTTCTCTTTCTCGCCGAGGCACGGCAGCGTGATGAGCATAACCGACACTCAATACGAAGCGCTTATCGGGCGCTACGGCAAATAAAAGGAGCGGACAATGGAACTTTTCGAAAACTGCACGGTAGGCAAAGTGCGCATGAAAAACCGCATAATCAGGAGCGCGACTCACGACGGGCTCGCCGATCCCGTGACCGAGGGCGTCACCGACGATCTGATACGCAAATACGTGTATCTCGCCAAAAACGAGGTCGGCTGCATAATCCAGGGCTACGCGATAGTCAGCCCCGATGGGCGTTCCAATTACCCGCGCTGTCTGTCCTTCTTCACTCCCGGAAATGCCGACGGCTACAAGCGTCTGACCGCCGCCGTACACGCGGAAGGAGCGGCGATAGTCGCACAGATCGCGCATTGCGGCAGACAGACTTCGAGCAAGGCGATCGGCATGAAAAAGATAGCGCCCACCGCGAAGCGCCACCTCCTCTACCCCGACAAGGCGCGCGAAATGACGACCGACGACATAAAGCGCGTGGAAAACGACTTCGTGACCGCGATCGTACGCGCCAAAGAGTACGGCTACGACGGCGTGCAACTGCATCTCGCGCACGGCTACCTGCTGCACGATTTCATATCCGAAAACGGCAACAAACGTAAAGACGAATACGGCGGCTCGCTCGAAAACCGCATGCGCATAGTAAAAGAAATACTCGCATCTGCCCGCGAAAAAGCAGGCGACTTTCCGATATGGGTAAAACTTTCCGCAACCGACAAGCGCAGCAAAGGCATGCGCGTCGGCTATGCGACAGAAGTTGCGAAACTTCTCGAACAATACGGCGTGGACGCGATCGAGGTCTCCTGCGGGAGCGTGCAGGACGGCATGAACACTATGCGCTCCAAGCGCTTCCCCATGGACGCGATCTTCGCGTACAGAGAGCCGCTCGCGAGCATGCCGCGCGTTCTCAACCGCGTCGTCCTCGCGATGGCGAAGCTGTTCAACCCGCTCATACCGCAACCCAAGCCGCTCGGACTTTACAACGTGCCCGCGGCGTACGCGCTCAAAGAGCAGGTCCCGACCGATCTGATCGTCGTCGGCGGCATAACCGATATCGCGGATATGGAAAAGCTGGTCAGGGACGGGATAAAAGCGGTCTCGATGTGCCGCCCGTTCATCTGCGAGCCGAATTTCGCGAAAAAACTAAAAAGCGGCGAAGCGACGAAAAGCAAGTGTATAATGTGCAACTGTTGCGGTCTCGTGATAGAGAAAGAGCCGACGCGCTGTCTTATGGGCAAAGTGAAATACCCTCTCGACAAACGCTGAACGGCGCTTGCGTTTTACGCGACAGTTATCAAAGCCTCCCTTTTCACGAGGGAGGCTTTTCCGTCGGCGTAAAGTTGTGCCCGACTGCACACATACGATACCCGACAATACTTCTTTGACTTTTGCAACTTTGCAGCCGCTTTTATATCGGACGTACCGTTTTTGCTGATAAGTATCCTTTTTTCGGGCGTTGAACGTCAGGTCGTGATTATTCCGTCCACGGTGATCATCAGCTGTTTTTCGTCGAGCGCGGCTTCTATCGCCTTGTCTATCCAGTCGGCGACCGCCTTGGTCTTTTTGCCGTAACCGAACAGCGCGATAACCTCTTTGACGACCGAGTCGCGCGTCATGCCGATATTGGTCTCTATCGCGCACTTGACCGCCGCGAGTATCTCGCCGGGATATATCTTTGTGATGTCGCGCTTGATCTTCTCGTCGGACGGACGGAAGGTCTCGACGGGCTTGTCCACATAAAACGCCTTGCCGCCCACCTCTTTCCTGTAACCGTCATACGCGCCGATATACTCGGTCAGCTGTGCGATCGCCTTTTTCGCGGTGCCGGGTATGTTGTAGATCGCGATCAGCTTGTCGAGCAGATAGTGTTCTTCGATCGGCGATTCTTTGTCTATTATCGCCCTTATGCGCTCCTTGATCTTTTCTTCGCTCGCGATGTCGAGCACATAATCGGTGCCCGGCTTGCCGAGAGGTTTGACCGTAAACGACCTGTACGGCACGCGGTATCTGGAGAGCGCCTCTTTGACGGCTTTCTTGCTGAGCACTTTCTTCTGCGTCAGCGCGGTCACGTAGTCCTTTATCCTCGCGATCTCGCGGCGCGGATTGTTGTAATAGTTGACCGTCCACAGCTGATACACGTTCCAGCCCAGCTTGCGCAGTATCTTGGTCTGCATCGTTACTCTGTCTTTCACGCCGCGCAGTTTGATGCTGTTCTCGCTGTCGGCGAGTATCGCGAGCACGTACCTGTTCTTGTTCTTGGGATCGACGACCGCGACGTCTATCTTGAAGTCGGACACGCCGAGGTTGTAATCGCAGACAATTCCCTTATCCTTGAGTTCTCTCGCCAGCATCTCGCCTATGCCGCAACCTCTCTCGGCAATGTCCTTTGAGTTGATAGCGAGCATATCTCTGCCCCTTTCGGCATATTCGAGGAAGGCTTTGAGTCCTTCGACTCCCTTGCTGTTGGTGCGGCTGAGATCTATCATGTGTCCCGAAATGCCGCTGAACACGACCATCTCGTTTCTCGCTCTCGTCACCGCGACGTTGAGTCGCTTGTAGCCGCCGCTCTGGTTGATAGGTCCGAAGTTGAGCGACAGCTTGCCGTTCTTGTCGGGCGCGTAACCCACGCTGAACAGTATCAGATCTCTCTCGTCGCCCTGCACGTTCTCGAGGTTCTTGACAAAGACGGGTTCTTCTCTGTCGTATGCCTCTGCGTCGAGCCCCTGCTCGTGTATGCGCTTCGTCAGTTCGTTTTCGATATAGTTCTGTTGCGCGATGTTGAACGTGACGATGCCTATGCTGTATTTGCGCTCGTTGGGATCCTTGAGCCTTCTGATGACCTCGGCAACCAGTTCGTCGCCTTCTTTCTTGTTGCACTTGAGTCCGCCTCTCTCGTACACGCCGTCCACATAGCGGAAGGAGACCTTGCTGTTCAGCTCATTGGGCGACGGGAAGGTCAGCAGCGTATTGCCGTAATACATCGCGTTGGAGAACGCTATCAGGCTCTCGTGCAGTGAGCGGTAGTGCCACAACAGGTGATTTTCCGGCATTCCGAGCGCGAGGCAATCGTCGAGTATGCTGTCGAGATCTTCGACCTCGTAATGCTCGTCGTCCTTGTAGTCCACGTTGAAGAAGGTCGTCGGAGGCAACTGTTTGGGGTCGCCTACGACTATCACGTTCTTGCCGCGCGCTATACAGCCCACCGCCTTGCAGGTCGGGAGCTGAGACGCCTCGTCGAAGATGACGAGATCGAATTTGTCCATGTCTATGTCGAGGAACTGAGTGACCGACGTCGGACTCATCAGCATACACGGACAGCACGTCGCGAGTATGTTGGGGATCTTGGCAAAGAGACCGCGCAACGTCGTGCCCTTCATATTTGACTTTTCCGCCCTGAGCAGAAGCACTCTCTCGAGGTTGTGATCGCCCTCGGTGTCGGGTCTCGGCACGTTCTCTACGAGCTTTTCGTAGAGGAGCTTTCTCGTCTGCCTCTCGTATTCTTCGCTGAGTTCCTTGAAACGCGCCGCCACTTCCTCGAGATTGAGACCCGAGAACTGGCAGAGCACGTCGTCGAGAAGCAGTTCGCTTCTGATAAAGTTGTAATATACGCACTTCTTGAAGCAACTGAGCACTTCCATAGCCGAGATCTCGCCGTCCTGCAGTGGCTCGAGCACGAAGTCGAGACCGCTCTTTCTGCACTTTTCGACCATCTCCTGATATTTGCACCAATTGGGGATAAAGCCGAAGTTCTTCTGCAGACTCACGACGTATTCCACCTTCGCGTTGAGGTCGTTGCCGCCGCTGTAACCGCCCGTATTGAACACGCGGCAGAACGCGGCTTCGGCACGCGCGCAGCTCTCGTACGCATACATATAGAAGCGCGTATAGCTGTTTGCGCCGTATCTGGTCAGCCTGGCGCAACTGTCGTCGAACACCTCTCCTATAAATTCGGGATAAAGCTGTCTGCCGTTCTCGTAAAGCGAAGCTATCTTGTCGGCATTTGCATCCAGCGTGACCCTGTCGCCGCTCTTTGCCCCGAATATCCCGGCAAGCTCCTCGCTCCTGCGCTCGAACACGTCGCGCGTCTGCTCGCATTTGAGAAGATACTCTGCAAATACGGCTCTGTCCTTCTTGTCGAGTTCGGGCGGCATGATCCTCTTGATCGCGCGGGAAAACACGCCCGTCTTTGCCGCGTCGGCGATCTCGTTCATCGACAGTCCCGACGGGTAGACGCCGTAACGCGAAGTGTATTCCGCGATCATATTGTCCGCCCTGGAACGCGCCTCGATATACGAGTCGAGTATGCCGTGGGGATTCATTCCCTTTGCCGTTGCCGCGAAATACTTCCTGACGCAGTCGCTGTCGAAAGACTTGCAGATCCTGTAAAGCGCCTTGAGTTTGGGCGTGGTCAGCGCGACCGTGCGCATGTTGAAAAGCGGGGTCAGCATCTTCGCGTACTGCCTGAGATGTCTGAGTTCCTGCTCGAACACCTCGAGGATCGCCGAGCCTTCCTCGTTCCATTTCTCGTCGAAAACAAAACTGCCGATATGCCTGAAAGGCGACTTCTCTATATCGCCGCATTCCTTGGCGCGCAGTGCGAGCTCTGTCAGGATCTCGATATATTTCTGGAACGATGACTCGACCAGCTTTTCGTAGAACATGCTGTCGATGTGCAGACAGTCTCTCGAATCCTTGTTTTCAAAGTACCCCATTATCGCCTGATAGAGCGACACGCCGAGGTATCTCCTGCGATGCATGGCGTCGAGTTCTTTCTGCAATTTTTCCACGCACGTGTTGATTTCCTGCAGTTTTTCATCTATATCCGCCGTCTCTTTCTGCTCAGGCAAAGACATCGTCTTTACTATCTGCGAAAGCACCGCGTTCTTGTTGGTCTTGTTGCTGTGAAGCTCAAGGCAGAAGTCTCCGAGACCTATCTGTCTGAGTCTGTTGTGAACGACCGAAAGCGCCGCCATCTTCTCAGCTACGAACAGCACTCTGCGCCCGCGCACGATGTTGTTGGCGATGATATTGGTGATCGTCTGTGACTTGCCCGTGCCCGGAGGTCCGTGCAATACGAAACTCTTGGACAAGCTGTCGTATATCGCGCTGTACTGCGACGAGTCCGCCGATATGGGCAGATACATTCTCTCCTCCGCGGTATAAGCCTCGTCGCTGCTTCTCGACGAGAGATCGAACGCGCCCTCGGGAAGCTCGAGTTTGTTGTTGATGAGAGACCTGACGATCGGGTGCTCCCTGAAGCGGTCGGACTTGTATTTCACGTCGTACCAGAGCTGGTAGTTGGCAAACGAAAGACTTGCGATAAAGACGTTGGGGAATATCTCCCAGCCCTTTCTGCCCACCACCTCTTTTTTGAGACGCGCGATGACGGAAAGGATGTTCTGCTGAGTGTCGAGAGGCACTTCGGCAAGTCCCCTGATGTCCTGGTTGAATTCCTGATACAGAAATTCGAGAAGCGTGCTGTTGAGCCTGACGTCGTCCGTGTTCACGTCCACAGTGTACACGGGCGATGCTACGCCTTTTTTGGTCAGCGTGACGGGATAGAGCAACAAGGGCGCGAATTTGTCCTCGGCGTTCTCGTTTTCTCTCCACTTCAGGAAGCCCGCCGCGATATACAGCGTGGTCGTGCCCGTCTCCTCCTGTATCGAAGTTTCCTTCTTTATCAGTCTCTGCACGGTCGCGTCGTGATTCTTCTGATCGTATACGGTCAGAAATCTCTTGTTCTTGTATTCGTATGAGACATAATCCACGAACGGCTTCAGATAAGAGCTTCTTTCAAACCCCTCGCCCAGCTTGTCCGCATTCTGCAACCCCTCTGCGGGACGACAGTCCACGGTAAAACTCCTGATCTCGGTCAGCGCGCCGACGAAATCCTCGAGAGAGGGCACGAGAAGTTTGACCGCCGTGCGCGATACTTTGAAATTGAGCAGCGCGTTGCGCATATCCATATCGAGAAGCCTGCGCTCCCACTGCGTCACGCGGTTGATCTCTTTCTGACCGCCTATCTCGCCCTTGTATTCTTTGAACTGCCTCGGGGCAACGCCCGTGGTATAATCCGCGCTCTGCACGAGGTCGTATCCCTTGGGTCCTCTCACCCTTTCGGGGAGCGGGAACACGTGCATTATACGCGCGCGTTTGATGTCGACGGCAAAATCCACGCCGTAAGCGCGTCTCAAAGCCGTGACCGCGTTCTTTTCCGCTTTCTCGAAAGATACGCCGTCGAAAAGATCGCTTATGCATATCATAGTAAATTCGTTGACGCCTTTCTCCGACTTCTTGACGAGCACGTCCACGTCGTCGGACACCGCGTCCTGCGAACATTCGTCACTGAGGAATACGCCGACGTACCACTTGCCGCCCGACCTTCCTATAACCGCGTTCTGCGCGTTGGCTTCTATCAGCGACGCGTATACGAGCGCCAGCTCGAGCGGAGTCGCGACCCTCGACGCGAACAGATCTTTGTGCGACTGCACCACTTCGCAGTCTTCGGCTTTGGGCTCCGCCGCGTCGAAATGTTCGTCGGCAAGTGTGCTGTAACAAGCCGCAAAATAATTCCTCACGCCGTTTCGGTTGCCGTTGTAGCCTATGCAATGCGCGAGTTTCCAGTCCTTGAGTTTGTTGTTGACCTGAGTGATCAGAGTGTTGACCTGCGCCGTACGCCTGACGAACGTCGCAAGCACCTCGGGATTCGTACCGAAATTGCACTTGTCGAACGCCGTGACCGTGACCTTTGCCGTAGCCGTTTCCGCCACACGGTCGCCGATCAGAACTTCTACCGTTATCTCACCCTCGATGTCGTTGTCTACGGCGACCATGTACAGCGGCGACAGCTTTGCCGTCGTCTCGAATTTCGCCGTCGTACGCCTCGGGAGCACGCTCTGCTCTATCGTACAAGGCAATAAAAAGTCGGGCTGAGAGGATATCCTGACCTGCAGGTTTTCGATATCCGCTCCGCTCGTGTTCTTGACGTAAAGTCTCTTTATAGGACTCGTATCGTTCTGAATCTGATAATAACTGACCGCGCCGCCGCACTCCAGCGTGATTTCGACTTCTTTACGCTCCGCAACCTCGGCAACAACCTGTTTTTCCTGCTCCATATTCAACTCCTTGAAGAACTTCGGCGCTCACGCCTTGTATAAAAAGGGGAATTACCCCCGCACCAAACCCGCACTCACGAATATATTATAGCAAAGATTTTGCGCGTTGACAATACAATATCTTTTTTTACGCGCACGCGCACACGACGGTATCGGACAATAAATCGCCGTTTTATGCGGCTTTTGTTTTCCGTATTCGCACCGTTTTGCGTAAAAGTCTCTCCACAGTATAAATAATGCCGATCTTTCGGTAACGCTTTGCATAAAACAACTTCCTTAGCGACGACCGGCACTTTACTCTCTCGTTTCTGCTTGTCTCTCAGCAGTATTTTCCGCACTTCTTTCTTGTACACCCGGTAAAAGTCGTTTTCCCGTGCACCGGGACGCGTCCGACTCGCGGTTTTGTCCGTTGCGGCATGCCTTTATTTCTTTTTACACCGCTCTTTCGGTTCGCTCCCTCACCTCACCCGATATACTGAGGATCCCGACTTGACGCTCTTGGTCCGTAGCGCAACTCTCGTCGTTGCGTTTTCAGACGAAAAAAGACGACCCCGAAAGGTCGTCTTTGATTGCGTTTGTTTTGCTTTACTGTCTGCCGTGCAGAAGTTCGTCAGCAAGATTTGCGTTGTCCGTCAGCTTAGCGGTCGGCTCGATCGTGATGTTCTCGGGAGCGATACCGTAGAGCAGACAGGTCTTTGCGATGTTCTGCGCAAGTTTGGGCAACGGAATCTCCTTGAGTACGAGACCTACGTTTTCAGCGCCGTTGATGACAGCTTTGTTAGAGGACAGGCTGCCCGTAGCGATGATAACTATGCCGAAATGCACGTACTGCGTGCCGTCGCTTCCCGTGGAGAAGTAGTGGTTGTAATCCTCTTTGCCGAGCTGATCCTGAACGATGCCGTTGACCAGATCAACGTACCAGCCCTCGGTAGCGGGCATCAGCTTAGCGGTGTCTCTGCTCTTCCAGTTGTAGATATCGACGAAACCTTCGAGGTTGAGCGTGCAGTAACCTTTCTCGTTGGCGACTTCGGTCCAACCGCAGAGGATTATACCGCAGACGACCGAGTTGGCGAACGCAGAATTTCTGACCGTCAGATTGACGCCGTCGTACTGGCAGGTCTCCGCAGCGAGGAGCGCGTCCGCGCCGTTTCTCATAACGGTGCCCTCGACAACGCAGTCAACCGCGCCCTTGAGGTAAACCATCTTCTGCGAATTTTCGAATACGCAGTGAGAAATCGTAATGTCGGTGCGCTTGGAGTTGTCGGTGCTTATGCCGTTGACGATCTGTCCGTAACCTTCGCAGGTTTCGAGAATGACCTCAGCGCCTTCTTCATACTGATAACCGTAGAAATAGATGTCCTTGAAAACCGCCTTAGCGCCGTCAGCCACGTTGAAAGCATTGCCGCCCCTGCTCTTTACGGTACCTCCGACGATGGAGTTGACGAGCACGTTTTTCATATTGCCGTAGATCGTGCTGTCGATCATTTCAACGGTATCTTTGCCCTCGGAAACGAGGTCTTTCTGAATCACAACGTCCTTTGCCTCTCCGATAGCAGAAACAAGACCCGCCCAATCGGTAACGTTAACACCGTTTACGGCGTGCATTTTAAGCGTGACGACGCCGTCCTTGATGCCTTCAGCATCTTTATCCGTCGGCTTGTACGTAAGAGTGAAATCGCCCTCTCCGTTTACCGTAAGCGTGCTGCCGCTGAGGGTAGCGTTGGTCGCGGTAATCGCGTAATCGCTGCCGGGAAGCGCGGTGGAAAGATCTACCGTGCCTTCGGTTCCGACATAATAGTTGCAATCCATTTTCATATTGATGGGCGCACTGTCGACAGCGGTCGAAACATCATCTTTACACGAAATTGCCGCAAAGCACATCGTACCGATGATCGCAACGACCATTATTGCCAATACAACTTTTTTCATAATATCCTCCTTAAAGATACTCGTATCCCGTCGGAATCCCCGACCTTTTTTCTCCTGCCTTAACAGGCAATGCTACGCAAGCCGTCATAGGACAACTTACCTATTACAGTATAACACAAAAAGAAAAAATGGCAAGCATTATGCACAAAGTAGCGATTCATATTTTACATTTGTGCCGAATTGTACATAAATAAATACCCGTTTGAGTATTAAAAACGCGATTTTCACTTAATTTCTCTGTTGCAAAATCAGAGCAATGAGTAAAGTTCCGGTTGCACGGCAGACGCAAGAATGCTCTTGTTCTTCTTCTCTGCCGATGAAAATTATAAAACGTATCGGCTCATCCCGTGCGCAATCAGTCGGGACTATGTATCACACAGGATAATATATCATATATATATGCAATGAAAAAGTAATCTCTCTTCCGTTCATACAGCGGCTTTTTCAAAGCGCCTGTTGACGACGTTCCGTTTACGCTCGGTATGATATTTACTTAGATCTCATAGCGTCCTCTATAAAAAGCGACAGCCGCGATGTCGCGGCTGTCGGGAAGGGGGTACCGAAAGCAAGAGTCATAAAACTATTGCCTTCAGATCAGAAAACGTCGAAAGTCTGTAAGTAGCGTAAGGACATTTCGTCGCGCTGCCTAAAGCGGCGGTATCGAAGCCTCCCGTTTTACCCGCCATTATGCCCGCTTCGGCGTCCTCGACGACGAGGCAACGACACGGATCCAACCCGAGAAATTGCGCTGCCATGGTGAAAACCTGCGGATCGGGTTTGGTTCGGGTTATATTGTCTCCGTCGGATATCGCGTCGAAATAATCTAAAAGACCTATTCTCGACAATATAAATTTCGCGTTCTTTGACGACGAACCGATCGCTATCCTTATTCCCTTCGCCTTTATCGCGTCAAGAGTGTCTTTCACATCATCGGCGAGGTCTTTTTTGCTCATCTGCGCGAGCATTTGTTTATAATATTCGTTTTTCTCGGTCGCGAGCGCAACTTTTTCTTCCTGCGTAAATTTCTTGTCCGTCTTTTCGAGCACGACCTCTAAGCTTTCCATGCGCGAAACGCCGCGCTGCCTTTCGTTATCCTTTTTCGTAAAATCTTTTATTCCCAACTTTTCGGCAAGTTTTTTCCACGCGAGATAGTGATATTCGTCGGTAGAACATATAACGCCGTCGAGATCGAATATTATACCGTCGTATTTCATGTTATTTCCTCCTGCGTTCTTCCAGCCATAGTATCGCCAGCCTGAACCATTTCGCAACGTGATTTCCTTTTATCTCTTCTTCGCTTTTCACTACACCGGTGCCCAAAGACATACCGTGCCCGCCTTTTTCGAACATATGCAATTCGCACGAAACGCCCAGTTTTTTGAGACCAGAAGCCAATCCCGTAAGATCTTCTACGGGAATTATCTGATCGTCATAAGTGCCCCATACGAACACAGGCGGCATATTTTTATGCAATTTATTCAGCAGATTCAAAGACGCGTATTCTTCTTCGTTGCAATCCGTCTTGCCCAGCAATATCTGTCTTATCGTAGGACCCGCGAAGCGTTTCATGAGTTCAGGATCTATCTTGCATTCACCCTTGCGCTTTACCGGCATCAGCGTGACGGCAGGATAACCCAGCACGATCGCGTCGGGTCTTACTTCCTCAGTACTGCCTATGCCGTCCAGCATAACTTTATCCTCACAATACACCGCAGAAGAAAGCGCAAGGTTTCCGCCTGCCGAAAAGCCTGCGACGGTAACGTCATCCTTAATCACTTTAAGCGCATCCGCATTGTCGCGGACGTATTTTATAGATTTTGCCAGTTGCCTCAGCGCAGTCGGAAACGGATTTTCTATGCCCGTAGAATATCTGAGAACGAACGCCGCATAGCCCTCCTTGAGAAAAGCGAATGCCACGGGTTCTCCTTCGTCCTTAGATACGAACGCGTAACCTCCGCCGGGGCATATCACCGCCGCGGGACGCTTCAAGTCCTCTCTGGGGTATTCGGCGTCGTCTGGTATATATGCGTCAAGCTGTGCATTGTCGTCTATATTTACTGTAAAAAATTTCATATCTTTTCCTCCTCAGCTGAGTTTTGCATCCCACTTGCCGCAGAACGCGTCTACGGGCGACTTTCCTTTAAACTTCGATTTCCCGACAAGTTTATCGACCAGCAGTCCGAGCGTCGAATCGTTGACGCCATACGTATTTATATAAGTCCTGACCCTCGGCACGTCGAGCAGATGGTAAGGGTTCTCAAGCGATACGAATACGGTAGGAATGCTCTTTACGTATATCGGCACGTTGATACCCATCGGGTTCATCCACTCTATCCTGACAGTAGTCTGATTGGACTTCGTAGCGAGATTGCAAAGGTATATCATCATATCCGCGCTTTCCTTAACGCTTTCGAACGACGACTGCAATCCTTCGTAAACGCCCGCCGTTTCGAATACCGAAACCTCGAATCCTTCGGCGCGGAGAAGTTCGCAGAACCCGGGTACAAGTCCGTTTTCGCGTGCGTATCCCAGTGCGTTCGCTCCGCCCTCTATGCCGTAAACGGTTATCTTCTTTATCTTTTTCTTGTCTATCGGCAGTACGCCTTTTTCGCACTTCACGAGAGTCATCGACTCGTCCGCTATCTTACGCGCGCTTTGTTTGTTCCTTTCAGTGGCTATTTTCTTCAAAGCGGTTGCGGGATCCGGAACGTTGTTTTTATCGAACAACCCCATACTCTCTTTGAGCGCAAGCACTCTCATTACAGCTTCTTCAAGTCTTTCGGGAGTTATCGCGCCGCGCTCTATTCCCGCTTTCATGAACGCGAAGTCTTCTTTCATGTTTTTCGTGAACAGGAACATATCGCAACCCGCGGCTATCGCTCCAGGCACCGCTTCGTCGCGGCTCATTGCAACGTTGAAGCCCGCCATCGTCGTAGCGTCCGTGATAATCAGTCCGTTAAACCCGAGTTTTTCTCTCAGAAGTCCGTTTAAAAGATTCTTTGAAAGCGACGCGGGCAATATGTCTTCGTCCTTTATATCGGGGCAAAGGACCTTTTCGTAGGCAGGCATCGCGATATGCCCGACCATTACCGTCGGCGCGCCCTCGTCTATCAGTCTTTTGTAGATCGCGCCGTAGGTCTTGTCCCACTCTCCGACTGAAAGAGAGTTGACAGAAGTCACTAAATGCTGATCCCTTTCGTCCACGCCGTCGCCCGGGAAATGCTTTACCGAATAACACATTCCCCGTTCTCTGCACGCCCTTGCGTATTCGCTCGCGCAATCTGCTACTATCGCGGGATCCGCACCGTAAGTCCTCGTGTTGGTTATCGGATTGCGGAAATTGAGATCTATATCGCATACGGGGGCAAACGCGTAATTCGCGCCTACCGCCGCGCCCTCTTCGGCGCATATCCTTCCCAGTTCGTAGGCGTTATTCTTATCTCCCGTAGCCGCGACCGCCATCTGAGAAGCGACCTTAGTGCCTTCGCTGACTATGCCGTTTGCGCCGGCCTCGAGGTTAGCCGCGATAAGAAGAGGTATCTTTGCGTTTTTCTGCAATATCGAAACGGTGCCCGTGACCTGCTCTGCGCTCATACTGCGGCACATAAGTCCGCCTACGCGCAGTCCGGAAGCCACCTCTTTCAGAAACTCTTCGTCCTGTCTGTACCCTACGACGAAGAAGAGCTGTCCTATCTTGTCATCGATATCCATAGAAGCGTATATTTCTTTTATCTTTTCCGTCTGCTTGCCGCTCAGGTTGAACGGCTTGCGTGAAAAAACCGTGTAGTCCATAGTAGTTAAATTTTTATTGCTGTTCCGCCGTTTTCTTTTTCGAAAGGCGGGCTCTGAGAGTCGCGACTGCGCCGCTCAGTTTATCGCTGTTGGAGGTGTACGCCATTATAAGCACTATTATCACGCCCAGCACGATGGTCTGAATCGAACTGTCTATGCCCAGCACGACCATGCCGTACGACATAGAGGTCATGCCTATCGCGCCCATAAAGACGCCTAAGGGCAGATTTGAATATCTGGAAAGGAAAAGTCCGATAAGCACGGGTCCCATCGACGAGAACATCAGCGAAGTAGAACTCAGGTTGCTGGCAGGGGCAATGTTTCCTTTCGCGGCGTTGAGCATTGCCGCTACGCCGAGAAGCGCGCCGACCATAACGTAAGTCAGCAATATGTTTTTCTTTTCGTTTACGCCGTTGTTTATAGCGAGTCTCGCGTTGGAGCCGAGCGAACGGGTATCGTAACCGAATCTCGTGTGTCCTAGGAAGAAATATACGAGCGCCATTACGACGACGAGTATAACATAGCTCCACGGAGCCTGAGCTATTACTATGAGATCGGGGTGGGTGTACAGCTGAGCGCCCTGTCCGTCGAAGAGCACGTTGGTAAGCGCTTCGTAGATCATTACTACGCCCAGGGATACGATTATCGTAGATACTCTGGTGAAGATATACAAAAGACCTTCTATCACAGCGAGAGCCACGCAGACGATTATCATAAGCGCGAGGATCCCTATCGAGTTTAGCCCCATGGCTATGCCGAGGTTGGTACCTATGATGCCTCCGAGCACCGCTATCGTGCCTGTCGCGAAATCCCATCTCCCGCCGCTGAGCGGTATCGCGATCGCAAGCGCTACCACTGTCGAAAGCACGCTCTGACCGAAAATGTAGTTGAAAGCGTTCGAAGAAAAATATCCGCTCTTACCCGACGCCGTCGTGATTATCAGAAATAAAAGATACATTCCGACCGGGAAGATCAAAGATTTCAAAAATCCTACGCCCGTCTTTATCAGTTTGGTTTTCATAATCCTTACCCTCTTGCCTCTTCATCCGACGGCGGTTTTCCG
Source organism: uncultured Christensenella sp. (assembly GCA_949284695.1). GTDB lineage: Bacteria > Bacillota > Clostridia > Christensenellales > UBA3700 > Ornithoclostridium. The sequence goes on along the minus strand of CASDWJ010000001.1, from coordinate 5,335 downwards.
CCGCCGTCGGTCGTATTGTTTTGCGGTTTATTACGCCGCTCTTGCCTCTTTGATCTCGGCAAGCGTTCTGCCGGTGAGTTCGTTGAGAGCTGCCCAGGTAGCGTTTTCGTTGTACGTTACCATAGCGTTCTTGAGTTCTTCTGCGGTGATAGAGCCGTTAGCCTTGTCGGAAGGAATGATATAGCTCTTGAAATCCGCAAGGTCAGCCGAAGACGTGATTATCGGATATCCTGCGATACCGTTGATATCGTCCTCTCCCTGATCCGCGAAGCTCTTTCCGTTGAGCGCGTCCCAAATACGGACGAACACGCTCGCCACGCACTGAGTATAGTTGTTTGTTCCCGCGGTAAGAAGTTTACCCTGAGAGAGCAGGCTTTCGACCGTGTTGTTGTAACCGAGAGCGAGAAGTTTAGCGTTGCTTCCTGCGTTCTGCAGAGCGGGATAGATATAATCGAGTCCGCTACCAAGACCGAGTACCGCTTCAACGTCGGGATGATTGGTCAGAAGTTTGGTGACTTCGGCTTCGCAAAGCTCCTGAGTATACATAAAGGTCTGCAGCTCGTATACATTAGCGGTCGGATCGAGTTCAGCCAGCTTGGTCTTGAAAGAATTGTAGATGGTCTCGCCGTCCTTAAACGTGAAGGTCGGGAACGAGATAGCGCCTATCTTCTTGAGTCCCGCTGCGTAAGCCGCTTCAGCGTAAGCTACGCCGACAGTTTCGGGATCGCCGCCGAACTGAGTCACGCCGCCCAGGAAATATTTGCTGTCCATACCTTCGACGAGGGTGGGCTGATAGCCGTTCTCTTCGAGATATTCATATTTGGACACTTCTCCAAGAAGCACAGCATAATAAGCGCCCGCGTCTTCGCACATCGCGATGCTTCTGCTGAGCGCAGTGTCGTAACCGCTTATCACCGCGTTACAACCCTGACTGAGCAGGTTCTGAAGTCCGCTGATGTGAGCTTCGTCGTTTGAGCCTACGGCTTCGTATACGAATTCTACGTCAAAGTTCTTTTCGAGATATTCGCAGTACGACTTTATCTCGGTACCCTGAATATCTGTGAAGTTGTAAAGCATAACGCCGATCTTTGTCTTATTTGAGTTGTTGCAGGCGGCAACGGTTACCGCGAGCGATACTACGAGCACTATTATGAGCATTATGCCGATGATCCTCTTTTTCATTGTTTTTCCTCCTTTTTATTTGTTTGCCGCCTTGCGGCAGAAGTTCTTTTTTATCTGGGAAGTTCCCTGATGTTTCTGCTCTGTCTGAGCGTGAGCACGACTATCAGCAGGAAAAGTATTCCCTTTACCAGCGAAATATAATTGGTAGGTACGCCGCTTATTGAAAGTCCGTTTGACAGAAGCACGTAGGTAATGCTTCCTATAACAGCGGCACTGAGTTTGGATCTGGTGCCGCCCGACAGTGTCATGCCGCCCAGGATAAGCGCGATAAGAACGTCCATTTCTCTGCCGCTGCCCATATTCTCGGAAACGCTGCCGACACGTGCTATCGCGAACACAGAAGCTATTCCGACGCATACGCCCGCCACTACGTAGCACAGAATTTTAATAAGGTTCACGTTGGCTCCGCTCTGTGCCGCGCCCAGCGGATTGTCGCCTGTCGCCTTAGCCTGCTTGCCCAGCTTCGTATAGTCGAACAGCACTTTGCAAATAAGCACGATTATCACGCACGAAGCTATCATAAATCCGTAGTTGTCTGAAAACAGCTTTACGAGAGAACTGTCTGAAAATCTTATCGTATCCTCTGTGCGGGATACGTTGTATGTGACTATGCCGCGCGCCGCGAACATTATCGCGAGAGAGGATATCGTGCTCATTATCTTGAAAAATATCGACGATCCTCCGTTTATGATATAGCAGGCAACGGATACCGCAATGCATGTTAAAAGTACTAAAAACAGCGAACCCGTGTCGTTTAAAACGTATACCGACAGCAACGAACAAAGTCCCACGACCGCGCCGACTGAGATATCCATGCCGCCGTGAGCGAATACGAAGATAAGTCCTACCGACATTATAAGAAGAGGCGTGACCTGACTTATTATGCTCTTCATGTTGTACGTAGAGAACAGCTTTCCTCCCGTCGTTATCGCGAATACGATAAGAACGAGAACGAACGCGCCGTATCTGATCAGAGAGTTCTTCTGCGACTTTGCGAACTGCCAGACGTCTGCGCCCGTAAACTTCCTTTTCTCTACGCATTCCGCGGAGGTCTCTTCAACGGTCGCTTCCGCAGGGACTAAAACTTTCTTTTCCTTATCCGTCTTCATAAGTCCTCCTAAATCATATATCCTATCACGTCGCTTTCTTTAAGCTCTGGCGAACGGGTGAATTCCTTGGTGACCTCTCCGTCCTTTACTATCAGCATCCTGTCGCTCATACCTATAAGTTCGGGGAGTTCTTCGGATATTATCACTATCGCGTAGCCCTCCTTCTTGAGCCTGTAAAGCAACTGGTACATTGTTGTCTTTACGCCTACGTCGACGCCTCTGGTCGGGCTGTCGAACACGAGTATCTTACTGTCCTTTCCTATCCACTTGCCGAAGGAAACCTTCTGCTTATTGCCGCCGCTGAGTTCTTTTACCGGCTGACGCATAGACGAACATTTTATACGCAGCCCTTCAACCTGCTTCTTTGCGAATTTCTTCTCAGCCCAAGGCGTGATTATTCCGCATACCGCAAGCTCATCCAGCGCAGACAGCGTAAGGTTGTCCTTTATCGACGCCTGCAGTATAAGCGTTTCCTTGTCTCTGTCCTTGCTGATATATCCGATATTCGCGCTGAGGGCGTCTTTTATCGAACGGATATCGTAAGGCACTACGGGCTTTTCTACGTCAAACGGCTTTTTGGTCAGAGCCGAAACGGATTTCTTCATTTTCTCCTTAAGCGTGTATTTCGCGGGAGCGTAAGCGGTGACCTGCCCTTTTCTGAGTTTAAGCATGCCGAACATAACCTTACCCACGTCGTGCATACCTCCGCCCGACAGACCGCCTATGCCGACTATCTCTCCGGCGTGTACGGTGACGTTAAGATCTTTCAGAAGTCCCGCTTCAACGTCCTTTACCTCGAGCATAACTTCATTCGAGCAAGAGAAATCGTAGTCGCTTCTGTAATAGTTGCCTTCTATCACTCTGCCGACCATAGTCTGCTTTATCTTGTCCTCGTCAAAATCTTTTCTTTCAATCGTAGCGATCAGCTTTCCGTCTCTCAGTATGGTCAGCGCGTCGCATATCTCCATGAGTTCGGGAAGATCGTGGGATATAAAAAGCACTGCCTTGCCAGTGTCTCTCATCTGGCGCATAAGAGAATGGATTATATCTCTGCCGTCCTGAGAAAGCGCGGTGGTCGTCTCGTCTACTATGAAAAGCTCAGGATCGTAATAGACTGCTCTCGCTATCTCGACCAGCTTTCTGTCCTCGAAAGAATATGCGTTGATACTGTCCTCGGGTCTTATCCTTTCAAGTCCTATCTTGGCGAGCGCCTTCGCCGCCTCCGCGTTCATCTTCGCGCGGTTGACGAATCCCGCCTTGCCGAACTTTCCTTCTTCTCCGAGGAAAATATTTTCCGCAACAGTAAGACCGTCTATCGTGCCCATCTCCTGGACTATCATGGATATCTTATGATTGCGCGCGTCGAGAGCGCCCGACGGTCTGAACTCCTTGCCGTCAAGCAAAATCTTTCCCGAAGTGATGGTGTGTATTCCGCTAATCATTGAGGAAATGGTCGACTTTCCCGAACCGTTTTCGCCTATCAGTCCGCGAATTTCGCCCTTGAATACGTCCATATCGACGTTGTCCACGGCAACTACGTCGCCGAATTTTTTGGTCAGACCGACCGTTTGAATAAATAGAGTTTTTTCCATAATTCCCTTCCCTCGCAAGCTCAGTATATCATAGGCTAAATTAAATTTAAACGTCATAATCGCACCCCTGTAAAGCAATTTTTTAACTGATTTTTTGTAAAATTTTTAAATTTCGACAAAAAATATTGATTTGCAGTTAAAAATTTACTAATATTGAACTAAGGAAAATTAATTTTTTGAGGTATAATGCATGAAATTCAACCACGAAATCATCTCTTTCCCCAAGAACGTACCGCTCAACCTGTCCATCAACCGTCTGGGAAACGTGGGCAGACACTGGCACCAGTCTCTCGAAATAGTTTTCGTCGTACACGGAGACGTCACAGTCAAACTTTCAGACGAGACCCATAATCTTTCAGTAGGCGACGTGATGCTTATCAACCCCAACGGAATACACGAACTTCACAGCGAAGACGCAACCATGGTCACGCTGCACCTCAAACTCGAACTTCTCCCCGGGCTTCCCGAAAACGTAAGACAGGCTTATTTCGATTGCGTCAGCAACGGCGCCGACAGCCCCGAAAAATTCAATACTCTCAAATCCGTCGTTGCCGACCTTCTCAGAGTAAACCTTCAGGGAGGTCAATACGTAGACGTTCTCAACCTTTCGCTTTGCTACAGGCTGGTATACGAGCTTTATGCTTCGTTCGCTACCGACACCGTAAGAAGGGGGAGCGAAGAAGCGCGCAAGCTGGATCGTCTAAGCAGTATTCTTTCCATAATCAACGACAGATATACAGAAGATCTCAGCCTTGAAACGATAGCGGGCGAAGTTTATCTGACCGTCCCCTACCTTTCAAAGTTCTTTAAAAGCTGCATGGGGGTCACTGTAAGCAGATATATACGCACCACCAGGCTTTATCACGCCGCCAACGACCTTATCTCTCCCGGCATATCCATAGAAAGCATTGCAGAAAAAAACGGCTTTCCGAATACCCGCGCTTTCGTCTCGGCCTTCAAAGAGGAATACGGAGAACTTCCCAGCAACTGGAGAAAACGCTCCCACCAGGAACCTTTCAATTTCGTAAGACAGGAACAGACTGTCAATTATATAAACTGCGACCCTCATATAACTCGCAGCTACATTTCCGACTTTATCCAGGAAAACTCCTTACAGTCCGGAATAACCGCAGCTCCGGGCGCGGCTGCAGAATCGAACGCGGTCAGTATATCGGTCGATAAGAACGCTCCCCTCCTCGGACACAATTGCCGCTCTTTTATCGGAGTGAGCCGCGCGCACGAGCTTCTTGAAGAAAGGATAAGAGAAGACCTGCGCCGCCTGCAACAAAACGCTCCTTTCAGATATATAAAGATGCACAGCATCCTCGACGACGACATGATGGTATACTCCGAAGGCCCTAAAGGGGAAGCGGAATACAATTTCAATCTCATAGACGACGTTTTCGATTTCCTGCTTTCGGTACGCCTTCGTCCTCTCGTGCAGTTCTCTTT